>NZ_OZ038525.1:1882500-2482500 GCF_964036645.1 Tenacibaculum sp. 190524A02b | reverse complement strand
ACCAGACAATACTTTTATCTTCAATTTTCTTGACTAAAATCATAATTTGGTAAAAGTACTAAAAACATAAAGCTGAAAAATTAATTTTTCGATTATTCTTACCAATAAAGCATAATTCATCAAAAATTAAAAATTGATTGGTATTTTTGTACCATGTATAGACAACGAATAGAGTTAGAAGAAGGAGATTATTATTTAAATGAACAAGGGTATAAGGTTTTTACAGAACAGTATCATTTAAGAAGAGGGTATTGTTGTAAAAGCGGATGTAGACATTGCCCGTATGGATATGATAAAAAAACAGATAGTTTTAAATAAAAGTGACAATATTTAAGTATTTGTATCTAAATTAAAAAAGAACTAAATAGAATATATACATGAAAAAATTAATTATACTGTTTTTGGCTTTCCAATTTGTTGGGTGCGCAGAATTACAAAAAGTAGTAAGTCAGCTACCAAACCAAGGAGTTTTAACACAAGATCAAATAGGAAATGGATTAAGGCAGGCTTTAGATAATGGAATTCAGCATCAGGTTACAAAATTAACAGCTAAGGATGGTTTTTATAAAAATGAATTGGTGAAAATATTACTTCCTGAAGAGTTACAGGTAGTGGATAAAGGGTTGAGAAAAATAGGGTTGAGTTCTTTGGCAGATGAAGGGTTAAGGGCTATTAATAGAACAGCCGAAGATGCTGTTAAAACGGCAACTCCAATTTTTGTCAATGCTGTTAAGGGAATTACATTTAATGATGCAAAAAATATATTGCTAGGAGAACAAAATGCTGCAACTACGTATTTACAAGGAAAAACAAATACAGCTTTATATAATAAATTTAATCCTGTAATTAAAAATTCTTTTGGAAAAGTTGGAGCAGATAAAATATGGGGAGACTTAATAACAAAATATAATAGTATTCCATTTGTAAAAAAGGTGAATCCAGATTTAACTGATTATGTAACTACAGAGGCTCTAAAAGGAGTTTTTAAAATGATTGCAGTTGAAGAAAAAGGAATTAGAGAAAAAGTGGGATTACGTAATACTGATTTATTAAGAAGAGTTTTTGCTTTACAAGATAAAAGGTAAATTATAAAATAAGAAGATATATGATAAAAAAGAACCTTCAAATGAGGGTTCTTTTCTTTTTGGTTTGATATTAATCAATAAAAAATTGCAAATTATACATTTTTATATAAAAACAATAAATTTTAATTACTTGTTAGTCAAAATATTGTGTATATTTATATGTCGTTTAATTGAACAAAAATGTTACGAGTAAATCAACTACATAGATACAAGAAACATCTTGAAGAAAGATATGGGAAACTAGTAGAAAGAGCTAATGATTACAAATATGTTGATGAATGTAAGAGTGACAGGTCAGCATTTAAGGCAATGAAAGTTTTGGAAAAATTAAATAGGCTTAAATATTTAGATAACGAAATATCAAATTCTATTATTTAGTCTTTTAAAATAATCAAACGCTTTTAATAATCTGCTCCCATACCAAGAAAACATTTCTCCATCAACTAATAGAATTTTAGATTGATGTGTTTTTTCTTGCAATTCTATAATATGTTTTTCTTTAAAAGGATAAGGTTCTGATGATAGTAATATTAGATCAGGATTCTTAGCTTGTATTGTATTGTCAATATCTATTTGAGGATATCTAGGTTGGTTGCTAAAAATATTTTCAAACTTATTTAATAAAAGTAGGTGGTTGATAAAAGTATTGTTACCTGCCACCATCCATGGATCTCTCCATATAAAATAAGCTACTTTTTTGTAAGGTCTATTCTTAATAAAAGTTTTAAAACTAACAATTTCATGGTTTAACTTATTAATTATTTCTTCAGCTTTATCTGGAATAGAAAATAGCTTACCGTATTGTAGTATTAACCCTTTAGCATCTTCTAAAGTAAAAATGTCAGAAACATGGGTAGGCGCTATTTTTTCACATATTTCAACAATTTCTTTGGTGTTTTCTTCCTTGTTACATAGAATGATATCAGGTTTTAGTTCCTTAATTTTTTCGATTTTTATATTTTTAGTTCCTCCAACTATTGTTTTACTTTTTCTTAACTCATTAGGGTGAATACAAAATTTGGTAATTCCTACAATATGTGGCTCCAAACCTAGGTCAACCAAAAGTTCAGTTTGACTTGGAACCAAAGAAATAATTCTAGTAGGTGTGTTATTAATGATTATTTTTCTGTTTAGCTGGTCAATCAATGTTAGTATTCTTTTTAAGAACAATATAGGGAAAAGTGATAGTTGTGATTACACCACTTTTATTTTTATTATTTCTCATTTCAAATGTATAAAACTTTTCATAAGTACTTTTTAACCTTTCAATAGTGCTTTCTAGTCCAATATTCATTTTTTTAGCGCAAAAGTTTTCAGAAAGTAATTGGCCATCATTTTCAATAGAAATTACAATAAAATCATTTTTCTTTTTTATGGTGAGGGCTATGGTTAAAACAGTATGGTTATATGAGTAACCGTGTTTAACAGAGTTTTCAACAATAGGTTGTAATAATAAATAAGGAACTTTAGCATTAAGTATAGTTTTGTCTTCAATATTTGTATTAAACGAAAAACTGTCAGAAAATCGAACCTCTAAAATATTTATATATTTTTTTAAAGTATTTAATTCGCAAAATAAATCCGTAGTTAGTTGTTCTTTAGCGTCTAATAGCTCTCTTAAAAAGCTACTCAAATCAATAATAGTATCTTGAGCTTTTTTAGGATGAATGTCAATTAAAGTAGTAATACTATTTAAAGTGTTAAAAAGAAAATGAGGTTGTAAATTAGAGCGTAATAAGTTTAGTCTAGTTTTTATAAGTTGTTTTTCTAAAGATGATTTCTCTTTTTCGTTTTTTTCATTTTTCTTTAGGTAATGGTAAGAATAAATTATAAGTATAATTACAAAATAAATAAGTACGTTTATATCTATAGTACTAATAGTATATCTTAGAATTTCTTTTGGAATAGAATGGTTAAGCTTAATGTTGCCGTTTGAAATATGAAAAATATAAATGCCAAGTACTATAGAAAAACTCATTAAAAAAGAAAAAGCTAAATGAATAAAGGCTATTTGTTTCCATGATTTTTTTCTCTTTAGGAGTTTTAACGTAGTTTTATTTATGGCTACAAAAAGTAATATTACTAATAGATAATCAATAAGAGAATCAGTAAGAAGAATAGACCAACTTTTATTAGTGTAACGATATCCAATATTTTTTAAATAGTATACTTTAACTAAATGTAATGAGCAAATAAATGCATAGAAAATAGCAAAAAACAATGTTAGCTTATTTTTTTTAAAACTAATAAATTTCATCTAAATGGCTTGCTAAAAATTGAAGTTAAAGTAGTTTATTTAACACCAAGAGCTTCTTGAAATTCCTTTTTGTAACCTTTACTAACTCTAAAAATTTTATTGTCTTTAATTTTTACATCAGTTTCTCCATAATTTGAAGAGATAATTTCGTCTATGAAGTTTGAGTTAATAATAGTTGATCTATGAATGCGGATAAAAAGATTGGAATTTAACCGATTAATAATACTAGATAATGATTCTCTTAATAAAAACTTTTTATTATCAACAGTAAAAATTTCTACATAATAACCAGATGCAGAAATATATTTAATAGATTCAATATCTAAAAAGATAATTTTATTACCTGATTTAATGTTTATTTTTTTATTATTGATAATTGGAGATTCAGATATACCTTTATTATCCTTAACAATATCAAGAATGTTTTCTAAGTTATTTTGAAAATTAGAAAGTTCTTCTTTTTTCTTATAGTCAATAACTTTTTCAATAGAGGAAAAGAAGCGTTCATCTTTAAAAGGCTTTAGTAAATAGTCAAAAGCAAAATAATCAAAAGCTTTTAAAGCAAACTCATTATAAGCTGTAGTAAAGATAAAGATTGGTTTTTTGGGTAGCGTAATGTTTTCAATAATGTCAAACCCACTCATGTCTTTAATTTTAATATCTAAAAAAACCACGTCAGGATTTAAAGAGTTTATTTTTTCAATAGCTTCCTTACCAGTGGCACAATCACCAATGATTTTTAAAGATTCGTGTTGATTTATTAAGTTTTTAACTCTTATTCTAGCAAGACTTTCATCATCAACTATAAAAACTGATATATTCATTTTTTTAGGTAATAAGTGGGTTAATCATTTGGGGGTTAAGTCGATTTTTTTAGCAAAATTAATGAAGGAAAAAATACTATAACTAGAAATGGTACGTTAATTTCAAACTTTAACACAGTTTTCCTAAAAAAATGTTAAGGGTAGGTTTTGTTCAAATCTAAAAAAAGTTTTTCCACATCAATTTATAGGTTGTTTACTTCAAACAGATATTAACAAAAGGTTACTGCTCGTACTTTTATGTTTGATTAATTAATAAAAAATAAATAATTTATGAATTCACGTTACAGAAACGTAATCTGTGTGTTTTTATTTTTTAGTTTTCTACTAAATATAAATGCACAACAAAAAAAGATTGCTGGAACAGTGTCTGATAGTACAGGTCCATTACCTGGGGTTAATGTAATCCTAAAGGGAACCATGAATGGAACGGAAACAGACTTTGAAGGGAATTATCTAATAAATGCTAAACAGGGAGATGTTTTAGTGTTCAGTTTTGTGGGAATGAAAACTGTTGAAAAAGCAGTTGGAACACAAACAACTATTAATGTATTATTAGAAGATGATAATGATATGTTAGAAGAGATAGTGGTAGTTGGATATGGTTCAGTAGCTAAAAAAGATTTAACAGGGGCAATTTCTACAATTGGAATTGAACAATTAGAAGATAAGCCAGTAGCTTCTGTTACTCAAGCATTACAAGGAGCAACTTCAGGGTTACAAATTGTAAGTACAGGAGGTAGAACAGGAGATGCAACGCAAATTAGTATAAGAGGAAATGGATCACTTAGTGCTTCAAATAATGCGCTATATGTTATTGATGGTGTTCCTCAAGAAGATATGACAGGTATTTCTCCTGAAGATATTAAAAGCATTAGTGTTTTAAAAGATGCAGCTTCTACGGCAATTTATGGATCTAGAGCTTCTAATGGAGTTGTTTTAATTCAAACTAAAAGAGGTTCTTACGGTAAAGGGATTCAAGTTTCATTGAATACTTCTTACGGAATTCAAAATATTGTAAAAAGACCAAGTTTATTAAATAGTACACAATACAAACATATTTCTGATGTAGCTAGAGTAAACTATGAAAATGATATTGCTGCTGGAATTTTAGCAGGGCCAAAAGATCCTAATTCTCTAACACCATTACCAACTAGTAATTATGATGTAGATTGGTTGTCTTTAGTATTAAAAGAGAATGCAGCAGTAAAGAGGCATCAGTTTAGCATATCTGGAGGTGGTGAAAATACAAGAGCTTATTTATCTGCTTCTTTATTTGATCAAGAAGGAGTTATTAAAGAGGATACTTATAAAATTGCTCGTGTAAAGTTAAATATGGAGCAAAAAATGAATGATTATATAAAGTTTGGAATAAACTCAAACTTTGCATTCTCAGAAGCTACCCCAATAGTTGATGATAATAATTCATACCAACCGTATACAAAAGCTTTAGAAGCCAGACCAGATGTGAGTCCTTATACGGCTGATGGGAAAATAGCAGAATACACTTTTAGAAATCCATTATATGCTTTTGAAAGACAGTTAACTAGTAAGTGGCAAAATTTAGGAGGAACTTTTTATTTTGATGTAAAGCCTGTAGAGAGTGTAGTGTGGCATTCTGCTTATAGTGGAAATATTAGAAGTAATAGATATAATAGATATGATGCTCCAAATACACGAAGAGGTTTAAATGGAGATGGTGTGCCAACTGGTTACGGTTATTATAGTACAGATAACAATAGAGATTATTTAATAGAGAATACGGTAACTTTTAGAGATAGCTTTTTCAATGATAAGTTAAATGTAAATTTATTAGGAGGACATTCATTTCAAAAATGGGAATATGAAGACTCATTTGTTGAAGGAGAAGGTTTTCCATCTAGTGATTTAAAGTGGTTAACTTCAGCTGGAGAGATTAACAGAGGTCGTAGTTATTATAAAGCTATGGCTTTAGAATCGTACTTTACAAGGTTACAATTATCATGGGATGCTAAATATCATTTAATGTTATCTACTAGATATGATGGTTCATCTAAGTTTACAAAAGATAATAGATGGGGTAATTTCCCTGCTGTATCAGCAGGTTGGACAGTTTCAAATGAAGATTTCTTTAATGTCTCAGCTATAAATAGTTTAAAAATTAGAGGTTCTTTTGGTTATAATGGTAACCAATCAGGTATTTCTTATGCGTCTGGTCAAAACTTAATAGGCTCAGGTGAAAACTATGATCAAGCTCCAGGTTTAGCTTCAACTAGTATTTTCAATCCAAATTTAATTTGGGAAAAAGCAGAAGATTTTAATGTTGGTTTTGATATGACGTTATTTAATAAGATTGATATTAATTTTGATTACTATCAGAAAGAAACTCAGGATTTATTAAGTAGAATTAATGTTCCTCAAGAAAGTGGTTTTAGAACAATGTTAGCTAATGTTGGTAAAATTTCTAATAAAGGTTTTGAAGTAAATGTAAATGCTAGAATTATAGAGAAAGAAGATTTCAGATGGAGTTTTGGAGGAAATTTTTCTTATAATAAAAATGAGGTGTTAAAAGTAGGTTCTGAAACGGGACAATATACTACTGGTTTTGTATCTGTTGTAAAAGAAGGTAATAGTTTAGGTTCTTTCTTTATTTTAGAAGCTGCAGGAATAGCTAATGAAAGTTATACATATAAAGATAAAGATGGAAATGATGGATATACCGTGGCTGCAGGTGATATGATTTATGTTGATCAAAATCAGGACGGTCAAATTAACGATGATGATAAAAAAGTTTTTGAAGGGGGAATTGCTCCAATTTATGGAGGTTTTAACACAAGAATTGATTATAAAGGATTTGATTTAGGTATTAGTGGACAGTATTCTATTGGTAAAAAAGTATATGCATTATTTAAAAGAGACCTTTTAAATGGAGGTGCTGTAGGAGCTCCTTCTTACTCAAACAATATGATAACAGAAATGTTAGATTATTGGACGCCAGAAAATCCAAATGCTGCTAATCCAAGACCACATTTAGCATCAACAATATCTTCATGGAATACTAGAGAATCTACAAGGTTTTTAGAAAATGCAGATTATTTAAGAATATCTAATATTACATTAGGATATAGTTTTAATTTCTTGAAAGATAATCCTAAAATGAACTTTATTAAGTCTTTAAGAATTTATGCGCAGTTAGTAAATCCATTTACTTTTACTAGTTATTCAGGAGCAGATCCAGAAACTAGCTATGTAGACCAAACAGAGGAGAATAGTCAAGATAGATCAGATGGAAGTAAAATTGAAGCAGGAGTTGATTTAGGAGGTATTCCTAATATTAAATCTTTTTCAGTTGGATTAAATGTTAAATTTTAATAAGTAAAAAATATGTTAAAGCAAATATCGAAAATAGTTTCAGTAGGTCTTTTCGCTTCTTTATTACTTACTTCTTGTAGTAATGAATTAGATACTCCTTCTGAAGCATCACTTTCTGCAACTGCAGATTTGGCGAAAGAAGACGTAGATAAATTATTAACTGGGGTTTATAAAAAATTAAGGCACCCAAATCAATATGGTTACTTTGCTATAATGAACACTGAGATAATGGGTGATAATTATAAGCCTGTTAAATTTCAATGGTCTCAAGTAAAAAACTTTTACGAAAACACAGTGCCAGCTTCTGATATTTTATTAAGCTATTTTTATGCAGATTATTATGCTGGTATTGATAGAGCAAATACAGTTTTAAAAGTACCAACGGCTGATAATGTGCAAAAAGGAGCAGCAAGATATTGTAGAGCATTAAGTTATTTAAGACTTTATGATATGTTTGAAAGAGTACCTTTAATTGATGAAAATTATGACAGAAAACCAATTGCTCCTTCTTCTAAGGATGAGGTTATAGACTTTATAATTGAGGATTTAAAATATGCTAAAGCAAATACATTAAACTTTAATAGTATTGATATAGTTACTGGCCAAAAAACTCCATCAAAAGAAGCAGCTGCTGCATTGTTGGCGAGAGTTTATAGGATAAAAGGAGATATAGCGTCAGCAGGAGTGGAAGCAGAATATGTTATTAATTCCGGTAAATTTTCTTTGTCAACTAATCCATTAGAAAGAGCTTCTGAAGTAATCTTTATGTTTAAAGGAAATAAATCTGAAGAAGTAGGTCAATGGGGTTGGATTATGAGTGTTGATGCAAAGTCATGGAATTGTTTTGCTGCAGCTGATGATTTAACAGCTTTAGTAAAAGGAGAAGATACTCGTAAAGTCTTATTTGATTTTGAAGGACAAGTAGCTAATGATGGCTTTATTTATTCAAAAAAATATAAAACAGAAGGAAACTCAGATTTATTAATTTCTAGAGTAGCTGAAATGTACTTAGTATCAGCAGAAGCAGGAAACGCAAATAGATTAACAGAATTACAAGCAGCAAGAAAATCTTCGTTAACTTTTGAAGAAGAAAGACGTTTAGAAATGTCTTTTGAGTGGACTAGGTGGGAAGATATGAAGTTAGAAGGAAAAACTACTTATGTTTTACCTTATCCTACAAGAGCAGTAGATTCAAATCCTTTATTAAAATAAAAATTATTCCCCTTTAATTTCGAAAGAGGCTGTCCGAGAGGGCAGTCTTTTTTATTGATGTAGTAATTCCTGATTGTTTAATTCAAAAAGCAAGCAATTCAAATCAAAACTATAAAGAAACTTTTTAAACCTATTTACTTTTGCAGGCGTATACCAACAACTTTGTTTTCATTGGTATAATTGTTTGAATTAATTAATTGGTAAGCCAAGGAGTAATTAACCTTGGCTTTTTTTATGTAATATATTTTTCATTTCTATTTGCAAAGCTGTTGCTTTTTCAGCAGCAGCAAATGCAAAATCATCATCACTACTAGCATAGATAATACCTCTAGATGAATTTATAAGAAGCCCTATATTTTCATTCATTCCATGTTTGCATACATCTTGTAAGTTACCACCTTGAGCGCCAACACCAGGAACCAAAAGAAAACTATTAGGGATAATTTCACGTATTTCAGATAGGTATTCTGCTTTTGTAGCACCCACAACATACATTAAATTTTGTGAATTAGCCCATTTTTTAGAAGTGGCTAATACATTTTTATATAACTCTTTGTTGTTAGTTAACTGAGTTTGAAAATCAAAAGCACCTTGGTTTGAAGTTAAGGCTAAAAGAATAGTATGTTTATCTTTAAAAGCTAAGAAAGGCTCTACTGAATCTTTACCCATATACGGAGCAACGGTAACACTATCAAAAGCTAAATCATCAAAAAAAGCCTTGGCGTACATGGTAGAAGTGTTTCCAATATCACCGCGTTTAGCATCGGCAATAGTGAAAATTTCAGGGTGATTTTCGTTAATATAACGAATAGTTTTTTCAAGGGCTTTCCAACCTTTTAAACCATATGCTTCATAGAAAGCCGTATTAGGTTTGTAAGCTACACATAAATGATGAGTGGCATCTATAATAGCTTTATTAAATTCAAAAATAGGATCATCTTTTTTAAGTAAATGATTAGGTATTTTGGTAAGGTCTACATCAAGGCCTATGCATAAAAAAGATTCCTTTCTTTTAATTTCAGTTACAAGTTGTTGTGTTGTCATGAATAGTTATAAAAGTTAGGCAAAAGTAAACAATTTTACGAGTTTCTCTTATCTTTGTTTCTAATGATCCAATACATTATAAATAAACTTTTCTACGGTTTTATAACCCTGTTTGGGGTAGTAACAGTTATCTTTTTATTATTTAATATTTTACCTGGAGATCCGGCTAGAATGATGCTAGACCAAAGAGAAGATACAGAACAACTGGATAATATTAGAAAGAAATATGGGTTTGACAAACCAATCTTCACTCAATATCTATATTATCTTAATGATGTTTCTCCAATATCATTACATAGTAAAAATAATGATGATTATACTTTTTTGAGTGAAAATAAGTATAATTATCATAAATTATTTAATCTAGGAAACTTAACGTTAGTTGTTAAATACCCATATTTAAGACAGTCATTTCAGAAAAATGGGAAAAGTGTATCAGAAGTAATAGCAGAAACATTACCTAATACGGCAGTTTTAGCCATTACAGCTATAGCTTTAGCTATTTTTTTTGGAATATTATTAGGTGTTTTATCAGCTATACTTAAAGACACTATTTTTGATAGGATAATAGCTGTTATAAGTACATTAGGAATGAGTATTCCATCTTTTTTTTCAGCAATATTATTTGCGTGGTTTTTTGGGTTTATATTACATAAATATACAAATCTAAATATGACAGGTAGTTTATTTGAGGTAGATGATTTTGGAGAAGATGTTTTTATAAAATGGAAAAATTTAACACTACCGGCACTAGTTTTAGGAATAAGACCTCTAGCAGTTATAATTCAGCTAATGAGAAATTCATTATTAGAAACATTAGGTCAAGATTATATAAGAACTGCTAAAGCAAAAGGACTTAATACCTATCAAGTAATAAAAAAACATGCGTTAAAAAACTCTTTAAATCCAGTTATAACTGCAATTTCAGGTTGGTTTGCTTCTATGTTAGCAGGAGCCGTTTTTGTAGAGTATATTTTTAACTGGAATGGTTTAGGTAAAGAGATTGTAAATGCATTGAATACTTTAGATTTACCAGTAATTATGGGGAGTGTATTAGTCATAGCAACATTGTTTATTATTATTAATATTGTAGTAGATATATTATATAGTGTGCTTGACCCTAGAGTAAATTTATATGAGTAAAAAGAGAATATAAATATGAAGAAAGTTTTAATAATTTTAATAACCATATTTTTTACAAGTTGTACCGTTTTTCAACCAAAATCATTTACAAAAGAATCTTTAGAAGAAAAGTTAGTAACAATAAATAGAGATTCAATCAATTTAAACGAATTGTTAAAAAGGAATAAGAATAAACAAACTTTTATACAAGTTTATGCAAGTTATTGTCCCTACAGTCAAGATAGTTTTAAAGATGTAGAAAAACTACAAGAAAAAAATAATGATATTGATTATGTTTTCCTATCAGTAGATCATTCGTATCATGATTGGAAAAGAGGACTAGAAAATTTAAAGAATTTAAAAGGACAACATTATTATATCCCGCAAAAAGGAAAAGGAGCTATAGCAAAATTTATAAAATTAAAAACAATACCTAGATTTTTATTAATTAATACCAATCAAGAAATAGTAGTGTTTAAAAGTGCTAAAGTTGCAGATATTGAAGCTAAACTAATAAAATAACAAATGAAAAAGTATATTCTACTACTATTAATAACTAGTCTTTATTCTAGCTGTATAACTAATGAAACAGCCTTTTCAAAAAAAGCATTGGCCGACACATTTATAAACATAAATAATAATGAGGTAGCTTTTAATCAAATATTAGAAGAAAATAAAGGAAAAATAATAGTAATTAATGTTTGGGCTTCATGGTGTAAAGATTGTTTAGATAGTTTACCTTATTTATTAGAATTAAAAGAAAAATATCCACAAGCATCTTACGTGTTTTTATCATTAGATAAATCTTTAGAAGAATGGAAAGAAAGTATTGAAAGATTAAATTTAAGCGGAAATCATTACTTTATGCAGTCTGGATGGGAAGGAGATTTCGCTAATTTTCTTCAATTACGTTGGATTCCTAGATATTTAGTGGTAGATGAAACTGGCGGAATCAAAGTATTCAATGCTACAAAATCAACAGATAAACAAATAGAACAAAGCTTAAAAAAATGATGTATTTTTGCAAGCTTAACAACAAAACTATAACACAATCAACTAAAAACTTAACACCGTGAGAAACAAAATTATTGCAGGCAACTGGAAAATGAATAAAAACCTTGATGAAGCAAAAAAGCTAATTAAGGGAATAAAAAAAGGATTAAAAAAACAAGAGCTAAAAGATAAAAGAGTTATCATAGCGCCAAGCTTTGTTAACTTAAGTACAGCAGTAAAGAGAACCGAAAAATCAGTAATTGAAGTGGCTGCACAAAATGTACACCAAGAAAAAAGTGGTGCATTTACGGGAGAAGTTGCAGCAGAGATGTTAACTGAAATAGGGGTAGGTATTGTTATTATTGGTCATTCAGAAAGAAGAAGTTATTTTGGAGAAACAAGTGAAATGTTAGCTAAAAAAGTAGATGCAGCACTAACTAACAGTTTAGAAGTAATATTTTGTTTTGGAGAACAATTAGAAGATAGAAAAACTGAAAAACACTTTGAAGTTGTAGAGACGCAATTAAAAGAAAGTTTGTTTCATTTGTTAGAAGATAATTATTCGAAAATAACTTTAGCTTATGAGCCAGTATGGGCAATAGGAACAGGAGAAACAGCAACACCAGAGCAAGCACAGGAGATGCACGCTTTTATCAGACAAGTTTTAGCTAAAGAATACAATGAAGAATTAGCTAATAAAGTTTCTATATTGTATGGAGGAAGCGTTAAACCAGCCAATGCAAAAGAAATATTTTCGAAATCAGATGTAGATGGAGGCTTAATAGGTGGCGCTTCATTAAAATCAGAAGACTTTTTAGCGATAGTAGAGGCAATATAAAATGGCAAAAACTTGGCAAGAAAAATATAATAACGCAAAACCACCTCAAAAAAAGGTGATAGAAAAAAGGTTTGCAGATCTTTCAGAAGGAACTAATATGTTTATAGCAACTCCTCAAATAATTGAAAGTTATGTTAACGAAATTCCTTATGGTGCCCAAGTTGATTTAAAAACAATGCGAAAAGATATTGCTTTAGCCAATAATGCTGATAATTCTTGTCCAGTAACTACTAGTATTTTTTTAAGGATAGTTACTGAGTTAGCTTATCAAAAGTATAAAGAAGGAGAAAAGTTAGAGAGTATAATGCCTTTTTGGAGAGTAATCTCTAAGAAAATGCCAATCGCTAAAAAATTAGAATGTGGTATTGATTTTATTAATAAACTAAGACAAAAAGAAGGAATAGATTGATGGATAATGTTTATATAGAGTATACTTTTAAAGTAACACCAAAAGAACCTGCAACTGAAATATTGATAGCAGAATTAGGTAATGTAGGATTTGAAAGTTTTGTAGAGAATGAACAAGGGGTTACGGCATATATACAAAAGCAGGACTGGAACGAGAGTATTTTAGAAGAAATATTTATATTAAACTCTCCAGAATTTATCTTTGAATACCAGAATACTGAAGTAGCTCAAACTAATTGGAATGCGGAATGGGAAAAAAATTTTCAACCTATACAAGTAGATGATTTAGTAAGTATTAGAGCTCCTTTTCATGAGAATCCTAATTTGAGATATGATATAGTAATAGAGCCTAAAATGAGTTTTGGGACAGGTCATCATGAAACTACACATATGATGGTACAACATTTGCTAAATTTAGATTTGGACGATAAAAAAGTACTTGATATGGGGTGTGGTACAGGAATTTTAGCCATTTTTGCAGAAATAAAAGGAGCAAAACCCATAGACGCTATAGATATAGATAAATGGTGTTATGAAAACTCTATTGAAAATGTAGAAAGAAATAAATGTCAAGAAATAAATGTATATCAAGGAGATGCTAAGCTTTTAATAGATAAAAAATATGACGTTATTATAGCGAATATTAATAGAAATATCTTGCTCAATGATATGGAAACTTATATTAATAGTTTAAATGAAGAAGGAACATTACTATTAAGTGGTTTTTATAAAGAAGATATTTCAATAATAGATAGCAATGTAATAAAATATGGATTATCTTTATATAAAACCATAGAAAGGAATAATTGGGTAGCATTGAGATATCAAAAATAGAAGGAAGATGAGCACAATAGAGAAAATTCAAGAAGAATTAGATGTTTTAATACAAGAAACAAAAGAGTATGAAATTATCTTATACAATGATGATGTAAATACCTTTGATTTTGTAATTGATAGTTTAATAAGTGTGTGTGAGCATACACCAGAACAAGCAGAACAATGTACAGTTTTAGTTCACTACAAAGGTAAGTGTGCAGTAAAAACTGGAGAATATAAAGATTTAGAACCAAGATGCTCTAGGTTACTACAGCTAGGACTTTCTGCGGAGATTGTATAATATGGAAAACGTTTTTAGGTATTATGAGTTTTCTGATTTTTTTGAAGACAAATCAGGGGCTTTCAAAGGAAAAAAAATATGCTTTACAGAGTTAAATGAAACTCATTTTTTAATTTTTGAGAAAGAAAAAATAAAAGAAGAAGAATATTATAACTTATATGTTTCTAAATTTAAATCAAAAAAAGAAGTAGGAGTGAAACCGCCAGAAATACTTGAAAAACTGGTAGAAAAGTATGATAAATCACTACCAGAACACCGAGTAATTTTAAGAAAATATTTATACTAGAAAATCTCAAAATAAAAATTTTGAGATTTTTTTTTTGATTCAATGTGACTATCTAAAAAAAGACGTGTCAAATAACATGAAAACACAAAACAATAAAATAACAGTTTTGAAGTTTTTAAATGTTCATTGAACAATTAGTTAGCTTTTTTCTTTAAAAAAGCCCCTAAAAACAAGTCTCTCTTAGTAAGATATGGTGTATGAATACAGAAAAAGAAGTACTGAAAAGAGAGGTTTTTAATTAAAAAGAAAGAAAAGTTCTTAAAAATAGTAGTAGTTAGTTTTTATACTAAGTTTGGTTAGACGAAAAGGCCTTGGATATATGTTCAAGGTCTTTTTAAAAAGAATTAAAAGAAAATAAAAATTAACTTTTATGTGACTTCTTAGAAAAGTAAGTGTCATATAAATGAAAACAAAAACAAAGTAATAGTTTTAAAGTTTTTTACAAGTTCATTAAAGATATAATTATAATTAATTATAGTTTGTTTTTCCCTAGTTTATACAAAATGTATAAACACCCAAAGTCTCTCTGAGTAAGATTTCCCTTGTATATGCGGTCTGAAAAGACATTCCTGAAAAGAGAGCTTTTAATAAAGAAAAAAATATAGTTTTTAAAATAGTAGTAGTTAGTTTTTATACTAAGTTTGGTTAGACAAAAAGGCCTTGGATGAATATTCAAGGTCTTTTTTATTAGGTGTTTTTGAAGATGAAATTAAACCAGTTTATACTATTGTTCTAATCTTAATTCTTTTTTAGTCATTATTTGGAGATAAAATAAAACAAGTATGTTGGTTATGTAGTAAAGTTTTTCTTTGTAAGGATGTGACCTAGTAGAAAAAAATGTGTCATATAAATGTAAGTAATAAACAAATAATTTGTTTCAAGTTTTAAAACGATCATTAGAATAGTTAATATTAGTAGTTTATAGTTTGTTTTTCCCTAATAAATATAAACCCTTAAATACTCTCTGAGTAAGATTTCCCTAGTATAATGTAATCTGAAAAGGTGCTCCTGAAAAGAGAGTTTTAAAAAATAGAAAAGTATAGTTTTTAAATAGTAGTAGTTAGTTTTTATACTAAGTTTGGTTATAAAAAGCCTTGAGTGAGAGTTCAAGGTTTTTTTAATGTTTTTTACAAAAGAAGTGACTTAATGAAAAAAAATGTGTCAAATAACTGAAAATCAGTTTAAAATGGTTTTGTTGTTAAGCTGAGTTTTCATTGTATAATATAGTTTGTTTTCCCTAGTTTATACAAAGGTATAAACACCTAAAGTCTCTCTGAGTAAGATTTCCCTTGTATATGCGGTCTGAAAAGACACCCCTGAAAGGAGAGCTTTTAAAAAAATAGAAAAGTATAGTTTTTAAATAGTAGTAGTTAGTTTTATACTAAGTTTGGTTATAAAAAACCTGAATGTGAGTTCAGGTTTTTTTATATCTAATAATAGATACTTAAACTTTAAAGTTATTTAGAAGTTGAACCAAAGTAGACTTAGCTATGAATAACTCATTTTGAGTTTTAATGAGTTTGAGTTTACTCTCAATTAATTTAACTTCTCTATAATTAATAAGGAATAGGGAACCTTCACCTAAAGAAAACTTTCTTTCTTCACTATTTACTATAGTACTATAATCATTAACAAGGTCATTTAAAATCCTATTTTGTTCATTATAAGAATTAATTTCAGTAATAGTAGCTTTAATTTTATTTTGTAAAGCCACTTTAGTAGCAGTAATGTCAAAATCAATATCCTTAACTTTAAGTTTAGCTAGCTTTAAATTACCACGTTCTTTTCTTAAAAATAGAGGGAAACTAATTTGGAGTGCACCTTTATAGTTAGAAGTGTTAAAAGAATTAATATTTCTGTAGTCTGCAGAAAGGAAGTTGTATTGTAGATCTACTTTAGGTAATAATTTGTTAAGTTGTAATCTTTTTTCAATTAATAAACTTTCTTTCTTTAAATTTAGTTGTTTTAACTTTGGGTGTACTTCTATGTTAAAGTTCAAAGCTTTAGAGATAGATGAATCTAAAACCGTATCGATAATAGTTAAGGTGTTTATATCAGGAATTATAGAGTTTTTTAATTCCAGAGGAAGGTTATTATTTAACCATAAAAAATTAGAAAGCTCTAATTTAGATTTTGTATAACTTAATTTAGATTTCTCTAAATCTAAAACTCTATTTTTGTAATTAATGTTAGCTTCTAAGGTGTCAATAGCTGGTTTGTCTCCAGCGTAAAAACTCTTTTTAATATTAGTTAATCTTACTTTTGCATTTGTTAAATAATCACCATAAACAGATTGTGTTTGATAGTTTTTTAACCATTTAAAATAAACGTTAATAGCATCAAATAAAATTTGATTTATAGCTAACTTTTGTTGTTCTATAGATTGCTTGTTGTATAGTTTGGCTTTTCGTAAAGTAGCCATACGCTTATTAGTAAGTAAGCCTCTTGCTAAAGAAATAGATACTCCAGCACTATACAAACCATTTTTAGGAGTTTTTAACTCAGGGTTTAGATAAATACCAGAATTAGTCTCATAATTAGCTTTAAATTCAATACCGTACCAAGTAGGTATTTTAAAAGTAGTATTCAATTTATTGTAATATTCAGATTTTTTAAATTTTTTACGATTATAGTCTACCTCAATTTTGGGGTCAAATGCACCTCTAGCCTTTAAAAGTTTAGCTTCTCCATTACTAGTAATTAATTGAGCCTGTTTTAAAATAGGATGGTATTTTTTTACATAGCCTATATATTCTTCAAGACTTAAAATATCTGGAGTTTGAGCAATAGTAACTGTGCTAATAAATAATAAAAAGGATAAAAACTTTTTCATTATTTTTTCTTTTTAGATGTTGAATTTATTGTAGTTTCAGGTTGGTAAAAATTAGGAGGGAAGCTATTAATTTGCCTCCATAACTCATACCAAATAGGTACATTTTCAAGTAAAGCAATAGTTCTAGCGCCAGAACCTATTCTTATAGCTTTAGGCCAAGGTTCTGCGTCTTTATCAGGGGCTAATAAAACTCGATACATACCATTTGTACTAATAAAGTTTTCAATAGCAATAACTTTAGCTCCATAAGTACCGTAAGAAACATTTGGCCATCCACTAAAAACTATGGCAGGCCATCCATCAAACTGAACTCTAACCATTTCATCAATATGGATTAGAGGTAAGTCAATAGGTCTAACATACATTTCAACTGCTAACTCATAATTGGCAGGCATAATACTTACCAACTGTTCACCTTCTTTAAATGTTTCTCCAATTCCAGATTTAATAGCTTTATTTATATATCCATCTTGAGGAGCGGTAACAAATAATAAACTTCCTCTTCTTTTGTAGTTAGCTAAGTTAGTTTCAAGTTTTGAAACTTGAGCTTCACTATCAAAAGCACTAGACTGTGCAGAAAATAAATTACTTTGTACTTTAGAAATTTTATCTGCATAACTAGCTTTTAATGTAGAAATAGTAAGCTCGGCATTTATAATATTGTTTCTAGAAGTAAGTAATTTATTTTGTTGGGAAATTAATTTAGCATTAGCTTCTTGAAATTTTGAGCGTTTTTCTTCAACATCTTTTACAGCTTTAAGACCTTCTTTTTGAAGAGAGACAGTTCTTTCAAATTGGGTTTTTGCAATGGAAGATTTTATTTTGATAGCTTCTAAGTCAATACTATCACTTTTAACTTTTAAATGAGATTGAGTAAGTTTGTTTTTAGCTTGTGCTAATTTTAAAGAGCGTTCTTTTTGTAATGCTACTATTTGTTGTTGTAAAGCAATAACTTTGTTTTTGTAAGCATTTACAGAAGAAGATTTGGCATTAATTTGATCACCTGTTCGCTCAGCTAGTTTATTGTCAAAGTACTCACTTTTTATTTCAGATATACGAAGTATAGTGTCTCCTTTTTTAACTAATTCACCTTCTCTTACAAACCACTCTTCAATACGTCCAGGTATTTGAGATTGTAATGTTTGAGGTCTTTGACTTGGTTTTAACGTAGTCACATTTCCTTTACTTGTAATGTTTTGAGTCCATGGTAAGAATAAAACAATAAATAAAAATAGAGTAATGTATAATAAGAAGCGTTTAAACCGCTTATGGTACTCTTTGGTGAAAATTTCACTTCCAGATTTAAATGAAGTGATGTCTATATATTCTGAGATTTTATTTTTTGAAATGTTTAGCATAGCATTTACGATTTAAACTTTTTAATACCACCTTTTTCCAAAAGAATATGTTTGTTACATTTTTCTTTCCATGCTTGATTGTTACTAACTACAATTAAACTCCAAGATTGAGAAGGATCCGTTAAGAAGTTTATGATGTTTTGAGTTACTTCTTTCCTAAATTGATCTAGAGGATCTTCAAGAATTAAAACCTTAGGTTTTTTAGCAATAGCTCTTGCTAAAACTATTTTTTTAGCGGTTGTGTAGGCTATTTGTTTACCCTCTGGTTTTAAGAAAGTGTTAAGCCCTTTAGGTTGTTGTTTGATAAAGTCAGTTAACCCTACACAATTTAGGATCTTATAAATTTCATCATCTGTAATATCAGTATTTCCAAACGTTATATTTTCACGTATGGTTCCTTCAAAAGGAGTTTCTTCAGATAAGGAAAGTCCTAAATTAGCTCGATAATTATTAATTAATAAGCTTGATATTGATAGATTGTTAATGTATAGATAGCCAGAAGTAGGTAGAATAACACCTGAAATAAGCTGTAGTAAACTTGATTTACCGCTACCACTAGCGCCTTCAATAAATACTCTATCTTTTGGAGTAATAGTTAAAGAAATATCATTTAAAATTGGATTATTAACCTCTTTTACTTTATAACTTGCATTTTGAAGTTCAATAGTAATAGGATTTCCATTTGTGATGATTTCTCCTTCTTGAGGTTCTAAAGGTTTATCAACAACTTGTCCAAGCTTTTCTATAGAAGTAAGCACATCGTAAAAAGACTCTAAGCCAACAATTAATTTTTCAACAGAAGTAATTACTAAAAGAATAATGATTTCTGCTGCAACAAATTGACCAATATTCATTTTTTGGTTTAGAACTAAAAAACCACCAATAAGTAATAGTCCAGCTGTTACTAACACTTTAAAACCTATCATTTGAATAAATTGAATAACCAATATTTTAAAATGATTCTCTCTAGACTTTAAATAATCACTTACAAGATTATCACTTTTATCTAAAGCTAAATTTGTTTTTCCAGATAGCTTAAAACTAATTACTGTTCTAGCTATTTCTTGAAGCCAGTGTGCAACTTTATATTTATTTTTAGATTCAATTAAACTAGTATCTAATCCTTTTTGAGCTGTATATTTAAACACACCATAAATTAATAGAATTAGTAATAACCCAAAGAAAATAAAAAACGGATGGTAAAATGATAAAAGTACTAAAGCAAAAATTATTTGTAAAAATGCTGACGGTACATCAATTAATATTTTAGCAAGTCCTTTTTGAATAGTTAAAGTGTCGAAGAAACGATTAGCCAATTCAGGTAAATAATAATTTCTAAGTTCACTCATTTTTATTTTTGGTAAGCGATAACTTAATTCAAATGAAGCTCTAGTGAAAATTCGTTGCTGAATAGTTTCTATAATTCGCATTTGCATTAGTTTTAATGCGCCAGAGAAAGCAACGCCAAAGGTTACAAGGATAATTAAAATAATCCAAGAAGCTGATATTTGTGCTCCTTGAAGTAAATTTATAATGGCCTGTATTCCTAAAGGCAATGATAACGCTACCACTCCTTCAAATACGGCAAAATAGGCTATCTGTAAAAAATCTTTCCTTTCAAGTTTTATTAATCCTAAGAATCTAGTCCAAGGAGAAAGAGGAGGGTTAGTCATTTGTAAGTGTCTTTAAAATTAAATCAGTTAAAAAACTAGTTGGTGTAATGTTAGCATTACAACTTGTGATAGAAGGAAAATGTAATTTTATAAAATGTTGATGTAGGCCACTTTCAGTAAGGGTGCTTGCAAGACTTAAAGCATACTTATAATTGTTGTTATAGGCTAATATTATCTCTGACAAACGTCTAACTACTCGTTTATAAGGCAAGAAGAAACCTTCTTTATTTTCATTATCAACATCTTTTGTTAAATAAGATTTAGAATTTTCATTAATAACAATTTTATTTAACAAAACTTCATTTATATGTCCATAATTATTGTCCTGTTTTGTTGTTCTAGTAACTACTTCAATAGCCTTTATCAATTTATCTTTAGAGTTGCTAATGCTGTAGGTTTCAATAACTAATAGGTATTCTAACCATCCCCAGTACCAGGCAGTTAAGTAAATTAATAAATGATGTTTACTTTCAAAATATCTATAAATTGAACTTTCATTTGAGCCTATTGAGGTGCCAAGTTTTTTGAAATTAAATCTTTCAAATCCAATTTCTTCAATAAGTATTATGCTATTGCTAATAATTTTTTTACCTAAACTAGAAGATTCAGGGTCTTTTATATAAATTCCTTCTGGAATGTCAATTTTTATATTCGAAAGTAATCTTTTCATATGTGAAAATATTTATCGCAAAAATAATAGTAATACTATTAATCTAGAAAGTAATAATGTTAAAAATAAATTAATTTACATTTGAAAAAGAAGAGTGAATTACCTTAAATTGTATGATGGTTAGATATTTTAAATAGTTTGTTATGTGTTTAATTTTAAGAAAAATCGTAAATTCGCACTCCAAGAAAAGATACAATGCTAGACAAATTACAGATAGTAAAACAACGTTTTGATGAGGTTTCTGATTTAATTATTCAACCAGATGTAATTACTGATCAAAAGCGTTATGTGCAATTAAATAAAGAATATAAGGATTTAGGTAAGGTAGTTAAAAAGGCTAAAGAGTATGAAGGGCTTTTAAATACTATTGATGAAGCTAAGGAAATTATAGCTGATGGGAGTGATGCGGAAATGGTAGAAATGGCTAAAATGGAAATGGATGAAGCTAAAGGTCGTATTCCTACTTTAGAAGAGGAAATAAAGTTTTTATTAATACCTAAAGATCCTGAAGATTCTAAAAATGCTGTTGTGGAATTAAGAGCAGGTACAGGAGGTGATGAGGCTAGTATATTTGCTGGAGACTTATTTAGAATGTATTCTAAATATTGTGAAGGTAAAGGTTGGAATGTATCTGTGGTAGATTATAGTGAAGGGACTAACGGTGGTTTTAAGGAAATTCAATTTGAAGTATCAGGAGAAGATGTTTATGGGACTTTAAAGTTTGAGGCTGGTGTACATCGTGTGCAACGAGTACCACAGACAGAAACTCAAGGGCGTGTTCATACTTCAGCAGCTACATGCATGGTTTTTCCTGAAGCTGAAGAATTTGATGTAGAGATAAATCCTAAAGATGTACGTATTGATTATTTCTGTTCATCTGGACCAGGAGGTCAGTCGGTGAATACTACGTATTCTGCTGTGCGTTTAACACATATTCCAACAGGTTTAGTAGCGCAATGTCAAGATCAAAAGTCACAACATAAGAATAAAGAGAAGGCATTTAAAGTATTACGTTCTCGTTTATATGATTTAGAGTTGGCAAAAAAGCAAGCAGAAGATGCCGCTAAAAGAGGTTCCATGGTAACTTCAGGAGACCGCTCTGCCAAGATTAGAACATATAATTACCCTCAAGGACGAGTAACTGATCATAGAATTGGCTTGACATTATATGATTTACAAAATATAGTGAATGGAGATATCCAAAAAATTATAGATGAATTAATGCTTGCAGAAAATACCTCTAAATTAAAAGAATTAGGAGAGACTATTTAATAAGTATTTTATAATATAAATAATAAACCTCAATCTTTAAAGATTGAGGTTTATTATTTATTTGGTTGATAACTAAATAAACAATAACTTTGCACCTTCATTTAGGTTCTATCCTTAAAGAGGGGAATGTCTGCGAAATAAGCATTTATCATAATTCTAGTTATATAACTTATTTTCAAAGTTTAATAATAAATTTTTCTTTTTATGAATTAAGTTTAATCTACCATTAGGTAAAGGTTAGATGTACAACTATATAGAATTTTACTAAAATCTATATAGTTTTAGAGCAAAATTGAAACTTTAAGAAGCGTGATATAAATTAAAATTAGATATATGTTAAAAATTATAGTAAAAGATGGTGAAAATATTGATAGAGCTTTAAAACGTTATAAGCGTAAGTTTAGAGACGTTAAAATTTTACAACAATTAAGAGAAAGAAAGCAATATACAAAGCCATCAGTTGCAAGAAGAGCAGAGGTTAAAAAAGCAGCTTATAAAGAGCAGTTTTTAAGAGAAGAGTAGAATATTTTTCTTTTCGGTTTAATATAAAAAGCTCAATCTTTTATAAAAGATTGAGCTTTTTATATTGTGTTATTCTTTAAAATTTATTTTCTAGAAAGAAGAAAATAAACTATCTATTTTCTCACGCTCTTCGGCAGCTAAAGCAGCGTCAACTAAAATACGTCCACTATGCTCATCAATAGTAATTTTTTTACGATTAGCTATTTCCAACTGTACTTGAGGAGGAATGGTAAAAAAAGATCCACCAGCAGCTCCACGTTCAATAGAAACAACTGCTAAACCATTTTTTACTTTATTACGAATTCTATTGTAAGCAGTTAACAAATGACGATCTATAGATTGAGAGAACTCTTCAGACTTTTCTTTTAATAATTGTTCTTCTTTTTCTGTTTCTTTTAAAATAGCGTCAAGCTCATTTTTTTTGTGCTTTAAATGAGACTCTTGTTTAGTTAATTTACCTTTGGTTCCAGAAATAACCTCATTTTTCTGAGCTATTTTTGCTTTATACTCTTTAATTCTTTTCTCAGATAATTGAATTTCTAATTCTTGATATTCAATTTCTTTTGATAAAGAATCAAACTCACGGTTATTACGAACGTTTTTTTGTTGTTCAGTATATTTAGTTATTAAAGCTTTTGATTCAGTAATAGCTTGTTTTTTATTAGAAATATCTGTTTCTAAGTTACTAACATCAGAGGCTAGGTTAGAAAGTCTGGTGTTTAATCCGGCAACTTCATCTTCTAAATCGTTAACTTCTAGAGGTAATTCACCACGAACGTTTCTAATTTCATCAATTCGAGAATCGATTAACTGTAAGTCATACAGTGCTCTTAATTTCTCTTCTACCGTTACGTCTTTTTTTGCCATCTTTTAAATATAGTGTATTGGATTCGTACTTTCTTCGCTTAAAATAATTGCAAAAGTACTAAATTTTTTGCTAAGATAATCAACCAAAAGGTTTTTTGTAAATTGTTCACTCTCATAATGTCCAACATCAGCTAAAAGTATTTTACCTTCAGCTTTAAAAAACTCATGATACTTGAAATCAGCACTAATATAAGCGTCTGCATTAGATTTTATGGCATTATTAATAGCAAAACTTCCTGAGCCTCCTAGTACAGCTACTTTTTTTATAGGTTTATTTATAAATTCAGAATGCCTTACACAATCTGTTTTAAATATTTTCTTTACTAGTTTTAAAAAGCTTATTTCATCTAAAGAACTTTCTAATTCACCAATCATTCCCATTCCTACATTTTGATTAGCATTGTTTAGTGTTACTATTTCATAGGCAACTTCTTCATAAGGGTGTTCTTTTAATAAAGTAGCTACTATTTTACTTTCTAGGTAACCATCGAAAGTTATAGAAATACAAGTTTCTTCTTCAAACATTAAATCTCCTTTTTTCCCAATAGTTGGATTAGAATTCTCATTTCCTCTATAACTACCTTTTCCAACTATATTGAAAGAACAATTATCGTAATTACCAATATTTCCAGCACCAGCATCAAAAAGAACATTTCTCAATGTGTTAGCTTTTGACGTGGGAACATAAGTAGTTAGTTTTTTTATGATTCCTTTTTTAGGGATTAATGTCTTTAAGTTTTGCAGCCCTAAAATTTCACTCATTTTGGCTGAAACACCATTTTTTACATTATCTAAAGCAGTATGTGTAGCATAAATAGCAATATTGTTTTGAATAGCTTTCAAAACTACTCTTTCTACATAATTATTCCCATTAAGCTTTTTTAAACCGCTAAAAATAATTGGATGAAAGCTAATTATTAGATTGCAATTTTTTTCAATAGCTTCATATATCGTTTTTTCTAAGGTATCTAACGTTACTAAAACTCCAGTTACTTCGGTTGTATATTCACCTATTAACAAGCCTACATTATCAAAATCTTCAGCATAAGGAAGAGGAGCAAGCTTTTCTATGTAGTTTGTAATTTCTCGTATTTTCATGGTATACTTTATAAGAGTAAAATGAAGTATCAAAGTTAAGATTTTTAATTACTTTCGTTCTAATGAAATTTATTCGATTTTTACTATTCCCAATTGCCTTGGTGTATGACTTAGTAACAACAATTCGTAATTTGTTATATGATTACAATATTTTCAAGGAAAATAAATTTGAGATACCAATTATAGCTGTAGGAAACTTGAGTGTTGGAGGAACAGGTAAGTCTCCCCAAATTGAATATTTAATTCGTTTGTTAAAAAATGATTACAGAGTTGCTACACTAAGTAGAGGTTATAAACGAAAAACAGAAGGATTCTTACTAGTTAATAATAAACATTCTGTTGAAGATGTAGGAGACGAGCCTTTACAGTTTTATAAAAAATATGGTAAAGAAATTAAAGTAGCCGTTGATGCAAATAGAACAAATGGGATAAATAAGTTGTTAAGATTACCAGAAAAGCCTGAAGTAATTTTATTAGATGATGCATTTCAACATAGGAAAGTAAAAGCAGGTTTTTATATACTATTAACTAAGTTTGATGATTTATTTGTAGATGATTTTATATTACCAACAGGTAATTTAAGAGAAGGTAGGAGAGGTGCTAAAAGGGCAAATATGATAATTATAACAAAATGTCCTAATAATTTATCAGAAGATTTAAAACAAACTATAATAAAAAAAATAAAGCCACTAAAACACCAACAAGTATATTTTACAGGTATATTATATGAAGAAAACATAAATGGAAAAAAAGAAATACTAGTTGATAAATTAAAAAATAAAGAGTTACTATTAATAACAGGAATAGCCAATCCCAAACCATTATTGGATTTTTTAACTTTAAAAGAAATTAAGTTTAAACATTTGCCATTTCCAGACCATTATAATTTTACACAAGCTGACATTGAAAAAATTATAAAGAAATATGATGCTATTAAAGGAAATGAAAAAATCCTTTTAACTACAGAAAAAGATTTTGTTAGACTAGAAAATAAAATAGATAATTTATATTACCTAAGTATAGAAAGTGTTTTTTTAGAAAAACAAAATGAATTTAATAGTTTAATAAACAGTTATGTTAATAGATAAAGTTGTAAATTTGGTATTGTTTTTGATAACTATAAATAGTTGAAAATAGTCTGAAATGAAGAAAGTAATTCTAACTCTTGTTCTATTAATTAGTACTTCATTGGTAACTTCACAAGAAGTTGAAAATAGTTTAATTAATATAAATTGGGAATCAACTTACACTAATGCTTTAGCTAAAGCTGCAAAAGAAAATAAACCACTATTGATATACTTTACAGGTTCAGATTGGTGTGGGCCTTGTATTAGGTTAGATAAAGAGTTATTTCATACCTTAAAATTTAAGGAGTATGCAGATAAAAATTTAATTTTATATATGGCGAATTTTCCTAGAAATAAAGATTTGGTAACTAATGCAGCTAGAATAGAAAATGAAAAACTAAAAAATAAATATAAAAACTCTTTTCCTATGGTTTTAGTAATTGATAAAAATGAAAAAACATTAGGAGAGAAGAGAGGAACTTATTTGACTGATTATTATTATCCCTTTTTTGAAACAGTAGTGAATAAATATTATAAAAAAAATCCGAAGTATTAGCTTCGGATTTTTTATACAATATCATCTCCAAAAATAGCTTTAGCTTCTTGGGAAATTTGTTTTATATCTTGTTCATCTTTTTTAGGGCATATTAACAAAACATCCTCTTTTTCTACAATGATAAAATCGCTTAAACCTTGAATAATTACCTTTTTACCATTTTGGGTTCTAACCATATTCCCATTAGCATCTTTAAATATAGTTTGAGCTCCTACAATAGCATTTTGCTGCTCATTTTTATCAAGCTTATTATATAATGATCCCCAAGTGCCTAAATCATTCCACCCAAAATTAACGGGTAAAACATGTACATTGTTAGCACGCTCCATAATTCCAAAATCAATTGAAATGTTTTCACAAGCTTCATAATTCTTTAAAATAAAGTCATGTTCATTATCGGTATTATATTCTGTGCTATTCATTATAGTAAACATTTCAGGTAAGTGTTCTTTAAAAGCGTTTAAAACACTTTTAACAGACCAAATGAATATTCCAGCATTCCAAAGATAGTCACCGCTAGCTAAAAAAGTTTTAGCCTTTTCTAAATTAGGTTTTTCAGTAAAGTTTTTTACTTTTTTAATAGTTCCTTCTTCTTTATCAAATTGTATATATCCATAACCAGTATTAGGAAAATCGGGTTGAATACCTAATGTCATAAGAATGTCTTCCTTTTCACAAGCTTTGAAAGAAGTTTCAATACTATTTAAAAAATTAGTTTCATTTTCTATCCAATGATCAGATGGTGCTACTAACATGATTCCATCAGGATTTTGATTATAAATCTTTAAGGCAGCATACAAAATACATGGAGCGGTATTACGCATAGCTGGCTCTAATAGCAGCTGGTTTTTATTTAGTTTAGGTAACTGTTCTAAAACTAAGTTTTCGTAAAGTTCATTGGTAGCAATTAAAACATTACTTAAGGGAATAAGTTGATTAATTCTTTGAAAGGTTTTCTGAATTAATGACTCACCAGTTCCTAGCATATCATGGAATTGTTTTGGAAACTGCTTTGTGCTTACAGGCCAAAACCGAGACCCAACACCACCAGCCATAATTACAGCGTAATAATTAGTATTCATATTTTATGTTTTTAAGCTACTCAATAAGTAGTACTTCTGCATTTTGATTGAAAAGATACACGCGTTTGTTGTTTAGATTTAAGCATTCATAACGTGTTCTTCGTTTACTTCCTCTTTTATATAACGTATTTTTAAACTGAAAAATACTTCCGTTTGGGACTTCAAAGATAAAATTCTTTCCTGACTCAGCCATACCGCCTCGCAAAGCTAATGATAATTTTACATCAGTATCAGTACTAGCTTTAGGGTTTTTTAAATAATTAGCTAGAAAAGGTAATATTTCTAAAGGGTATATTTCGGGTTTTAAAAAAGGAAGCATTAAATGTTGAAAAACTGTTTTCCATTCTTTTCCATGGGGTTGAACTCTTCCAAATTTTTGATACGTAACATGGTGTGCTATTTCATGAACTAAAGTTAATAAAAACTGATATGGATTTAAATTGTTATTAACAGTAATAAGCATTTTTCCATTAGGTAATCTACGAAAATCACCATGTTTGGTTTGACGTTGTCCAACTACTTTTAAATTTATTTGATGTTGTTGAATTAAATATTCAGCAAGAGGGACAGCTTTTTCAGGAATGTATTTTTTTAATGACAAATTATTTTTTAGTTATGGGGTTGTGCTAGATACTTGTAAAACTTTTCCATTATAAAACTTATTACCTGTTAAAGAAAAGTTGAAAATATAATCAGCCATTTCTTTAGCTGAAGTAGGAGCAATATAACCAGGGAAAGCTTCTTCTAGCATTTCTGTTTGAACAGCACCAAGAGCTAAAACATTAAAAGAAATTCCAGCTTCTTTATATTCTTCAGCAAGTAATTCAGAAAGTGTAATAACAGCTCCTTTAGCAGAACTATAAGCTGCCAAACCAGGAAACTTTATACTTCCTTGGATACCTCCCATACTACTTATGGTTACAACATGGCTTCCTTTGGTCATAAAAGGAAGTATATTTTTAGTTAATTCCGCTACGGCAAAAACATTTACTTTATAGACCTCTTCAAAATCAGATTTAGTTAAACCTGAAAAAGGTTTGTTTATTAATTTACCAGCATTGTTGATTAGAATATCAACCTTAGGCCAATTGTTTTTGACAAAGGTAGAAGCTTTTTCTATGTCAGAATCAGAGGCTAAATCTACTGAAATAGCTGTAATATTAGGATGATTAATAGTAAGTAAAGATTCTGTATTTCTAGATAAAGCTAAAACTTGATGTCCTTCTTTTGCAAATTGTTGAGCCAATTCAAAACCAATACCTCTACTTGTTCCAGTTATTATAATATGTTTAGTCATTTTGTTCTGTAATATCTTCTTTGTGGATGTATTGATATAGTTCAATCCACATTTGTTTTAAACGTTTATTTTCTATTTTATGATTTTGTTGTTCGGCTATTTTTGTAGAATATTCAATTCTGTCTTTAAGTTCTGGATGACTACTAAAGTAAGTAGGAGTGTCAAAATTACTATGCTCTTTTAATAACTGAAATAGTTGAGGCATTCCATTAAGGTCTAAATGGTTATTCCGAATAGTTTCTATGCCGTATATATCAGCTTCTTTTTCCAATTCTCTAGAATATGACAGTTGAGAAAATAAATGAGCATTATCAGCAAGAATAGCAGTAACACTATTAACATCTCCAAAAAGGGTAGAAATAAATACAGTGCTTGCAATAGTTCTTGACAGGTTTTTTAAAGCATGCCTGTTTTCTATATGGGAAACTTCATGACCAATTAAAGCAGCTAATTGATGTTCAGTTTTTATTTTGTCTAATAATCCTGAATGAACTATAATTTTTCCACCGGAAATAGCATAAGCATTTAATTCTTCATTGTTTGATACATAGATTTTTATAGGAAAATTACTTTTTATTTCCAACTGATCAACAAAGTCTTGTAGCTTTTTTGTTTTTTTATCATTTATATCTAGGTCATTTGAGAGTAGATTAAAAACGTATTCACCAAAGCTGACAACATTTTGTTTACTCAAATTGGTTGTGAAGTTAACCGCAACAGCTGGTATAATATACATATGCATAGCTAAAGCAAATGAAAAAATAATAACAAGTATTACGGCTATAGATTTATGAATTGATTTATGTAAAAAAGTATCTAGTTTGCCATTTAAATTTGAACCTTCATTATTCCTAATATATTCTATAAAATTGAGGTCTTTACTTTCTACTTTTTGAAAAGGAAATGTTTTACCATATGTAAATGTGACAATATCTCCAGTATAAACTTCAGATCTCTTTATTTTTGAGATTTGCCACACAATTTGATTATAGTTTCCTAGTTCATCACTATAGCCAATTTCCCAAGTGTTTAATCTTATTGAGAGTGAAGCTTTATTAGATTTAGAGCTTTTGCCATCAAAAAAAACAACATTGTAGGACATTAAAGAAGGTCTAAGTCTAAAAAGTCTAAATAATCATCACCACTTGCGTCATCATAATCATCATAAGAAGCTTGTTGAATTGTATCAGTATCTAACCCTTCTTCAATTTCTAAAAAACTAAAAACAAACTTAAAGGTTCTAACGGCTACCCATGGTGTGGCAATACCAAAAGTAAAAATAATTAAAAGAAAATTAACTACCATTAACTCAAACACATCTCCAGGTTTCATGTTTAATTTAAAATTAACTTTCTTCCCATCTTGAGTTACCTCAGTATTATCAGCATAAAACTTCCATAGGTTTTTAATGTACCAAAAAGAATAAATCCCTAATGTAATGTATACCAATAAAACAAACTTTAAATTTATCCAAAAAAGAGTTTCACCTTTACCTTTAAAATCAAATGAAAGATTTCCAAATCGTAAATGACTAAGAATATATTTTCTAATTTCAACTTGAAACCAAGCTCCATAGATACCTAAAGTTAGTATAGTTAAAAGTGTACCGGTTATACATTTCCAGAATAATTCCATTCTATCTCCTAAATATTTAAAATGAATTCCTTTCCAAGAACTCCTTGAAGAACGGTAACGTGCAGCTCCATGTATAGCAAATGGGATTAAAATAATAAAAATTAAGTAGAAGAGTCCTAATACAGAAAACACAATTGTTTGATTATGCGATTGAACACCATATAATAGAAATGCATAAAGAATAAAAAAAATAGCGTAAACTTTGATAAAACCTTTAAAAACTTCCTTTCCTGTTCCATGAAAAGTGAATCTAGAGTCACCTAATTCAGTGGATTGATAGTGGTATTTTAGTAATTCTACTTTAGCCCAAGGATAGTATAGTCCTAAGGTAATTATTGTTAGAAAAATATTTTTAAAATAAATAAGAGCGAATTCTGATCCCTTACCCCAATATTTAAACTTTTTCTTTTCTGTATTAAGTCCTGATATTATTTCCATGCAAAAATTAAAGTTAATTTAGGCAGCAAAATTACTGATTTTATTTTAGAAGAAGTGAGTGGTTAAAGTAGTAAGAAATAAAGTTTTGTATATTACGTAAGTTTATGTTGTTTTTTTTGACTAACCATTAAACCATAGAAAGTTATGAGATATTTGTTTTTACTAGTTTTGATGATAAATCTTTCGTGTTCGAATGAAAAAGAAAGTGGGATTATCAATGATTTTAATAACGAAAATAATCAATGGTTAGTTGATGAGAGCTTGGTGAAAGAGGGAGCTCCATTTGAACTTATAGATTCACCTAAATTTAAGAAGCCTTCCGAATTTGATACTGTATCTGATAATGAATTGGTTTTAATGTTTAGTAATAAAGGAAAGATAAGAGTATTCCCTTATATATATTTAAATTATTCAGAAGTTGTTAATGATGAAATAGAAGGACTTAAATATGTTGCTAGTTATTGTCCGCAAACTAAAAGTGGCATTTGTTTTCAAAAAAACATTAATGGTAAGGAGTTTAATATGTTTGCCTCTGGTTATTTGTACAAAGATAATTTGGTGTTGACAAGTAAAGAAGATGATAAAACTTTTTGGTCGCAAATGTTGGTGTCAGGAATAAAGGGTAATGACTTAAGTTTAGGTATTAAGGATGTTTTTTCTATTGAAACTACATGGAAGACTGTAAAAAAATATTTTCCTGAAGCTGACGTTTATTATCATAATTTATTAAAAAAAGAAGCAAAACTTTATTCATATGAAAGTGTTTCTAATGCTGGTTCAAAAAAATATTTAGGTATTATTAGTGAAGGAATTGAAAGAAAAGTTGAGTTGTTTTCTTTTACTGATTTTAATAAAACTAAAATTAAAAAGACTAATGTAAATGGAAGAGAGGTTGTTGTTTATGGAGATATTGATAAGGAGGTCTTTTCTGTATTTTATATACCATCAGGTAGTAATTTGAAAGTGGTAAACAATTTCCCAATTATTTTGAGTGATGAAAGAGGTAATGAATGGAATATTTTTGGAGAAGCTATTACAGGATCTAACATAGGTAGTCGTTTAACTTCTCCAAGTTTTTATACTGCCGATTTATGGGCATGGAATTGTTTTTTTAAAGATGAAGTTACTCAGAATCCATAGGGAATAAAGAGTTAAAGTAATCAATCATTTTTAAAAAATCACTTTCCTTGCCGTAAGACAATTTATTCTTTTGGATATAAGAAAGTATGAGTTCTTTTTTGTCTGAAAACAAATTGTTTATACTAGATTTTTTGAGTTTAATTTTTTTTAAAGATTGTATATCATCTTTATATATATATAATTTAGTGACTTTTATATATTCAGCAGGTTTTACTTGTTGGTTAGTCATCTTATTGATAACTGCTTTTTTTAATTTTCCTGAATAATTTTTTAACAGGTTAATTTTTCCATGACAAACCTCTTCGTAAAATTTATCATTTATATCAATGAAAGATTTTTTACCTATAATTACTTTTTTTAAATTTTGATATATATATACACTATCATTTGATATTTTTGATAAAAATTTTTCTTCATCTAAATCAAAATTTAGGTTTTTAATGATATATCTTTTATCTGAATGTGATATTATTGTTGATGTATTATTCCAGTGGTCATAGAGATAAAAAGAACCTTTAACACCTTTAAAAACATCCATTTTATTATATGTTCTAACATTGGTGTTTTGGAGACTACCTCCAATCATTTGTGGATTAAAGAACATTGGCCTTTGGATTTCAGCTTTAGGGCTTTGACTAGCAAGTGTTAGTTTACCTCCTTGTGACTTAGCAGTAAGAGTGTAAATAAAAAATGTTAAATAAATTAGCTTTTTCATAATTAGAAGTTGTTAAGTTAATGTTTATAATTGTTTTTATTTTAGTTTATTATACTGCTTGAAAATTTTAACGATATCACTTTCCTTTTTAAAAGATAATCGATTTTCTTTAGTGTATTTTTTTATTGTATTCTTATGTGTTGACATTAATTTTAAGATAGAAGCTTTTTTAAGTTTCAGTTCTTTTAACTGATCGTTTTTATATAAATAAAAATATTCCTCAGTTTTAACAAATTCAGCAGCTTTAATTTGTTGATTTGTCATTTTGTTAAAAATAGGTTTTTTTAATTTTCCAGAGTGTTTTTTATAAAGGTTTAATTTTTTACCATTAACTAATTGTTCATAAAAACCGCTTTCTAGCTTGACAAAAAGAAAGTTATTCATTTTTACACTTTTTATGTTTTGAAAAACATAAACACTGTCTTTGGATAATTTAGCTATAAAAGTACCATCATTTAAGTTGTAGTTAAGGTTGGCAATTGTGAATTTTTTATTTGTTTCAGAAGTAATTGTAGATTTGTTATACCAATTTTTAAAGAGATATATAGAGCCTTTAATATTTTCATAGCCATTTAGGGAATTTGAATTAATTGTATTGTTTTGATAAGTGCCACCAATCATTTGGGGATTAAAATTCATATTCTCAACTTGTGCAAAAGTTGGTGCAGAAATTATGAGTGTTAATAGACATATAATAGTTAAAGCTTTCATTTGTGTAGTATTGTTTTGATAAATATAAAAAAAAACTACCTTTTATTGTAAAAGGTAGTTTAATATTATAAAATTGCTTACAATGTAGATTATTTATCCCACCATAATTTAGTAAATAAACCATCAGCTCCTTGTGTAGCAACTGCAGCATCATAATTAGCCTTATTTTGACTTGGTTCTGTAGAAGGGTAACCATGTCTTGTAGGTATTTGATTTGTACCATTCAAAGCATCAACAGCTGGAGTTAATACTGGGTAATCTAATCTTCTCCACTCAGCCCAAGCTTCATATGGTTGATAGAAAAGAGCTAACCATTTTTGTTCAGCTATTTGGTTCATTGCATTACCAGCATTATAAACTACATCAGTTTCAGCTAAATATGCAGTAGCATCAGCAGTTGTAACTCCCCATTGTTCCATAGATGCTTTAATACCATCTTCATAAAAAGTTTTAGCATCGCCAGAGATCCAACCAAGAGTAACAGCTTCTGCTTTGTTAAAAGCTATCTGAGCATATGTAAACATAGGTAGATTGGTTTCAGATTCTTTGATTAATGTATTATTCATAAAAGAAACCGCTGTATTAGGAACAGTACCAGCTCCAGCCCATCCATAACGTAAACCTACAAATGTACCAGTATCAGCAGCAGGCTGCCCGAATTTTGGTAAACGAGGATCATTTAAAGCTTGCATTCTGTTAACTAAAACATCACTTAAACATTCGTCCTCTCTACCTGCATCTACGTAATCATCTTGATATGGATTATCGAATTGATCATCTGCGATACAAGGAAACATAATGTTTTCACTTACAGAAGCAATAGCACCAGACATAGCTTCGTTAAATTTAGTTGCAGCATAATCACCTGAGTTAGGATATACTTTAGCTAAGCGAATAGCCATATTCATTTTAAAAGTATTAGCAAACTTCTTCCATTTGGCCATATCTCCTCCAAAGAAAATATCACCAGAAGGTCCTGCGCCTCCATCCATTTGAGCTAATGCTGCATCTACTTCTTTAAATAAATCTTTATAGATAAATTCTTGAGTGTCATACTTAGGATTAGGATTATCAATACCTCCTAAAGCTTCAGTATAAGGTAACATACCCCATCTATCGGTCATCCACTGATAATAATAAGCTTTTAAAATTCTAGCTACAGCTATTTGATTGGCATTAGAACCAAAAGAAATCATTTCTGCAGGTGTATCGGTGTTTGCATCAATAATTGTTTGTAGCCCTAAAATAGACTTGTTATATACATTTACATTACCTTGTTGCAAGGTACCACTTCCAACAATATTCCAACCAAAATTAATAGTCTGGTATCTAGATTCCTCAGTATATTGAGTTTGAGACAAGTGCTGTACATATAAGGAAGGGGTAGCTGTACCTGATAAACTTAATGCTCCAACTAATTTTGATTGAGCAGAAGTAAGTAACGAAGAAGGTACAGTAGTTGATGGGTTATTTAAGTTATCATCAGTGTTACCAAAATCATATGTATCACAACTATAGCCTAATGCTAATATAGAAGCAAGAGCTAAAGTTTTTATTACGTTTTTTTTCATTTTTTTCTAAATTTTGAATTAAAATTTAACTTTAATATTCATACCAAAAGTTCTGCTACTTGGTAACTGACCACCTTCAACCCATCTGTATCCTTCTCCAACTCCAGATCCTCCATTTGAATCTTCTATTTCAGAAGGGTCTATGCCATCTATTTCAGAATAAATTAACCATAAGTTATTTGCAAAGAAATTAACAGTAAGACTTTCTATAGGTGTGTTTTGGAATACTTTTTCTCCAAAAGTATAACCTAGTGATAATTGTCTTAATTTAACATAAGAAGCATCATGAATCCATCTTTCATGTAATGCAAATAAACTATTCCAGTATGTTTTTGCATTTACATAGTAAGAAACTGGGCTTCCAGAAGTAGAATCTACTCCTTCTACAAGTACACCTCCTGTATTGTTAGAAGTATTAGAAGTAGGTAAGTTAGTATAAGGATCGCCACTGCCATCAACAATAGTACCATCTGCAGCAACTAAAGCATCTCTTACAGGGTTTCCTATAGCATTGTCTCCTACAGTTCCAGCGCCTAAACCAGCGTAATGGTTGAACATATCGGTAACAGAGAAAAATTTCCCACCTTTTTGGAAGTCAATACTAAATGATAAGTTAATTCCTTTGTAGTTAAAAGAGTTTGTAAAACCACCAGTAAAATCGGGTAATAAGTTCCCTAAATATTGATTTTGATCGAATTGAATTTGACCAGAAGTGTTTAATAACATATTTCCGTTAGCATCTCTCTTAATTTTTCTACCATAGAAGGCTCCCCATTCATCACCAACTCTGGCTTCTAAAGATAAACCTCTCCATGAAGTAACTAATACATCTGTCTCAATTGCTTCGCCTGTTTTTGGGTTAACATATAATTCATCAACTGTTCTCTTTAGTGTAGAAAAGTTAATTCCTGTATCCCATCTAAAGTTCTCGTTTTTCACAGGTGTACCAGTTAAAGCTACTTCTATACCATTAGAAGAGAATTTACCAGAGTTAACAGTAGAGGAACCAAAGCCTGTAGCAGCTGATAAAGGAACATCTATAGGTAATCCTTCATCTTTTCTATCAAAGTAAGTGAAGTCAATCCCTAATCTATTTCCGAAAAACTTTAATTCAGTACCTATTTCAAGTTCTTTTCTTGTACCTCCTTTAATTAAAGGATTAGCTTGGTTAAGTGATGGCGATAAAGATACGGTTCCATTAAATGACCCCCCCTGTTGGAATACATTTTTAGTAGCATTAATCTCAGGGAAGTCTGGAGCTTCAGCATAACCTACACGTAATTTACCAAAACTTAAAGCATCCCATTCAATTACTTTATCAAATATGAAACTTAATGATCCTCCATAAGTTAATACTCTGTTATCTTCTGGGTTAGCAGAAGAGTTCCAGTCAGATCTAAGAGTTCCATCTAAAAATAACATATCATCATATCCAAATGAAGCAGTAGCAAATAAACCTCTGTTCTTTTGATTTTCTTCGAATCTAGTATAAACAGGTCTGTCTTTTGAGGTAGCAACACTGTAGATGCCAGGAATTGTTAATCCTCCACTCGATTCTCCGTCAAGATACCTTTCTTGGTCAGTTCTTAGTTCTGTACCAATAGAGGCAGTTACATCAAATTTATCTGTAATATCCTTATTGTAAGTTGCCATTGCAAAGAATTCTGTAGAAGAACGTGTCGTTTCTCTTTCTTCAAATTTAGTTTGATTTAAACCTCCAAAGGCAACTCTTTCATTTCTTTTGTAAACGTTAACAGTTCTTCTTGCTTCTGCATTTATGGTAATATTATCAGTTATTTTGTAGTTTAAACCGATATTTCCAAAAGTTGCATTCTTAAACTGTAAATTTAAGTTTTGATTAGTTACAAAATATGGAGAGTCCCAATATTGAGGAGTTAAATCTGAAGTACTTTTTATGTTCCAAGTGTAAAACTTCCCGTTTTGGAAATAATTATCTCTTAATCGGTTCATGTCTACTTGTCTCTGGAACCATTGGTTAAAGTTTGAAGCAACACCATTGTATCTACCTACAGGGTCATTAGTAGTTTCTCTATATTGGTAGTTAATATTAGTATAAATTTGTATCTTATCTGATAAGTCAAAGCTAGCACTTGTACTTATTTGAGTTAAATCTCTTTCTGAGTTAGGTACAATACCTTCAATGTTAACATTTCTTAAGATAGTTTTAATATTGTATCCATCACCTCCTTTGGTAAAGGTTAAACTCGTGTTAGTAGTGAAACCAGTTTCAAAAAAGTTTCTTACATTATCTGGATTGGCAGACCAAGGTCTTAATTCTCCATATTCAGCAGATCCTGGAATCCAACTGTCCCAATGTCTAACTAGTCTTCCATCTAACTTAGGTCCCCAAGATTCGTCAGCAGCATAATTGGGAATTAATTGACCATTTTCAGTTCTAAATGTTTGTGAATACCCTCCTCCATACTCATTTTGGTACTCTGGTAAGATATAAACATTGGACATTTGTAAAGATTGGTCTAAAATAAATTGAGCTTTACCTCCTTTAGCTCTTTTGGTTGTAATTACTACAACACCATTTTTACCAATAGGTCCATATAAAGCTGTAGCACCACTACCTTTTAAAACGTTTAATGTTTCGATGTCATCAACATTAATATCTCCTGAGTTGTCAATTTTAACACCGTCTACAACATATAATAAGTCACTTTCACCTCTTAAACGAATTAAAGCATTTCCAAAACCAGAACTAGGGGCACCCAATAATTGAACACCAGCTACTTTACCTGCAATAGAATTGTTTACATCAACTTCTCTTGTTTGAGCTAATTGCTCTCCTTTAACCTGTTGTTGAGCAAAACCTAAACTTTTAGCTTCTCTCTTAATACCTAAAGCGGTAACAACAACTTCATCTAAAACGTTATCGCCTTCCATCGTAACACTTATTGTGTTCGAAGTACCTACATTTCTCTCGGTAGTTTTCATTCCTACAAAACTAAAAACAAGCACGTCACCTGTTTTAGCTTTAATAGAATATTTTCCGTCAAAATCAGTTTCTGTTCCCTGTGAAGTCCCTTTCTTTAACACAGTCACTCCAGGTAAAGGCCCAGACTCGTCGGAAACAGTACCTGAAATTGTTTTTTCTTGCGCAAAAGTTATTTGCACAACAAACGCTAATAAAAGCGTTAAAATTCCATTAAACTTTGTTTTCATTGTGTAATTGTTTGAATTAATTGCTTCAAAAGTCTTAAATAAAACTTAAAAAAACAACTAATTTGTTAACTAATTATTAAATAATTGTATTAAGCCTTAGAGGTTTTTAACAAAATTTTTAATAGAAGTATCTGTATGTTAAAGTTTTAAAAATAGTTAAGTATTCTAATAGATAAAAAAGAGTTGTTAAAATTAAAATTTGTTAATTTTCTCTTTCCAATTGAATACTCTATGTTGATTAATGTGTTTTTAATCAATTGCTTGTATCCTAGTCCTATAGAGGTTTGTTGGTCGTTGTTGGAGATTCCATAGTCAATAAATCCATAGATAATGTTTGTAGGGGTTATTGAGTATAGGTAATCGATGTTTGCAAATGAATATTTTGAAGTAAATATACTTTGGTCTCTAAAGCCTCTAATAGAATTAGTTCCTCCAATTCTAAATAACTCGTTAATGAGCAGGTTTTTTGAGTTTAAATATGCAGATTCGTTTTTTAGATGTATATGATTTTTTTGTGAAAATGTTAATAAATAACTAATGTTTATGCTTGTTTTTAATTGGTTTGTAGTTAGTTTGTTAGAGGTGCGTTGGCCAAACTGTGAATGTGTTTTAAAGAAAAAAACATCAGGAGAGACAATTGGGGTTTGATTGTTAGGGGTTGAATATTCATAACCTAAACCAACAAAATAACTATTATAGGAATAAAGGTTGATATTTGTTTGGTTAGTTAAGGTGTTGTTTGATTCATTTTGAGTGTATGTTAAACAGATGTTTGAGTTTGTATTTAAGTTGTATTTAAATTGATTTTTAAATTTTGTGTTTAGAAAACTAGAGTCTTGTTTGAAGATTTCAAATGAAGTTTTTAGACTGATTGGGGAATTGAAAATATACGGTATATTGGTTGTTAAGGAAAAAGAGGTGTTTTGGTTTTGGGTTGAGTTCCAGTTTAACTTTAAGGTTTCGCCAGTGTTTAAAAGGTTTTGTAATTGTAGATTAATATAGCCATTAAACTGGATTTTTTTACTGTTTTCTTCAGAATTGAAATTTATGATACCATCAAAAAAATTCTTGTTCTTTTTTTTAAGGTACAAATATAATAGTGTAGAATCTTTACTGAATAAGATTTCTGGCTTTTTTAAAGAAGTGACAAAGTCCAGTTTATCTATTTTGTTTTTAAGTATACTGAGTTTGGGTTTAGATACTAAGGTGTTGTTGTCTAGTTTTAGATAGTGTTTTGTGTAAGATTTAGGGAAGTTTTTGTACCCTTTAATTATAATTCTATCTATAAAACGTTTTTTAGAGTCTGTGATTTTTAAATAAGCAAATAAACTATCTTTTTTTAGATTAATATTTTGGAGCTTTAATTCAGAAAAAGAATTTCCACTAGCGTCTAGTTTTTCGGTTTCAGATTTTAAAAAAGAGTTAAGTTGGTTAATTGGAAAGGTTGTTTTTTTATTATTGAGTGTATATATTGTTACGTGTTTTATTCTTTGATTAAGTTTAAAAGAGTAGGAGAAAACAGAATCTGTTTTTGTTAACTTATAGTCAGGGTAAAAAAAACCATTATGATTAAGTTGTTTTAAAACTATTTCTAATTCATTTTTTAGATTGTTTTCCGATGAATGCCTTTTTTTAAAGTTGATTTTTTTTAGAAAAATGTTTTCAATACTATCTTTAGATGTAATTCTTAGATTAAGATTCTGAGATAATGCGGTTTTTGAGATGATTGTAAAGTAAAAAAAGAAAAGTAATATTTTAATAAGTTCTCTCAAGGTGCGTGTTTTAGGGCTAAAGTACACTAATTATTAGTTTAGTGTAATGAAAATATTATGTTCTTTAAAAATAACTAGTTGATATTTGAATAATTAGAAAAATGTCGTACATTTGCGCACTCTTAAATAATTAAGAGTTTATTATAGTACAAACGAAAAATAGTAATTAATTAGTATGCCAACTATTCAACAATTAGTTCGTAAAGGAAGAGCCAAAATAACTAAGAAGAGTAAATCGGCTGCTTTAACGGGATGTCCTCAGAGACGTGGAGTTTGTACGCGTGTATACACAACAACACCAAAGAAACCTAATTCAGCAATGCGTAAAGTAGCGCGTGTTAGGTTAACAAATGGTAATGAGATTAACGCGTATATTCCAGGTGAGGGGCACAACCTACAAGAGCACTCGATAGTATTAGTTAGAGGTGGAAGGGTAAAAGATTTACCAGGTGTTAAATATCACATTGTTCGTGGTGCTTTAGATACTGCAGGTGTTGAGGGAAGAACTCAACGTAGATCTAAATACGGAGCAAAACGCCCAAAAGACAAAAAGTAAAAAATAATTAGTAACCTTTTTTAATGTAAAGACATGAGGAAAAGAAGAGCTAAAAAAAGAGTTTTGTTACCGGATCCAAGATTTAATGATCAATTAGTAACTCGTTTTGTGAATAACTTAATGTGGGACGGTAAAAAATCTGTAGCATTCAAAGTATTTTACGATGCAATTGATATCGTAAACGAAAAAAAGACTGACGAAGAAAAGTCGGCTTTAGAAATATGGAAAGACGGATTGTCAAATGTAATGCCGCACGTAGAAGTACGTTCTCGTCGTGTTGGTGGAGCAACTTTCCAAATCCCAATGCAAATTCGCCCAGACCGTAAGGTTTCTATGGCAATTAAGTGGATGATTTCGTATGCGCGTAAGCGTAACGAAAAAACAATGGCACAACGTTTAGCTTCTGAAATTTTAGCAGCTGCTAAAGAAGAAGGTGCTGCTGTTAAAAAGAGAGTAGATACTCACAAAATGGCTGAAGCAAACAAAGCATTCTCACACTTTAGATTTTAATAACCATGGGTAGAGATTTAAAATTTACAAGAAATATTGGTATTGCAGCGCATATTGATGCGGGTAAAACTACAACAACTGAGCGTATATTATACTATACAGGTGTAAGTCATAAAATTGGTGAGGTACATGATGGTGCCGCTACAATGGACTGGATGGAGCAAGAGCAAGAAAGAGGTATTACAATTACTTCTGCAGCTACCACTTGTGAGTGGAAGTTCCCAACAGAAAATGGACAGCCAACTAATGAAACTAAAGGATATCATTTTAATATTATTGATACTCCAGGTCACGTTGATTTTACTGTGGAGGTAAACCGTTCTTTAAGAGTTCTTGATGGTTTAGTATTCTTATTTAGTGCAGTTGATGGTGTTGAACCTCAATCTGAAACTAACTGGAGATTAGCTGATAACTATAAAGTACCTCGTATTGGTTTTGTAAATAAAATGGATCGTCAAGGGTCTAATTTTATGGCTGTATGTCAACAAGTAAAAGATATGTTAGGGTCTAATGCAGTACCAATTGTAATGAATATTGGTGATGAGGCAGATTTTAAAGGTATCGTTGATTTAGTGAAGAACCGTGCTATTGTATGGCATGATGAAACACAAGGGTCTACTTTTGATATTATCGATATCCCAGAAGATTTAAAAGAAGAAGCTGCTGAATTACGTGGTAAACTTATTGAAGAAGTTGCTGCTTATGATGAGAATCTTTTAGAGAAATTTATGGAAGATGAGAATTCTATTACAGAAGAAGAAGTACACGCTGCTCTTCGTGCTGCTGTAATGGATATGTCTATCATTCCTATGATTTGTGGTTCAGCTTTCAAAAATAAAGGAGTTCAGTTTTTATTAGATGCAGTATGTCGTTATTTACCTTCACCGGTTGATAAAGATGCTATTGTTGGTACTGACCCTAATACAGGAGACGAGGTTTCTCGTAAACCAGATGCAAAAGAGCCTTTCTCTGCATTAGCATTTAAAATTGCTACAGATCCTTTCGTAGGACGTTTAGCATTTTTCCGTGCGTATTCAGGACGTTTAGATGCAGGTTCTTATGTGTTAAATAATCGTTCAGGTAAAAAAGAGCGTATTTCACGTATCTATCAAATGCATTCTAATAAACAAAATGCTATAGAGTATATCGAAGCAGGTGATATTGGAGCGGCTGTAGGATTTAAATCTATCAAAACAGGTGATACTTTATCTGATGAGAAAAATCCAATTGTTTTAGAATCTATGGACTTCCCAGATCCAGTAATTGGTATTGCAGTGGAGCCAAAAACTAAAGCAGATGTAGATAAATTAGGTATTGCTTTAGGTAAGTTAGCTGAAGAGGATCCTACATTTACTGTAAGAACTGATGAAGCTTCAGGTCAAACAATTATTTCTGGAATGGGTGAGTTACACCTTGATATTATTGTAGATCGTTTAAAGCGTGAGTTCAAGGTTGAAGTAAATGAAGGTCAACCACAAGTAGAATACAAAGAAGCTATTACAGCTGCTGCAGAGCACAGAGAAGTTTACAAGAAGCAATCTGGTGGTCGTGGTAAGTTTGCTGATATTGTATTTACAATGGAGCCAGCGGACGAAGGTGTTCAAGGTTTACAATTTGAATCTGTGATTAAAGGAGGTAACGTACCTAAAGAATTTGTACCTTCTGTAGAAAAAGGATTCAAAGAAGCAATGAAAAATGGTCCTTTAGCTGGATACGAAATGGATTCAATGAAGATTACCTTAAGAGATGGATCTTTCCACCCGGTAGATTCTGATCAATTATCTTTCGAGTTAGCTGCAAAAATGGGTTATAAAGCTGCTGCAAAAGCTGCAAAAGCTAAAATAATGGAACCATTAATGAAGTTAGAAGTGTTAACTCCTGAGGAGAACATGGGAGATATTGTTGGGGATTTAAATAGAAGACGTGGTCAAGTTTCAGACATGAGTGATCGTGCAGGTTCTAAAGTTGTAAAAGCATTAGTGCCATTATCTGAAATGTTTGGTTATGTTACAGCTTTAAGAACAATGTCTTCTGGTAGAGCAACATCTACAATGGAGTTTTCTCACTATGCAGAAACACCATCAAATGTTTCAGAAGAAGTAATCGCTAACGCTAAAGGTTAATTAAGATGAGTCAAAAAATTAGAATAAAATTAAAATCTTACGATTACAATTTAGTAGACAAATCTGCTGAAAAAATCGTAAAGACAGTAAAAAGTACTGGAGCGGTTGTTAACGGACCAATTCCATTACCAACTCATAAAAAGATTTTTACAGTATTACGTTCACCACACGTAAACAAAAAATCAAGAGAGCAATTTCAATTATCAGCTTACAAGCGTTTATTAGACATTTATAGTTCTTCTTCAAAGACTATTGATGCTTTAATGAAACTTGAATTACCAAGCGGTGTTGAAGTAGAGATTAAAGTGTAAGTATTATCAAACACTATATAATTTAAAAGGCTTTTTTACTAATGTAAAAAAGCCTTTTTTATGTGTTTAATTTTTAATGAAAGTATAAGAATTTGATAGTATTTGTAGGTATAACACTAAGGAGGTGATTTTGCTTTTTTAACTAATAAAATAGATAAAGTGTAATAAATCAGATAAATAATCGATGTTGTTTTGGTTAAGTCTAATTTTTTTTATACTTTCGCAGTCCGAAAATCAAAGTAGTAAGTAATTATTTTACATTGATATAAGGAAAACATGTCCGGAGGGTTTCGCAAAGGAAAAACGGTAAAACACTAATAGTTAGGAGCTAAAACCGTGTTTTACGCTCTTTTTTTTGTAAGGTCTACAAGGAGAAAAACGAAACATTTGTTTCAAATAAATAATTATTAATTGACGCGCTGAGTTAAAAAACTTAATCGTCAGAAAACTAACAAATATGTCTGGGTTAATAGGAAGAAAAGTAGGAATGACCAGCTTATTCGATGAAAATGGAAAGAATATTCCATGTACAGTTATCGAAGCAGGTCCTTGCGTAGTTACCCAAGTCAGAACCGAAGAGGTTGATGGCTATAACGCTTTACAACTTGGTTTCGATGACAAAAAAGAAAAAAGCTCTAATAAAGCTTTAGATGGTCACTTTAAAAAAGCTGGTACATCTGCAAAGAAAAGAGTTGTTGAATTTCAAGGTTTTGATGAAGAGTATAAATTAGGAGATGCTCTTACTGTTGAAATTTTTACTGAAGGAGAATTCGTAGATGTTTCTGGGACTTCTAAAGGTAAAGGTTTTCAAGGGGTTGTTAAACGTCATGGATTTGCTGGAGTTGGACAAGCAACTCACGGTCAGCATAACCGTTTAAGAGCGCCAGGGTCTATTGGTGCAGCTTCTTATCCTGCAAGAGTATTCAAAGGAATGCGTATGGCAGGACGTATGGGAGGTGACAAAGTTAAAGTTCAAAATTTAAGAGTGTTAAAAGTAGTTCCAGAAAAGAATCTTTTAGTTGTTAAAGGAGCAGTTCCAGGGCATAAAAACTCTTATGTAACTATCGAGAAATAATGAAAGTAGCAGTATTAGATATTACAGGAAAAGATACTGGTAGAAAAGTTGAACTTTCTAGCGAAGTATTCGGTATTGAGCCAAATGATCATGCAATCTATTTAGATGTAAAGCAATATTTGGCTAATCAAAGACAAGGAACTCACAAAGCTAAAGAAAGAGCTGAAATAACTGGTAGTACAAGAAAGATTAAAAAGCAAAAAGGTACAGGTACTGCACGTGCTGGAAGTATCAAGTCTCCAGTTTTTAGAGGTGGTGGACGTATCTTCGGTCCAAGACCAAGAAGTTATTCTTTCAAATTAAACAAAAACTTAAAGCGCTTAGCTCGTAAGTCAGCTTTGAGTATTCAAGCAAAAGATAATAATTTAGTAGTTGTTGAAGATTTCAATTTTGAAGCTCCAAAAACTAAAGAATTTATTAATGTATTAAAAGCTTTAGAATTAGATACAAAGAAGTCATTATTTGTTTTAGGTAATGAAAGTAAAAATGTTTACTTATCTTCTCGTAACTTAAAAAAATCTAAAGTAGTAGGTGCTTCAGGAATAAACACATACAATGTGTTAAATGCAAATAAAATTGTAATAGCTGAAAGCTCTTTAGAAGGAATTGAATCTAATTTAAGTAAATAGGCTAGGAAATGAGTATTTTAATTAAACCTATTATTACGGAAAAAGCTACAAACGATAGCGAAGTATTTAATCGTTATGCATTTGTTGTAAATAAAAGAGCTAACAAATTAGAAATCAAAGGTGCTGTTGAAGCAGCTTATGGTGTAGCAGTTGACTCTGTAAGAACTATGAATCATCCAGCAGAAAGAAAAACTAAATACACTAAAAAAGGTTTAGTTTCTGGATTAACTAGTGGTTACAAGAAAGCAATTGTACAGTTAGCAGAAGGTGAAACAATTGATTTTTATAACAATCTTTAAGAAAAGACAGAATGTCAGTTAGAAAATTAAAACCAATAACACCAGGTCAGCGTTTTAGAGTTGTAAATGGGTTCGACACCATTACTACTGATAAGCCGGAGAAATCATTATTAGCTCCGAAAAAACGATCTGGAGGTCGAAACAATCAGGGAAGAATGACTACTCGTAACATAGGAGGAGGTCATAAGCAAAAATACCGTATTATTGATTTCAAAAGAAATAAAGAAGGTATCCCTGCAACAGTAAAAACTATTGAGTATGATCCAAATCGTACTGCATTTATTGCATTAGTAGTTTATGCTGATGGAGAAAAACGTTATGTAATTGCACAAAACGGATTAAAAGTAGGACAAAAAATCGTTTCAGGTAAAGAAGCTACTCCAGATGTTGGAAATGCTATGTACTTAAGCGATATTCCTTTAGGAACTACTATATCATGTATCGAATTACACCCAGGTCAAGGAGCAGTTATGGCTCGTTCAGCTGGATCTTTTGCGCAATTAATGGCAAGAGATGGTAAGTACGCTACTGTAAAATTACCTTCAGGTGAAACAAGGTTAATCTTATTAACTTGTAAAGCTACTGTAGGAGTTGTATCTAACTCAGATCACCAGTTATTAGTTTCAGGTAAAGCAGGTAGAAGTAGATGGTTAGGTAGAAGACCAAGAACTAACGCTGTAAGAATGAACCCAGTTGATCACCCAATGGGTGGTGGTGAAGGACGTTCTTCAGGAGGTCACCCAAGATCTAGAAACGGTATTCCAGCTAAAGGATTTAAGACTAGATCTAAAACAAAAGCTAGTAACAAGTATATTATAGAACGTAGAAAGAAATAATAAATCATGGCAAGATCATTAAAAAAAGGACCTTACGTTCACTATAAGTTAGAGAAAAAAGTGTTAGCTAACGTTGAATCTGGTAGTAAATCAGTTATCAAAACTTGGTCTAGAGCAAGTATGATTACTCCTGATTTCGTAGGTCAAACAATTGCTGTTCATAATGGACGTCAGTTTGTACCAGTTTACGTTACTGAAAACATGGTAGGTCATAAATTAGGAGAATTTTCACCAACACGTTCATTCCGTGGACACGCAGGTGCAAAAAATAAAGGTAAAAAATAGTAGGAAATTATGGGAAGTCGTAAACATAAAATGGCAACGCAGTTAAAGGAAGCTAGAAAGCAAAGAGCTTTCGCAAAGCTTACTAACTGTCCTACATCACCAAGAAAAATGCGCTTGGTAGCAGACTTAGTAAGAGGAGTAGAGGTTGAAAAAGCTTTACAAATCTTAAAATTCAGCCCAAAAGAAGCATCTCGTAACTTAGAAAAGTTATTATTATCAGCTATTGCTAACTGGCAAGCTAAAAACGAAGATGCAAGTATTGAAGACGCTGGGTTATTTGTAAAATCAATCTGTGTAGATAGCGCAGGGATGTTAAAAAGATTAAGACCAGCTCCACAAGGGCGTGCGCATAGAATTAGAAAACGTTCTAATCACGTAACTTTAGAGTTAGGAGCTAAAAATAACAGTAATTAATCAAAGTAGAAATGGGACAAAAAACAAATCCAATAGGAAATCGTTTAGGAATCATCAGAGGATGGGAATCTAACTGGTATGGTGGAAATGACTACGGAGATAAGATTGCTGAAGACGATAAGATAAGAAAGTATTTATATGCTAGATTATCTAAAGCAAGTGTTTCTCGTGTAATTATCGAGCGTACTTTAAAACTTGTAACCGTTACTATCACTACAGCACGTCCAGGTATCATTATTGGTAAAGGAGGTCAAGAGGTAGACAAGTTAAAAGAAGAGCTTAAAAAAATTACAGGTAAAGAAGTTCAAATTAATATTTTCGAAATTAAGCGTCCTGAATTAGATGCTAAATTAGTAGCTGCAAGTATTGCACGTCAAATCGAAAACAGAATTTCTTACAAGCGTGCTACTAAAATGGCTATTGCTGCTGCAATGAGAATGAATGCTGAAGGAATTAAGGTGCAATTATCTGGACGTTTAAACGGAGCAGAGATGGCGCGTTCTGAGCATTATAAAGAAGGTAGAATTCCTCTATCTACTTTTAGAGCAGACATCGATTATGCACTTGTTGAATCACATACTACATACGGTAGAATCGGTGTTAAAGTATGGATTATGAAAGGTGAGGTTTATGGTAAGCGTGAACTATCTCCATTAGTAGGATTATCTAAGCAAAAAGGTAATTCAAATAATAAAGGAGGAGGAAAACGTCAACCTCGCAGAAGAAAATAATTTTTAAAAGAAATTAGACATGTTACAGCCAAAAAGAGTAAAATTCCGTAGAGTTCAGAAGGGCAAGGGTAATATGAGTGGTAACTCTGGAAGAGGAACTCAGCTTTCAAACGGAATGTTTGGAATCAAATCTTTAGACCAGAACTTACTAACATCTCGCCAAATTGAAGCAGCTCGTATTGCGGCAACTCGTTATATGAAAAGAGAGGGGCAACTTTGGATTAAAATTTTCCCAGACAAGCCAATTACTAAAAAGCCTTTAGAGGTACGTATGGGTAAAGGTAAAGGAGCACCAGATCATTTCGTAGCAGTAGTAAAACCAGGTAGAATTTTGTTTGAAGTTGGTGGAGTGCCAATGGAAGTAGCAAAAGAAGCCTTACGTTTAGCAGCTCAAAAACTTCCAGTAAAAACGAAGTTTATAATAGCTAGAGATTTTGATTATAACGCTTAATTCTAATTAGATATGAAACAATCAGAAATTAAAGAATTATCAACAGCTGACTTACAGGAAAAGCTAGGGGCGTTGAAGAAAAATTATACGGATCTTAAGATGGCTCACGCCATAACTCCTTTGGAAAACCCATTAGAGTTACGTAGCTTAAGAAGAACTGTAGCTAGATTAGCTACAGAATTAACCAAAAGAGAATTACAATAATTCTAGTCAGTTTTAAAGATGGAAAAAAGAAATCTTAGAAAAGAGAGAATAGGTGTTGTATCTAGTAACAAGATGGAGAAATCTATTGTTGTTAGCGAGGTAAAGAAAGTAAAGCACCCAATGTACGGAAAATTCGTTGTAAAAACGAAAAAGTACGTTGCACATGACGAGAATAACGACTGCAACGAAGGCGATACTGTTAGAATAATGGAAACACGTCCATTAAGTAAGTCAAAGCGTTGGAGATTAGTAGAAATCCTAGAAAGAGCTAAATAATATGTTACAAACAGAATCAAGATTAAAAGTAGCAGACAACACTGGAGCTAAAGAGGTTTTAGTGATTAGAGTTTTAGGAGGAACAAAAAAGCGTTACGCTAGCGTTGGAGATAAAATCGTAGTAACGGTTAAGTCTGCAACTCCAAACGGAACTGTAAAGAAAGGTCAAGTATCTCGTGCAGTTGTTGTTCGTACTAAGAAAGAAGTTAGACGTAAAGACGGTTCATATATCAGATTTGATGACAATGCTTGTGTATTATTAAATCCATCAGAAGAGATGAGAGGTACACGTGTATTTGGTCCTGTGGCTCGTGAATTACGTGAGAAACAATTTATGAAAATAGTATCATTAGCACCTGAGGTGTTATAAAATCAGGTTTTAAAATGAAGAAATTTAAAATTAAATCGGGAGATACTGTTAAAGTAATAGCAGGAGATCACAAAGGATCTGAGGGTAAAGTTTTAAAAATCCTTAAAGATAAAGATAGAGTTCTAGTTGAAGGTGTTAATAAGGTAAAGAAACATACTAAGCCTTCAGCAACTAATCCACAAGGTGGAATCGTAGAGAAAGAGGCTCCATTACACATATCAAACGTAGCTTTAGTAGAAAATGGTGAAGCAGTAAGAGTTGGTTATAAAGTAGAAGGAGATAAGAAAGTTAGATTTTCAAAAAAATCAGATAAAGCAATATAACCATGAGTTACGTACCAAGATTAAAAGAAGAGTACAAGAGCAGAGTAATTAAAGCTCTTACTGAAGAATTCGGTTATGCAAACGTAATGCAAGTGCCTAAATTACAAAAAATAGTTGTAAGTAAAGGTGTAGGTGCTGCTATTGCTGATAAGAAGTTAATTGAATACGCTGTTGATGAGTTAACAACTATTACTGGTCAAAAAGCAATATCAACAATATCTAAAAAAGACGTTGCAAACTTCAAATTACGTAAAGGAATGCCAATTGGTGCTAAAGTTACGTTAAGAGGTGATAAGATGTATGAATTTTTAGATAGATTGATTACAGCTTCATTGCCACGTGTAAGAGATTTTAACGGAATTAAAGCGAATGGTTTTGATGGTAGAGGTAACTACAATTTAGGTATTACTGAACAAATCATCTACCCAGAAATTAATATTGACCAAGTGAAGAAAATTAGTGGTATGGATATTACTTTTGTAACATCTGCGAACACTGATAAAGAAGCTAAGTCATTATTAGGAGAATTAGGTTTACCATTTAAAAAGAATTAATAAGATGGCTAAAGAATCAATGAAAGCGCGTGAGCGCAAAAGAGCTAAAATGGTGGCGAAGTATGCAGAAAAGAGAAAAGCTTTAAAAGAAGCTGGAGACTATGAAGCATTACAAAAGTTACCTAAGAATGCTTCTCCAATCAGAATGCATAACCGTTGTAAATTAACAGGACGTCCTAAAGGATATATGCGTCAGTTTGGTATTTCACGTGTTACATTCCGTGAAATGGCTAACCAAGGATTAATCCCTGGTGTTAAGAAAGCAAGCTGGTAGTCAAATATTCCAGAATATAAAAAGTCCATACTTTTAAAAGTGTGGACTTTTTTATTGTTAAAAAATAAAATAAAGACTCACAAATTTTCTATAATAGCACATTTTTTAGAACTGATAATTTATGAATATGAAAAGGTATTTAAACAGTGAGTATCCATTTTACTACAAGCCTAAAATAGCATTTTTAATAGGGGGAATAATTCTCTTATTATCGACTTTGTTTAGTGTTTTATTTGAGCCGTTTGAAGTTAATTTTAAGGAGTTAAAGTTTAGTTATTTTACCATTTCTTTTATACACGCTTTATTGTCTTTCGTAATATTTATAACTGCAGCATTTATTTTAAATAGTTTTAGAAAAGAAAATCAGGTGTGGAAAGTAAAAAATGAATTTATTTTCCTCATAATGGTGTTAATTATAATAGGTGTATTTCAGTTTTTAATTAGGGATTTTATTTATGCCAAAAATGATAATTGGTCTTTTAGGTATTTATATGAAGAAATTAGAAATACTGTATTAGTAGGTAGCTTATTAATTTTTGTTATAACATCAATAAATATCCAAAGATTAATCAACTTTTATGAAAGTAGAGGTAAAAGAATAAAAACTATATCAGGAAGAAATAATGTTGATAAATATAGTTCTAGAATACATATAAAGACACAAGTTAAGTCCGATGATTTTAGTTTAGATATAAAGAACTTCATATTTGCTAAGTCAGATAAAAACTACATTGAATTTTATTTTAAAGATGAAACAATTCTTTTAAAAAGAATAACTATTAAAAGCTTAGAAAATCAATTAAGAGATTATAATTTTATTATTAAAACGCATAGGTCTTATTTAATAAACCTTAAATATATAACTACGATAAAAGGAAATGCGCAAGGTTATAAATTAATTGTAGAAAATTCCGATGTTATAGTACCTGTATCAAGAACAATGATTGAAAATTTTGAGAATAGATTGAGAGGTTTGTCATAATGTTTGTTATTGATAACATATTGAATGTCATTTGTCACAAATAGCTCTAAATCTTATTATAAGATAATCCAAGTTTTAGTTTTGTTGAAAATTTTAAATAGGAATTTAATAATGAAAACAAGACGTTACGATTTAGATTGGTTAAGGGTTATATCAGTTTTAGCTGTTTTTTTACATCATGTATTTATGCCATTTAATGGAGATGATTTTCATATAATGAATGATGAACATAGTAAACTGTTAGATGATATTATGGTGTATTTTGAACAGTTTAGATTACCAATATTATTTTTAATTTCTGGAGTTGGGACAGTTTTTGCTTTTTCTAAAAGAAGTTGGAAAAGTTTTATAAAAGAAAGGTGCAAAAGACTTTTAATCCCTCTTGTTTTTGGAGTAATCTTTATAGTGCCTTTTCAAGTTTATTATGAGAATATAGAGGACTTTCAATCATTCATTGAGTCTTATCCTTATCTAGTTTCTAAGTTAAAAGTAAACCATTTATGGTTTATAGAAAATTTGTTTTACACTTCTTTAACTTTTATACCATTCATACTTTTTCTTAGATCTTCTAAAAGTAAAGTCGTAAAAAAATATATAGAAAGATTTTCAAAACAAACAGGAGTTATATCTTGGTGTATTGTATTGGTTCTTATTCGAGTTATTAGTAAGGACTACTTTCCTAGCAATTCAAAAAGTTTTTTAAACCTTTCATCTACATTGTATTATAGTTTCTTTTTTACAGGAGGCATTATTATAGCAACAAACAATGTTTTATGGAAGTTGATAAAGATTAATAGAAAACGAAATTTGATGATAACATTATTTTTTAGTCTATTATTTTATTTTTATTACCTAATACCAGAAGAAAATATTGAACCATATTTAAACTTAAAAAATAGATGGCGACTATGGTATCTAGTTTGTGCATTGGTTAGTTGGTCAGTTATCACTACTGTTTTGGGGTATGCTCAACAATATTTAAATAAACCTAGTTATGTATTAGGAAAACTAAATGAAAGTGCATATCCATTTTATATACTACATCAAACAGTAATAATTGCTATAGGATACTATGTAATACAAATTAATTCAAGCATCTTTATAAAAGTAAATTTACTACTATTTAGTTCATTATTGGTTATCTTTTTAATTTATTATTTTATTATTTCTCGCTTGAACTTTTTTAGGTTTTTATTTGGAATGAGAACTAAGAGCTTCTAAATTAATGATATAATATAGTAGTTTATAGATGTTCATTTAAGTACACTAAAAAGTATGAAATGGTAAAACATTATAAGAGTTAAAAAAGACAATAAATTAAGACTCAAAATGATAATTACTAAAAACATTTGATTTTCGAAAAGTTTATGTATATTTGCACTCTGTTTTTTATAGGCTATTTTATATCTAAATTAAGAAATCAAGGCAGGAATTATGTTTTTGCTCTTGGTTTTTGGAGTATAATAGAACCGCAAAAAGCAAAAAGTGAATATTAACTGGTTTCAGGTTTAGTAATTATAATATAATTAATACTGAATTACTAAAAACCAAAACCGCAAATTAATTAATTATGTACACAGATCCAATCGCGGATTTTCTAACTCGAGTGAGAAATGCTATCGGTGCAGGTCACAGAGTAGTGGAAGTTCCAGCTTCAAAGCTGAAGAAGGAGATGACTAAAATTTTGTTCGATCAAGGGTACATTTTAAGTTATCAATTTAATGATGATTCTGTACAAGGAAGTATCAAGATAGCTTTAAAGTACGATAGAGAGACGAGAGAGTCAGTTATCAGAAAAATTCAAAGAGTTTCAACTCCAGGTTTACGTAAGTATGTGGGAGCTAAAGAAATGCCAAGAGTATTAAACGGTCTTGGAATTGCTATTGTTTCTACATCAAAAGGTGTGATGACTAACAAGAAAGCACGTCAAGAAAACGTAGGAGGCGAAGTATTATGTTACGTTTATTAAAAACAGTTTGTAGAAATGAGTAGAATAGGAAAAAATCCAATCGCATTGCCACAAGGTGTTGAAGTAAAAGTAAACGATAACGTGGTTACAGTTAAAGGAAAGTTAGGAGAGTTAACTCAAAAGTTAACTTCTGGAATTTCTTTGAAAATTGAGGATGGTACTTTAACATTAGAAAGACCATCAGATAGTAAAGAACACAGAGCTGCACATGGTTTATACCGTGCTTTAATCAATAATATGGTTGAAGGAGTAAGTAAAGGTTATACTAAAGAACTAGAATTAGTAGGTGTAGGTTATAGAGCATCTAACCAAGGTCAAAAATTAGATTTAGCTTTAGGTTTTTCTCATAACATTGTTTTAAATTTAGCTCCGGAAGTTAAGGTTGAGACTATATCTGAAAAAGGTAAAAATCCAATCGTTAAATTAACTTCACATGACAAGCAATTAGTTGGTCAAGTAGCAGCGAAGATTCGTTCATTCCGTAAGCCAGAGCCTTATAAAGGAAAAGGAATCAAGTTTGTAGGAGAAGTATTAAGAAGAAAAGCAGGTAAATCTGCATAATAGATAAGAAAATATTATTATGGCATTATCAAAGCTTGAAAGAAGACAACGTATTAAGTATAGAATTAGAAAGATTGTTACAGGAACATCTGAAAAACCTAGATTATCAGTTTTTAGAAGTAACAAAGAAATCTATGCTCAAATTATAGATGATGTTGCTGGAGTAACACTTGCATCAGCTTCATCAAGAGATAAAAATATTACATCTGGTTCTAAAGCAGAAGCTGCTACGGCTGTAGGAAAGGCTATCGCAGAAAAAGCTTCTAAGGCTGGCGTAGAAACTGTTGCTTTTGATCGTAATGGATATTTATATCACGGTAGAGTAAAAGTATTGGCAGATGCTGCAAGAGAAGCTGGTTTAAAATTTTAAGAAATTATATTATGTTAGGATATAAAAACGTAGAAAGAGTAAAACCAAGCGGATTAGAGCTTGTAGATAAATTAGTAGGAGTTCAACGTGTTACTAAAGTAACAAAAGGAGGTAGAGCATTTGGTTTCTCTGCAATTGTTGTTGTTGGTGATGGTAACGGTGTTGTTGGACACGGTTTAGGAAAATCTAAGGATGTTTCTTCTGCAATAGCAAAAGCAGTGGAAGATGCTAAGAAAAACTTAGTTCGTATTCCTATATTAGACGGAACATTACCTCATGAGCAAAAAGGTAAGTTTGGTGGTGCAAAAGTATTCATCAAACCAGCATCTCATGGTACAGGAGTTATAGCAGGTGGTGCAGTTCGTTCTGTATTAGAATCTGTAGGTATAAAAGACGTATTATCAAAGTCTCAAGGATCATCAAACCCTCACAATGTTGTAAAAGCTACTTTTGACGCTTTATTACAATTACGTAGTGCTGAAACAATAGCTAAGCAAAGAGGTATTTCTTTAGAGAAAGTATTTAACGGATAAATTTTAAGACGATGAGTAAAATTAGAGTTACACAAGTAAAAAGCCAAATAGGTCGACTTAAAAATCAAAAATTGACGTTAGAGGCTTTAGGATTACGTAAAGTGAATCAAACTGTAGAGCATAACGCTACTCCTGCAGTTTTAGGAATGGTTAATAAAGTTCAACACTTAGTTTCTGTAGAAGAAATTAAATAAGAAGATATATAAAATGAGTTTACATAACTTAAAACCAGCAGCAGGATCTACAAAAAGCGGTAAAAGAGTCGCTCGTGGAGAAGGTTCTGGTCATGGAGGTACCTCTACAAGAGGACACAAAGGAGCTAAATCTCGTTCAGGATATTCTCGTAAAATTGGTTTTGAAGGTGGACAAATGCCTCTTCAAAGACGTGTGCCTAAATTTGGTTTCACAAATATCAATAGAAAAGAATATGTTGGTGTAAATTTAGATAAATTACAAAGTTTAGTAGATAATGGTAGAATTACTGATACTGTGAATTTAGATGTATTAGTTGAAAACCGTTTAGCTCGTAAAAACGATTTAGTGAAAATATTAGGTCGTGGTGAGTTAAAAGCTAAATTAAATATTACTGTACATAAATTTACTGCTACAGCAAAAGCTGCTATTGAAGCTGCTGGAGGCGAGGCGGTAACCTTATAAGAAAACTGTAAATGATGAATTTTATAAATACTTTAAGAGACATTTTCAAAATTGAAGAGTTAAAAGAAAAAATACTTTTAACTATTGGTTTAATTGCTGTGTATCGTTTTATGGCAGCTGTTCCCTTACCAGGAATAGATCCTACACAATTAGCGGCATTAAAAGATCAAGCAGGAGGTGGTCTTTTAGGTTTATTAAACGCATTTACAGGAGGTGCATTTGCTAGAGCGTCAGTAATGGCACTTGGTATTATGCCTTACATTTCAGCATCTATTGTAGTTCAATTAATGGGAATAGCAGTTCCTTACTTACAAAAACTTCAAAAAGATGGTGAAAGTGGAAGAAAAAAGATTACACAAATTACAAGATGGTTAACCATCTTAATAACTTTAGTTCAAGGACCAACATATATCACAGCAATTAAAACTCAGTTCGGGTTACCTGATTCTGCGTTTTTAGTACCTGGTTTAACGTTTTGGGTATCATCAATGATATTATTAACAGCAGGAACAATTTTTGCTATGTGGTTAGGTGAAAGAATTACCGATAAAGGAGTTGGTAATGGAATTTCATTATTAATTACTGTTGGTATTATCGCAAACTTTCCAGTAGCATTTTTACAAGAAGTAGTTTCTAAAACTGAAAATGCTGGAGGTGGTGGAATCATGATGATTTTAATAGAATTAATAGTTTGGTTTGTAGTAATTTTATTAACAGTATTATTAGTTACAGCTGTTCGAAAAGTGGCCGTACAGTATGCAAGACGTACTGCAGTTACTAACATTAAAGATGTTGATGGAGCTAGACAGTATATCCCGCTTAAATTAAATGCAGCAGGAGTTATGCCTATTATATTTGCACAAGCAATTATGTTTTTACCAGTGGCATTAGGTCAAAAGTTTCCAGCTTTAAACAGTTTAGCTGATAATTTCGGTTTATGGTACAATGTTATATTTGCTATCTTAATTATTGTCTTCAGTTACTTTTATACGGCAATTACTATTCCTACAAATAAAATGGCAGAAGATTTAAAGAGAAGTAATGGTTTTGTTCCAGGTTATAAACCAGGTGAAGAAACTGCTGATTACTTAGATTCTGTGTTATCAAGAATAACTTTTCCAGGATCTTTATTCTTAGCAGCTTTATCGGTTTTACCAGCAATCATTGTGAAATTTGGAGTTACTCAAAATTGGGCAATGTTTTACGGAGGAACATCTTTAATCATTATGGTAGGAGTTGCAATTGATACAATTCAACAGATAAACTCATACTTATTAAATAGCCGTTATGACGGTTTAATGAAAACAGGTAATAGTAATAGAAAATCATTAAAGTAATATGGCTAAGCAACCAGCAATTCAACAAGATGGAACAATAACAGAAGCATTATCAAATGCAATGTTTCGTGTAGAGTTAGAAAATGGGCATATTGTTACGGCTCACATTTCAGGGAAAATGCGTATGCACTATATAAAATTATTACCTGGTGATAAGGTAAAGCTTGAAATGAGTCCTTATGATTTATCGAAGGCAAGAATTACTTACAGATATTAAAAAACAAAACTGATGAAAGTAAGAGCATCATTAAAGAAAAGAAGTGCCGACTGCAAAATTGTACGCAGAAAGGGCAGATTATATGTAATAAATAAAAAGAATCCTAGATTTAAACAAAGACAAGGGTAGTTATGGCTAGAATCGCAGGTATTGATATTCCAAAGAATAAAAGAGGAGTTATTGCTTTAACTTACATCTTTGGTATAGGAAGAAGCAGAGCTAAAGAAATCTTAGCAGAAGCAAAAATAGATGAGAGTATCAAAGTTCAAGATTGGACTGATGATCAAATTGCAGCAATTCGTGAGCAAGTTGGAACTTACACAATAGAGGGTGAGTTACGTTCTGAAGTTCAATTAAACATTAAGCGTTTAATGGACATCGGATGTCAAAGAGGTATTCGTCACAGACTTGGATTACCATTAAGAGGTCAAAGAACTAAGAATAACTCTCGTACAAGAAAAGGTAAGAGAAAAACTGTAGCTAACAAGAAAAAATAATCGTTAGATTATTTTTACTAATAGTAAAGAATCATGGCAAAGTCTAAAGTAACAAAGAAACGTAAAGTTGTAATTGAGTCAGTAGGTGAAGCACACGTTACTGCATCATTCAACAATATAATTATATCTTTAACAAACAAAAAAGGAGATGTTATCTCTTGGTCTTCAGCTGGTAAAATGGGCTTTAGAGGATCTAAGAAAAATACTCCTTATGCAGCTCAGTTAGCAGCAGAAGATTGTGCTTCTGTAGCAAAAGAAGCTGGATTACGTAAAGTTAAAGTATATGTAAAAGGACCAGGTAACGGTAGAGAATCTGCAATAAGATCTATTCATAATTCAGGTATAGAAGTAACAGAAATTATTGATGTTACTCCAATTCCTCATAATGGATGTCGTCCACCTAAAAGAAGAAGAGTATAAGCTGAACTAGTTTCAGTTTATACTTTTGTTTATCTATTATATAGGTAAACTTTAAAGTATAAATTTTAACCTAAGTAGGAAATAAGATTATCGAAGGAGTAAGCCTTAATTCATAATCCCTACTCAATTAATTAGAAATGGCAAGATATACAGGACCAAAAACTAAGATTGCTCGTAAGTTTGGTGAAGCAATCTTCGGAGATGATAAAAACTTCGAAAAAAGAAATTACCCTCCAGGACAACATGGAGTAGGTAAAAGAAGAGGAAAAAAATCTGAATATGCAATCCAGTTAATGGAAAAGCAAAAAGCTAAGTATACTTATGGTATTCTTGAGCGTCAATTCAGTAACTTATTTAAAAAGGCATCATCTTCTAAGGGAATTACTGGTGAGGTTTTATTACAATTATGTGAGTCTCGTTTAGATAATGTAGTTTACCGTTTAGGTGTTGCTAACTCTAGAAGAGCTGCGCGTCAATTAGTTTCTCACCGTCACATTACTGTTAATGGTGATATCGTTAATATCCCATCATACAGATTAAGAGCTGGAGATGTGGTTGCTGTAAGAGAAAAATCTAAATCTTTAGAAGCAATTGAAAATGCTTTAGCAGCTAATAGTAATGTATATGAGTGGTTAAGCTGGAATGCTGATCAAAAAGCTGGAACATTTGTAAAAGTACCAGAAAGATTACAAATACCAGAAAACATCAAAGAACAGTTAATCGTAGAATTATATTCTAAGTAATAAATTAACAACATATTGGTATGCAGCCAAAGGGTTTATTCGTATTTCTTCAAACCTATAGACCGCGCAACTGGATAACAATTAAAACGAAGAAAAATATATGGCAATTTTAAATTTTCAAAAACCAGATAAAGTAATAATGGTTGAATCTACTGATTTTACAGGTAGATTTGAGTTCAGACCTTTAGAGCCAGGTTTCGGTTTAACGGTAGGGAATGCTTTAAGAAGAGTATTATTATCTTCTTTAGAAGGTTTTGCAATTACATCATTAAGAGTAGATGGTGTAGATCATGAGTTTTCAACTATTGAAGGTGTTGTTGAAGATGTTACAGAAATCATTTTAAACTTAAAACAAGTTCGTTTTAAAAAGCAGATTGAAGAGTCTGATAGAGAAACAGTTTCTATAGCTGTATCTGGACAAGAGCAATTAACTGCAGGTGATTTACAAAAATTTATTTCAGGGTTTCAGGTTTTAAACCCAGATTTAGTTTTATGTAACATGGATAAGTCAGTTAGCTTCAATGCTGAAATCACAATAGAAAAAGGGAGAGGATTTGTCCCTGCTGAAGAAAATAAAAGAGCCGGAGCTCCATTAGGAACTATTTTTACTGATTCTATTTACACTCCTATTAAGAATGTAAAGTATGCAATAGAAAATTTCCGTGTAGAGCAAAAGACAGATTACGAAAAATTAGTTTTCGATATTGATACTGATGGATCAATAAATCCTAAGGACGCTTTAACAGAAGCTGCTAAAATATTAATTCACCATTTCATGTTATTCTCTGATGAGCGTATTACATTAGAAGCGGATGAGATTGCACAAACTGAAACATATGATGAAGAATCATTACATATGCGTCAGTTATTAAAGACTAAGTTAGTAGATATGGATTTATCTGTACGTGCATTAAACTGTTTAAAAGCAGCCGAAGTTGATACTTTAGGAGATTTAGTATCGTTTAACAAAAGTGATTTAATGAAGTTCAGAAACTTTGGTAAAAAATCATTAACAGAATTAGAAGAGTTAGTGATTAACAAAGGTTTAAATTTCGGAATGGATTTAAGCAAATACAAATTAGATAGAGATTAACCTTTCATATTTTGCTCCTCAATTAATGAGTTGAAGCAAGATGAAAGCTAAACCCAAATGTCATGAGACACGGAAAGAAATTTAATCATTTAGGAAGAAAGACTGCGCATAGAAAAGCAATGTTATCAAACATGGCTTGTTCATTAATTGAACATAAGCGCATTAATACTACAGAAGCTAAAGCTAAAGCTTTACGTAAGTTTGTTGAACCTTTAATTACAAAATCTAAGGATGATACAACTCACAATCGTCGTGTAGTATTCAGTTACTTACGTAACAAATTTGCTGTTACAGAATTATTTAAAGAAATTTCTGTAAAAGTAGGAGATAGACCAGGAGGTTATGTTCGTATAATAAAATTAGGAAATCGTCAAGGAGATAACGCTCCAATGGCTATGGTTGAATTAGTTGATTACAACGAGTTATACAATCCTAAAGGCAACAAAGCTAAGAAAACTACACGCCGTAGTCGTCGTGGAGGTAAGAAAGCGGCTGTTGCTGCTCCAGTTGAAACTCCAACTTCACAAGAAGAAGAATAAAAATGAAAATTTTTATCAATCATATAAAAGGGATGGGCATTTAATGTTTATCCCTTTTTTTATATATTTTTGCAACCGAAATACACAACACACACTAAATGAAATATCAGGCACGTAAAAAAGCATTAGTCTTATTAGCAGATGGAACTGTATTCTATGGTAAATCTATTGGAATAGAAGGTACTTCAACAGGTGAGATTTGTTTTAATACAGGAATGACAGGTTACCAAGAAGTTTTCACTGATCCATCTTATTTTGGACAGTTAATGGTAACAACTAATGCTCATATTGGAAACTATGGGGTTTCTGATGAAGAGGTTGAGTCAGATGGAATTAAAATCTCTGGATTAATATGTAGAAATTTTAGTTTTACACATTCAAGAGCTGGTTCTGATGGTAACCTAAAGGATTGGTTTGTAAAACATAATTTAGTAGCTATTTCTGATGTTGATACTAGAGCATTAGTATCATATATTAGGGATAATGGAGCTATGAATGCAATTATATCCACTGAAGTAGATAAAGTTGATGAATTAAAAAATAAGTTAGCTAATATTCCTAATATGAAAGGACTGGAATTAGCTTCTAAAGTATCAACAAAAGAGCCTTATTTTGTTGGAGATAAAAATGCTCCAATCAAAATTTCTGCATTAGATATTGGGATAAAGAAAAATATTTTGAGAAATTTAGCTAAAAGAGGAGCCTATATAAAGGTGTATCCTTATAATAGTAGTTTCAAAGAAATGAATGATTTCAATCCTGATGGTTACTTTATTTCTAATGGACCTGGTGATCCAGAACCTTTAGTTGATGCTCAAAATACCGCAAAAGAAATTATAGAGAAGAATTTACCATTATTTGGTATATGTTTAGGTCATCAGGTAATTGCATTGGCTAATGGAATTTCGACATATAAAATGCATAATGGACACCGTGGAATAAATCACCCTGTTAAAAACTTAATTACAGGAAAAGGAGAAATAACATCTCAAAATCATGGTTTTGCTATTAATAGAGAAGAAACTGAAGCACATCCAGATATAGAAATAACACATGTACATTTGAATGACAATACTGTAGCAGGTATTCGAATGAAAAATAAAAATGTTTTTTCTGTACAGTATCATCCAGAGGCAAGTCCTGGGCCTAATGATGCGGAATATTTATTCGATCAATTTATAGAAAATATTAGAAAACAGAAATAATAACTAAATTCCCGCTTTGCGGGAATTTATGTTTGATAACGTTTTCGCAAAATCACAATAAAATAAAAGAATAAAAGGGTAGTAATTTGTAAATTGGCTACCATAAAATACTAACAAATAAAACAACTATGAGTATTATAATCAACATTCACGCACGTCAAATTTTTGATTCTAGAGGTAACCCAACTGTAGAGGTAGATGTAACTACAGAGAATGGTTTTGTAGGTAGAGCAGCAGTACCTTCAGGAGCTTCAACAGGTGAGCATGAGGCTGTAGAGTTGCGTGATGGTGGAAATAAGTATATGGGGAAAGGTGTACTAAAAGCAGTTGAAAATGTGAATACACTTATTGCTCAAGAATTATTAGGAGTTTCAGTTTTTGAACAAAATATGATTGATAAAATCATGATTGATTTAGATGGAACACCTAATAAATCAAAGTTAGGAGCTAATGCAATTTTAGGAGTATCATTAGCAGCAGCAAAGGCAGCAGCTAACGAATTAGCTCTACCTTTATATCGTTATGTAGGAGGTGTTTCTGCTAATACTTTACCAGTTCCTATGATGAATATTATTAATGGAGGGTCACACTCAGATGCACCAATTGCATTTCAAGAGTTTATGGTAATGCCAGTAAAGGCAAATAGCTTTACAGAAGCTATGCAAATAGGTTCAGAGATTTTTCATAATCTAAAGAAAGTACTTCATGATAGAAACTTATCTACTGCTGTAGGGGATGAAGGTGGTTTTGCACCAACTTTAGAAGGGACCGAGGATGCTATTGAGACAATTGCTTTAGCTACTAAAAATGCAGGATATAAGTTTGGAGATGAAGTAATGATTGCTTTAGATTGTGCTTCAGCTGAGTTTTATGTTGATGGAAAATATGATTATACAAAGTTTGAAGGTGCTAAAGGTGAGGTTAGAACAAGTAAAGAACAAGCTGATTATTTAGCTGAGCTTTGTGAAAAATATCCAATTATATCTATTGAAGATGGGATGGATGAGAATGACTGGGATGGATGGAAGTATTTAACAGAAAAGGTTGGAGATAAAGTACAGTTAGTAGGTGATGATTTATTTGTAACTAATGTTGAACGTTTATCTAGAGGAATTGAAAATAATACTGCGAATTCAATTTTGATAAAAGTAAATCAAATAGGTACTTTAACAGAAACTATTGCGGCTGTAAATATGGCTCATAATGCAGGTTATACTTCTGTAATGAGTCACCGTTCTGGAGAAACAGAAGACAATACAATTGCAGATTTAGCAGTTGCTTTAAATACAGGGCAAATTAAAACAGGTTCGGCTTCAAGATCGGATCGTATGGCTAAATATAATCAATTATTACGTATTGAAGAAGAACTAGCTGATGTAGCTTTTTATCCAAAAGAAAAAGCTTTTAAAGTTAAGTAAATCAAAAGTATATGTGTAAATAATAAGCCTTGTGATATAAAGTTACAAGGCTTTTATTTTGAAGTATTAATAAATAAATAAAACTTATTTTTTTATATTCAAAATCGATGTATACCAACTTTTAAAATGTTATAAAAAATGGTATCTTCGCAACTAATTTCAATCATAAAAATTTTAAAATAAAAAATGTCAGATATAGCAAAATTACAAATTGGCGAAAACACTTATGAGTTCCCGTTAATTAAAGGGACAGAAAATGAAACTGCAATTGATATTAAAACCCTAAGAGGAGCTAGTGGTGGTATTATAACTGTTGATCCAGGGTATAAGAATACAGGTTCTTGCCAAAGTGCTATTACATTTTTAAATGGAGAGGAAGGAGTATTAAGATATAGAGGATATTCGATTGAAGAATTAGCAGAAAAAGCAGATTTTTTAGAAGTTGCTTATTTATTAATTTTTGGTGAATTACCAAATAAGGAACAACTGGATAAGTTTTACAGAGATATTTTAGATAACGCTATAGTTGACGATGATATTAAAAAGATTTTAGATGCATTTCCAAGAAATGCACACCCAATGGGAGTTTTATCATCTTTAACATCTGCATTGACTGCGTTTAATCCATCTTCTGTAAATGTAGATTCAGAAGAGGATATGTATAATGCCATAGTTAAAATTATGGGTAAATTTCCTGTGTTGGTGGCTTGGACTATGCGTAAAAAGCAAGGGCTACCTTTAAATTACGGATCTAAAAAATTAGGATGTGTTGAGAATGTTATGAAAATGATGTTTGAAAAACCTAATGAAGAATATGAAATCAATCCAATAGTATTAAATGCTTTAGATAAGTTATTAATCTTACATGCTGATCATGAGCAAAACTGTTCTACCTCTACAGTAAGAATTGTAGGGTCTTCTCATGCAGGTTTATTTGCATCTTTATCAGCAGGTATTTCAGCTTTATGGGGACCTTTACATGGTGGTGCTAATCAAGCAGTATTGGAAATGTTAGAAGCAATTAAAGCTGATGGAGGAGACACTAAGAAATACATGGCTAAAGCTAAGGATAAGAATGACCCTTTCCGTTTAATGGGATTCGGACACAGAGTTTATAAAAACTTTGATCCAAGAGCAAGGATCATTAAAAAGGCGGCTGATGAAGTATTAAATGATTTAGGGGTTAAAGATCCAATATTAGATATTGCTAAAGGACTAGAGCAAGAAGCACTTAATGATGAATACTTTGTGAAAAGAAAATTATATCCAAATGTAGATTTTTATTCAGGGATAATATACAGAGCTTTAGGAATTCCTGTTGAAATGTTTACAGTGATGTTTGCTTTAGGTCGTTTACCAGGTTGGATAGCACAGTGGAGAGAAATGAGATTACGTAAGGAACCTATTGGGCGTCCAAGACAAGTATATACTGGAGAAAACTACAGACCTTTTGTAGAGTTAGATAAAAGATAAAAACTAAAAAATGTCATTTAATTTATTAAATGACATTTTTTGTTGTACTTATATTTTTTAATATGAAAGAAATAAAGATTATAAAAAATAGATCAGATATTGGAGCAGGTACTAGAGGTTCTGATATGGGGATAGATGCTATAGAAATAGCAGCAATTAATAAGAAAAGTAGTTATTTCGAAGAGCATGAATTTGAAGATGTAATAACAGAAAACGAGTCTATTTACAATAAAGTAAATAATTCTTTTGCTAAAAGAATTGGTAATGTTTTTAATCAGTGTAAAAGATTATCAAATCATGTGAAAGTTAATTTACAAGAAGGTAAGTTTCCTATTGTTTTATCTGGAGATCACTCTTCTGCTTTGGGAACTATTAGTGGTGTTAAAGCAGCAAATTCAACCAAGAGAGTAGGAGTAATCTGGATAGATGCTCATGGTGACCTGCATTCACCTTATACTTCTCCTTCAGGTAATATTCATGGAATGCCTTTAGCTGCAGTAATAGCTGATGATAACCTAGATTGTCAGATTAACGATGTTGATAGAGAGACGGCAGAGTATTGGGATAGAATGAAAAATATTGGTGTTTTTGGACAAAAAGTTAATCCAGAGGATGTCGTGTTTTTTGGGGTAAGAGATACAGAAGAACCAGAAAACAAACAAATGGAAAAGCATGGTATTAAGAATTACCAAGTAGCAGAAGTTCGTTTTAGAGGTTTAGAAACTTGTATTGATGAAGCTCTTGATAAGCTTAGTGAGTGTGATGTGCTTTATGTTTCTTTTGATGTTGATGCTATGGATTGTGATATGATTTCGTATGGTACAGGTACTCCAGTTCCAAGAGGTTTTGATGACCAAGAAATTAAAGATATGATTAATAGATTACTAAGAAGTAAGAAAGTAGCTTGTGTTGAGTTTGTTGAAGTAAATCCTTTATTAGATTTTAAAGGAAATAAAATGGCTGAAACTGCTTTTGAAATTTTAGAAGATATTACAGAGACAATTAAAGAATTATCATAGTATTATTGTGTTGAAATACAAAAAATCTCGAAGCTAATATAGCCTCGAGATTTTTTCTTTTAAAGGGTAAGTGTTTCACCTTCTTTTGGAATTATGATTCGGTGTTTTATTTCGCTGTGTTGTGTGTTGATGTAAGATTGTAATTCTTTTTTTGTTAATCCACAGTGATTAATAGCGTCCATATGTATTGGGATTATTTTAGTTTTAGGGATTATTTTTGAAATATTTATAAGTTCTTCTTTAGTAAATGTCATATGCATTCCAGGAGTTAACACTGGATTTGGTTTTGAAAAAGTACAAGCTCCTGTGTTAGCTATTATATAGTGAGGAGTTGTATTTTCCAATATATTCTCTAATTTTTTATCTAAAATACTATCTCCGCTTATAAAAATTTTTTGTTTTTTAAATTCGATTAAGAAAGCCGATGATTCACCAAAAGGAGGTAGCCCTGTAGCCCCTTCATGATGTTGTACTTTGAAACGTTGCATTTTAATTCCTTGCCACTGTAAAGAGTTTTGGATAGAAGAAATATTTGTAAATCCTTTTTGTTGTAGTTTTTCTTTATCGTAGGGTTGGCAAAATATTTTCATATTTTTAGGAATTGTGTTTTCAGCTACACTATCAAAATGATCAGGGTGATAATGTGTTAAAAGAATAGCATCAGTATTTTTAAGTATTTTTTCTTTTGAGATAGGTAAATTATTAAGAGGGTTTCTTTTATTGTTAGAAAATGGAATAGGAGCTAGAACTCCTTTTTGGGCAAAAACAGGGTCAATTATTATCTTTTTTGTGCTAATTTCGAGTATTGATGTGGCTTGCCTAATATAATGTAGTTTTGTCTTTTGTTCATAGTTGTTATTTTTGAATTGCAGCAATGATGTATTGCATGATAAATTGAAAAATACTATGCATAGTAATAGAGTGGATGTTTTTTTCATTTTATAAATGTGTTTTCTAATATTATAAAGCGAATTTATTATGTGATTTCTTAAAAAACAATACGTTACGTTTTGGTGCGTAACGAACTATTAGGTTAGTTTTTTGTTTATAACTATTTTAAAGAGGAAAAAAAATGAAAAAAATAGTAGCATATTGCCCTTTGAGTAATGCCGTAAAAGTTTTTAGTGGAAAATGGAAGCTTTTTATTATTGTAAGACTCATTGATGGTCCATTAAGGTATGGACAGATTAAAGTAGATTGCGAAAATATTTCAGAAAAAATGTTAACTAATCAATTGAAAGAATTAGAGGAGGATGGTATTGTTAATAGAAAGGTTTATGCAGAAGTACCTCCCAAAGTAGTATATTCATTAACACCATTAGGGAAGGAACTATTAGAAGCTTTAGTTCCTTTGTATGATTGGGGAATTAAGAATTTAGATAATAAAGAGGTTCCTTTTATTTTGAATAATTAATTTTAATATAGTCTAGTGTAAGCCGTTTTTTAGATTGAGTAATTTAAAATCATCGGATTGGGTTTCTAAAAAGTGAATGGCTTGTAGACTCCTGATTCCTGATTTGCAGTAAACCACGATTGGTTTTTGTGTGTTTATTTCATTATAACGAGCTGGGAGTTCTCCTAATGGAATGTGTAAGCCACCAATATGTTGTTCTTCTCGTTCCCAATTTTCTCTTACGTCTAATAGTTGGTATTTGTCAATATTGTTTTGGAGTTCTTCTTGTGTAATTTCATTAGAAGTGGTTTTTATGCCACAAAAGAAATCGTAATCGTTATCTAATTCTGTAATATTTGCTTGTGCCGTTTTTTCAAATTTTAATAGCATTTGACGCATACTTAACGTATCGTACATTAATAGTTTATTTGCTAAAACTTCTCCAATTCCGCATATTATTTTAATGGTTTCATTGGCTTGTAAGCTTCCAATAATACCAGGTAATACGCCTAAAACACCAATTTCTGAACAGTTTGGTGATTCATCGGGCTTGGGAGGAGTAGGGTATAGGCATCTGTAGGTAGCACTGCCTTGGTAATTAAAAACACTTACTTGTCCTTCAAACTTAAATATAGCTCCGTAAACTAAAGGTTTGTTGGTAATAACTGCTGCATCATTGGTTAGGTATCTGGTAGCAAAGTTATCACTTCCGTCTACAATGATGTCATATAGATTGAATAAGGAAATAGCATTTTGATTGGTTAGTTTTTCTTTATAGACGTTAAAATGAACAAATGGATTTAACTTAGCTAGTCTATTGGCTGCTATTTTTGCTTTAGATTTACCAATGTCATCTATGGTGTATAAAATTTGTCTTTGTAAGTTACTTTGATCAATAACATCGTCATCAATAATTCCAATAGTGCCTACACCTGCTGCTGTTAAGTATTGTAAGATTGGGCAGCCTAATCCACCAGCTCCTATTACTAATACTTTTGCTTGTTTTAATTTCAATTGTCCTTCTTTTCCTATGGTGTCTAGGATAATATGACGGTTGTATTGTTTTTGTTCTTCTAGTGTTAGCATTATAGAAGTAATTAAATTTTATGTTGTTAATTTATTATTGTCTTTTTCAAACTATGTAACTAAACTTCAAAAGTTAGTATCTTTATTAACTTTTCTGTTCATTTTCTTTGCATGCCCAAAGAAAACGAACCAAAAGAAAGGGCACTTTTTCAATGTATTTTTTAGCATTTGCTAAAAACCGAATTTAACTCCTAAAATCTTTCCAAGGTTTCAAGATTTTTTAACGGAATTAAATTCTATACTGCGAAAAAGACTTGAAAAGCGCTGCTTTTAATCGCTTTTACTTACCTTATTTTATAAATGGTTATAATCTTTCTATGATTGTTGAACATGTTTTAACCATTGCTTACCGTCCTTTTTGTGTTGCTTAAGGTGCTTTTGTCATTGCTTACCGTCCTTTTTGTGTTGCTTAAGATGCTTTTGCTATTGCTTACCGTCCTTTTTGTGTTGCTTAAGGTGCTTTTGCTATTGCTTACCGTCCTTTTTGTGTTGCTTAAGGTGTTTTTGTCATTGCTTACCGTCTTTTTTGTGTTGCTTAAGGTGTTTTAGCAATTGCTTATCATCCTTTTTACGTTGCTTATGGTCTTTTTATTAATTAAAATGTTCCCAATCTTTCCAAACGACTTCTAAGCCTTGTTTTTTTAACATGGCTACAATTTCTTCTGTACTTCTTTCGTCTGAAATTTCAAATTGTTCTAATGATTGTGGTTCTACAGTGTAGCCTCCAGGGTTTGTTTTAGATTCTGCACTCATAGAAGTGGCTCCCAAATTAACAATATTATTTCTAAATACTTCACTTTCTCTGGTAGACATGGATAGTTCTACATCTTCATCTAATAGTCTGAATGCACAGATTAATTGCACAAGGTCAGCATCTGTCATTTCTACTTTAGGTTCTAATCCGCCAGAGTGTGGACGAAGTCTTGGAAAAGAAATGGAATATTTGGTTTTCCAATAGGTTTTTTGAAGATATCTTAGGTGTAAAGCGGTAAAAAAACTATCGGCTCTCCAGTCTTCTAAACCAAATAAAGCGCCTAGACCTATTTTGTGAATGCCTGCTCTACCAAGTCTGTCTGGTGTTTCCAATCGGTAATCAAAATTTGATTTCTTTCCTTTAGGATGGTGTTTTTTATATTCTTGTCTGTGGTAGGTTTCTTGATATACTAATACTGCATATAGTCCTTCTTCAATCAAGAGTTCGTATTCGTCTTGGTCTAATGGTTGTACTTCAATAGTAATGTTTGATACCTCAGATTTTATTAATTGAATGGCATTTTTTATATAATCGACTCCTACTGTTCGGTTGGCTTCTCCAGTGACTAATAGTATATGGTCGTATCCTTTTTGTTTTAGAAAGTTTACTTCTTTTAAGATTTCATCATCTGTAAGCGTTCTTCTTGGTATTTTGTTAGTTAGGCTAAAGCCACAGTATGTACATATGTTTTGGCACTCATTACTAAGGTACATTGGGGCGTACATTTGAATGGTGTTTCCAAATCGTTTTTTGGTTAACATACGACTCATTTGTGCCATTTGCTCTAAATAGGATTTTGCTGCTGGTGAAATGAGTGCTTTAAAATCTTCTAAGTTGCGTTTTTCCTTTGCTAAAGCTTGTTCTACGTCTGTACTGGTTTTGGTGAAAATACTGTGTAGGGTTTCATCCCAGTTGTAGGTGTTGAAGACTTGGGTGAAGGCTTTTGGCTTTTGGTTGTTAGCTGTTAGCCTTTGGCTTTTTGCCTTTGATTCTTGGCTTTTGGTTTCTTCTTTATTAGCTAACATAATTAATTCTTTAATTTTTTATATAATACATATAGCATTTTTCGAATAGCTATTATTTCTTTGTTTAATGTTATATGTTGTTGTTCTGATAAATAGTTATTAGCTTTTGAAAACTCTAATAAATACTCAACTTCTGCTGATGATCCGGATGCTATGTTTATAAATTGGGCAAATTCTTTTTCAGAATTTCTACTTGTTCCTTCTACAATGTTGGTAGGGATTGAAAGTGATGCTCTTCTTAACTGTGAAGTTATTCCGTACATTTCTTCTTTAGGAAAACTTTTTGTTTGGTTGTAAATTTCCAAAGCTAATTCATGTGATTTTTTCCAAACATCATATTTTTTATAGTCTCTCATTGCTATATTCTATATTAAAAATATGCTAATAGCTAAAGGCTAAAAGCCAACCTAATTATGATAAGAATGAGGTTAGTGGGCTACTGGCTTCGGCTTGTGTTTTAACTGGAGCAAGTTTTGCTTCATATGCCATTCTTCCTGCTTCTACTGCCATTTTAAATGCTTTTGCCATGGCTACTGGATTTTGTGAGACTGCGATTGCGGTGTTTACTAATACGGCATCTGCTCCTATTTCCATAGCGTGTGCTGCGTGTGATGGGGCTCCGATTCCTGCATCTACTATTACGGGAACATTGGATTGTTCTATAATGATTTCTAAAAATTCTAATGTTTTTAATCCTTTGTTACTGCCTATTGGGGCACCTAAAGGCATTACGCATTGTGTACCTACTTCTTCTAGTCGTTTGCATAATACTGGATCCGCATGGATATAAGGCATTACTATAAATCCTTTTTTTACCAGTTCTTCAGCAGCTTTTAAGGTTTCTATAGGATCGGGTAGTAGGTATCTTGGGTCTGGGTGAATTTCTAATTTTACCCAATTGGTTTCTAAAGCTTCTCTTGAGAGTTCAGCGGCAAAAACAGCTTCTTTAGCATTTCTAACTCCAGAGGTATTAGGTAATAGGTTAATTCTACTATGGTTTAAATGCGTAAGGATATCGTCTTCTTCATTCTGAACATCTACGCGTTTCAGTGCTACGGTTATCAATTCACTTTCGGAAGCTAATAGAGCTTCTTTCATTAGTGGTGAGGAACTGAATTTTCCTGTTCCTGTGAATAAACGTGAATTGAATGTTTTATCTGCTATGTTTAGTGGTGTGTGCATTGTTGTTGTGTTATTGGCATTGCCAAAGGGTATAATACCAATACCTTGAGCTTTGCCTTGTTGTTAAACTTATTTCCCTAGTTTGTATACTTGTTCATTAGTACTAGGTGCTTTTAAGAGTTGATGAAATGCTGTAATTACATTGAAGTTTTTGGTGATTTCTCCTGAAACAGCAATTCCATGAACTCCTGTTTGAATTATACTAGGAACATCTTTTAAGGTGATGCCTCCAATTGCTACAATAGGAATTTGTTGTTTTAATTCTTCAATGATTAATTTATATCCGTTTGTGCCTAATACAGGGCTTAAGTTTTTTTTCGTTTCAGTAAATTGGTAGGGACCTAAACCTATGTAATCTACTTTTTTATTGATTAGTATATTGCAGTCTTCCAAAGTGTTGGCTGTTCCTCCAATGGTGAATAGCTTACCAAGGTGTTTTCTAGCTTTTAAAGGACAGGTATCCGTTTTTCCTAAGTGTACTCCGTCTGCATTTATCTCTTTAGCAACTTGATAGTGGTCGTTTATAATTAATCGAGTTTGATAATGAGCTGTTATTTCTCTAGCTTCTTTAGCGGTTTCTAATAGTACTTTAGGAGCTACATCTTTTAATCTAAGTTGTACCCATTCTGCGCCAGCTGAACATGCTTTTTGTATGTTTTCTATATGGATACCTGGGGTTTCTCCTTGTGTTATGTAGTGTAGTTTACTTATCATTTTTTTATTTTAGTAGTTAAGGAGTTAGTAGGAGTTAAAATAGTTAAGTATTTAGTGTTTTTACTAGGAGTTAAGTAGTTAAGATTGTTCATGATGTTTTTATTAGTGATTATTTAGTTGTGTTATTAAGGATACTTCTGACATATGCGTTGAGCATTTTACTTACTTCCTCTATTAGTTTTTTCTCCTGAGTGATGTTGTCTACATAATTTAAGTCTTTTGATAGTATTAGAAAATAACGGCATTCTTCTAGTGATGCTTGTGATATGTTATAAAAGCGTAACTTTTCTTTATTGTTAATTCGCTTATAGCCTTCTGCTATGTTTGCTGTAATAGATATGGCTGCTCTTCTGAATTGTGAGGTTAGTCCATAAACTTCTTCTGTGGGGAAGTTTTTAGTGAGTTGGTATATTTTTAATACAAAAAGATGTCCTTTTTGCCAAACTAATAAGTCTTCAAATGTTGCTGTTTTTCCCATTTCTTTTATTTCATGACTTTATTGTTTGCATAGCTGTGTTCACCTAATAACGAATCGTTAGAGTTTAGAAATTGTTCTGTATAGCTTTTTACGTTTTTAAAAATATCTTCAAAACTAATTTCTTTGGCTATGTTGGCTGCTAATGCTGATGATAGTACACAACCGCTTCCGTGTTTTTCATGTACAGTACTGGCTATAGGTGGAATGTTTATTTTTACAATTTTGTTATGATAAACTTCATCCCAGCCTTTTTTATCTGTTCTATGTCCTCCTTTTAAATAAATATTGGTTCTCTCAGCAATAAAGTCTATTGTTTCCTCAATTGATTTTTTAGGAAAGAGGGCTTTTATTTCATCATAATTTGGGGTTAGGAAATAACAATTGTGCATTACTTTTTCAAAAACTTCTAAGTTATCTTTGGTATGAAAGTTAAAACCAGCACTTGCTTTTAAAATTGGGTCTATTATTATTTTAATAGTTGGATTTAGTGTTTTTAGTAATTGAGTAATTTCTAATAAGACTTCCCAAGATTGTATAATTCCTATTTTTACTACTGTTATTTCAAAGCGTTCAAAAAGTGTTTGGATTTGATGTAAGATAACTTTTGGATCTATCCATGTGCATTGTTTAAAATCAATGTCGTTTTGAACCGTAACAGCCGTACAAACTGCTAAACCATACAAACCATGTGCTTCAAATGTTTTAATATCTGAAGTCAACCCTGCTCCACTTGATGGGTCTATACCTGCTATGGTTAGTATGTGTTTCATTGTGTTTGTAATTTGTTACTAATTAATATACTTTTCAAATTGCTTTTTAATTTCCTTAAAACTTTCTATAGGATTTTCAGCATTCCAAATGCCTCCTAATACACCAATTCCGCTATAACCTAAAGCGAATACTTTAGGAATGCTTGTTGTGTTAACACCTCCCATACCGATTATTTTTTTATTGATTGTATTTACATCGAAGCCTTTTCCTTCATATCCCTTTTTAGAAATGGAAGAAAAAACAGGGCTTAATATATGATAATCAAAATCGGTTGTACAATTATTTAAAATTTCAGGATCATGAAAGGAACTGCTTACTGTATGGCTTTTGGCTTTTAGCTCTTGGCTTTTATTTTGAAAACTGTTTACGTACTCTTGTAGTTTACTACCTAAGTTTATTCTGGGCTGCTCTTGTAAATGAATGCCTTTCAAACCAAATTCTAAACATAATTCATGATGCTCATGAATCATGATGTTTTGATAGTACTTGGGATTTATTTTTTTTAACAGGTTTCTGTATCCTTCTATATCAAAAGTAGGTTTTCTTAAATGCAATATTTCTAAACCATTTTTAAATAGTTGATTTAAAAGTATAGCTTCATTTTTTATTTCTTGTTCTGATGTTAGTACGATTAACATGTATTCAGTTATCAGTAGTTCAGTTGACGGTTTGTCTCTTGTTTGTCACTAAATAGTGTTGACTGTTTTAATTATGAATTACGAATTTGTGTTATTCATAATGTAACTCGTTGCACATTCAAGAACTTTACAATAAAGAACACGTTAGTTCGAGTGCTTTTTGGGAAGAAAAAGTGTATCGAGAACTATTTACTTCTCGATACATTTTTAATTCCGTTATCACTTCATAAAAACATTCGAAGTGACAGCATTGTAGCTTAAGTACACAACGGGTTAAATTACTATAAATATACTTCTGAACCTTTGTCTTTAAATTCTTTTGATTTTTCTTCCATTCCTTTAGCAAACACTTCGTTTCCTTCAATTTTATTGGCTGCTGCAAAATCACGTACTTCTTGTGATATTTTCATTGAACAGAATTTTGGCCCACACATAGAGCAGAAGTGTGCAATTTTAGCCCCTTCAGCAGGTAAAGTTTCATCATGATATTCACGAGCTAATTCCGGGTCTAAACCTAAATTAAACTGATCTTCCCAACGGAATTCAAAACGAGCTTTACTTAAGGCGTCATCTCTATGTTGTGCTCCCGGATGTCCTTTTGCTAAATCAGCGGCATGTGCTGCTAATTTATAGGTAACTACTCCTGTACGTACATCGTCTTTATTAGGTAATCCTAAATGTTCTTTTGGAGTTACATAGCATAACATAGCACAACCAAACCAACCAATCATTGCCGCTCCAATTCCTGAAGTAATGTGGTCATAACCTGGTGCAATGTCTGTGGTTAAAGGTCCTAATGTATAGAAAGGAGCTTCGCCACAAGCCTCTAATTGTTTGTCCATATTGGCTTTAATCATATGCATTGGGACGTGTCCTGGACCTTCTATGAAACATTGTACTTCGTGTTTCCAAGCTATTTTAGTTAATTCTCCTAAAGTTTCTAGTTCTGCAAATTGTGCTTCATCATTAGCATCAGCAATAGAACCCGGACGTAAACCATCTCCTAAAGAGAAAGCAACATCATAGGCTTTCATAATTTCACAGATTTCTTCAAAGTGTGTGTATAAGAAGCTTTCTTTATGATGTGCTAAACACCATTTAGCCATGATAGATCCACCACGAGATACAATTCCTGTAATACGTTTTGCTGTCATAGGTACATAGGCTAAACGTACTCCTGCATGAATGGTAAAGTAATCTACACCTTGTTCTGCTTGTTCAATTAAGGTGTCTCTAAAAATTTCCCAAGTTAAATCTTCTGCAACGCCGTTTACTTTTTCTAAAGCTTGGTAAATAGGTACGGTTCCTACGGGTACTGGTGAGTTACGGACAATCCACTCACGTGTTTCATGAATGTTTTTACCTGTAGATAAATCCATGATATTATCTGCTCCCCAACGTGCTGCCCAAACTGCTTTTTCTACTTCTTCTTCAATAGATGAGGTAGTGGCAGAGTTACCAATATTGGCGTTAATTTTAACTAAGAAGTTTCTACCTAAAATCATAGGTTCTGCTTCTGGGTGATTTATATTTGAAGGAATTACAGCGCGACCCCTTGCTACTTCTTCACGAACAAATTCTGGAGTGATTTTTTCAGGAATGCTAGCTCCAAAATCCTGCCCTGGATGTTGTTTTGATAAACGGGTCATTTCATCAATACGTTGGTTTTCACGAATGGCAACGTATTCCATTTCAGGGGTAATAATTCCTTTTTTAGCGTAGTGTAATTGGGTTACATTTTCTCCTTTTTTAGCGCGTAATGGTTTTTTAAGGTGGTTAAAACGTAAGTGATCTAAACTAGCATCATTTAATCGTTCATTACAGTATTCAGAGGTAAATGCATCTAATTGCTCTACATTATCTCTGTCTAAAATCCACTGTTGACGTATTCTTTCAAGCCCATTATGAATATTGATTTCTTTGTTTGGGTCTGTATATGGTCCAGAAGTATCGTATACGGTAACAGGTTCGTTTGGCGTTCTTTTTTTGGTCATAGAATCCACTGTGTCACTCAGTTCTATTTCACGCATGGCTACTTTAATTTGAGGGTGGATTTTTCCTGAGACGTATATTTTTTTTGAGTTTGGAAATGGATTTCTAGTAATTCCGTCTTGCTTTGGCGCAGTGTCTTTTTTCTTCATTATTTAAGGCTGTTAGTTTGTTGTTTTATTTTGTTATTGTTTTTTTAGTTTTTCTGTTCTCGATATACTGTTCTTCAACAGCGCAAGCTATTTTTATTCCGTTATCACTTCATAAAAGCACTCGAACCGACTTATGAGAAAAACGTATTCGTATTGTTATCCTCCTTGGGTTGACTTGATAATTAAAACGGTATCGTTGTTTTGTAGTTGCTGTGAGCTCCAGTTGTCTTTTTTTACAACACTTCCGTTAACGGCAATGGCAATACCATTGGTTTTAACTTGTAGGTTATTAATCAATCCTTCTAGTGTTGTGGTATCTGAAAACTCTTTTTGTGTGTCGTTTACTTTTATGGTTATCATGTTAACATGTTTAAAGTAAACTAAAGAAGAATATACTTGTGTAGTTTTACACCATATTACTACTTGTGTATTTATGGCTTTATTACTTTTCCCTACGCTGGTGTTAACCATTTCAGGTTCAAAGGATATTTCTCAAACTAGTTACCTAGCTACTCCTAAAGTTTACGTTGCAAATATAATTTTTTATTTGAGGTGTGCAATAGAAATGGTTTTTTATTTGATTGTAAGCATGATAGTGAAGGGTTTAATTTTTAGATGACTTGCATCGGGGGAGTTCATTTGTATGGTGACAAAGATATTTTAAATTATATAGAACATCATAAAGTAAAATACTTAGGACATAAACAAATTGAATAATGTTATTAGTAGGTATAAATAATTAAAGACTAAGCTAAAGATATAAAACAAATACTTACTTTCGTATGTGTTTAAAATTACAAAAGTGAAACAAACTACCAATACTATACTAATGGTTCGTCCAGCTAGTTTTAGAATGAACGAGCAAACCGCTGTAAACAATTATTATCAACAAAATTTAGGAACTATGTTGCCTGCTAGCATCAATGCGAAAGCACAAGAAGAGTTTGATGTATTTGTTGGTAAACTAAGAGCAGCTGGCGTTGTTGTGGTAGTAGTTGAAGACACTAAAGAACCCGATACACCAGATGCATTATTTCCGAATAACTGGATTTCTTTTCATGAGAATGGTGATGTTGCTGTATATCCGATGTTTGCAGAAAACAGACGTTTGGAAAGGAGAGAGGATGTGTTAGAAATTTTAGAAGAAAAAGGATTTGTTATAGAAAATGTGGTTGATTACTCAGAAGCGGAAGAGGAGGAAGTCTATTTAGAAGGAACAGGAAGTATGATTTTAGATAGGGCAAATAGAAAAGCCTATTGTGCTTTGTCGCCAAGAGCAGATGAGGAATTGTTTATCGAGTTTTGTGAAGATTTTGAATATACGCCTGTTGTTTTTACAGCCAATCAAACGGTTGCTAATGCTAGAGAAGCTATTTACCATACCAATGTAATGATGTGTGTTGCTGAAACTTTTGCAGTGGTTTGTTTGGATGCTATTGATGATAAGAAAGAGAAAAAAAATCTTATAAAGCATTTAAAGTCTGACGGAAAGGAAGTTATCGCAATTACAGAAAATCAAGTGGTGCAATTTGCAGGGAATATGTTACAAGTGGTTGGTGAGCATGAAGAGCGTTATTTGGTGATGAGTGCTTCTGCTTATAATTCGCTAACAGTAAGTCAACTAAAAGCTATAGAAAAGCATTGTGAAATAATTCATAGTTCTTTAGAAACTATTGAAACCTGTGGAGGAGGAAGTGCACGTTGTATGATGGCTGAGGTGTTTTTACCTAAAAATTAGTGTTTTCTTCTATTTTTAAATTTACTGTAAAAAAGGTTTGAAAATGCTGTTTTTAATCGCTTATAAATGTTTTTATAATAGGCTTAGTAATACATTGTTGCTATGAAGAAAAGATTAATTATTCTTTCAGATTTATGGGGAAAGCAAAATGCAAATTGGGTAAAAAATTACAAAGAGCTATTAGCGGATACATGCGATATTATTTTTTATGATTCATGTGAGCTAGCAGAGATAAATACTAGTGTTTATGAAGAAGAAAAGTTGCATACACAATTTGTAAATGGAGGAATTGAACTTGCCGTTAAAAACTTATTGAAACTAGAAGAAAGGAAACCTATTTCCATTTTAGCTTTTAGTGTTGGTGGAGTTATTGCTTGGAAGTACGCTTTAATTAATAAAAATGTAAATTATTTATGTTGTATATCATCTACTAGATTACGATATGAGGTTGCCAAACCAACATGTTATATAGATTTACTTTACGGAACAAAAGATACTTTTATACCCAATGAAAAATGGTTTGTTTTACTAGGTGTTTCTGTAAAAATGATAGATGGGTTTCATGAGGTTTATAAGGAAGTGAAAGCGATTAATTTGATTGTAGAAAATCTAAGAAAATACTTAAGTTAATAAGTTAATTAAGATATTATTTTATCTATTTTTTGATAGCCTATATACTAAAATAAACTATTTGTAGTTTACTTATTCATAAACTCATAAAAATATGAAACGATTAACAATACTAGCGGCAGTAGCAATTTTAGCAACTTCATGTGTTTCAAAAAAGAAATACGTTGCTTTAGAACAGAAGTACAATGATACTAAAGGGACTTTGCAAAAGACAGCTTTTGAAAAAAAGGAATTGGAAGCTAAGTTTGCTAAGATAGAGAAGAGGGTAGAAAATTATAATGAGAAAATTAATTCTTTAAAAGATTTAAACTCTGATTTAAAGAAAGAGAATGATGTAAAATTAGATATGGTTGGAAATACAGTGATATCTAATTCAATGAAGCAAAAAATGCGTGAGACATTGGCAAATGTTGATCCAGCAGCGTTAGCGGAAGCTAAAACGTTAAAGGATTCTATGAATGTTGCTATTTCTCATAGATTAAAGCAATCGGTTGATGTTTCTGATTTGGAAAATTCTGATGATGTAAATGTAGATATCGATAAAACAGTAGTAATGATTTCTGTTTCAGATAAAATGTTATTTAATACAGCAAGTTATCGAGTAAATAGAAATGCGCATAAAATTCTTAAAAAGTTAGCAGATATTATCAAGTCTGAACCAAGTATGGATGTAATGATTGAAGGTCATACGGATTCTAGAACGATTAGTAATAATGTTATTCAAGATAACTGGGATTTAAGTGTTAAAAGAGCGACTTCTATTGTACGTATTTTAGAGAAGAAATATGGAGTAGAAGCAAGTAGATTAATAGCGTCAGGAAGAGGGTCTTCTATGCCATTAGTTGATAACACTACTAGAGAAAATAGAGCAAGAAACAGAAGAACTAGAATAGTTATTTTACCTAATTTAGATAAGTTCTTTGGTTTATTGGCTAAAGAAGAGAAAATTACCCCTTAAATATAATTAGTAGAGAATAAGTTAATTAGTAGTTAAAGCCCTATGCAATAATGCATAGGGCTTTTAATTTTTTAGCATTTTATGCAATGGAAGTGTTGGTTACTTTGTAATTTTTATAATACTGCATTAAAATAAATGAACAGATTACAGAAGAAGCCACTCCTTCTATAGCTAAAGCAAAAACAATTAACGGTAAACTTAAGTTTTGTCCCCAAAAGGACGAATTTTCAAGTACGGTAATTAATCCGCTATCAATAAAACCTACATAAGTGATGAGTCCTACAATGGTAAGTCCAACAGCTAATGCAGAGGTTCCAATTCCAATAGAAAAATTATTAATGTATAATGATTCTTGGTTTGCTGTAATGTTTGTTTTTATAGCTTTGTTAATACCCCAAAGCACAAAAACAAAATTTAACAAACGTAATTCTGAAACATTATCCAGTCCTAAAATCTTCATGAGGAAAAAGAATCCAACAATACCTCCAAAAATAAGAAGCGCATTGTTTAAGATAATTTTACTTTTAGACATAAGGTTTATTTTAAATTATTAACCACTTAAAAATACGAAATATTAAAAACATAATCAATTGATTTTTAGGTGGGTGATTTTTGTTAGTCTATGAAGTTAAATTAAATGCCTGTAAAAAGTAAACAGCTCCATATAACATGAAGCTGTTTGAATTATTAGAAAATAGTATTTTTTATGACAAGGCCTCTTTTAAAATAGTGATTGGGTGTTTGGCAATTCGTTTTGTTCCGTCATAAATTTGATGACGACAGCTTGTGCCTGCTGCTGCTATTTCAGTAGTAGTACTACAGTTTCGTATTTTAGAAAATAAGGTGTCTTCTCCTACTTGCATACTTACTTTATAGTGTTCTTTTTCGTAACCAAAAGACCCTGCCATACCACAACAACCAGTATTCATAATGGTTACTTTATAGTTTTTAGGAATGTTTAAAATACTAAAAGAGGCATGCGTACTTGATAAAGCTTTTTGGTGACAATGTCCGTGAATTTTTAACTCTTTAGCGTTAGAAGTAAATAGGTTGGTGTCAATATTGTTGTTTTTATGCTCTTTTGCTAAAAACTCTTCTATAGTAAATGTGTTTTTAGCTATAGATTGCGCATTTAATTTATCATCAGCTAATCGGATATACTCATCTCTAAAAGTTAGTATAGCAGATGGTTCAATACCAATTAAAGGTGTTTCTTCGGTAATTAAATTTTTAAAAGTAGCCACATTTTTATTGGCTATTTCCTTAGCTTCTTTTAAGAAACCTTTTGATATGTAACTACGCCCACTTTCTTCGTGTTTTACGTTTTTTACTTCATATCCTAACTTTTCTAATACAAACACAGTGTCTTTCCCTATTTCTGTGTCGTAAAAATTTGTGAATTCATCGTTAAATAAATACACAGCTTTAGCACTCTTTTTAGGTGAATGTTTTTTTAACCAAGCATCTAAAGGTTGTTTAGATAGTTTTGGAACAGTACGTTCTGTAGCTACTCCCATTATTTTTTTAGCAATGAGAGTGTTGGTAAAAAAGTTGGTAAGTATTGGAATTTTACTTCCTAGTTTATTGTATTTAGCGTTGTTGGCAAATAACTTACTTCTAAAAGAATACCCATTTGTTTCTTGGTATTGGTATAGAAATTCGGCTTTCATAGAAGCAATATCTACATTACTAGGACATTCACTAGCGCAGGCTTTACAGCTTAAACATAGGTCTAAAACTTTTTTTAACTCTTTAGAATCAAATTTGTTTTTAGCAGTATTGTTGGTAAGTACTTCTCTCAAAGTATTTGCTCTAGCTCTTGTGGTTTCTGTTTCGTTACGAGTAGCACGGTAGCTAGGACATAAAGTACCTCCAGCTTCAGGAGATTTTCTACAATCACCAGAGCCATTACATTTTTCAGCTAGTTTTAAAATTCCTTCACTATCAGAAAAATCTTGAATGGTTTTAATTTCAGGTTCTTTTCTATCAATTTCATAACGTAAATTTTTATCCATCGCAAAGGCATCTGTAATTTTACCTTTGTTAAAAACATTATTAGGGTCAAAAGCCTTTTTTATACGTCTTAATAGTTGGTAGTTATTATCACCAATCATTAAAGGAATAAATTCCGCACGTACAATCCCGTCACCATGTTCACCGCTAAAAGAGCCTTTGTATTTTTTTACAAGTTCAGCTGTTTCTGTGGTAATTTTTCTAAATAAAACAACATCTTCTTGTTTTTTAAGATTTAGGATAGGGCGTAAATGTAATTCTCCAGCACCAGCATGTGCATAATAAACCGCATCCTGATTGTATTTGGTCATTATTTGTGTGAATTCCTCTATGTATTCAGGTAAATCTTCTAGTGCCACAGCTGTATCTTCAATACAGGCTACTGCTTTTTTATCACCTACTATATTGCCTAATAAACCTAAACCGGCTTTACGTAAATAGTGAACTTTACCAATGTCTTCTCCATATACTTTTGGGTGATGGTACCCAAAATTGTTTTGTTTTAAATCTTTAATTAATTCATCAGCTAAAGCTTCTGCTTCCTCTATAGTTTCAGCACTTACTTCTAACATTAAAACAGCTTCAGGATCACCTTGTAAAAAAAATCGGTTTTTTACTTGTTCACGGTTATTTTTTGTACAATCTAAAATAACCTTATCCATCAACTCACAAGTGTATAAATTGTGCTTCATAGCTGTAACCGTAGCTTTAAGGCTTTCATTTACACTGGTGAAATGTGGACAAACCATAATGCTTTTGCTAGGAGGTAAGTCGTCTAACTGTATCGTTATAGCTGTTGAAAAGACTAAGGTTCCTTCACTACCTGATAAAAATTTTGCTGGATTAATTACGGTTTCCGTTCCGCCAAATAAATCAGCATGTAAAAACTCATCTACCGCATATCCAGTATTTCTTCTATGAATACTTTCTTTAGGAAATTCTTTTTTTATTTCTTGTTGTATGTTTTCTTGAGAAAGTTCATTGTAAATAGCTTTGTATATTTTTCCTTCTAAAGAGTCTTCTAATCGTTTTTGTTTAAATTCTTGAGAAGAAACTTCTTTAAAAGTAACCTCACTACCATCACTTAACAAACCTTCTATTGCTAAAACTTTATCTCTAGTTACTCCATACCTAATAGAGGTACTACCAGAAGAATTATTACCTACCATACCACCAATCATACAGCGATTTGAAGTTGAGGTATTAGGGCCAAAGAATAAACCATAGGGTTTTAAAAAACGATTCAAGTCATCTCTAATAATTCCTGGCTCAACAGTAATGGTTTTGTTAGCTTCGTCAAAAGCTAATAAGTTGGTAAAATGTTTAGAAACATCTACCACAATCCCATCACCAACACATTGTCCTGCGAGAGAAGTTCCAGCTGTTCGTGGAATTAAGGTGGTGTTGTTTTTAGCAGCAAAAGAAATAAGTTGCTGAATGTCTTCTTTGTTTTTAGGAAAAGCAACTGCTAAAGGTATTTTACGATATACAGAAGCATCTGTAGCATAAATGTTTTTGTGCAAGTCATCAAATAATAACTCTCCAGTTAGTTGTTGTGCTAAAGTTGTAAGTTGTTCTTTTTGTATCATTTGGTTAACCTTTAGGGTTAGAAGGTTGAATGTCTAGATAATAATAGGCATCTGTTTCTATAACTTCTGAAAACTCTTTTGTTATAGGTTTTTTAAAATAAGGAGTATTTAATACCATGCTATGGTATTCTCCATTTTCTCCGCAAATATCTATATTTAATTTTTTTAATTCCGTTATTGTTTCTTTATTTAGTTCTTTACCAACCCATTCTTTTGTGAAAAAAGGTTTTTTAACTAATGAAAAAATAACATGAAATTTATTTTTTATGAGTTGTTCTAATAAATAAGTTCTAGGCTTTTTCCATAGCGGATTGTAAACAAGCATCCCTGATTTTTCACTACATTTTTCTATCCAATGGTCATGATTTTCAATCTCATCAATATCACCAGTAATTAAGGCGTTGATTTGGTATTCTTTTTTTAAGAAAGCAATTTGATTTTCATAACTTTCTTGCATAGGTGGTTTAACAGTTAATAGTAGATGAGGTAAACCTATTGCTTTAACTTGTTCTTGTATTAATGATAAATTATGGGCTTTGAAACTAGCTTTTTCTGGGGCAAAAGTTACTAGATGTGTTATTATGTAATTGGCTTCTAAACCTTTTAAAAAAGCCAAAGCACAGTCTTTACCACCAGTCCATAAAATAGCAGCGTTATTTTTCATAATTAGTCAATTAAAACATTTCGTTTAAAACAAGTGTCAAAACAAATAAAAGTATCAGTTCCGGCTACTCCATTTATTAAATGAACTTTATCGTATAGTATTTTTTGTAAATGTTCATTGTCTCGGGCAAAAATTAAAATAAAAATAGCATAGTTACCAGAAACAAAATTACATTCAGTTATTTCATCAATCTTTTTTAATTCTTCCATCACACTTTTAGCAAACCTAGCTTCACGTAGTCTAATGCCCGTGTAGGATTTTGTTTTGTAACCTAGTTTTTTTTCATCAAGTACAAATTCGGCATTTTTTATCACGCCTTCATTACTTAGTTTTTTTATTCTTTGATGTATTAAAGAATTAGAAACATTAAGTTCTTCAGCTATTTGAGAATAGGCTTTTCTAGCGTCTAAACGTAGTTTTGACAATATTTGTTGGTCTATATAGTCAAATTGATTATCCATGAGGTAAATTTATAGTGAATGAAAATCAAATTTTTGTTTTTTGTTATTTTAAAAGTATATTTGATATAAAATACCTTTGTAAAGTGTAAAATTACTTATAAAAAGATGTTTTTGAAAGTAATATGATTTATTTTTACTGAAAATTTTAACCATGGATACAGCACAAATATTCGATAAGTTATGGAAAGAGTACACTGAGCGTACTCCTTCTGCCCAAAAGATTAAAGATTTATTTATAAATAAAGGAAATGAAGTATATAATGATCATGTTGCATTTAGAACCTTTGATGATGAGCGTGTAAATATAGAGGTGTTAGCTACTCCTTTTATAGAGGCTGGTTATGAAGAAAAAGGAGATTATGTTTTTGAAGCTAAAAAATTATATGCAAAGCATTTTGAGCATAAAACAGATAAAAATGCTCCTAGAGTGTTTATTAGTCAGTTAAAGACGAAGGAGTTTTCAGAAGATTTACAGGCAACTGTTAAACGATTGATGGATGGTTTATCTAAAGAAGATTTAGATGCTGCTACGTTAGTTTTTAAAGGACGTTTATGGGAGCAACCAAGTTTTGAGGTATATGAGAAGTTACAAAAAGAAAGTGAATATGCAGCTTGGTTATATGTAAATGGTTTTTGTTCTAACCACTTTACAGTAGATGTTAATAAATTAGATACATTTAACTCTTTACAAGAAGTAAATACATTTTTAAAAGATAATGGTTATAAAATGAATACTTCTGGGGGGGAAATTAAAGGAACTCCAGAGCAGTTTTTAGAGCAATCAAGTGTATTGGCTGATCGTATTCCTGTAGCATTTCAGGAAACTACTAAAGAAATTACTTCTTGTTATTATGAATTTGCTTTCCGTCATCCAATGAAAAGCGGTGAGTTATATTCTGGTTTTATTGCTGGTTCAGCAGATAAAATCTTTGAAAGTACGGATATGAAGTTGCAATAAAATAATTATTGTTTCACATCAAATATCAAATAGTTATATAGGAAAAAAGGTTGTTTTTTAACAACCTTTTTTATTTCTCATTCTTCTTCTATTGGAGGGAGGACTCCAGTATTTATGAGTTTTTTGAGTCTAACTATTGTTAATGTATGTAGTTATTGAATAAACTAAAAAAAGATGGTAGGCAAATAATTAGTAACTAGAAAATTTACCTATCCATCTCGGTCTATGAACTATCTGCTTATATTATTATTTTTTTTACGTTTAATATTTCTGCTAGCTCTGTTTTGAGCCTTTTGCAAACGAGCTCTTTCTTTAACGGTAACTTTACCATCTTTTTTAGCTCTTTTTTCCATTTTACGTACTTTAGCTTGTTGCTTAGCTAATTGTTTGGTTTCTTTTTTGGTTAATTCACCACTTTTTACGCCGTTAACTATTCGAGTTTTTTGCTTTTTTTGTCTTTTATCAACTCTAGGAGTATTTTGACTATATGCTAATCCACTAAAAGCAAAACTTACTGCTAAAAACAAAACTTTTACATTCATACTATTTCAATTTTAAGTTATCTATACACTTAGACCTTGGAAGTTGTAAAAAGTTTTAAAGAAGATTGTTTTTTTGAAAATATTCTTTTCAATTACTTGATACTTTAGGGGTAAGTTTTTGATTTTTAGTATTTTTTTTGTCCAGAGTGTTAAAAATATATTCCTACTAGATATTGGTGAGTTAATAAGGAAGATTCATAAAAAAACTCGTAAAAAAGGATTAGTTTATTACGAGTAAGTTTATGTTAGAAAAGGAATAATAAACAGAGTTACTATTGCTTTATGAATTTTTTAGTAATTTGTTTATTTGGGAGTTGTATTTTTAGGAAATACATGCCTGAAGATAAGTTAGATGTATTTATACTTTGATCATCTAAAGTTGCAGGAATGTTTTGCCCGTTACTATTATAAAGTTGAATTTCTTCTATATTTTCTGTTGTTTTTAAAGTAATCTTTTCAGTAGCTATTGTAGGGAATAGGGTTAACGGTTTTTGAGAAATAAATTCTTTAGTAGAAAGTGTACATCCACTATAATTAGTATTATTATCTTTTAACCACTTATTACTGTTTAAAGGGCAAAAACCATCGTCAACTTTTATTAAAGGGAAAGTGCCTGAATTATATCTTACATCGAAAACAATTCCAAAATAGCCACCAACTTTAGCGGAAAAATTAACATTATTTCCGTTTTTAATAGTTAAGAATATTAACCTGTTTTCTTTTAGATAGAGTTGAGATAACTTGGAGTTGCTTGATAAATCTAATGAGGTAAATTGATTACGATTAGCGTCTAGATATTCTAGTTGATTAAGTTCTTTTAAATTAATACGGTTTTCATTTAATAAATTGTCATTACATTTTAAGCGGCCTATCTGCAAAGGGAGCTTTAAGTTGGCTATTAAATTTATAGAACAATCTAAATATGATAGTCTAGGTAGCATAGAAACATCTAATTCAGTAAGAAGATTGTTGTTAATTTTTATAAACCTTAACTTTTTATTGTTACTAAGATTTACATTTTCTTTAGTTAGTAAGTTATTACTAACATTTAAAACTTGAAGTTTTACAAAAGCTTCAATGCCTTTTAGGGAAATTATTTTTTTATCTGGACATGAAATACCTCCACCATAACTTTGAGCTTCGGAAAGTTGTATTTCATTATCTCCATTTGAGTTTATTAGTGTATTGGATAATAAATAGTTTTTGAAATTAGTGTCAGGAATGCTTACTATTTCATTTGCTTTTAGGGTATTTATAGAAGTGGTTATAAAAAGGGATAGGATAAAGTAGATGTGCTTGTTCATTTAAATTTTTGGTTTAAATTTTATAAATGTGGGTTATTGTTTGATGAACTTTTTAATAATGTATTGGTTGTTTACTTTTATTTTTAAAAAATAAATTCCAGATGACAAATAACTTGTGTCAACTGTATTTTTATTTAGCTTTACAGATAGAGTTTGCCCGTTACTATTGTTGATTTCAATATTATGTATGGTTTCATTAGTGTTGATGTGTAATTTATCGGTAGTAATAGTAGGGTGTATTTCAATTCTATTTTTTAAGGTATACTCATATGAAGAAAGCGTACATTTTTCACTGTATTCAGTATAATTATCCTTAAGCCAACTTCCATCATTAGGAGGGCAGAAACTAGTATCTATGTTAATGGCTCTTGATTTATCAATATTGTTAAGAGAAGCATCAAAAACAACTCCATTATATTCATCTACAATGGTTGAAAAATTATGATTATTTCCATTAGCAATGTTTAAAGAAGTTAATCTATTTCCCTTTAAATATAGTTGTTTTAGTTTTTTGTTTTTTGATAGGTCTAATGTTATAAATCTATTGTAATTTGCGTCTAAATAAAGTAAGTTTTCAAGCTCTTGTATATTGTTAAAATAGGTATTTAAAAGATTGTTGTCACATTTAAGCCCTTCTAACTGTTGAGGTAATTTTAAACTTGTTAAGCTGTTTGAAGAACAATCTAAGTATTCCAATTTATCTAACATGGATACGTCTAATTGGGTTAATAGATTATTACTCAAATTTGTCAGTTGTAGTTTTTTGTTATCACTTAAATCAACGGTGTGATTAATTAAAAGGTTATCGTTAAAGTTTATGGCAATTATATTTTTAAAAGCTTCTATTCCTTTTAAGTTAGTAATGTTACATTTAATACATACTAACGCATTTCTATAATTTTGAGCTTCTGATATTTGTATTTCACTATCTTTATTTGTGTTTATGTTGTGGTTGTTGACTAAATAGTTTTTAAAGTTAGCATCTGGAATGTTTACATTTTGTGCTATACTAAAAGTTGTTATGGATAATAGGAGTAAAAAGTAGTAATAGTGTTTTTGCATTTTAAGTTTACTTTATAGGTTGTGAAATTTTAAGAGGAAAACAAACTTTTTAATAGCAAGGGCGATAGTCAAGGGGTTAATTTCCCTATTCCTTACATTGGGGTAGTTTATTAGTATTGAGTTACCAATACAAAGTATTTTATTGATTAATTGGTATAAGTGCTATTTTAACTAATAATCCGTTGTAGCCAACAGCGTAAAAAGTATGTATATCTAAAGAAGTAATATCATTCCATCCAGCAGTAACATATTCATGTGCAATTCTATGCCATGTTTTTCCTTGGTCTTTTGAGATTGAGATAAACTCTCCTTCAGATAAGTTGTTAGATTTATTCCTTCCTACAGTAATAATTGTGTTTTCTTCCATAGTTACGGCAGTCAATTTATTATCTGCTTTATAATCAATTTTCTGCCAAATTTTAGTGTCAGAGTTATAGCTATGCATAGCGCCTTTTTCAGTAGTTGCATTTGTGATACCATTATTTCCTACGGTTAAAAGGAAGTTGTTTTTAATGACTACATCCATAAATTTAGCAGATTCATTTAATTTAGCAACATCCCAAAAATCATTTTGTCTAATAGTTATTTTACCATTAGTCCAAGTACCACCCGAAAAGACTAAAGTGTTAGTAGGAGGGAAATAATGAATAGAAGTAAATGAATTGTTTTCTAGAACCTTGTTAAAATTAAGGTCAGGATTTGTATTCTCTTTTTCAAGGTCTAACCATGTTAGTCCATTGTTGGTAGTTTTTAAAATAAATCCTTTAGCTGTATTATTTTTTGATCCTACAATATAAGCTTCATTGTTTTTAGTAAACTTAATAGCATTCATGTAGTATCCTTTATTTTTAAAATCGGAATTAACTGACCATGTTGTACCACCGTTTATTGAAGATAGGATAGTGCCATTACCAGCAACGCAATAAATTTCATTTTTATTTTTTATAGAAATATCATTGATTAAAAGTTCATTGTTTTCATAAACTTTAATCCAAGTATTTCCACCATCTGTAGTTTTAAGGATCTCACTATTTTTGTCAGGATATACTTTACCAGCTACTATAAAACCATTCTTAGCGTCTATAAACTGAATACGATTCAGAGGTAGGTTGCTAGGAGTTTTAATAGGTGTTAATGTTACGTTATAGTTGTTTGAGTTATCATTGTTATTTGCAGGTGTATTATTGCTGTCAGAACAGTTGATTAGTATAATAGTAAAAAAGATTAGGGGTATATTTTGTAGTAGTTTCATGATTTAGGTATATGGTTTTGTATATAGTTGTTTTTTACCTATTATAGGTAGAGTGTATTGTAAAATGATAGGCGTAAAGAGCCTAATTTATTATTCATAATAAATTGGTTTTTGATTATTAGTAACCCAATATTTGAGCTAGATAAAGGAAGGGAGATAGTGATGCTAGTTTATAACAAAACTTACATTATAAAGGCAAATTTATTTGTAAAAAAAGAGGTGTAATTTTACAAATCAATCTAAAAATGGTAAAAATCAATCCAACTATTTTTCGTTAACAAATACAGAAGGAGATTTACCAGTATGTTTTTTAAAAAATCGAGTAAAATAAGAAGGGTCAGTAAAACCTAAAGTATAGCCAATTTCTTGAATACTAAGGTTAGATTGTTTTAAAAGCACTTTTGCTCCCATTATAAGACTTTCATTCATCCACATTTTAGTACTTTTTCCTGTAAACTGTTTTACTGTTTTATTTAGATGGTTAGGAGAAACTCCTAGCTTAGAAGCATAAAAAGTAATACTTTGTTCCTTAGTATTATAATCCATCAGTAGTTGTTTAAAGTCATTAACCAATTTGGTTTGTCTGTTTATAACATTTTTTTCGATAGGTTGATGTGGAAGTTGGTCGTTTATTTCATACAAAACACTTAATAAATAGGCTCGTATTTTTTTAGGTGAATAGTCATGTAAATAAGAATAATGCATTCTTTTTAAACTACTAGTCATGGTTGCAATAGCATCAGCATCTAATGTAATGGCATTTGATTCCATGAAATTATTTAATGGTAAAAAATCTTGCATGACTTTAGTTGTGAATTTTGACTGTATTAAAAAATCAATGTTAAAATGACAATAGAAGCCTTCTATATCATCTGAAAAGTAATCTACCGCAGCAATTTGATCTTGTAACCATATATGTGCTTGTCCTTTTTTTATGGTTACTTGATTTAAGTTACATTTTTTTTTCATCTCTCCTTTAGTAACAAGATATACTTGTGTAATTGAACGTCTATAAAATGGAACTGGTAATAGCATAAGGTTTTTAAATGCTTTAAAAGGTGCAATGAAAAAATTATCAGCATCTTCCCTAAATAAAAGATCGGGATTTTTAGTATTGGTAAAAAACTGAGACTTAAAATCAGAGGTTGAGAAATGCGGAACAGATTCCATAGTTTATCTTATCAAATTTGATTAGATAAAAATAAAATTAGCCTATGATTTTAACATGAAAAAAAATGTTAAAGTAATGTTAGAGTTAATATAGTATTGTTTTTTTTCTTTCTTAAAAGTGCTTAAAATTTTAAATAGTTAGTTAAATCAAGTCTATCATTGGTATATTTGCTTTTCTATCAAACTAATATCAAACATGAAAAAGGTACTACTTATACTTTTATTGATTTCTAAAATTACATTTTCACAGAACAAAGTTGACTTATCTTATTATTTACCTACCAGTGTAAGTTATAATAAAAGTATTCCAACTCCTAAATCTGTGATAGGACATGAAGTAGGTGAGTGGCATATTACACATGATAAGCTTGTGATGTATATGAAAGTGCTGGCAGAAAAATCTGATAGAATTACTTTAGAAGAACGAGGAAAAACATTTGAAGGAAGACCTTTGTTGTTGTTGAAAATAACAAGTCCTATAAATCATCAGAATATTGAAAGTATACGAAAAGAACATATTGAGGCGACCAATAATACATCAATAAATGTTTCAAATTTGCCAATTGTAGTGTATCAAGGTTTCTCTATTCATGGAAATGAAGCTAGTGGGTCTAATGCGGCATTGGCTTTAGCCTATTATTTAGCTGCTGCTGAAGGAAATGAAATAGAAGAGCTGTTGAGAAATACGGTTATTTTATTTGATTCTTGTTTAAACCCTGATGGACTTCAACGTTTTGCATATTGGGCAAATACTAATAAGGCTACTATTATTAATCCAGATCCTAATGATAGAGAATACCATGAAGTATGGCCAGGAGGAAGAACTAACCATTATTGGTTTGATATGAATAGAGATTGGTTACCTGTTCAGTTACCAGAAAGTCAAGCAAGAATAAAAACTTTTCACGAATGGCTACCTAATATTTTAACAGATCATCATGAAATGGGAACTAATTCTACTTTCTTTTTTCAACCAGGAATACCAACAAGGACAAATCAATTAACTCCAAAGTTAAATCAAGAGCTGACAAAAGAAATAGGAACGTATCATGCAAAAGCTTTTGATAAAATAGGTTCGTTATATTACTCAGAAGAAGATTATGATGACTTTTATTATGGAAAAGGTTCAACTTTTCCAGATATTAATGGAAGTATTGGAATTTTATTTGAGCAAGGGAGTTCAAGAGGACACGCGCAGGAAAGTGATAATGGAATTTTAACGTTTCCATTTACGATTAGAAATCAGTTTACGGCAGCATTATCTACATTAGAAGCTGCTCAGAAAATGCGTGTTAAAATTTTAAAATATCAACAAAACTTTTATTACGGATCAAGAAAAGAAGCTAAAAATGAAGTACTTGTTTTTGGTGATGAAAAAAATGCAGCTAAAACAAATCATTTAGCTACAGTTTTAAAAAGACATCAAATAAAAATACACGAATTAGCACAAGATGTAAAAAGAAATGGGAAAAAATTTAAAGTAGGTTATAGTTATGTAGTACCAATGAATCAGAAAAATAAACGATTAATTGAAGCAATTTTTGATGTAAGAAAAACATTTAAAGACAGCTTGTTTTATGATGTTTCTGCTTGGACATTTAATCATGCTTTTGGTGTTGATTTAATAAAAGAACAATCCCTTAAACTCTTAGGGAAAGAAGTGGTAACTATAGAAAAAAAGAAAGGGAGAGTCATAGAGAGAAGTGAAGTAGGTTATTTAATGGGATGGAATGAATATTATACTCCGAAGGCATTACATAAAATATTATCCAAAGGAATTAGAGCTAAGGTTGGGATGAAGGAATTTACCAATGGAGGAAAAACATATGATTATGGAACAATTTTTATTCCTACTCAAAATCAAAAATTATCTAGTGTTAACTTGTTTAAGTTTCTAGAACAAGTAGCTGAATCTTCTAATGTAAGAATAGCAGGTGTTTCTAGCGGTCTTAATAATGGAGCTGATTTAGGTAGTAGGAACTTTAAAATAATAAAGAATCCGAAAATAGCAATGTTGGTCGGAAATGGAATAACTAGTTATGATGCTGGTGAAATATGGCATTTATTAGATCAACGTTATCATACAAAGGTAACCAAGTTAGATACAAATTATTTATCTAAGATTGACTTGTCTAGATACACTACTATTATTATACCAAATAGTTCTAGTTTAAGTAGTACAACATTACAGAAGTTAAAAATTTGGGTAAGAAACGGAGGTATATTAATAGGGTATAGAAATGCAGTAAAGATGCTTGCTGAGAATGGTTTACTTAAGGTAGTGTTTAATAAGCCTGAATCGACTACAGTTAAAGATGTTTCTTTCGAAAGTAAAAAAATGTTATCTGGCGCTCAGGTAATTGGCGGTGCTATTTTTGAAGCTAAACTTGATCGTTCACATCCTATAAATTTTGGGTATAAAAATGATAAAATAGCTATGTTTAGAAATACAACCCTATTTATGAAAGCTGATAAAAAAAGTTTTAATAATCCAATTCAATATACAAATGCTCCTTTGTTAAGCGGTTATGTTTCAAAGGAAAACCTAAAAGCTTTAAAAAATACGGTACCTTTTAAAGTACAGAGGTATGGAACTGGAAAAATAATTGGATTTACTGATAATACCAATTTTAGGGCGTTTTGGTACGGAACCAATAAATTATTAATGAATGCGATTTTCTTTGGTGAACTGATGTAGCTTTTTTAAAATGAAAGAGGATTCAAGAGTGTATTGGAAAAAAATAATTCAAAAAGAAAAAAGAAACACTGTTATTAAAGTATTCATAGGGTTAAAAGCTATAATAGGTGGTGTTTTTGTCACGTACTTATTTTTTACAGGTTATTTTCAATTTGTAGGTTTGGAAACTTCAACTGTAAAGGGAAATGTAAAAAAGGCTACAATGTATCACTTAGGACATGGGTTATTTCAACAGCGAATAGCTGTCAGCTATTTTTTTGAAGGTAATGAATATTTAACTTATAAGTTGGTTTCAAATAGAGGTGGTGTAATTTCTCCTATTGACTCATCTTAATTTTAAGATGAAGGTTTTTGTAGAGTTTGCTATTAATAATCCAAAAGATGCTAAAGTGCATTTGAAAAGATAAAATGTAAAAGTGGTAAGTTAATACAGTAAAGAGAAGTGAGCTTTAAATTGTTGTGTAGCTCCATCTTTGTCTGTGAAGAATAAAACAAACCAATAATCATTTTTCGGAAGCTTTCTTCCATTATAAATTCCATTCCAACCTTTATCTTGTTTAGTGAGTATGCTTAAAGGCTTACCAAATCTATCAAATATTTGAATTCTAGGGTTTTTTAACTCATCGATGCCTATAATTTGCCATAGATCGTTATGACCATCTTCATTGGGGGTAAAAAAACGAGGATAATCTATAATTGTTATGCTATTATTAACTTCTCCACATCCATTTTCGTCTAAAACGTAAAAAATGTTTTGACCTGCAGGAACATTTTCAAAAATGTTACTTTTTTGATAAGCTCCATCATTTAATCTATATAAGTAGTTTCCTCTTCCAGATGTTTTTACTGTTACAACATGATTGTTAGCGAATAATTCAGAGTTTAAAATTAACTCTACCTTGTCAGGTTCTCCTGATGGGATAATCCTAGCTTCTTTGATAATTGAACAACCAGATGATATGGTTGTGACTTTAACCTTATAATCACCAGCTTGATTTATTTTTAAATTAGGAGAATTTATGCCTAAAGGTCTATTATTTAAAGACCATTCAAAGATGTGTTTTTTATTATCTAAATACGTATTTATTTCAGGAACATAAAAGTTTGTATCTGTTACTTTACATAAAAAATCATCTCTTATATTAAAATCAGCAGGAATATTAACTGTAATTTTAAAACGTTCTAGTTTATAACATTTAGAGTCGTTGTTGGTGATTTTAGCAAAAATATCATAGGACTGAATACCAGTAGTTATATAATTGTCTTTATCAAGGGGAATATTATTAATGGCATTATCACTTGAAGAATGATAAGTTACAGAATAATCAGTTTTAGGTAAAGTGCCTAATGTTATTTGGTCAAATAGTTTCAGCTGTATATTCGTTTTGTAATCAAAGTCTTCATCACAGAAAAATTGATCAGGGATTTTAGTTGTTGTATATGGGAATGTACCATTTAATACAATACGATCAGAAGGTGTTTTGGGACAAGAGTTAGAGGTGTAAGCCAAATAAAAATCAGATATAACCGCATTTTTTAAATCACCAATACTTATTTTGCCTTCATCATTAGGAGTATATTTAGCTGTTGGTATGTTTATTCCATCTATTTTATAGTTAACCAGGGTTTCTTCTCCAGGTACTAATCCCGAGATTATAATTTCACCATTATTCCCATCACAATTAGAAGGAGGTATAGAAGAAAAAACAGGATTTAAAGGTTTAATAGGTGGGCTTAATGTGTGAGTTGTTTTTAGGCTAGTAACACAACCGTTAAATGATATTTTAAAATCGGAATAGCTAGCTTCTCTTAGGTTTGTGAATTCAATATTTCCTATATTATCAGCAGTATAAGTGGCTTCTGGTATAAGTATACCATTTTCAGTATAACTTATATTATAACTTTCATTAGCTTCTAAGCCTGAAAAAAGTAAAGAACCATCACTTTTATTACATTCAGTTGGGTTTGAGGGTATTATATTTATAATTAAAGGTGTGAAAGTTTTGTCAATTTCTTTTAGAATATAATAGTAGACAAATGTTTTAGTTTCTTTTGGAGAAATATCACCTATATTAAAAGCTATTGACATTGCATAATCATCATACAAGCTAGCCCCAACCGTATTAGTTACAGATATACCATTCCATATGTCACTAGCATTTCTATTGCTAAAACCTCCAAAACTTACTTTAGCTCTAGGGTCATCAGAATAAAGACTTACATTAGAGCCATCTTGATCTTTTATACCCCCTACAGCTGGTTGATTAGAGGTAACTAAACTAATATTGTTTCCTACAGTTGACTGACTTATTATTTTAAGGTTGGTTTCATAGTTATCTGAAAGTGTTACATTGTTATCTGGGTCAACATTGTGCATAAAATAAACATTTTTTTTAACCACATCATCTGTATTAGTAATAGTGGTAATCATCTGTATGAAAAGGCCATTTTCAGTAACACTGTAAAATCGTTTTATACGTAATTTATCAACTTCTCCTGCCCATGATATTTGTGCGATGCTTTCAAAGCAATCTGACTCTATTTTTTCACTACTAATTACACCACCAGATATTTGATTAATACCAAATTCATTATTATTACTATAATTTTTACCATTTATTTCAACAGTAAAACCTTCTTCTGGTGCTCCAGGTGTAAAAAAGTCACCATCATAATCTACCTAGTTATCCTTTTGTGGATTAGCTATAAAACCAAATAAAAAATTTTCTTTTTCTCTATTGTTATGAAAAGTATCAGGTTTATTTCTTGTGTTACTTCCAAAAACTCCTTTTTTATTAATACCTATTTCAACATATTTACCTTTTGCCCATCCTTCATTTTCAATTAAATGTGCTTCAAGTTGTGAGTATAGATTGTATACTGTTGTAAAAAAAAAGAGAAAAGCTAATTTTAAGATTTTATTTTTCATAATATATTACTCTTCATAGTGATTTTCAGCAAAAGTAAACTTTTTTAAAAAATAAACAAGTTGAATTGTAATTTAAAAAGATGTGTAACAAAATTCTAATACAAGCGTCTTTATAGTATATTATAACCAAAAAAAGTACTATGAGTTTATTACGAGTATTATTAGCCATATTTTTTCCACCATTATCAGTAATAGGAAAAGGATGCGGTTCTATTGTTATTGTGTTTTTATTAACTCTTTGTGGATGGGTTCCAGGAGTTATTGGAGCTTTAGTTATTCTTAATAATCCTAATTAAAATAGTTTTTTTTGTAAGGATTTTAATGTTTTGTGACTTTTTATGTAGTAATGTGTCATAAAAATGTAATCAAGTTATAAAACAATAATTAAAATGAAAGCATTAAAAACCATAACAACAGTATCTTTTTTATTTACTATTATGCTATTTGCAGCGCCAACAATGTTTTCACAAGAGGTGATTGCAGGACATGGAATAGATCAAATATCTGAGTTGGATGTTGAAGATGAAAATTCACTTCATTTAAATATTACTAAAAAGGTAAAAAAGACTTCTTTAAAGAAGAAGAGGAAAGTTGTTAGAGAAAAGGTAGATGTAGAGCAAATAAAGAAAATGCTTGATAGAGGAAATAATTTAAGATTTAGAAAAAAACGAGATAACAATAAATGTTTTGTAGATAGAGATACAGACTGTAATAAAAACAAAAATAAAAACGCTCTATAGAGCGTTTTTATTTTACATGATTTCTAAATAAATTAGTTACTTAAGTACTTCGTCAACAACTTTTCCTGTAGTTCCATTGGGAAATTCAATTTCTAATAAATTAGCTATTGTAGGAGCAATATCAATAATATCATATTTCTTGTTAGAAGTACCTTGCTTTATTCCGTTTCCATAAAAAATCATAGGAATATGTGTGTCATACGAATATCCAGACCCATGAGTTGTTCCTTTTTTGGGGTAAATAATAGTTGAAGGGTTAGGGACTAATAACACATCACCAGAAAACTTTTGATTATACCCATTTTGTAGAGTGTTTAAAATCCCATTGGTAAATGTGGTTGTTTGTAGTGTTTTTGCTGTTACAGCCTTATATATTCCTTTGTAGTTGATAGCTTCACTAGCTATAGTTTGTGCAACCTCTTCATAATTTAATTTTAAACTTTTAATTTTCTCTTTATTTAAGAAAATTTGAAAGTTAGAAACATTTTCAATTAATTCTTCAGATTTAAAATACTCTTTAGTAATGTTATTCAAGTAATTTGTAAACTTAACAGGTTTAATATAGCCTGCTGGTATTTTAACAGATTGTAAATAAGCAGGCACTTGTGTAGCAGCATGATCGGCTGTTAAGAATATAGTGTAGTTACCTTGACCAACTTCGGTATCTAAAAAAGTAAAGAAATCAGCTAAGTCCTTATCTAAACGTAAATAAGTATCTTCAATTTCTTTAGAAGCTACTCCAAACTGATGTCCAACATAATCTGTAGAAGAATAACTAACCGCTAAGAAATCCGTGTATTCAGATTTTCCTAAGTTTTCACCAATAATGGCAGCTTTAGCAAAATCAGTAGTAAAAGAGTTTCCTGCAGGAATGGCTTTTAATATGTTATAATTTTTATTTTTACTTCTTAAAGAAGGAATATCATGAGGGAAAACAGGTTTTTCTTGTCCTTTAAAAGTAGCTTCAAACTCATTATCGTCAGCAATACTTTCAGTGTAGGTATTAATATCGTATAAAGTTTCCCATGGTTTATTAAGGTACTCATCCGCTTTTTTAGCATTGTTAAATTGAGTTACCCAACTAGGTAATTTATTCATATAGTAAGAAGAAGAAATCCACTGACCTTTAGAGCCACCATCAAACCAGTAAGCGGCATTTGCTGTATGCCCAGCAGGTAAAATAGCAGAACGATCTTTAATAGCAATTCCAATAGTTTTACCTTGCATATTTTGAGCCAAGTGCAGTTGATCTGTTATGGTAGTAGTTACCATTCTATACGGAGATTTTTTACCTCCTTCGCCATCATTACCAATAGTATTATATTTTTTATCATCAACACAGTAAATTGACTTTTTAGCATACTTGTCATACCAATGATTGCCAATGATACCATGATTAAAGGGAGTTGTACCTGTATAAATAGAAGTATGTCCTACAGCTGTATAAGTTGGAATGTAATTATAATGTGCATTCTCTAGAGAATATCCTTGGTTTAATAAACGTTTAAAACCATTTTTACTATATTTTTTAGCAAATCGTGTTAGGTAGTCGTACCTCATTTGGTCAACAACAATACCTACTACTAATTTAGTTTTTTTTATTGTAGTTTTTTGTTGAGGTTTACAAGCTGTTAGTAATATAATTACAATGCTTACAAATAGGAAGGTTTTTTTCATTTTAAATAGTGAATTATAAAATCACCAAAGGTAGTTAAAAAACAAAGCTTAATCATATAAATATGGTTATAGTTAATGTTTTTTATACATTAGCAGAAAGAAAAAATCTATTTTAATTGAAGAATTATATTGAGCATATAGGTAAGTACTTTATTATGCTAAAACAAGTTTTTACAAAACCTCAGCGCGCAAGGGTTTTTAGAGAGGCTTTGTTTAGAGAAATGGAAGAGTTAGGGCATAAATCAATAGGTATTATTGCATTTATCTCTTTTTTTATTGGAGGAGTAATAGCTCTACAAACGGCTTTGAATTTGGAAAGCCCGTTTATACCTAAAACGTTAATTGGATTTGCAGCTAAACGATCGGTAATACTAGAGTTTGCTCCTACTTTCTGTTCTATTATTTTAGCAGGAAAAGTAGGCTCTTACATAACCTCAAGTATTGGAACTATGAGGGTAACTGAGCAAATTGATGCTTTAGAAGTTATGGGAATTAATTCGTTAAATTATTTAGTATTACCTAAAATAATAGCGACCGTTTTATTTTATCCTTTTCTAATTGTTTTGGGAATGTTTTTAGGAATTTTTGGAGGATGGGTAGCAGGTATTCTTTCTGGATTGTTTTCAGGGCTTGATTTTATTACAGGAGTTCAAATGGATTTCAAACCATTTTTGATAACTTATGCATTAATAAAAACAGTTGTTTTTGCCTTTTTAATAGCAACAATACCTTCTTATCACGGATACTATGTAAAGGGAGGTTCTATTGCTGTAGGAAAAGCTAGTACACAGTCAGTGGTATGGACAATTGTGGTTATTGTAATTGCAAATTATTTCTTAACCCAAATGTTATTAACGTAAGATGATTGAAGTAAGAGGATTGCACAAAGGTTTTAGTGGAGTAGAAATATTAAAAGGAATAACTACTTCTTTTAACCCAGGAGAAACAAGTTTAATTATTGGACAAAGTGGTTCTGGAAAAACAGTATTTTTAAAATGCTTGATAGGATTACATATACCAGAACAAGGAACAATTTTATATGATGGTAGGATGAATACCGAGATGTCTATTGAAGATAAAAGATTATTTCGTCAGGAATTAGGAATGGTATTTCAAGGTAGTGCACTGTTTGATTCTCAAACAGTGGAAGAAAATGTAATGTTTCCTTTAAAAATGTTTACCAAGCAGTCAGATGATGAAATGCTAGATCGTGTAAACTTTGTTTTAAAAAGAGTAAACCTAGAAAATTCAAATAAAAAATTCCCGGCTGAATTATCAGGAGGAATGCAAAAGAGAGTTGCTATTGCTAGAGCTATAGTAATGAATCCAAAATATTTATTTTGTGATGAGCCTAATTCTGGTTTAGATCCTAAAACAGCTATTGTAATTGATAATTTAATTCAAGAAATTACGGATGAGTATAAAATAACTACAGTTATAAATACACATGATATGAATTCTGTGATGGAAATAGGGGAGAAAATAGTTTTTCTCCAAAATGGAAGAAAAGCATGGGAAGGAAGTAGTAAAGAAATTTTCAAAACAGATAATGAGGCTGTAGTTGATTTTGTATATTCTTCGAACTTGTTTAAAAAAGTTCGAAAAGCATATTTAAATGATGTTTAGATTAACTTTTTGTTAATTGAATGACTATGAGTAAGGTGCGTTTTTTTTGTGATATTTTTATAAAAAAAATTTGTGTAATCAATAAAACCTACTATATTTGCACCCGCAAACGCAGAAATGCAAAAAGCAAAAATGACCGGGTAGCTCAGTTGGTAGAGCATCTCCCTTTTAAGGAGAGGGTCCTGGGTTCGAGCCCCAGCCCGGTCACATACGTTTTTTAGAATAAAAAGCTCTTGGGGAGATTCCAGAGCGGCCAAATGGGACGGACTGTAACTCCGTTGTCTTTCGACTTCGCAGGTTCGAATCCTGCTCTCCCCACAAAAGCCTTAATCAAACTGATTAAGGCTTTTGTTTTATATAAAATTTGTTTGTGATAAAACACCTAGAAAAGATCTAGGTGTTTGGTTTTTAGTATAATGAATAAGGGTTGTACTAATCTATTATTTTCTTTTGCAAATAAAGTTTGTATAATCAATAAAAGCTGCTATATTTGCACCCGCAAACGCAGAAATGTTAAAGCAAAATGACCGGGTAGCTCAGTTGGTAGAGCATCTCCCTTTTAAGGAGAGGGTCCTGGGTTCGAGCCCCAGCCCGGTCACAAAAAAGCTTCTTGATTATCAAGAAGCTTTTTTAATTCTTGGGGAGATTCCAGAGCGGCCAAATGGGACGGACTGTAACTCCGTTGTCTTTCGACTTCGCAGGTTCGAATCCTGCTCTCCCCACAAAAGCCTTAATCAAACTGATTAAGGCTTTTGTTTTAAAAAGATTTTACTACTTAGATTTTGTTATTAAATAGATGCAGGGGCATATTAAAGAAGAGACGTTATTTTAATATTAACATGAAAGGTCTTTGTTTAATCTAAAAGAGCCTATCTTAAAAAGACAGACTCTTTTGTTTGTGATGTAATATTTTCTCTATTTTACAACAATACGTTTTGAGGTACTTGTGAAATCATTTTTCAATAAGACTAAATATACTCCAGAAGTTAACTTTTGGGTATTAATTCCCTCTTTTGTTAAATTTCCTGTGTCTAATGTTTGACCAAGCATATTGACAATAGTGTATGTTGTGTTTGGGGCTTTGTTGCTATATGAAAATATTTTTAAAGTTTCTCCTTTGGATACTGGATTTGGAGAAAGTTTTAAAGACGATAACATGTTTTCATCTTCACTTCCTATTACATCTATTCTTTCTCCAAAAGCTACCACTGATTTTGAAATACTGTTAGTGCATGATGTTTCATAAATTTTAACATTTGAAAATGTAGAGTTGTTTCCAGACCCACTATCGTTATCATTTATAAATACTAATCTGTCCATATTTCCGGTGTAAGAATCACCAACTGGAATTACATATGTTTTTGTTCCACTGGTATAATTATCGAAATTCGTAACACCATAGTTTTGGGTTCCATATACCTTAAAGTATCTACTAGATGTTAGGCTATTGTCGTTTTCAAAACCAATAGCGTGAATTTCACCCTCAGAAGTACTGCTAAACTCAAACTCTATTACTGTGTTTGATGTTACTGTGTAATTGTAATTAATAAACTTCCATGTGTTATTAGTTAATGTTAGTGCGTTTCCACTAGCTTCAATAGAAAAGTTACCTGAGCTATCTTGATTAGAAAAGGAGCTGATTGTATAATCATTGAAGTTTAAAGATGTGCAACCTGGTGGTGTAGTGTTTCCAGAAGTTATCTTGATATTGTCTATAGCAATATCGCTAGACCATCCATTACCAGTGACTCCTATAAACCTTAAACTAACGTCTCCGCCTATATATGCATTTAAACTAACAGAAATATTATTCCATTGATTTCCTTTGCTTCCTGATTCTGTCCATAAATTTGTCCAGTTACTTCCATTGGTAGAGGCTTGTAATGTTAGTGAACCTATATTGTTGCCATACATATGGTTACTAAATGTAATCGTAGCAGAAGATTCTCCAGAAAGATCAAAGCAAGGGCTTTCTAAAATAGCGGTAGCATTAGCACCTATTTCGCCAGAGCTATTGTTGCTTGAAGCTTCTAAAAACATATAGAAGCTACCATTTGTTGCAGAATTAGGGCCTGTGTTGTTAGAAGGCGTTCCATTAGAGTTTCTAACCCAGTTACCATCATCTCCAGTAGCTTGAGTCCATCCATCGTTTGATTCGAAGCTTTCGCTGTAGGGTAATGATTCACATGTGCTGCCTCCGCCATCTGTTGTTGTGAAATTTACCGAAGCACTAAAAGCTGAATTGTTACTTGGACATTGACTTCTAACTTGTACTTCATACTGTGTAGAGGCTAATAGTCCTGATATTGTTGTTGAAGTTCCAGAAACATTAGAGGTAGTCCATGATGATGTTCCTACTTGTCGATGTCTTACGTTGTAGGTAGCTCCAGCTACTGCGTTCCATGATATTGTGGCTCCGTTTGCAGAGATTCCAGAAGCAGAAATTCCAGTAGGAACAGTTGCATTACAGGTAACAGTTCCAGTAATGGTGAAATTAACATTAGATATATCAAAGAAAATATGATTACTTCCTTTTACCATAATTCTATTTTGACTTCCTACTTGGTTTGGAATTGTTACATCTTGTGATCCATCATTTGAAACACCGCTAGCTAGTGTAATAGGGTATGTATTACCGCCATCTGTAGATAATAGTATATCAACTGTAGCAGCATTAATTTGATTTCCTGTAGTGCCTGCTACATTCCAAGTTACTGTTTGTGTACTTCCAACTGCGTAGCTTACATTTGTGTTTGGAGAATTTACAACAAAAGGACCTGCGCTTGCATTTACAGTTACTTTCATATCATCACTATTATTAGTGCCACCGCCAGCTCTATTATCTCTAACGGTCAGTCTAAAGTTTAAATCTCTGCTTACATTAGGCACAGCTTCCCATTGCCATGAAGTAGCCCCAGTTTTTATAGTTTCTAACCTAGGGAAATACCTTGAGGTGTTTGTTGTTGGTAAGTATGATCTGAACGCAACACCTGAAGTTGCATTTACGCTTGGGTTTTTGGTTGCTGCGTCGTCTTCGTCAATTTGTTCCCAGCAATAGGATAATACATCAGAAGAATCAGGGTCAGTAGCAGTACCAGTTAAAACAAATGCTGTACCTCTAGGAATAGTATAGTTACTTCCAGCATTTACTGTAGGAATATTGTTGCCAGTTGTTGTATTGGTTTGGCAAGAAGTAGTTTTTACGTAATCAGTAATTTGTTGTATTGTTGCTGCATGAAAATAAGGATCACTATTTGATTGAACATCTGAGGCTCCTGTGATTCCTGCATATCCCATAATAGTTGATCCGCTTCCAGGTTCCATTTGTACATTGGTTCCTTCATTTCTACTAAAGGTCCATGTGTGGTTTCCTCCAAATTGATGGCCAATTTCATGAGCTACATAATCTACGTCAAACACTTCTCCTTCAGGTATAGTTGTAGAGCTAAATGCACTACCTTTTCTACCATTAACGCATACACAACCTATACATCCAGCGTTTCCATTGTTGCTAGCTTTATGAAATAAATGACCTATGTCATAATTTGATTCACCAATTCTATTTGTTAAGGTGGTTTGTAGTTGTGAATTTAAGCTATTTGAATATGGGTCTGTACTAGCGTTTGTGTAAATTAAAGTATCAGTATTTGGAATAACTACCATAGTAACATTAAAATCTGATTCATAAAGACCGTTAACTCTAGTCATAGTAGCGTTTATTGCAGCTAAAGCACCTGCAATTGTTCCTCCGTGATGAGTTGTGTATTCTCCGGTTGTAGAAACTGCAATACGATAGGTTCTCAAAATACCGTCATCTGCATTTTTCTTAACAGCTCCTAATTTTTTTGACTTGGTTTGTGTTTCAGGCTCTGTTGTACAATTTAGTCCTCCGATTCTTTTAGGTTTGTCTGATCTGCTAAAAACAGAATATGTTTGTTTTGTTTTTGAATAGGGTTCAATAAAAATAGTTGGTTTATCAATGCTTAAGCGCATGCTTTGCAGTCCATCAGGCGAAATACTGAAACGGATTCTATCACCAGCATTCTTAATATTTACACCAGCATAAGATTTGATGTTAGGGTATTTAGCAGCTAAATCAGGGTGTAGTACTGAGGCTTCAAAAACTCGATAGTTTTCAAAATCCCCTTTATCATTAGGAAATGAAATAATTAGGTTAGACTTTTTGTTTACGCTTCTTTTTGGAGCTGTGATTAAAGTGTTTCTTAATGCGTCAATGTTTAAATGATATACATTTTTTGTTGGTAAGTTTTTTTCAATTGCTGATTTACTTGCTGAATTTTTGGATGCAGTTTCTTTTTTCCAAAAATTACTGTTTTGAGAGAACAAAGCAGCACTAGCCATTAACATGACTAAAAATAGTTTGTTTTTCATTTTGAAGGGTTTTAAGTTTGTTTTAATTGATTCTGACGTAAATTTAAAAAATATTTAACATAATCGTATTTTTTTTGTTAAAATATTATTCCAGGTGTGCTTTGGAGTATGGTTTTATTAGTAAAAGTTATAAGAAATAAAACGATTGATGTTAATAATTATAATTACTCTAAATTGATTCTGTAAAAATTTTTAACAACAAAAAACACCTAGAGAGAACTCTAGGTGTTTTAAAATTAGAATTAAAACTAAATGATTTTTATGATACTATTTAACCGATTTAATAAAAGGTTTAAGGTATTCATTACGATCATTAAAAATTCTTAAATAATACATTCCTGATTGTAAATTTTCTACACTAATTGTATTAGTATACTCTTTTCTTACAATTATTCTACCATTTACATCAATAACTTCATACAGAGCATTCTTCAAGCTAGTTGGAGCTTTTACTTGTATAAAATTTGTAGTTGGGTTAGGGAAGATGCTAAACTTGATTTGATCCTCAACAATGCTATTCTTATTGTTGGTAGTCTTTTTATTTGGACGAGCTGCAGTTTGAACAATGTTAACTACATAGTCTTCCACTTCTCCATCAGCAAAAGATTCACATGGAGTTTGTGCATCTTTATATTTCATAGATACACGCATTTTAGTAGTGCCTAATAATGCTTCAACAGGAATTAAAACATCATTAGTCTTATTATCTCCGTTATTTGTAAAGTCAGTAACTACCTTTTCGTTTTCTTCAAAAATTTCATTTTGATTAAAATCAATCCATACAGCAAAATGTTCAGGATAGGTACTACCACTAAATCCAGCACTAACGGTTAATTTATTAGTAGTTCCAGAAACAACGGTAGCTACTTTATCAGTAAAGTCTGCATAACCTCCATTTTCTCCTGTGCTATTTGTCATATCACCAAAAGCAACATAATCTATCCACTCGTATTTAATTCTGTTGCCTTTAGAAGAACAATAAGTCTCATCTTTTAAAACAGTTAATATGAATTCGTTTTTAGTAGTGTTAGTACCATCTGTAGCTTCAATAACAATAGTATGAGTTCCAGCATTTATAGAAGCAGGTGTTCCTTGTAAAGTATAAGCACCGTTAGTTGTATTTAAGGTAAGCCATGATGGAGCTTGCTTTAAAGTTACATTTACTTTATCCTTACGGTTTTCATCAGTTACTTTAAATGTATAGGTATATGCTTCGTCAACTTTAGTAAGTTCACTCGCTTTGGTATTGAATTGAGGAGCTAAGTTGGTAGGGTATAAATCAACCATGATTGCATTGTTGTCAATCCAGTTGTATTTACCTCCATGTGTAATCATTTCTGTTAAGTAGAAATATCCATTGCTTCTACCTGCCCATCCCCAGTTGATATGGAAAAAGTCTCCTTGATCAGTTGAGTCGTAACCATCTAAAGCAAATAAGTGTCCAGCACCTCCTGCGTCTGGGTCTTTTAAGTTTTTACTTCTACCAGAATATAAAACAGGTCTTTTTAAATCTAATTGAGACTTGATTAAATCATACCAGTCTTGATCTGAATAATAGTATCTATACTTCATTGAAGCACCTTGGTTGTACTTGAAGTTTCTTTTAAGAGCAGACAATGCATCTCTAGTATAAGCGCCAGAACCTCCATTGGCAGAAGTACCATAGTTCATTCTAACAGCAACACCGGCATGGTATGATAATTTGGCGTTTTCATCATCAGCTCTTGTTTTAGACATGTTGTCCCAATCATAGTTTTGTTGAGCAAAATTTACACTTAAGTTTCCATATTTTCTATGGTTGTATGAAGTTTCAGAATTACCAGTAGTTGGAAACTCCCAATAACGCATTACTTGCGACATAGCTGTGGCAACGCAACCTACGATAGCTTGCCCATCTTCATCACTTGGACAAAACCTGTTAAACCCACTAGATTGAGTATAAAGAATATCATCCATAAAAGGAGCTACAATAGTTTCTCTTTTTTGATCTCTTTTTTTTGCTGGATTTAAAATTTTGTTCCAACCAATATTAGGAGCTTGTTTGTTGCTTGCCTTTTGCGCTTGTGCACTTTCATAAACAAAAGATTTATATGCATTTAATAAATCTTTTGTTGTTGGATTGTCTAAATTTTGATCAAATAATCCAGTGTCAGAGTATGCTAATATAGGCTTAGTAGAATCATCTGCTGAAACAATAACAAAACCACCATTGTTATAATTAATAACGTAATAAACTAAGGTTTCTTTGTATTGAATTTCATCAATAGAAACTACTTTTTTAGAAGCTGTTTTAGCGTTTTTTTGTTGAGCTTTGTTAATCCATTTTCCAGCAACAAGAAGAGCTTTCTTTTTGCCTATAGGATCAGCAAAAGTGTTGTTAAAGCATAGTAAAAATAACATGCTTAAAAGGGTAATTTTAGTTTTCATTTATTAATAATATTTAAAAATTGAGTTCCAAAATTAGTATTCGATTAAAGGCTTTGAAATACGTACAAACCCTATTTGTTATCTAGGGCTGTTGAGTAGTGTTGGTAAGGGATGCTGAGTAGTGGTGTTAAAATAGTATAATAAAAGAATATGTTTACTGAAAATTGACTAAGTTTTGTGTTAATTACTTGAGGTAATTGTAGTTTTTTTTTAACCAAATTTTATATCAATTTTTTTGTAAAAAGAGAGTTGTCAAAAATTTTTTTTAATACTTAAACTTTTTAGTACTAAAACTGGAGTTTGTATTATGATTGTTAGATGTGAATGGATTATATTTTTTTTGTTTAATTTTTCACGTAAAATCATAAACAAAATATGTATCTTTACCTAGCCAAATAATATATAAATGAAGCGATTTTTAGTTTTTACAGCATTTTTTCTAGTAATTGGTATTTATGCTCAGGACACAGGAATTATAAGAGGTAAGGTTATTGATAGTAAAACAAGAGAAACATTGCCCTACGTTAATGTTGTAGTTGTAGGAACTCAAAAAGGAGGTGATACTAATGACAATGGAGAGTTTGAGATAAAGGATAGCCCATTAGGGTATCAAAAGGTAAGGGCTTCTTTTGTAGGATACAAATCTGTAATTTCTGAAGATTACTTGGTAACAAAAGAAAAAGTGCCTTATGTGGTAATTGAGTTAACAGAAGATGCTACGCAATTAGCAGAAGTTGAAGTAAAAACTAAGTTGTTTAAAAAAACACTGGAAAGTCCACTTTCTTTACAATCTTTAGGAGTAGCAGAAATAGAAAGAAATCCAGGAGGGAATAGAGATGTGTTACGAGTAATACAATCCTTTCCAGGGGTTGCATCTAATCCAGGATTTAGAAATGATATCATTATTAGAGGAGGAGCAACTTCAGAAAATAAGTTTTATGTAGATGGAATTGAAGTGCCAGTTATCAATCATTTTCAAACACAAGGAGCTACCGGAGGACCAGTTGGGATTATGAATACTGACTTGATTAGAAAGGTAGACTTTTATTCAAGTGCCTTTCCTTCAAATAGAGGAAATACGTTAAGTTCTGTTATAGAGTTTACACAGAAAACAGGAAATCCAGATCGGTTAAATGCCAGAGCTAGTTTAGGAACTTCAGATGCTGGAATTACATTAGATGGTCCGTTAGGTAAGAATACAACTTTCATAGTATCTGCACGTCAGTCTTATTTACAGTTTTTGTTTAAACTAATTAAGTTACCATTTTTACCTACTTACAACGATTTTCAATTCAATATTAAAACAAAGTTGAGTGACAATAGTGAGTTAGCTATTATTGGGTTAGGAGCTATTGATGATTTTGAAATTAATAAAGAAGTTAATGATGGAGTAACAGAAGAAGAGACTTTAAAAAGAAATCAGGTTATATTAAATACTGTACCTGTAAATAGCCAATGGAATTATACAGTTGGGGTAAATTACAAGCGATTTGGAGAAAAAGCTACTCAACAATTTATATTTAGTAGAAATGAGTGGAAAAACAAAGCGGTTAAATATTTTTTGAATCAAGAAACACCTAATAATTTATTATTAGATTATTCATCAAAAGAAATAGAAAACAAGTTTCGCTTTGAAAATACAATCAAAAACAGAGCGTTTACTTTAAACCTAGGGTTTAATTTAGAACTAGCAAAGTATACAAATAATACCTTTCAAAAGGTGGTTAATACTACGAGTATTGCTGAGAAGAATTTCTCATCTTCGGTAAACTTTGTGAAGTATGGTCTATTTGGACAATTTTCTAAATTGTTTTTTAAAGATAGATTAGGGGTGTCGTTAGGTTTTAGGTTTGATGGAATAGATTATAATGATGATATGAAAAACATTTTAAATCAGTTTTCTCCAAGAGTTGCTACTACCTATAATTTTACAGATAAATGGTCTTGGAATTCTTCAATAGGTATATATAAGCAGCTCCCGTCATATACAGTAATGGGGTTTAGGAATACAGCTAATGAGCTGGTAAATAAGCAAGGATTAAAGTATATAGAGTCACAACACTTTGTATCTGGATTGGAGTTTAAGCCTAATGAAACAGCTAAAATTACAGTAGAAGGTTTTTATAAGAAATATAAAGATTATCCATTTTCAGTAAGAGATCAAATAAGTTTAGCAAATTTAGGAGCAGATTTTGGTGTCGTAGGAAATGAAGAAGTGATTTCTAATTCTACAGGTAGAGCCTATGGATTTGAGGTGTTAGCTCAGAAAAAATCATATAAAGGTTTGTATGGAATTGCCGCTTATACTTTTGTACGTAGTGAATTCAGTGACCGTACAGGTAATTTTATCCCTTCTAGTTGGGATAACCGTCATTTATTAACCATTACAGCAGGTAAAAAACTAGCTAAAAATTGGGAGGTAGGAACTAAGTTTAGATTGGTTGGAGGACGCCCTTATACGCCTTATAACTATAATGCCTCTTCCATAAAAGCAAATTATGATATAAGTAATGGAGGGATTTTGGATTTTGCTAGATTAAACGAAGCTCGTTTTGATACTTATACGCAATTAGATATTAGGGTAGATAAAACGTGGTACTTAAAGAAATACTCTATTAATTTATATATGGATGTGCAAAATGTATATGCAAGCTCATCTGATAGACAACCTTTTTTATTACCACAAGAAGATGGAAATGGTGTACGATTAACAGATCCTGATGATAGTTCCAGATATTTATTAGAGGAAGTACAAAGTACCTCAGGAAGAGCAATTCCTCGTATTGGAGTTATTGTAGATTTTTAATTGCAAAGGCGATGACCAAGAATTTAATTTTCCGATGTTTTACATCAAATAGTTTTTTAATATTTGACACTCGGTATCCTTAATATGCTTACATCAGGACAGTTTATTATTAAATGTCTATTAATTTAACTTTTTAAATAATATGTTAAAATTGCGTAATCCTATAGGGTACATGTGAGCAAAAACTGTAAATTGCCCAACAAAACAACTAAAAAGCACATAATAATGAAAAAAATACTAGTAGCAGCTGCTTTGTTGGTAGGAAGTGTAAGTGGAATATATGCGCAGAAATACCAATTTAAAACAGTTAAAGATATTGAAGATACAGAAGTTAAAAGTCAAGGAAGAACTGGTACTTGTTGGAGTTTTTCTACTACTTCATTTTTAGAATCGGAAATTATTAGATTAACAGGTAAAAACATCGATTTGTCTGAAATGTATTCAGTAAGAAATACGTATTCAGAAAAAGCTGCTAATTATTTGTACCGTCAGGGAAAAGCACAGTTTAGTGAGGGTGGTTTAGCACACGATGTAATTAATTCTGTTGCTAAAAACGGATTAGTTCCTGAGCAGGCATTTACAGGGTTAGATCTTGGGCAAACGAGTCATAATCATAGTGAATTAGTGGCTGTTTTAAAAAGTATGTTAGATACCTATATTAAAAACCCTGCAAAACAATTAAGTCCAAAATGGCGTAAAGCTGTAGAAAGTGTTTTAGATGTGTATTTAGGAGAAAATAAAAAAGAGTTTGTATTTGAAGGTAAGACATATACCCCAAAAAGTTTTGCTGAATTTGTAAAGATAGCCCCTGCAAATTATGTGACTATTAGTTCTTTTGAGCATGCCAAAAAATACGATAAGTTTATTTTAAATATTCCAGATAACTTTTCAAATGGTATGTTTTACAATGTATCTTTAGATGAAATGGTTAGTGTTACGGAAGAGGCTATTAAAAAGGGATATACTGTTGAGTTAGATTGTGATGTATCTGAAAAAACATTTTCATCAAAGGCAGGTGTAGCGGTAATTCCAGCGATTAGTTCAGAAAATAAGAAAGCGTTAAAAGAAATAGTAGAAGAGAAAAATATTACTCCATCTTATCGTCAGGCAGAATTTGAAAACTTTAATACTACAGATGATCACTTAATGCATATTGTTGGTATTGTTAAAGATCAAAAAGGGAATAAATACTTTAAAGTAAAAAATTCATGGGGAACTAAACAAGGAAATAAAGGATATGTATATATGTCTATACCTTACTTTAAATTAAAAACCATTTCTGTATTGGTACATAAAGATGCTATAGCAGGAAGTTTAAAAAATAAGTTAGCTATACAATAGTATTTTAATAAAATAGTATAATGCATACAAAACCCAGAGCGTTAAGTGTCTGGGTTTTGTGTTGTAATAAGAAAACATGAAGAGTAAATAGGATGGTGCATGAAGGATAACTGGGAAAATACCTCAAGGCTAATAAGGAAGACACACCAATGCTAAAGGGAAATACATCAAGAGTAATGAGAGTGACACCCCAATACTAAAGGGGATGAACTTTTAAGGTAAGGAAAGTAACAAGGGAATTTTGTATCTTTCCACAGTTAACAAAAAATCAAAATTAATGGAAGAAAAATTGAATAATGAAGAGGCTGTAGAGCAGTCAAAACAAGATGTACAGGAAAGAGCAATAGGTTTGTGGGAAAGTTCCAAGAAGTTTTTAGTTGAGCTTTTAGATTTTCGTCATGATACAGATCATCAAGCAACCATTGAGGCAATAAAAGGCGATATTGCTTTTAAAGGAACTACTACTTGGATTTTAATATGTTCTATATTCGTGGCATCCATTGGGTTAAACGCAAATTCTACAGCTGTAGTTATCGGAGCTATGTTAATATCCCCACTAATGGGACCAATTTTAGGAATAGGAATGTCTATTGCTATTAATGATATTGATACCTTAAGAAAATCAATGGTCAACCTAGTAACCATGATTGTATTGAGTTTAATAACTGCTTTTTTATTTTTCTTTTTATTCCCATTAAAAGAGGAGACTTCTGAGTTATTAGGGCGTGTTAAACCTGACATTAGAGATGTATTAATTGCTTTTTTTGGAGGATTAGCGTTAATAATTGCACGGACTAAAAAAGGAACGATTGCTTCAGTAATATTTGGAGTTGCTATTGCAACAGCTTTAATGCCTCCCTTGTGTACAGCAGGTTATGGGTTAGCTATAGGGAATTTAGATTATTTCTTAGGCGCAATGTATTTATTTATTATCAATACTATTTTTATAGCCTTAGCAACTTTTTTAGTTTTAAAATTATTAGGATTCACTATGATTCGTTATGTGAATTCTGTAAAGCGTAAAAGGATTGCTCGTATTGCTTCGTTTATAGCAATTTTAGTAATGGTACCAGCAGTTTTTACGTTTATTAATGTATACAAAGAAAGTGTAATTAATGCCAACTATAAAAAGTTTTTAAAAGAAGAAGTGTTAGCGAATAAAGATTTGTGGTTACAAAGAGAAAGTATTGATGTGAAAGAAGAAAAGATAAGTCTTTTTTTTAATGGGGATGTAACCGATGCAACTGAAACTTTTTTACGAAATGAACTAAAATCATACTCAAAAATAGATTCTTATAAGCTTATGATTAATGAAAATAAAGCAAGAAGTGTTGATAGAGTGGTAGATGCTTATGATAGAGCTATTGCTGATTTAGATAGAAAAGATAATGTAATAAAAGGATTACATAAGCAAATTGAAGATTTAGAATTAACAATTACTGGTTTAAATGCTAGAATTGAACAAGATGCCTTAAATAGAGATAAAAATAGTGTGCCTTTTAGTAAGATTATAAAAGAAGCTAAAATTCGTTATAATGATATAACTAGGATGAGTTTCTCTAAAACTTTAAGTTCCAAAGACTTTATTAAGATTGATACCATGCCAGAAATGTTAGTAATATGGAATAAAAAATTACAGGATACAGTAATGGTTAAAAAGGAAAAGGAATTAAAGACTTGGTTACAGAAGGAACTAAAGTTATCTAATTTGAAGTTAATTAGTAAAAAATAAACTATTAAAAGTGGGGAATGGTAATTACTAAATTATGTTTCCCCATTTTAAATATTACAAGTTTTCTTTTTTAGAGAAGAGAAAATAAATAAAAAAGTACTCTTTAAAAAAGGAAAGAAAAAATGTTAGGAAAATCCTGAACCAAAATTTGAACAGAGTACATTGTTATTGTGGTGTAAAATAACTCTGGTATAAAAAGAATAAAGAGAAAAAGTAAAAATAGTTAATTCATAAAACAGTTTAATTAAGTTAAAAAGAAAAGTAATAGAATGAAGAAAATTTTAAAAATTACAAAATGGCTATTTATTATCGCATTATCAATCATATTTTTATCTATTTTATACCTACGTTTCTCTAGGTTTTCTGATAAAATGATTTATCATATGAATGGGACTAAATATGATAAATTTGAATCTGATTTAAATTATGAAGAATTTTATATTGAGCCTGAGAATAACGTAAAGTTACATGGTGTACTTTTCAAACCAGATTCAATTGCTACTGTGGGTACTATTTTTCATTATTCTGGAAAAGGGATGCATTTAATGTCTTCCATTCAAAAATCGTATGAACCATTATTAAAAAAAGGATTTCAAGTTTTTTGTTTTGAGAGAAGGAACTTTGGGAAGTCAAATGGGAAAGCTACTAATTCTTTAACCTTAAAAAAAGACGCTTTGTTTATTTTTGATGAAATAATAAAGCATAAAGATGTAAAGGGTAAACCTGTTGTTATTTGGGGACAATCATTAGGAGGTGCTTTTGCTACTATGAATGCAAATGAGCGACAAGAAAAAATAAAAGGGTTACTATTAGAAGGAACTTTTAGTTCATTTCCTGATATAGGAAAAGTGTATGCAAGCGTACTTAATTTAGAGAATTTTAAATGGTTAGTACCAATGCTTATGAATAATGATTTTCCTGCTGAGGAAGAAATACAAAATTTAACAATACCAACGATAGTACTACATAGTAAATCAGATAAACAAGTGCCATATGAACTAGGTAGAAAACTCTTTGAAGCAGCGAACCCTAATAATACTACATTTTGGGATATTGAGAGCAAGCATATTATGGGAATCTATGATTATGAGGAGAAGTATGTAAAAGCATTTGTTAAGATGATAGAAAATTAATGCTATTTAAGTAACTTTAATAGTATGCAGCCCATACAAAAGTAGATATAAAGAATTATTTATTTAATAGATAAAGAGTTTGATTTTGTATTAAATTATTTTCAAACTCTAAAAAAGAAAACACGAATACTTTGTATAAGTAGGAGAAATAGTTAAGTAAAGAGTATTGGGTAATAAAAGATTGCTATTTAACCATGTAGAGTAAGTTAACAACATTTTTTTTAAGCAAGTTCTTAAGAACTTGCTTTTTTAGTTTTCTTTAATTTCATGTTAATGCAACTAAATTGCGTTTAAGGTGTTTTTTAAGTATGTTTGCGATAACAAAAACAAACAAAATGACTAATAAACTACCAGTAACGGTGCTTAGTGGATTTCTAGGCGCAGGTAAAACTACCCTATTAAATCACATTTTACATAACAAAGAAGGCTTAAAAGTAGCTGTAATTGTAAATGATATGAGTGAAGTAAATGTAGATGCTGAATTGGTGAAAAATGAAAATACGCTTTCTCGCACAGAAGAAAAGTTAGTTGAAATGAGTAATGGATGTATTTGTTGTACGCTTAGGGAAGACTTGATGGTAGAAGTAGAAAGATTAGCCAAAGAAAGTAGGTTTGATTATTTACTTATTGAAAGTACTGGGATAAGTGAACCTGTGCCAGTAGCTCAAACATTTTCTTTTATAGATGAGGATAATGGTATTGATTTATCACGTTTTAGTTATGTAGATACCATGGTAACGGTAGTGGATGCTTTTAATTTTTTTAAAGATTTTGGTAGCCCTGAAAGATTAATAGATAGAGACCTTACAGATATAGAAGGAGATTATAGAACGATTGTAAATTTACTTACAGATCAAATTGAGTTTGCTAATGTTATTCTTTTAAATAAAACAGATTTGATCACTAAGGAACATTTAGGTGTTTTGAAAGCTGCTATTCAAAAATTAAACCCTTCAGCAAAAATTATTGCATCTAGTTATGGTAAAATCAAACCAGAAGAAATTTTGAACACAAAACTTTTTAACTTTGAAGAAGCTGAACAAAGTGCTGGTTGGATTGAAGAATTAAACGCTGATGGACATACTCCAGAAACAGAAGAGTATGGAATATCTTCTTTTGTGTATAGAAGTAAAAAACCATTTGATCCTACACGTTTTTGGAGCTATATTCAGAACAAATTTCCTACTAATATTATAAGAAGTAAAGGATTGTTTTGGATTGGATCTAGACCAGAACAAGCTTTAGTTTGGGGGCAAGCAGGAGGTTCTTTAAAGGCTGATAGTGCTGGTGTTTGGTGGGCAAGTATGACGTTTGAAGAGCGCATACAATATATGGCGTTTGTAGAAAATCAAGAAGAAATTGAATCAGGATGGGATCATAAGTTTGGAGATCGAAAAAATGAAATCGTTTTTATTGGACAAAACATGGATGAAACCTTAATTAGATCACATTTAGATGCTTGTTTAATAACAGATGAAGAAGTACTGCTTGGGCATTGGAAAGAAGGATATGAAGATAATTGGCCTGTTCAAAGAGCTTAATAGTATTCAATAAAACTAAGACCTTTAAAACTATATAGAATGAAATATAATAGAAGAAAATTCATATCCTTTTTGGGTAAAGCAAGTATAGCAGCTACTGTACCTCCTTTTTTAATGAGGTGTGGAAATACTAGTTCACCAACAGTAAAAAAAGAACTCTCTAATCTAAAATTGAAAAGATTAAAAGAATTAGTATTGGAAAGCTTACCAGCTTCTGATAAGGATGATTTACTTTTAACTAAGGGGTTAAATTATCATACAATCATAAAATGGGGAGATACAATCAATACAAAAGATACTTTTGGGTTTAATAATGATTTTACCTGTTTTATCCCTTTTGATAAAAATAACCCTAAAGATGGTTTGCTATGGGTAAATCATGAATATGTAAATCCGCTTTATGTTTCAGATTTTAATTTTAGAGATTATAAAAATCCAGAAAAACACAGAACTATACAACAGGTTGATAAAGAAATGTACAATGTTGGAGGAAGTATTGTACGGATACAGGAAGTCAATGGAAAATGGAATATTGTAGAGAATGATCCATATAATAGAAGAATAACAGCAAAAACACCTATTAAGCTAAACTGGGATACACCAATTAAAGGAAAAACAACAGTTATAGGTACATTAAGTAATTGTTCAGGAGGTATTACACCATGGAATACATTTTTAACCTGTGAAGAAAATTACGATGGTTTCTACGGAGAAACAGAATATGATGACAACAATGTTTCAACTAGGAAACCAAGTAAACATTATGGTTGGGAAATTTTTTACGATTATCCACCAGAGCATTACGGTTGGGTGGTAGAAGTAAACCCTAAAGACGGAACCGCCCAAAAACATATTGCCCTAGGAAGGTTTGCACATGAATGTTGTACGTTATATGAGTTAGAAGACAAACGATTGGTAGCTTATACAGGAGATGATAAAAATGATGAACATTTATATAAATTTATTTCCTCTAAACCAGGTTCTTTAAAAGAAGGAACTCTCTATGTGGCAGATACTGTTAATGGTAAGTGGTTAGCTTTAGATTGGGAACAACAACCTAAATTGAAAGCGAAATTTAAAGACCAAACAGAAGTGTTAATTAGAGCAAGAGAAGCAGCAAAATTAGTAGGAGCTACTGAATTAAATCGACCTGAAGATATTGAAATTGATCCTGTTACTGGTCATGTATTGGTTTCATTAACAAATAATAAAGAGAAAGGAGATTTCCATGGTTCCATTTTAAAAGTTGAAGAAACAAATGGGAAGTTTGATGCCTTAACTTTTAAGGCTTCAACGTACATAGCAGGAGGAGAAGTTAATGGCTTCTCTTGTCCAGATAATTTAGCATTTGATTTAGCAGGAAATTTATGGATTACTTCAGATATGTCTGGAAGTGCAATGAATAAAGAAGAAGGACCTTATATGTCTTTTAAAAACAATAGCTTATTTGTAATTCCAAGATATGGTAAGGAAGCTGGTAAGGTAATTAGGGTAGCTTCTGCACCAGTAGATGCTGAACTTACAGGGCCTTGGTTTTCTCCAGATGGTGAAACCTTGTTTTTAAGTGTTCAACATCCTGGAGGACAAACAACAGATATTAAAAAGCCAACTAGTAAATGGCCTTTTGATAAAGATAATATCCCCAAATCTTCTGTGGTAGCTATTAAAGGTGATTTGATAGAAAAAATGAACTTATTACACAAAATTGAAGGGTGAAAGAAGAGCAAATGAAGTTACTTAATATTCTTTTAATACTGTTTTTTGGATGTATACAGATGTTAGGGCAATCCAAAATATATAATATTACTCAGATAGCTATTAAAAAAACATATAAAGAAACTAGCGGGCTTGCAAAATATAGGTATGATAGTTTATCGTATAAAGAGGCTAGGGTTCAAAATAAGTATATATATGAAAAGTTTAATTATAAGAGTGATGGTTTTGAGGTAGAAGGTTTCTTATGTCGCCCAAAAAGCCTTGGAAATAAAAAGATACCAGTAATTATTTATAATAGAGGAGGAACAGGAAATATTGGTAGGTTATCAGAAGAAGATTTGCCCGATTTTTATTGGTTTGCAAAAAATGGCTTTGCAGTATATGCGTCAAGTTATCGATTTGTAGGTAAACTAGGTAAATTAGATCAAGCAGGAGGAGAGGATGTAAATGATGTTGTAAACTTGTATAATGCTGTTAAAAATATTGAGTTTGTAGATCCGAATAATATTTTTATGATGGGGGTTTCTAGAGGAGGAATGATGACCTATCAAAGTTTAAAGAGAATAAATGTTAATGCAGCTGCCGTTATAGGAGGTGTAGCAGATCTTAATATATTATCTAAAAAAAGACCGATATTTATTACTGGATGGTCAGATTTAGAGGAAAAGTATAATTATAAAGGACTTGAAAATATTTTACCCAATTTTGCAGAGAATAAGGAGAAGTATTTAAACCAACGTTCAGCTACAAAATGGGCAAGCCAAATAAATTCACCTGTTTATATATTACATTCTAGACAAGATGGAAGAGTTTCTGTAATAGGTGCATTAGAGCTAGCAAAACAACTCCATAATTTTAAAAAGGAGTATAAAATGAAAATATATGATCGAAAAAGTCATTCATTGCCCTATTCTAAATTTGATGGCTTTGAAGAAATAATAGAATGGTTTAAAAATCATATTCAATAAATTTACTTGAAATAGTAAAAAGCAAGCTTGTAAAAGCTTGTTTTTTTGTTTAAAGAAAATAGGTGTAATAGAGGTTTTTTAACAAAAAAACAGTTTTTTTACAAGAAGTCAAAAAACTTAAATAAAAACATAGATAACAGTTGGTTAGTGTTGTAATAACATTTTGATTAGTTCGTTGAAATTAACTTAATAAGAACTTATAAATTTGAAATTAACCAAAATGAAAACACTAATTTTTAAACTGTCAATGGTGCTATTAGCGCTAACAATTACCTCTTGTTCCAATGAAGACTTAAGTTTAATGGAGCAAAAAGAACACTCAAAGCAACATAAAAAAGGAAAAAATGTACTTCGTTTTGTAACCTACAATATTCATGGGGGCAAAGGACCAAACAACGAAGGAGACCTTAAAAGTAATTTAGAAGCTTTTAAAAAGTTATTAAGCTCAGAAGAAGTGTTGTTTTTACAAGAAGTCCAACCGCATCAAGTAGAAACTGTAAAAGATATTTATGATGATTTTCCACATTCTTTTTACACTAAAATAGAAGCTGATAGTTACTGGGATTGGGGGACTTTTTCATTTAAAAAAAGAGAAAGCGGTCAAATTATTTTATCCAAAATACCATTTCAAATTAAGCATGAAAAACTAATTCAAAAAGACCCAGGAGGTGATCATTGGGAAAGAAAGGCGCAGGAAGTAACTCTAGAAATGAGTAACAAAAGAAAGTTGAAGTTTTTCCATTACCATAATACCTACAATTGGAATTTAGATGACTTTGCTTCTGAAAAAGAAGGTATGATAAAGTATAGAAATTATGTTGACGAAAGAATAAATGAAACTAGTTACAATTTAAGTAATAACTTAATTATGTTAGGAGATTTTAACTTATTTAAAGAAGATGTTACTGAAATTATTAATACAAAAGCACATGCATTTAATGGAAGAGATCATATAAATAGTATGATTCCTTTTCTTAAATCAGGTTCTTATAATACCTTTTCAAAAAAGTTATCAGATCATGATGCAGTTTGGGCTGAAATAGATTATTAAAATAGCCAAAAAAGAGGCGTATGAAAACACATTTTATAAGCGCCTCTTTTTGAATGTTAAGCTCTATCTATTCCTAATACACTTTTCTTATCTTAGTAGGGTAATCTATAATAATCTATAATAATGAAGAGTAAAGAAGTACTGATGATAGTTACCACTTTTTTATTATTGGGATGTAAGCAGGAACAACAACTTAATGGTAGAACAATTTTAAAAGAAGCCATATTAGTCCATGATGCCAATAATAATTGGAATACAACACAATTAAACTTGCATATACAAGAACCAAGAAAAGGGAATCCACATCGATATTCCATTTTAAATTTAGATAATAGTACAAAAGCATTTCGATTAAAAAGAAATAGAGATCAACACATTTCTGAGCATATTATTGAAAGTGGTGGGAATAGTTTTGTTTTATTAGATGGAAGCAAAAATATTGATAGTTTATTAATAGAAAAGTACAGATTAAACCCTTCTAGAAATATAGGGTATAAAAAGTTTTATCATTTGTTGTATGGTTTACCAATGACATTAAATAGTTGGGTTGAAAAAATAAATAATACTTCTGAAACTATTTTTAATGGAGAAGCATGTTATAAAATAGAGCTAGTACTAAAAGAAGCCATGTTTTCTAAACATTGGAATGTTTTTATTTCTAAAGAAGAAAAAGAAATAAAAGGAATAGAAATGATAGTGCCAGAGAAGCCAGATGGAGGAGAAAGAATTTATTTTGAAGGTAATATACTTGTAAATGGTATAAATATTCCAAGAGTAAGGCATTGGCATGAATTCAATTCGGATGCCTATTCTGGGTCAGATATAATTGTTAAAGAAATACTAATAAACTAAGGCAGTTAATTGATAACAGTTGTATGTTAGTACCATAGGCAATTCTACCTTTTTCTACAATGGTTGTTATAAGTCTAAAATATTTGATTTCCATACCTGACAAAGGTAATGGTTAGAGGTAATAAGAAAGTTGAGAAAATTTCAATGATACATTAGAAAAACTCAATTTCTAAATTAAAAAAGAAGCAGTACGCTAGTTAACTTTGGTAACTATAAATTATAAAGCAATGCAAAAACACCAAACAAATTCCAATTTAGACTTAATAGCTGCTGTACAAATATATTTTGACGCATTGTATTATTGCGATACTAAAAAATTGAATCAAGTATTTCATAAAAACGCCAGTCTTTTTGATGTTGATGAAGGAAAGGTTTTTATAGAGTCCATTGCTAGCTTTAGCAAAGATGTAGGAGGAAGGATATCACCAAAAAGTGTAGGGCAACAACCTGAAGCAGAAATATTAATGATTGATTGGTTATCTGAAGCCTGTGCAACTGTAAAAATAAGAATCAGAGCTCATAAAAATATATTTGTTGATCATCTTGGTTTTGTTAAAGGAGAAGAAGGTTGGCAAATAGTTTCTAAAATATGGCACTTAGAAAAAACAATAGAATAAGTTTTTTAGTTGTTTGTGTTGTAGTTTTTAATTATTAGTAGACATATTCAAAGTTTATATTTAAACATTCATAATTTAAAATTTGATAAACATATGGTAGCACAGAAATTTACAGGATTAACTTACTAAAATTAATAACCTATAGTTCTTGTACACGTTTTTTTTCTCGGAAACTTTTCGTGTACATCTACTGTACACGTTTTTTTTCTTGGAAACTTTTCGTGTACACCTACTGTACACGTTTTTTTTCTCAGAAATTTTTCGTGTACAAAATAGTTACCACTGTTTTATAGTAGTATAAGCTATCGTGAGTATTTAATATTTTCAACTAGATACTCCGAGTGTGTTAAAAGTAAAAACAGATTTGTAATCTGTAAAAGTTAAATTACTTTTACTTTAAAGTTTATTTTAGCCATCATGGAAGAACTTTTACATTATATACAAAAGATTAGCCGAATTGAAGCTGCTACATTTAGGGAATTGAAAAAATTAGTTCAACCACTTACATTAAATAAAAACGACTTTTTTGTAAAGGCTGGAGAATATGCACAACAAATTGGTTTTTTAAAAAAAGGTATTGTAAGAGCGTTCTTTCTAAATCAAGAAGGAAAAGAATACAATAAACAATTTTTTGTAGAACCTTCAATAATTGGAGCTTATACTTCTTTACTTACCCAACAACCTACACAAATAGCGCAACAGGCTCTAACGGATTGTGAAATTTTAGTAATCAATTATAGAGAGTTGGTAAAGTACTATGATAGGTTTCATGATTTAGAAAGATTAGGTAGAAAAATTGCAGAGAATTACTTTTTAGAAAAAGAGCAAAAAGAAATTGAAATGGCATTGCTTGAAGCCGATAAAAGATATCAAATTATGAGAGAAAGATTCCCTACCTTAGAATTAGCAATACCTCAATATCATATAGCATCTTATTTAGGAATATCAGCTACTCAATTAAGTAGAATCCGAAGAAAAATAAAAATATAGATGTTAAATAGTTAAAGTATTACTTTTTAAAATGCTAGATTAAATAGAATTAAAAAGACTTGTCTTTTTCTTTACACATATCCGTTTGTAAATAGATGGGTAGTGGTTAAATTTGTAGTCTAATAAAAACAATACTTGATAAAGCCTATATCAATGTATCTTTGTTGTTGATTTGTAGAGATTTGATAAAATATAGAAATGGATAAAACTAGAATTAAATTACCACTTTTACTGTTCTTATTAATAATTAGTGAGCTTTCAATTGGTCAGGTGGTTATAAATGAATTAGATTGTGATACACCAGGTGTAGATGATAAAGAATTTATAGAGCTAAAATCTGATATACCTAATTTTGATTTAGAAGGGTATGTTCTTGTTTTTTTTAACGGTTCAACAAGTGGTGCAGATAGTAGTTATTTTGCAATTGATTTGGACGGCCTTACTACAGATGTAAATGGACTTTTACTTATAGGAAGTGATAATGTTGCCCCTTTTCCGCAGCGTTTAATTTCTGCAAATGTCATTCAAAATGGGGCAGATGCAGTAGCAATTTACAAAGCAAATGACTTTGATTTTCCCGAAGGAACTTTAGCTACAACAACAAATTTGATTGATGCGTTAGTCTATGATACTAGTGATTCAGATGATACTGGATTAATGACGCTTTTGGGAGTAAGTGAGCAAATCAATGAAGGCTCTAGTAATAACACAAACTCTATTCAACGTTTTGTAGATATGGATAATAATGTTTCATATAAGGCTGCAACACCAACACCAAGAGCATTAAACGATGGAGGAGGTGTTGTAATCAATACATTAACTATGTCAACAGTTATGAAGCAATACACAGAAGGAGCAAGTTTTGATATTACCATTACTTCTGATGTAAATGTAACTACCGACCTTAATTTTGATATAATGCTCAATAATGGGACTTTTAATAATTCAGATTATACAGGTGTTACCTCGCTTACCATTCCGAATGGTCAAAATTCAATAACAACAACAATAACACTTATTGATGATTCAGATAATGAAGGTGATGAAGAATTACAAATTCGGTTTTTTAATTTGCCAGCTACAGTAATTCCTTACAATAATAATTTAATAGTAAGAGTTGTAGACAATGATTTTACAGTAGCAGGTTGGGGAACACCAATAAACCCAACGTTTGGTATTGTAAAGAGTACAGAACCTAGTGGATATTATGATAATTTGAATGGTTTGTCAGGTGATGAATTACGTAACGCATTGCAAAATATTATTGCTAATCCGAATATTGTACGAGCACAAACATATGCTGATGTTATTGATATTTTAAAAGAAGCTGATCAAAATCCTTTAAATAGTAATGAAGTTTGGCTAGTATATACAGAGAAAAGTAGGGCTAAGTTAGATTTGCAAATGGATTCAAATAATAATGGTAAGTGGAATAGAGAGCATACTTTTCCTAGATCTCGTGGAGGTTTTCATGACATTGATAAAGATGATATAGCAGACGGAATTGATAAGTTTTGGACAACTAAAGCAGATTCACTTCGCCATGGAAATTCTGATGCACATGCATTACGTGTGGCAGATGGGCCAGAAAACAGTTCCAGAGGAAACCAACATTATGGACAATATAACGGACCTACCGGTACTTTAGGTAGCTTTTATGGTGATGTAGCACGAAGCGTTTTGTTTATGGAAATTCGTTATAACGGATTGAAAGTAGTTAACGGTTTTCCTAGTACGGTTGGACAATTAGGAGATTTAGCAACCTTATTAAATTGGCATCGAAATGATCCTCCTGATGACTTTGAAATGAACAGAAATAATGTGGTATATAAATGGCAATTTAACCGAAATCCTTTTATTGATCATCCAGATTTGGTCGAATATATTTGGGGTACTCAAGCTGGAGATGAGTGGGGACAACCTTTAAGTATTGTTGAGGATAATTTACCTCAAATAAGCATATTTCCAAACCCAACCAGAAATAGTATTCAAATTTATGGACTTAAAGATGTTGCTAAAATAGAGGTGTTTTCTTTGGGAGGAAAGAAACTTTATAAAACAGTCAAGGCTAATGGTAAATTAAATTTAAATTTAGCTAGTGGAATTTATGTCATTAAAATTAAGTCGGAAAATAAATCAATAGTTAAAAAACTAGTGGTAAAATAAATTTCTGTTTTCTAAAACGATTAGTTTGTTTTTTTTAAAACTTAATAAAGAACATTTCAAGGAGTATTTAACAACTCCTGATTTTCTTTACATATGTAAATGTACAACAGTTGGATAGTGATGAAATTTGAGATAAACTCAAAATGATACGAAATGAAATCAATACCAATGTTTTTATGTATTTCTGTTTTTTCTATTTTTTTAGGGAGTCAAATCACGGAAGGTTGTTTGTTAGTTCCGTATTGGAAAACCTTATCTAAAACAGAGTTTTATAACTATTACACTGCTTTTGGTCCAATAATAGGACAATTTTATTCGGTTTTAACAATTATAGCAGTACTAATTCCTTTAAGTATGAGTATATATTGCTTTTTTAACAAATCTCAAGCTTTAAAATATGCGGTTATTTCAACTTTTTTTTCAGTTTTAGTAATCACACTTTTCTATGTTTACTTTAAAGAAACCAATCAACAATTCTACAAGGCAGTTTTTAATGCTGATCAATTAAAAAGCGTATTAAATACATGGGCAAATTGGCATTGGATTAGAGTAACTTTTGAGTTTTTATCATTAACCTTTTTAATGTTAACTTTTAATAGTTTGCATGGAGCAGAACGGTTAAAGAAATGTAATTGACAAGAGTTGTTAGATGATTTATTAGTTTTCATCAAAAAGTATTATTATAGCTACGTTAGTGTGTTACTAAAATCAGTAGCATAAATTGTAAAAAACACCAATAATTTGAAGAAATATGGATAACATAAGTAGTATTATAAAAAAGGCACAAGACGATTTATTTCCTCAATTGGAGGCAAAAATCCGTTCGGAGTTGGAAAAGAAAGATAAAGAATGGCTTATTGATCAGATTATTTATTTAACCTGTGAAAGGCATAGTCTTAATGAGCAAAAGCATAAACTAGAAAATATAAAAAATCGCATAGCTCGAATTCGTAAAAAAGGATATAATGACCAAACAATAGAAAATTTTATTAATGTTTATAAAACTATTAGCAGAACAGCGTTAGAAGAAACAGGGCTCCTTTTAAATGCACCACATATGGGATTAGCGACTATTGAGTCTTATCAAAGATCAAAAAAAGGAGAGGAGTTACTTGAAGAGGCAAGAGACATGCTTTACGTAGCTTTATATGGAGATGAAACAATAAATGTTAATTTGACTCGTACACAAGAAGAAATTGTAACAATGATGTTGCCTTTAAGTAAATCAGATTCGTTGTTTTTTTTAAAAGCAGTAACGGAAACAGCAACTTTTGGTACTTGGAATGATGTTGAAGGAGTTTCAAGTGATGACCATGCGAATAATGTTGGCTTACAAGTTGAGTTCAGTGATAATGAAGAAGGCGCTATTGGAGTAGCTATATTTATAGCACTGAACTTAATAAACCTTTTACATGTGAACGAAGAAATACTGTATGCTAGAATGGAAAAAGTAGAAAGAAGCTCGTTACAATCTTTATAATAAGTAAACAGACTCGGATTGAATTAAGTTGAATCCGAGTATATAGATTAAATAAGTAGTTTTATTTTAAAACCCATCACATATCATGATTCAACTTTTTAATCAGTTCTTCACGTTTGCTAATATGCAACTTCTCATAAATATTACGAGCATGTGTTTTTATGGTGTTAACAGATAAGTTTAATTCTTCAGCAATAATGGCATAACTTTTTCCTTTTGCTAAAAGTTTTACCACATCATTTTCCCTTGGTGTTAGCCCTTGTTGTTTTGGAACTTGAAAATAAGCGATTACTTTTCGAGCAATATTACCGCTCATAGGTGAACCTCCGTATTTTATTTGTTGTAAAGCATTAATTAATTCTTCAGGACTGGTATTTTTAGTAAGGTAGCCAATAGCACCTGCAGACAAAGCATCAAAAATATAATCAGAATCTTCATAAACAGAAATTACCACACTTTTAGCATTTGGATTTTGATGGTGAAACCTTCTTATTCCTTCAATACCGTTAATACCTGGTAGCTTAATGTCAATTAAAATAATATCCGGCTTTTTCTTTTTACAAAATATAAGAGCATCTTCACAATTGGTAAAAGCACCTAATACATTAAAATCTTCAGAAGTGTTTATAATTTCTTTAAACGAAAACAAAAGGCTTTCGTTATCTTCAATAATGACTACATTTTTCATTCTTACTTGTTAATTTTTCCCTTAAAATATACCCCAAAACCATTATGGTTTGTAAAGTTTAATTCACCGTTAATAAATTCAATTCTTTCTTTCATATTTCGTAAGCCGTTTTTTCTTCCTACGGTATTGATATCATATCCAATACCATTGTCTTCAAGTTTAATTTCTAAAATAGCATTCTTCAAGTTTACAGAAAATACTACTTCAGTAGCTTTACTATGTTTTAAAGTATTAGTCATAGCTTCTTTAAAAACTAAAACCAATTGTTTGTTCCAATAATGAGGTAAGGTTACTTCTAATTTAGAAACATTGTTACTACTTTTAAAGTTAATATTTGAAAATTCAAATAATTTTTCACCAAAGTCATTTAAATAGAGTTGTACCTCCTTTAACTCGTTGTTTTTATAGTCTAAAGACCAAACAAAATCACGCATGCCTGCATATAAAAAGTTTGCATCTTTATTAATTTGATGTAAACTAGGGTATAAATTACTTTCTTTGGTTGTTTTCTTTAAAGATAAGTTAGATAACATGGATATACTAGCTAATTTGTTTCCTAAATCATCATGGAAATCTTGCGCTATTTGGTGGCGGACATTTTTTAAATCTTCTTGTAACTTTTCTCTTTCCAGTAAAGTTTGTTGAAAAATTTTATTCTTTTTTCTAGACTTTAAGAGTTGGTTGTATATCAATAAAACTATAGTACCAGCTCCTAAAACAATAAGCAGTGTATAAAACCATAATTGTTGATGCCAAGGATATACAATTTTAAAATAATAAGGTTTGGTATAAATCCAGTTACTGAGTCCGTCTTTATATCTAAAAACAACTTGATAGTTATCTTGAGCAAGGTTTTTGAAACTTATTTTTTCATTTAATAAAGTAGCCCAAGTATCTTTATTTAATTGATATTGAATTTTTAATGTATTAGGATTTACAAAGTTGATAGGAGCTATTGTAAACTGAGTGTTTTGCTGTGAAACTTTTAAAGTGGTATTGGTTAAGTTATTAAAAGGGTACAAGTTATCATATTTAAATAACCCTTTGTTTCCTACAGCATATATATAATCGTTATGTTCAACTATTTTTTTTACAGAAGAAGATTCTTGACCTAAGTTTTTATCAACACTATAAAAAGTAGTTTTCTTTAAAACATTTAATCCTTTTTGTGTGGCAGTCCACAATACACCAAATTTATCTATAAAAAGATCATTAACATGGTTACTTAATAATCCATGATTAGTAGTGTAATGATTCTTCTTTAAAGAGTTTATTTTATAAACTCCTGAATTGGTGCCTACCCAATATGTTTGATTGTGAATAACCAAATCTGTGAACATATTGGCATTAATACCCATGGTTTCATTCCACTGTATTACTTCACCTGTAAGTACATTTAATCGGTAAATTCCTAATCTACCAAATAAGGCGTAGATGTATTCTTTGTCTTGTATAGCATTTAATAAATAAGAACCGTAAACATTATGAAATACACCTTTATTGATAATACGACCTTCTTTTTTTATGGTATACGAATAATCAGTTAAATAAATATTTACTCCTTTAAAAGAAAAGTTAAATGCTTTAAAATTTTTATTTCTTAAAACATAATTGTTCCATCGATCCTGATAACTTCCATTAATTTTATTAGGAACAATAACGTCGATTTCTTGATTTTTAAGAAGCTGAAATGTTTCTGTATGAAAAGGAATACGTTTAGAATTAATTAAAGTATCGTTTTGAATACTATAAATAATATTAGGAGCTATGGAAATAATTCCATTATCATGAAAAGCAATATCCCTTAAATCTGGATTTATAAAATAATTCTTTCCATAAAAGGCATTATTAGTGTGAAGTATTTGGTACACACCACTTCCATAAGTTGTAAGCCACAAATTAGCATCTTTATCAAAAAGGAAGTCAGAAATAGAACTTTTAATAGCTAGTTTTTGAGAAATATTGGTAAGAAAATTATTGTAAATGTTATAACAGTACAGTTCTCTTAATCCGTTAGCTTTATTAATAAATACAAAATATAATTGACTTTTAAATAGTTGCATTTGAATAATTTTCCCTTCTGGGAGCTGTAAGATTCTTTTTTCAAGAAACTTAGAACCGTCATAAAAGAAAAGATGGTTATAGGAAGCAGCTATAAAATAACCATTATCTTTAGTAAGTGAATGAACGTATTTATTGTTTAACTTTTTAAGGTTTATTTTTTTATAGCTGAAATTTTCAAAAGCATAAACACCTTTTAGTTGATCTTTAGTTGCAATGTTTAGCTCAGAGTGATGTAAATAAAGTGTGTCGTTAATAAAATTTTGATGCGTATCACGAAGAATCTTTTTAAAATCAACCTTAGATTTTACTAGTAAAGTATCATGATCATATCCAACATGTTTAACATTTATCTGATGCTTTTTAATATTGTAAAACACCTGTTTACTATTACCACTATCTCCGTAAACTAAAGAATCATTTAATTTATAAATTTTATTAATTTTTGAGTAGTCAGTAGCAGAGGATTCGTTTTTATAAATACTATCGTTTTTTAAAATATGAATACCTCTTCCCCAAGTAGCTATTAAAAATTGCTTATTAGGAACATCTTCTATGATATCAATTACGTAATTAGATTTTAAGCCTTTTTCACTACCATAAACAAGAAACGTTTTTCCGTTAAACTTAACCAAACCATCATCCGTACCAATCCAGATATACCCTTGTGAATCTTGTATTATTTGATAGGTTATATCATGTGGTAGTCCTTCTTCTGTAGTGTAATGCTTATATACATTGTTTTGTGCATATATAGTAAAAAAACAAGCGAACCATAAAAGAACAGATAGTTTAGGATAATATGTTAGGGGTACTTTAAACATTCAAATTAAATGTATTGCAAATATCTGTAAATATTAGGTTAAAAATATCACCCTTTTAGTGTGAAGTATAATTATTTAAGGTAAAATAATTTTGTGGCTTAATAAAAAGTAAAAAAATGAAACAAAAAATTACCCTAGCACTTTATTTATTAGCAAGCATTTTAGTTAATGCACAAACAGTAACTAAGCTAAAAAATATACCACATTCATCTTATGCTATAGCTACAGATGGTACCTATTTGTATGCGTCTTTTACATTTGCTAATGTTTTTAAACGTTACAAGTTAACTAATTTAAATGAACCTCCTATTTCCTATAACTATTCTACATCACAAAATGATATGAAAGTTTATAATGGCTATTTATATTTTGCCAGTTATACAGGGAATGTTATTGAAAGGAGGCCTTTAACAGAGTTAAATATATCGGAAAAAGTAATTGATTTAAGAAGGGCAGTTGGTTTTGAATTTGTAGGTAATTATCTGTATGCAGTTAGTGCTGAAAAAGGAATATTCCGTTACGATATGACTAATGAAAACCCACAAACTACAGAAACTCAAATAGTAGATGCAACTAGTATTGAGGACTTAAAAATTATAAATAATACATTATTTTACATAAAAGGAACTTCCTTGTATAAGAGAGCTTTAAATACTTCAATAGGAACAGATGTAGAAGAAGTAATTTCAAGTTTAATACAAGCACAGGATATCGTGCATAGAGGAAATTATTTATATATAGCTCAGTTTAGAAATGATGGAGATATAATCCGTTATGATATTATAAATAATACTTACGAAACGTTTGTTGCTTCTTCTGAATATAATTATTCTTTAGCAATGTTAATTCATAATGATAAATTGTATTTTTCAAGTATTAAAAACGCAATGCCTAATGAGGATGCATTTTATACAGTAGATTTAACACCAGATTCATATGCATATATTCCTGATAATAATTTTGAACAAGCTTTAATAGATTTAAATCACGATACAGGATCTGTTGATGGATTTGTACCTGTTAAGAATATTAGTGAGGTTACTACTTTAAATGTTAAAGATAAAAATATTAAATCAATAGAAGGAATTCAGTATTTTAAAAATTTAACAGAATTAAAAGCTATAAATAACAGTATAGCTCATATAAATTTAAGTGAGAATAAAAAGTTGATTAAGTTAGACTTATATAATAATAAGTTAACCGCTATAGATTTATCAAATAACTTATTACTTGAGGATGTAACAATATCTAAAAACTTATTAACGAATATTGATGTAAGATGGAATAAAGCAGTAAAGAATCTAATTTTAGATGATAATAAGTTAACATCAATTATAATGTCAAGAATTAGTTATGACAATCTTTTTCAGTTAGAATTATCCAATAATAACATCACTTCATTATACTTGAATGTAGCACCTAATTTACAACAGTTGTATGTGAGTAAAAACAAATTAACAACACTGGATGCAAGTAAGAATCCATTATTAGATGAGTTGTATATGGATAACATGTCAACCTTAACCTCAGTTAACTTAAAAAATGGAGGGAATGCAAATATGTCAGATTTATATGCACCTAATACACCAAATTTAAGTTGTATTCAAGTTGATGATGCAGTTTATAGTAAAACAAATTGGACACAAGTTGATGCAGCCAGCACTTTTAGTGAAAATTGTGTAACGGCTTCTATAAATGATGATATATTGACTGGTTTTTCTGTATATCCAAATCCATCAACTACTTACATCAATGTGAAAACAGAAAATTCAATAAAAGAATTATTAGTTTATGATATGTTAGGTAAAGAGGTTTTAAAAAGTAATACTCAAAAAATAGATATTACAAACTTAATAAAAGGTGTATATATTTTAAAAATAAAAACCGATTCTAATAAAGTAGGAATTCAACAGTTTATTAAGAAGTAATTAAAGATTTATGTATAAAATTCTAAAAAATCAATTGGTAATGATTAGTGTTATATAAGAAATAGGTTTTAATTAGTGAGAAAACCACCCGATTCGGGTGGTTTTTTGTGTTTTAGAATACAATAGGTTTGCAGCTTAATGAAAAATAAACATTTAAAAAATATAAATAATTAGAAAAAAAGTACCATGAAACAATATTTAATTATACTTATAATAGGTGTTGTCTGTAGTGTATCATACGGACAAAATGTAATAGACGGTAGTTTTATTCCAAGTGACATTAGAGCTGGTAAGTTAGAAGTTTTTAAACGTACTGATGGTGGTGTAAAAGTAACGTTAAGAAAAAGAGGAACTAGTAAAGCAACCATTTTTGTTTGTAAGCAACTGGATAAACAAGAAAATACTTATGAAGGAGAGATAGCGTATGAAAAGCGTTCTTTTGAGAGGAATGAGTCAATATTACATCTAAAATATAATGCTAGTGAAAATTTTATCGATTTATATATGCTTGACAACGATAGAATTGTAACTACGCACATACTATATGCAAGAGATAAAAAAACACTCAAAAGTAAAATGAAAAAGTTTAAACTACTAAGTAAGTTTAAACAAAATTTGGCAGCGTTAAGTGAGTCAAAAAAAGAATTTTCACCTATGGTAGGGAAGTTAATTCCATCTGATGAGCCTTCTAAATTAAGTAAAGGACGTGCAGGACAAGTTATTTTTTTCTCTGAAAAACCAGAAATAGGAAAGGAAGACCCTAATAAAATTAAAACTCATTTTAAAGTAGGAGAACCAGTTTGGGCTATAGCTTATTTACCAAAACCATATGGGGAAATGAGAGACTTATATCAAGAATATTATGACGAAAAAGAGAGAAAGAAACGCTATTTTGTAGGAATTGCTATGTTTAAAAATGATAGAGGTATGGTTGGTGAAGAAGGAAGGTTATTTTCTATGGCAGCGGTTAGAGAAATTAATAAAGACGATTTGAAGAACAATTATATCATTTTTCAGGTAATTCCTACATTAAATGAAAATAAAATGAATGATAATGGGGCTTCATGGGTTAGTGAGCGAATATCTAAATTATTAGATAATAAAGTACAAAAACTTAAAATAGGACTAAATACAAAAAGTTATGCTAAAAGAAAAGATTTAACAATATCAGGGGCTTTTACTCTTGATTTATCTCAAGGTACTGGAGATTTTGACAAAATAGCTAAAGGTATAAACAAGAAACAGTTTGATGCAAAAGAGCTTCCCAAAGCTAGAAAGAAAGATGCTAGTTTAGAGGCTAAGTTAAAAGAAGCAGTAAAAGATCATGCTTATGGAGATTCGTATTATGCTGATACAAATTGGAAAAATGTGATAATTACTTCAAAAGATTGGGATGTTTTGAAAACAAGACGATCAGATGAATTGTATTTTAGAATTGAAGGATTGTATTTGGATGGAGTAATAACATTTACAGGTAGAAATGGAGGAGATTGCGGTTACATGGAGTTTAGGTTTATAAAAAAATATATGGGAGGAGGAAGATATAGTAATACTGTTAAAGTTTATGGAGGAGGAGATTCAATTCATATTACACATGTCAATTGTGATAAAGTAAAATAAAGACATTGTAATATAATGAATAGCGCTTGTATGTTAACAGAAACTCAAAAAAGCACAATTAATAATATTATAATGAAATACAATCTTTCTAATTGGATGGAAGTTTGTGAGGTAGGCGTAAAAATGAACCGACTAACAAGTGATGTTAATACAAAAAATAGAAATAAAATTACTTTAATAGTAGTGGTATTGATAGTTCTTAAAATGTTAGCATCTAATAAAATTCCTGAATTTGTATTTTGGATGTTTGGAGGTATTGGAGTTTTATTTGTGGCGGTTAAATTTTATATGTTAAAAAGAGAATTAGTATTTGATTTGGTAAATGGAGTAGTAGAATTAAGTGTAATAGGAATAACATTAAAAAAACAAAAACTGAAAAGGTTTAAAGATTTTACTTCTGAAGGAGGTTTTATAATAAATGGCTTTGATTTAGGAGGGAATTTATACATGAAATTTACTGATGGGGAAAAAATTCAAGTAGCACAATTAAGAGACTTCAACGTTTTTAAAAGCATTCAGTATGCCATTATTGAATTTAAAGAATTGAGTTTTAAAATAACATAATGTTATCTACTTAAAAGTAAAAACCACCCGATTCGGGTGGTTTTTTGCGTTGTAGAATGCCATAAGTTTGTGCCTTAATTTAAAATAAGTTATTAACTATGAGTTTTTTAAGAAAGGATTTAATGTCGTTGTTTTTTTTGTCTTTATTTCTTTTAACTGCGTGTAGTGAAAATGAAGCTCCAGCAAATATAATAGAGGAGCCTAAAGTTTATGTAGTGTATTGGGAATATGATGAAACAACTTCAAATGGAATAGTGAAACTGTGGCAAGACGGTAGTGTCAGCAATATAAGTGATACATCAAAAGATGCTTGGGCTAATGATATTTTTATTACTGATAAAAATGATGTATACATAGGTGGGTACATATTTGGTAATTCTTTAACACCTACTTTATGGAAGAATGGTGTTGTAACAAGTCTAACAGAAGGTATTGAGAAAGGAACAGTCAATGATGTTTATGTGCATAATAATGATGTGTATTTAGCTGGAAATTCTGCAACGGTTACTTCACCAGATCGAGCTACTTTATGGAAAAATAAGAAACCAACAATATTATCTAATATACTTTCGAAAGCAACTAAAGTTATTGTTCATAATAATGATGTTTATGTAATAGGTTCTATTGGAGTAAGGCCAGTAGTTTGGAAAAATGGTGAAAAAACTTTTTTAACGGATGGAACGCATACAGCAAGTGTTGAAGATATTGCAGTCTATGATAACAATGTTTACATTTTAGGAAAAGAACATAATGGAACCAAACATGTAATTAAACTATGGAAAAATGGTGTAGCAACTAATATTACCGATGGGAATTTTTCAGCAACACCTTCAAGTATAGCAATTGAAAAAGGAGATATATATGTAGCAGGACAGGAAAAAAGTGCAGGATATATTCCTAAAGTATGGAAAAATGGAGTTGCAACTAACTTAACAGATGGTAAAAAATATGCATTTCCAAATGATCTTTTTGTTTTTGAGAATACAACTTATACAGCAGGCTCTATAAGCAATACTAAAAAAGAAGATGCTGTATTGTGGAAAAACACAACTATGATAAATATTACCAAAGAATCTAATGCAAGAGCTATGGCAGTTTTTGTAAAGTAAATTAATAGCATTTTAATAATTAAATTACAAAGCCTTGTCTTTTTATGACAAGGCTTTTTTTATATAAAAATCACCCTTTTAGTATGAAATAGAAAAGGTTAAGTTGAAATAATTTTGTAACAGAATAAAAGGAAAAACTAAATGTCTTAAAACATTTAGAAAATTAAAACTAAGTATATGGGTTTATTACAAACTATTAAAAACAAATTAGGTATTGGGGGAGTAAAAGCAAAGCTAACAATACCCGGTCAAGTATTACAAAGTGAAGGTGTTGTTTATGGGAGTGTAGAATTAACTTCTAAAAGCGATCAAGAAATAGTAGATATGCGTTTTGTGTTTATTGAAGAATTTACACAAGGAAGGGGAGATAATCAAACTACTAAGAACTTTGAGTTAGGAGAAACTACTAATGAAAACAGCTTTGTAATTAAAGTAGGTGAACGTAAAAGTTTTGACTTCGAACTACCATTTCAACTATTAAAGTCTAAAGCCGACAGTTTAAAAGAAAAAGGAGGAACAATGGGTAAAATAGGAAGTATGGCAAAGTTTGTTAAGAATGAAAAGTCCGCTTATTTTGTTAAGGTTGAGGTAGATGTAAAAAGTGCTGCATTAGATCCTTTTGATAAAAAAGAGATAAAAGTAGTAAGCTAGTTAAAAGAGGGTAGAGATAATAAATTAAAAGATCAAAAATGAAAGTAATAAAACAAATAATATACATATTTATACTAGTATTTGCACAACAGTTAGTTGCTCAAAACTTTCAAACTGGTTCTTATTATGCATCAGGTGATGTAGTTAGTGGTGTGGATATTCGTTTGCGAGATGATAATACAATAAAAGCTACTTTTAAAACAGCAAGAGGAAGCTATAACTATATTTTCAATCCTTTGTCTAAGCGTAAAGGAAGTTATGAATCAGTAAAAGACAACTTTGTATTAACTAGTAAAAAAGACGTATTAGTGCTTTTAGAACTAGATAAAAACAATGGGATTAATAACATAGCTGCCTTAGCTACTTCTAAAAAAGAATTACGAGAAGGAAAGAAAAAATTAGGAATAAAAAGCAATGTGTTTGCGAAGCTGAATAAAAAGAAACAAAATACAGTTAAGGAGTATTTTGTAAAGCGTCCAACATCAGAATTTCATAAACAAAATGTAGGGAAAATAGTATTCTTTTCTCAAAAACCAGTTGTAGGAAAAGAAGATAAGTCGTTAATTAAAAATACATTTAAAGTAGGAGAAGAAGTATGGGCAGTAGCCTATTTACCTTCTGCTTTTAATGCTAGTAAATATTTTAAAAGATTAACTAATTCATTTTACGATGCTTACGGAAAAACACATTATTGGATTACAATAGGGATGGATAAAAATGAAAAGGATAGACTACCTAAAGAAAATGAAATTGTAAATCAATGTACTGTAAAGTCATTATACAAAAAGGATTTAGAAAAAAATTATGTTGTATTCCAATTAGTGCCAGCTTCGGTAGAAACTTCAATAATGGATAAACAAGGAAGTGTGTTTTTATTAAAACGAATGGGAAGCAGATTACGTAATAAAAAACACCAAATTAGAGTAGCATTAACTGATGGTGAAATGAAACAAAAAGAAGAAGTGATTTCTGGATACTTTACATATGATGCTTCAGCGGGTGCAGAAAGTTTAGTAGCAATGTCTAAAAAACTAGCAAATAAAATATTGGAAGGAAAGCGTGTGCCAAACGCTGTACGTAAAGATAGAAGTATCGAAAGCCAGATGTTGATGCAGGTAAAAATGTGGGGAAGTAAAAACAATTGGTCAGATGTAGATTTTAAGCGTGCTATTATCACTTTAGATTGGACGGTTTTAAAAGATAGATACGGGAATATAGAAGGAAAGTATATAGAAGGAGATGTTTTGTACAAAAGTAAAGAAGGTTGTGGTTATAGAAACTTTGGTTTTATAAGAAAATACCTTGGAGGCGGACGTTACGATTCTTATTTAAAGCAGCATACTACAGGGGCAACAGCAGCATTAAGTTGTGATAAAGTAAAATAATTAAATCAAAGAAATTTTAAAGATGAAAAAAAGATTTTTAGGATTATTAATCCTTATGACAGTAGTAGTGGTTTCTTGTAAAGAAAGAAAATTGACTACTTTACAAATAAAAGATACAGATTTAACAATAACTGTTTATGAAGATGAAGCTGAACATAATAAAAACTGTTTTAAAATTTTTGAAGATAGTCATGAATTACAGTTAGGTAAAAAAGGTAAAAGAGTAAGAGTAATATACAGAGAGATAGAAAAGCAATATTATCCTGAGAATGTAGAGCTTTTAGCACAAGCGGTTACGATGCATGATGATATAAAAAAGTATACGCTAAAAAATGGTGCTTTTGGGGTTTCTTACCAAGCAAAACCTAATAAAAAAGGGAAGGTTAAAAAAGGGTATATTTTTTACTTTAAAAAGGATAACAAATATTATAAAATCTATAATAATGAAACTTTTAATTATAAAATGAAATATTTTGAACATATTAAAAATGTCATGGAAAGTATACAATAATTGTAATTAGGTATAGAAAAAAGGTTTCTGTAAAAACAGAAACCTTTTTTATGTTAAGGAGAATAGTTAGGTCTTTAATTTAACCAATAACATGGATTTCGTTAAAGTTTTTAGGAATCGTTATGGTATTGTCTTTAGTGTTAAATTCTACTGAATTTAAATTGACAATTACATTGTCAATTTCTACTTCTTTTATAGTAAATGGAAGTCCAATAAATTGAAATTTCATGGTTTCGTACTCGGTGATAAAAGTTCCGTCTTTATGTTGTTGTATAATAACCTCTTTTTCTTTACCTGTAAAAGATAAAGTTCGTAAACTATATCTTCCTTTGGTGTAATCGTATCCGTCTTGTGCGTCTTCATATACTTTAGAAACTTCTTTTTCTCCCAGTTTAAAATATACTTCAAGCTTAAGTTGCTCAATTTTCTTTTCACCTACGTATTGTTGAACGGGATATTTAGGAAGAATGGTACCTTCTTTTATAAACATCGGAATAATATCGATATCTGCATCTACCCATTTTTCCATTCCACCAGTTACATATTCTTGTGTCCAGTAATTGTACCAATGTCCTTGCGGAATATACATTCTTCGTCCTTTAGAATTAGGTTCTTGAACGGGGCAAACCAATATTTGATTTCCAAAAATAAACTCATCCGTTCTATAATGTGTTTGAATATCTAACTGATCGTATAAAACTAAAGATTTTAACATAGGGATCCCATAGGTGGCATATTCCCAAAACATGGTGTATAAATAAGGAAGTAATTGATAACGTAGTTCAACATATTTTCTAGTCACATCAATTACCTCTTCACCAAATGTCCAAGGTTCTTGACTACCATGATCTCCTGAAGAATGTGTTCTACAAAAGGGATGGAACACACCTAACTGAATCCATCTAGCATACAATTCACCAGTTGGATGCTCAGCAAAACCACCAATATCACTTCCTGTAAAAGACATGCCACTCATACTCATTCGTTGTGCTTGAATATTGGCAATCCATAAATGTTCCCAAGTGGCAATATTATCACCCGTCCAAGAAGAAGTATAACGTTGTGCTCCGGAATAAGCCGAGCGTGTAATGATAAAAGGTCTTTTAGGATAGGCGTATTTTTTGACACCTTCATAGGTAGCACGCGCCATTTGTGTTCCGTAAATATTATGTGCTTTTCTATGACTACAATAATTTCCATCGTAACTGTGGCGCACATCATTAGGAAAAGTTTTTCCCGGAACTTCCATAACGGCAGGTTCGTTCATGTCGTTCCAAATACCTTTAACGCCTATTTCATCAATAATTTCTTTAAACAATCCAGACCACCATGTTCGTACTTTAGGATTGGTAAAGTCGGGAAAAAAACATTCACCAGGCCATACTTTTCCACGCATATACGGGCCGTCAGCTCGTTTACAGAAAAAATCTTTTTCCATGGCTTCTTGATATACCCAATAATCATCATCAATTTTAATACCCGGGTCAATAATAGCTACTGTCTTAAAACCATCGGCAGCCAATTCGGCTACCATTCGTTTAGGGTTAGGGAAATATTCGTTGTTCCAAGTAAAACAACGGAACCCGTCCATATAATCAATATCTAAATAAATACCATCACAAGGAATTCGTAGTTCTCTAAACTTACCGGTAACTTCTTTTACTTTTGACTCTGGGTAGTAGCTCCATTTACACTGATGATAGCCTAAAGCCCAGAGTGGAGGCAATTCAGGTTTTCCAGTTAAATCTGTATAACGTGTAATTACATCTTGCATATCTGGGCCAAAAAAGAAATAATAATTCATCTCGCCACCGTGTGCCCAAAAACTAGTCACGTTTCTGCGTTCATGGCAAAAATCAAAAAAGGTTTTAAACGTATTGTCAAAAAAAATTCCGTAAGCTCTTTCTTCATGCATTCCAATATAAAAAGGCACGCTTTTGTATAAAGGATCTTGGTCTTTACCAAAAGCATATTGGTCGGTAGCCCAATTTTCAACACGTTTCCCTTTTAAGTTTAAATGCATGGGTTTGTCTCCCAAACCATAATAACATTCACCTTGAGGAGCAGCCTTACTCATTTTTACAATATTACCACCATATTCATAACTCTGTTCCCAATGAAAACCCCAATCGTCCCTACAAATGATATTTCCTTTCGTATCATATATTGTAGATTTTAAGTTCTCTTTATGAATTTGGATAATAATTTTTAACGTTATTATTTTATAACAAGTTACATGTTCTTCTACTTCTAGTTTAGTATACCCTCTAACACCATCTTCACTAATAGCATAAGAAAAATCTTTTTCAAAATTATTATCAGTGGCGTATCTAAATCGAATGACACTTCCTCGTAAAATGGTAACTTGAAGAATAACACCATTTTCGGTTTTAAAGTAGATCTTATCTACATCTTGAGAGAAAGAAGTTATTTTTCCTGGAAAAAGATTTCCTTTGTATTCTATTTCTGTATTAATAATCATAATACTTAATTTTTTTGGTTAGTATGCTGCTAAAATGTATCTGTATAGATAGTTTTAAGATTTGAACTAAGTGAGTTGTTTTAATTATTTTGAATTACGATTCTATTTTAAAAACTACAGTCGCTAAAGGCGGTAAAATTATTTCACAAGAAAAAGATCTGTAATTCCAATTAACCTTTTCTATGGGTAAGCTCTTTTTGTTAGAAATACCACTTCCTCCGTATTTTTTATAATCACTATTAAATAATTGTATTAATTTACCTTTTTTAGGTAAACCAATTCTGTAAGATTCTCTAGGAATAGGGGTCATATTGCATACAACAATTAGGGAGTTTTTTTCATGCTTGCCTTTTCTGATGTAACTAATTACTGAGTTTTCATGGTCATCATAATTGATCCATTCAAAACCCTCTTGTTCAAACTGTTTCTCATAAAGGGCTGGATATTTTCTGTACAAAGTATTTAAATCCTTAACCAATTTTTGAGTTCCTTTATGAACATCATATTGCAATACGTACCAATCTAAACTAGTTTGAAAATTCCATTCTGCATGTTGTCCAAATTCACTACCCATAAATAATAACTTACTACCAGAATGTGTAAACATGTAACTGTATAGTAAACGTAAGTTGGCAAACTTTTGCCATTCATCACCAGGCATTCTACCAACAATACTACTTTTACCATGAACAACTTCATCATGCGATAAAGGAAGCATAAAGTTTTCAGTAAAAGCATAGGTCATACTAAACGTTAAGTCATTTTGATGATGTTTTCTATAAATAGGTTCTTTACCAAAGTATTGAAGAGAATCATGCATCCAGCCCATCATCCATTTCATACCAAACCCTAAACCACCTAGATAAGTTGGTTTAGATATTTTGGGAAAAGCGGTAGATTCTTCGGCGATAGTTTGTACATCGGGAAAGCTAGCATATACTTCTTCATTAAGTTCTTTCAGGAATTCAATAGCGTCTAGGTTTTCGTTTCCACCATATATATTAGGTTCCCATTCACCTTCACTTCTAGAATAATCTAAAAAAATCATAGAGGCTACAGCATCTACACGTAATCCATCAATATGATATTGATCTAGCCAATAAATAGCATTACTAATTAAAAAACTTCTCACTTCATTTCTTTCGTAATTAAAAATAAGACTTTTCCAATCTGGATGATAGCCTTTTCTTCTGTCTGGATGTTCGTATAAATGTGAACCATCAAAGAAACCAAGACCATGCGAATCTTCAGGAAAATGAGAAGGCACCCAATCTAAAATAACACCAATGTCATTTTGATGGAATTTGTCGATTAAATACTTAAAATCTTCTGGATATCCAAAACGTGAAGTGGGCGCAAAATAACCTGTAATTTGATAACCCCAAGAAGGTTCATAAGGGTGTTCCATAACAGGCATAAGCTCTACATGTGTAAAGTTCATGTCTTTCACATAATTCACTAACTCATCGGCCATTTCTATATAAGAATATGAGCGATGATTATCATCAAACTTTTTTTTCCAAGAAGCTAAGTGCACTTCATAAACAGAAAATGGAGCATTTAAGGCATTGTGTTGCTTTCTCTTTTTTAACCAATTATTATCACTCCATAAATAATCATCATTCCAAACAACTGAAGCTGTTTTAGGTGGATGTTCACAGCGTTTAGCAAAAGGATCGGCCTTTTCAGTTCTTATGTTGTTGTTGTGAGAAAGAATTTTGTACTTATATAAGTTTCCTTTCCCAATATTAGGGATAAAACCTTCCCAGATTCCTGATTTATCCCATCTAACATTTAATAGATGTTCTTCTTCTGTCCAGTGATTAAAATCTCCAATAACAGAAACTTTTTTAGCTGAAGGAGCCCATACGGCAAAGTAAGTTCCGGCTATACCGTTTACTGTTAGTGTATGTGATCCTAACTTTTTATAAAGACGGTAATGTTTTCCGGCTTTAAATAGATCAATATCAAAATCTGTAAACAAACTGTAGGTTATAACGTTGCTCATACAGAATAGGCTGCTTCTTGCGTTTTTTGTAATATAAATCCGTCAGGAATTACTGCTTTAGCTCTGATAACTACAATACCATCTTTAATTACATAAGCCTCATTTTCTTCATCCTTAAGATGAGAACCGCCTTTAATAATTACATTATTACCAATTCTAGCATCCTTATCTATGATAGCATTTTCAACATGGCAATTTTCGCCAATACCTATATAAGGAATGCCTTGTTGTTTATCGTTTTCTATTTCTCCAATCTCTTGATATAAATTAGCGCCTATAACATAACTGTTGGTAATTTCACTGCCAAAACCAATTCTTGAACGAATACCAATAACTGAGCGTGTTATTTTTTTAGCATGTATAATACAGCCATCTGCTACCATAGCTTTTTCTAAAATAGTCCCATCAATTTTACTAGGTGGTAATATTCTAGGTCTAGTTAAAACACCTTTAGAATTGGTAAATAAATCAAACTTAGGTACATCATCAGTAAGTCCAATATTTGCTTCAAAGAAAGAAGCAATAGTTCCAATATCGGTCCAGTATCCTTTATATTGATAGGCTAATACTTTGTTTTTATGAATAGATTGCGGAATTATTTCTTTACCAAAATCTATGGTACTTGGGTCAGACATTATTTTTTTTAATAATTCTCTATTAAAAATATAAATTCCCATAGAAGCAAGATAAGTTCTTCCTTCACTTACCATTTCTTCATCCACTTCAGATTCCCATCCTTTTAATTCAGTTTCTGAAGGTTTTTCAATAAAAGAAGAGATAAAACTTTCTTCATTAGTTTTTAAAATACCAAACTGAGGAGCTTCTTTAAAAGTAACGGGTAAAGTAGCTACAGTTATATCGGCATTTTTCTCTTCATGCTGTTTTAGCATATCGTTAAAATCCATTTGATACAATTGATCACCAGAAAGAATCAAGGCATATTCAAACTCATGATTTAAAATATGATTCATGGATTGTCTAACAGCATCGGCAGTACCCTGAAACCACGTTTTGTTTTCAGGAGTTTGTTCGGCAGCCATAATGTCTACAAAAGCCTCGCTAAAGCTACTAAAGGTGTAGGTGTTTTTAATATGTCTATTTAAAGAAGCAGAATTAAACTGCGTTAATACAAACATTCTTTTTAAGTTACAATGAATACAGTTAGATATTGGGATGTCAACCAATCTGTATTTTCCTGCTATAGATACAGCAGGTTTTGAACGTTTGTCTGTAAGAGGTGATAGTCGTGTTCCTTGTCCACCTCCCAAAATAATTGCGAGCGCTTTTTTATTGATCATGTTATATGTTAAGTTAGATTGATTTATAAAGTTCTATGTATTCTTGAGCAGATTTAGTCCATGAATGATCTATTTTCATGATGCGTTTTTGAATTTTTCTAAAAGCATCTTTGTCATGATACAATGCAATTGCTCTTTTAATAGAATAACAGATGTCCCATACTGAAGCTTGATCATGACAAATACCAAAACCATCATCTCCTATGTCTACTACAGTATCTTTTAAACCTCCCGTTCTTCTAACAATAGGAATGGTTCCGTATTGTAATGAATACATTTGATTCAGTCCGCAAGGCTCAACTCTAGAAGGCATTAACAAAAAGTCAGCACCCGCATATACTAAATGTGCTAATTTTTCATCGTATCCAATATGAGTATTAAAGTTGCCTTTAAATTCTTCTTTTAAGTCAATTAATTGTTTTTCTATTTCCTCATGTCCAGAACCCAATACAAGTATGTTTATTTTTGGGTGTTCTTGTAAGGCTTGTTGTATAACTTCAGGTAATAAATCGGCCGATTTTTCACCAACTAATCTTCCTATGAAGCCAAATAAAGGGTAATCAATGTTTAATCCGTATTTATCGCACAATTCTTTTTTATTGGCTCTTTTTCCTGATATCACATTACTTTGTTTATAGTTTTTAACCAGCATATTGTCTGTTTCTGGATTCCATACAGACGTATCAATACCATTTAAAATACCAGTACATTTTTCACTTTCACTTCTCAGTAAACCTTCAAGCCCATTAGCATTTTCTTTTAACTCTTCCATGTAGGAAGGAGAAACTGTGTTTACTTTTGAGGCGCACTTTATACCAGCTGCTAAAGGGTTGATAGCACCATACCAATCTAAAATTCCTACGTCTTTAAAATCAAAAGGAGGCAAAGTGTCTAATTTATCATGAGAAAAGTGACCTTGATATTGGGCGTTATGAATGGTTAATACGGTAGGTGTGTTTTCTAATTCCTTGTAGTTATTACAGTAATTAATAAAAAAAGGAATTAAAGAAGTATGATGGTCGTGACAATGGATAACATCAAAAGATAGTTCATTATTAATAATCCAGTCTAATAAAGCTAACTGAAAACCTAAACATCTATTAGTTTCGTCTTCATAACCATAAACTTCTTCGGTATCCAAAAGATTTTCTATTTGAATAAGGTATAACTCGTATGGTTTGTTTTTAGTAGTAACTTTTAAAATTGTATAATCAGATTGTTGTCCGTTAATGTCAATTTTACCATTACTAATTGCTTCTAGTTTTTGCTTTTTAACAAACGTGTTTTTATAAAAAGGCATAACCACAGTGGGGGACGTGTTCAAGTCGTGTTGATATTTTGGCAAAGCGCCTACTACATCGGCAAGGCCTCCAACTTTGGCTATTGGATAACACTCAAAACTTGTGTGAAGAATTTTCATTTGGAAGTTGTTAAATATTAAATAGTTGAATATTAAAAATAGCCAATCCTTGTGAAAATTAGGTGAATTTATTATTAAAAAAAGGCTATCAAAAATGTAAACACAATAAAAATAAAGCCTTTTTTTAAAGTTTTGATAATGTGGGGGTTGTAAGTGTTTTTTCAAGGGGTTTTGGGTAGGTGAAAACCCTTAAAAGTACTGGTTAGTTTAAAAAGTGTACTACTAAAAATTTTAAGTATTTTAATTGTATGAGCGATAGTTAAAGGGATTTTTCGATGTTTTGTATTGAATAGGTTTTTAATATTTTTGATTAGATATTCCGTGTGTTTATACTGGGGCGATTCATTAATGTTGTATGTGGTTTAACGTGTTGTTTAATGATATTGTTATTTATGAAGTGTGAAATAGAAGAATAGCCCAGTACTCTACTGAGCTTTTTAATAAGGAATGTTAAATTAGTATTTAATAAAGCGTTTTACACTTGAATTCCCATTCTTAGTGTAGGCTTTAAGAAGGTAGATGCCGTTAGCTAAAGAAGAAATTGTTATTGGAGTGTTTGTATTATAAGTAGCAACAATTTGTCCTTGTAGGTTGTAAATTTCAGTTTTTTCAATAGAGAACCTAGTTTGTAACTTAAGGTAGTTTTTAGTTGGGTTTGGGAAGATATTAAAGTCTACCAAAGTAATTTCTTTTAAAGAGGCAGTTGTGCAATTTTCTTTGAAACTAGCACTGATATCTTTTTGACTCCTCCAATGTGTATTGCTATAAGTTTCGTCATCTACCTGTATGCATGTTAAATTAGGGTTTTGAAACATAACAGGGCTAAGGTTTTTATAATTGCCGCTTTTTAAATTTAAAGAAGTCAATAAGTTGTTATTTATTTCAAAAAAATCCAGCTTCGCATTGTTAGAAATGTCAAAATGAGTTAATTGATTAAAGTCAATATATAAACCATTTAAATTAATATTTTTAGAAATGTCTAAACTTTTTAGTTGATTATATCTTAAGCTGATAAAATTTAACTCGGTGTTTTTAGAAATATTAAGGTCGGTAAAATTATTATAATCGCCAAAAAAGTGAGTTAGTTTGATATTTTTTGATAAATCTAGGTGGTTTAATTGATTAGTATAAACATATAGGTTCTGTAAAACAAAATTCTTGGAAATGTCTAATTGAGTAAGCTTATTGTCTGAAATTAAAAGGAAAATAAGTTTCGTGTTTTTAGAAGTGCCTAATTGATTCAGCATGTTAGATGTCAGGTCAAGATGTTCTAAAGCTGTATTGTTGGAAATATCTATAACTTCCAATTTATTCCCTGAAGCAATCAGTTTCTTTAAAGCAATATTTTTAGTAATATCTATGGTTGAAATCTGATTATTATGAATATTTAACGTAGAAAGAGAAGGATTTTTAGAAACATCTAAGGAAGTAAGTGAGTTTTTATAAATGAAAAATAAGGATAGCAATGTGTTTTTAGAAATATCAATGTTGGTAATTTTATTTTCAGATAAGTGAAGTGTTGATAGTAAAGTGTTTTTAGAAAGGTCAATATCACTAATATTATTGTTACTTAAACCTAGGTTTTTTAAAGCAATGTTGTTCGTAACATTTAAACTAGTAAGCCTATTGTTGTTGATATAAAGTTGTGTCAAAGCGACATTTTTTGAAATATTTAGTTCAGTAAGTTGATTGTCACTTATTAATAGTCTTGTAAGTTTTTTGTTTTTAGAAACATCAATGCTGGTTAAAAAGTTATCGGTAACATCTAGCTCTTCTAAGCTTGTGAACTCTTCAATACCAGTTAGGTCTTCAATTCCTTTAAGTTGAATAGATAAGCTTTTAATGGTGCTAATGTTTGCGGTGGGTACATAATCATCTAAAGGTTCACTATCATACCCTTGTTGAATTAAAGCACGTTCAAAATTATCATCAGGGACAAAAGTGTTTTGTGCTAATGTCATTTTATTGATAAGCAATATTAATAGTATAATTTTTTTCATGTAATAGTTTTTTGGAATAATGCAACAAAAATATTTTTTGTAATAATTTGTTTTCCCACCCTTTTTGGGTAGTTTTTTAGAGATAGGATGTATAAAATATCTATGTGAAAGTAAAAAGAAGGAATAAAAAAAGCTCTTTAAAAATATTTTAAAGAGCTTTGTGACCTCGGCAGGATTCAAACCTGCAACCTCTTGAGCCGTAATCAAGTGCACTATTCAGTTATGCTACGAGGCCGTTGTTTTGCGGGTGCAAATATATAAACTTTTTTGGCTTATCAAAAATTATTTTTCAATTTCTTTTTTAAAATTTTCAATTAAGTTTTTAGTAGCTTCATAATCAGAATCAAAAATATGTAACTCTACAGCATCTCCAGTAGTGCCAAAACCAGCCAATCTTCCAGATTCTTTGTCGTTTTTAATAATAAAAGGTATTTTAATTTCTTGTAATAAGTAGGCCAAACGATTTACAAGAATCGTTGATCCAGTAAAAACATTAATATAATTTGTCATGATAATCTTTTTTAAATTATGATAAAGAATTTTTAGTAACATAAGCCCTCCAACCAATAATAGCTAATTGAAATTTAGAGGCTTTTGTAATGTCCAACTGTCTTTTGGTGAAAGACGGTAAAATGATCTTATTAAGTTTAGCTAGTACTTTAAATACTTGTAATTTCATTATAGTAGGTTTACTATCAAAAATAATGAAAATAAGTTAAAAATGGTATTAAATAAGTAGAGTGGTTTATGCCACTCTACTTTTATATATCTTTCTTTTTGTTTTGTTTTATAGTTGAGGTCATAGCAAATTCTCCCATTTAACGACGACTGTATTCTTTTTTAGCAATTTTTATAGTATTATTTCTTTCCTTTTTCCATCATTTTTTTGGCTAGTTCTGCACCAATTAAAGATTGTAATAAGTTTCCATTGTTGCCAGATTTACTTCCTTCAATATAGGTAGAAGGTAATCTTAAATCCTTTAACTCTTTAGCAACACCTACAGCAGTTTTGTATTCCCACTCAGCACGTTCCTGTGGTGTTAATCCAGCACTAACTAATTTTGCATTTTCATAGTATTGTGCATCAGCAGCTACTTTTTTACTTTTTGCTTTAAACTGTTCAACTTCATACTGTTTCTTTTCTTTTACTAAGTTAAACTCGGCAACTTTAGCTTCTGTTTCGGCAGCAATGGTTTGTTGTATCTGCGCTTTTTCTAATCTAGCACGTTCTTTTGCTTTTTCAGCTTCTCCTTTTGCCTTTTCTTTTTGCGCTCTATAAAATTCACGTTCAGCTTGTTGTTTCTCTAACTGTGTTTGCGCAACTTCTTCTTTTTGTAATTGCAATCGATTGTCAAAAGTAGCTTCCCAATCAATTTCAGTAACTACGGCTTGTACAACTGTTAAACCGTATGATTTTAAAGAGTTTCCTTTTACACGGACTGGTTGCCCATCTATATATTTTATTCGAAACCTTTTTTGTCTAGATTCCTTGTTAGGAATTGTTCTAACTATGGTACTGTCTCCAATAACCTCAGGTTTTTCATTATTTTGATATTCTTCTAAAACATACATTCCGTTTTCTAACTGATCTTGAAAATAACGATCAAAATCTGCTGCCTGACCAGAAATGTAATCTTGTGCTGCCATTAGCTTACAAGTGTTTTTTATAGACTGATCTATATTGGGTATAATACGAGAACGTATTAAGTTTTTTTCTGTTTTGTTTCTATCGGCAACCGATAAAAACTGAACTTCATCAGAAATATCAATACTAATAACAATCGAGGTGGCTATTTTTCCTTTAACAGCATCGTTAAACTCCCATTGTCTAGCCTTGTCTACATAGGCGTACTGACTTTGATCGCCTAAGTTTCCATCAGTATTTGGAATTACATATTTAATAGGCATTTCAAATTGAATAGGAATCAAACGTCCCCACATTTTAGTATTAATTCCTTGTCTAAATACAGCTTTTTGACTTCCCCAAGGGTATTGTACAGCATAAGCAGTACCAGGTTCTGCATAGAAAAACATTCCTGTTATAATACTAAAGATAATTCCAATAATAGTTATTTGAATACTTTTAGCGGTTGTAAACCATTTTAGGTATTTGTTATCTTTTAAAATAGTATTGGTAAATAAAGTGGCTATTCCGGTAATAATTAATAAAACTCCAATAAATGTTAGCATAGTAATAGTGTTTTAATAGTTAATTTAAAATATAGATTGTATAAATACGGTAACAATTTTTAGTATAAATACAAATAGTTTTAAAGTGGCAGTAATCATTAGTTTTTTTAGTGTTTTTTAGTTAATAATTATAGTTAATTCCGGAATTGTTTTTTCAATATACAGGAAAGGAAATCACACCACCAAAAAAATAGAATAGAATTAATTAGTTTGCATTTTAATATTAACATAAAAAGGTTTAAAATGTTTTAATATGAAACTTTGTTTTCTTTAGATTGGTTTTATAGTGTAATTGTATTTTGTGTTTTTGGTTTGTTTTAGTTAGGTAGATAAGGGCGTTTTTTTTTGTTTTTGAAAAAGTAAAGGGAATTTGATTTTTTTTAAGTGTAAAAATGGACGTTTGATTTTTGTGTTAGTTGAAGAAACTCTTTTTTTGAGTGCTTTTTAAAAGAAGAAAAAGAGATGTTTTTGAACATGAAATTAGATTTCAGATTAGACTTCAAAACATTATCTTCGCACAAAAATATATTATGAGTATTCTTTACATTATTATAGGGTTGGTTTTATTAGTTTTAGGAGGGAATTGGTTGTTAAAAGCTGCTGTAGGTTTGTCTTTACGTTTAAACATACCTAAAATAGTGATTGGAATGACAGTGGTTTCTTTTGCAACTTCAGCGCCAGAATTAATCGTAAGTGTTAAATCTGCGTTAGATGGTGCAACTGGTTTAGCTGTAGGAAATGTAATAGGATCTAATATTGCAAACTTAGCACTGGTATTAGGAATTACGATTATACTATCTCCTATTGATGTAGAAAAAAGTTTCTATAAAACAGATTGGCCTGTAATGATGATAGCTTCAGGGTTATTGTATTTTTTTATTGTAAATGACAGAGTAATACAATCCTACGAAGGAATGATTTTATTTGCTGCGTTAGTAGCTTTTTTAGTGTATCTATTAAGGTTTCAAAAGCAAGCTGTAGTAGATGAAATGCCTGAGGACGATGAGGAATTGCCCTTGTATAAAGTAGTATTATTTTTAGCTATTGGAGGTTTAGGTTTGTGGGGTGGTTCTGAATTATTGATTAACGGATCAGTAACTTTAGCTAAAAATTTAGGAGTAAGTGATGCGGTAATTGGAGTAACAGTAGTTTCAGTAGGAACAAGTATCCCAGAGCTAGCAGCTTCTATTATTGCGGTATTAAATAAAGAAAAAGCAATTTCACTAGGAAACTTACTTGGTTCTAATGTGTTTAATATTTTGGCTGTTTTAGGAATCACATCTATGATAACACCTGTTGAGGTAAAAGCAGATGCATTAAGCTTAATTAATAATGATATCTATTGGATGTTAGCTATATCTTTTGCAGTATTACCATTGGTATTTATTCCAAAAGGAATGCGTTTAGGGTGGAGAGATGGTGTAGTGTTGTTAGCAAGTTATGTAACCTTTGTGTATCTAACCATAGCCTAATAGAGTTTTGAAAATAGGAGTTGTTAGTTTTTAATTATTAGAGCTTAATTTTAGTTTTCATAAACTCATAATTTAAGTTGTCATTGTGAATGTAGTTTACGGAATAAAGTAATCTTTTTTATAAGGTTATAAGAATTGAATATTTAGTAAAGAATAAGGACATCATTAAAAACTGAAAATTTACTAACCTTCCGCCTTCAACCTTTTCAAAAGTTAATAAGTTTCAGTGAGTATTGATAACTGATAATTGAAGAAAACTTCTACCTCAAACCTTTTACCTTCAACCTTTTTTAGAGGCTAAAAAAACTCTAAGAGTTAACAACTAAAAAAACCGCTAATTAGCGGTTTTTTAGTTGTGTTGTGTGTTGTTGTATTTATTATTTATCAGCAGTTACTTTAACTTTAGCACTTTTTACAGTTTCAACAATTCTACCAGCTACTTTGTACGGATCAGCATTAGAAGCAGGTCTTCTATCTTCTAACCAACCTTTCCATCCTTGTTCTACTGTGATAATAGGAATACGGATAGAAGCACCACGATCAGAAACACCGTAACTAAAATCGTTAATAGATGCAGTTTCATGTAAACCAGTTAAACGTTGGTCGTTATATTGACCATAAACTTCAATATGTTCTTTTGTTACCGGGCGGAAAGCCTCACATATTTGTTCGTAAACTTCTTGGCTACCACAAGTTCTTAATAAGGTGTTTGAGAAGTTAGCGTGCATACCAGAACCATTCCAGTCACCTTTTACTGGTTTAGGGTGGTATTCAATGTAATAACCATACTTTTCAGTAAGCCTATCTAATAAATAACGAGCCACCCAAATTTCATCGCCCGCTTTCTTAGCACCTTTTGCAAATAATTGGAACTCCCACTGTCCAGAAGCTACCTCTTGATTAATACCTTCAAAAGTTAAACCAGCAGCAATACATAAATCAGCATGCTCTTCAACAAAATCTCTTCCGTGTGTGTTTTTACCACCTACAGAACAGTAGTACATACCTTGTGGACCAGGATAACCACCAATAGGGAAGCCTAAAGGTAATTGTGTGTGTGTGTCCATAATGAAATACTCTTGCTCAAAACCAAACCAGAAATCATTATTATTATCGTCAATTTTTGCACGTGCATTGGTTGGGTGTGGCGTCCCGTCTGCATTTAAAACTTCTGTCATTATTAAAAAACCATTCTCACGAGCAGGATCAGGATAAATAGCTACAGGTTTTAATAAGCAATCAGAATCTCCGCCTTCAGCTTGTTTTGTTGAAGAACCGTCAAAAGACCATATAGGACAGTCTTCTAATTTACCGCTAAAGTCTTCTACAACTTTAGTTTTACTTCTCATGTTTTGAGTTGGAAAGTAACCATCTAACCAAATGTACTCTAATTTAGATCTACTCATGAATTTTATTTTTTAATAATATAAAATATTGTTGTTGTGTTGTTGAGTACAAAAATCAATATTTTTTTGGTTACCCCCAAATTTTTTAGGGTTAAATTTTTGTAAAGTTGTTTTTTGGTGGTTTTTGCGGGGTTTAAATTGGGGTTTTTTGTTTTTAATTATGTTTGTTTTTTAAATACCCCCTATTTTTTTAGGGGGTGTTTTGAATTATTTATATTTTTGAACAAAATTTATAAACTAATACTATGTCAGCTATTCGTTTTAATGCTTTACAAGAAACACTTAATAGAAAATCAGAAATGATTGAGGAGAGAAAAAGAAGATCGGAGTTGTATGCTGAAAATGTGTTTAATGAGAGGGCTATGAGGCAGCATATGGCAAAAGAAGCCTATCAAAGCGTAATGGATGCCATTGAATATGGAACTAAAATAGATAGGAAGATTGCAGATCAGATAGCGGTAAGTATGAAAGATTGGGCACTTTCTAAAGGAGCTACGCATTATACGCATTGGTTTCAGCCGCTAACAGGTGCAACTGCAGAGAAACATGATGCCTTTTTTGAAACTATTGAAGGAGGTGGAGCAATGGAACGTTTTGATGGAAGTCAGTTGGTGCAACAAGAACCAGATGCTTCTTCATTTCCCAATGGTGGAATTAGAAACACTTTTGAAGCAAGAGGGTACACAGCTTGGGATCCTACATCACCTGCTTTTATATACGGAACAACACTGTGTGTGCCCACAGTATTTGTAGCTTATACAGGAGAAGCTTTAGATAATAAAGCACCGTTATTAAGAGCGTTACAAGCAGTAGATGATTCGGCTACAGCGGTTTGTAAGTACTTTGATAAAAATGTAACTAAAGTAAATGCTACTTTAGGTTGGGAGCAAGAGTACTTTTTAATAGATAAATCATTGGCAGCATCTAGACCTGATATAATGATGACAGGTAGAACCTTGTTAGGGCATGCTTCTGCAAAAGGGCAGCAATTAGATGATCATTATTTTGGAACAATTCCGGCTCGAATTATGAATTTTATGCGTGATTTAGAGCAAGAATGTATGTTGTTGGGGATTCCTGTAAAAACCAGACATAATGAAGTAGCACCTAATCAGTATGAATTGGCGCCTATTTTTGAGGAAGCTAATTTAGCAGTAGATCACAATTCATTATTAATGGATGTAATGGAGAAGGTTTCACAAAGGCATCATTTTAAAGTGTTGTTTCATGAAAAGCCTTTTGAAGGAATTAACGGATCAGGAAAGCATAATAATTGGAGTTTATCTACAAACACAGGGGTTAACCTATTGAGTCCTGGAAAAACCCCAATGAAAAACCTACAATTTTTAACCTTTTTTGTAAATACTATAAAAGCAGTGTGTGATTATGAAGAATTAATTAGAGCTTCAATTGCCAGTGCGAGTAATGATCATAGATTGGGAGCTAATGAAGCACCGCCAGCAATTATTTCAGTATTTATTGGGTCTCAATTGTCAGAAGTGTTAGATGAATTAGAAAATGTAACGAAAGGAAAATTATCACCACAAGAAAAAACAGACTTAAAATTAAATATTGTTGGTAAAATACCTGAAATTTTATTAGATAATACCGATAGGAATAGAACTTCACCATTTGCTTTTACAGGAAATAAGTTTGAGTTACGTGCGGTAGGGTCGTGGTCTAACTGTGCAGGGCCTATGACCATATTGAATACTATCATAGCTAAGCAGCTTAAAGATTTCAAGGTAGAAGTAGATAAATTAATAGAAGAAAAAAGTTTGAAAAAGGATGAGGCAGTATTTAATGTGTTGAGGGAATATATTAAAGCTTCAAAAAAAATCCGATTTGAAGGTGATGGTTATGGAGAAGCTTGGGAAAAAGAAGCTAAGAGAAGAGGGTTGAGTAATAATAAAACAACTCCTGAAGCTTTAAAAGCTAAGATTTCTAAAAAAGCAATTGAGTTATTTGAAGAAATGAAGGTAATGAGTAAGATAGAGGTAGAGGCGCGTCATGAAATTGAACTAGAAGAATATACAAAACGTATTCAAATTGAAAGTAGAGTGTTGGCAGATGTAGCAAGAAACCATGTAATACCAACAGCAATTCAATATCAGAATACTTTAATAGAAAATGTAAAAGGGTTAAAAGAAATTTTTGAAGAACATTATGAGGGGTTTGCTAAAGAACAAATTGAATTAATTAAAAAAATATCAAATCATATAGCAGAAATTAATTCTAAAATAGAACAAATGACGGAGGAGCGAAAGCAAGCAAATAAGTTAACAGGGCAGAAGAATGCCGATACTTATTGTAATAAGGTAAAGCCTTATTTTGAAGAAATACGTTACCATGCGGATAAATTAGAGTTGTTGGTAGATGATAACTTATGGCCGTTAACAAAATACAGAGAGCTTTTATTTACGAAATAATGGAAAATGATATTAAATTAAAAAGAACAACTGCTACAGATAAAAAATTTAAAGAGTTAGCAGTGGAGTTGGATGCATATTTGTCAAAAATAAACGGTGAGAATGATGCTTTTTTTAAACAACAGAATCAGTTAAACGATATAAAAAATGTTGTCATCTGTTATTTAGATAAAGTGCCCGTTGGTTGTGGAGCGTTTAAGGTGATTACAGAAGAAACAGTAGAGGTTAAGCGTATGTATGTAAAAGATAATTATAGAGGATATAATATTGGAACACGTATTTTAAAGGAGTTGGAAAAATGGGCTAAGGAAGCGGAGTTTGATAACATAATTTTAGAAACTAGCAAAACAATGTTACCTGCTGTTAACCTATATAGAAAGAATGAATATAGTATTATACCTAATTATGAACCTTATAAAGACGTTACTTCAAGTATTTGTTTTAAAAAAAAGATTGGTTGGCGTATTTTGAGTTAGTTTAAATAATTGATAGCTGTTCGGGGTCTAGAGAAATAAGGTTGAATAGAGTGTATTTGTGTCAGTTTGAGCGCAGTCGAAAACTTTGTTTCTTGGTTTCAAAACAAGTATTGGAACTATCTTGGTCTGATTGAAATAAAAAATAACGATTAAAAGCAGCGCTTTTCAAATCTTCTTCGCAGAATAGAATTTTCTTTCGTTAAGAAATCTTGAACCCTTGGAAAGATTTTAGAAAAAAAGTTGTTACGATACAATTATAGGGGGCTCTAGTTAAAAGTATAAAAAAACTATTTGATGTAAGGTGTCTAGGAATTAAATTCTTGGCTTTCGCCCTTGCGATTAAAATTTGGTTTTTAGCTTAAGCTGAAAAATTCATTGAAGAAGTGTCCTTTTTTTGGTTCGTTTTTTTGGACAAGCAAAAAAATGAACAATAAACGAATAGAAAATCCTAGCTTATAAAGTTTACTAGAGGAGAAAAAAAGTGAAGATTGATAAACGAAATGTATAATAATGTGACAAAAACCATCCCAACCATGTTGAGAAGGAAAAAGTAAGTGCCGAAACCGTCCCAACTATGTTGAGAAGGAAAAAGCAAGTGAAGAAACCGTCCCAACCATGTTGAGAAGAAAAAAGTAAGTGCCGAAACCGTCCCAACCATGTTGAGAAGAAAAAAACAAGTGTCGAAACCGTCTCAACCGTGTTGGGAAGAAAAAAGTAAGTACCGAAACCGTCCCAACCACGTTGAGAAGAAAAAAGTAAGTGCCGAAACCATCCCAACCGTGTTGAGAAGAAAAAGATAAGTACTGAAACCGTCCCAACCATGTTGAGAAGAAAAAAAACAAGTGTTGAAACCGTTCCAACCGTGTTGGGAAGAAAAAAAAGTAAGTTTAGAAGCAGTTTCCATCATTTTATAGGATAAAAAATAGCGATTAAAAGCAGCGCTTTTCAAATCTTCTTCGCAGAATAGAATTTTCTTTCGTTAAGAAATCTTGAATCCTTGGAAAGATTTTAGGAATAAATATTTGGTTTTTAGCTTAAGCTGAAAAATTCATTGAAGAAGTGTCCTTTTTTTGGTTCGTTTTTTTGGACAAGCAAAAAAATGAACAATAAACGAATAGAAAATTCTAGTTTATAAAGTTTATTAGAGAAGAAAAAAGTAAGTGCCGAAACCGTTCCAATCGTGTTGAGAAGAAAAAACAAAGCATAAAATGGATCCAGTTAATTGAAAAAGCTAAAAAGTAACAATTCCTTTGAAAGTTTTAGGGTTTTAAAGTAATTTCGCAGGCAACAACACAACAAACAGAATATGAGTCAAGAAGTTTCTAAAAGATATGCACAAAGAGGAGTATCTGCCTCTAAAGAAGATGTGCATAATGCAATTAAAAATATAGATAAAGGTTTGTTTCCAAAGGCATTTTGTAAAATAGTACCAGATTATCTAACAAATGATGAGGAGTACTGTTTAATAATGCATGCAGATGGAGCGGGAACAAAAAGCTCTTTAGCATATATGTACTGGAAAGAAACAGGAGATGTTTCTGTATGGAAGGGAATCGCACAAGATGCGTTAATTATGAATATTGACGATTTGTTATGTGTAGGTGCTACAGATAATATTATGTTATCGTCAACTATAGGACGCAATAAAAATTTAATATCGGGAGACGTTCTTTCAGCTATAATTAACGGAACAGAAGAGTTGATAGCTGAGTTAAAAGAGTTTGGAGTAACCATTCACTCAACAGGAGGGGAAACGGCAGATGTAGGTGATTTAGTACGTACTATTATTGTAGACTCTACAGTAACAGCTCGTATGAAAAGAGAAGATGTAATTGACAACTCAAATATTCAAGCGGGTGATGTAATTGTTGGGTTGGCTTCTTTTGGTCAAGCAACCTATGAAAAAGAGTACAATGGAGGAATGGGAAGTAACGGATTAACATCAGCCCGTCATGATGTATTCCATAAATATTTAGCTGAAAAGTATCCAGAAAGTTTTGATGCATCGGTTCCTTCTGATTTAGTGTATTCTGGAGGAACAAAATTAACGGATGCAGTAGAAGAATCGCCAATAGATGCAGGGAAACTGGTGTTGTCACCAACAAGAACATATGCACCTATTATAAAAGAAATACTTTCAAAGTATAAATCAGATAAAGTACATGGAATGGTTCATTGCTCAGGAGGTGCGCAAACTAAAATTTTGCATTTTATTGATGAGAATCATGTGGTGAAAGACAATATGTTTGAAATACCACCTTTATTCAAATTGATTCAAGAGCAATCAAAAACCGATTGGAAAGAAATGTATCAAGTATTTAATTGTGGACATAGAATGGAATTGTATGTAACTCCTGAAATCGCGGAAGACTTAATTGCAATTTCAAAAAAATACAATGTAGAAGCAAAGGTTATAGGCCGCGTAGAAGCATCAGCTACTAAAAAGCTAACCATACAAAGTAAGTATGGTACTTTTGAATACGAATAAAGAAATTAAATTTATAGATAAAAGTCACATTACTATTGTTTTGTGGCTTTTTTTTTGTGGGGAAATATTTTGTGGTTGATTAAAAAGAACTACATTTGCGCCGTTAAATTTTTTAAGAAAAGATATAAATCATGAAAAAAATTGTTTTACCCTTAAGTGTTTTAGCACTAGTATTTTCAATCGTTACATTTTTCTATTCACAAAGTTCATCAGACTTAGTATATGTAGATGTAAATAAATTATTAGATGGTTATAAACGTACAAAGGTTGTTCGTGCTGAGTTTGAGAAAAAGGCAAAAGTGCTAAAATCAAATGTAGACAGTTTGGTAACTGATTGGCAAAAAGAATTAAAGCTATACGAAAAAGAGCGCTCAAAATTCTCTAAAAAAGAATTAGAATTAAAGCAACAGTTATTAAGTAACAAACAACAACAAATTAATAACTACCAACAAGCTATTCAAAAACAAATCCAATCAGAAGATAAAAAAGCGACACAAACTGTGGTGAATGATATCAATGATTATGTAAAAGAATACGGAAAGAAAAAAGGTTACAAAATCATTTTTGGAGCTAGCGGAGGCGGTAACATCATGTACGCAGATAAAAGTGCTGATTTAACAGAAGTAGTTTTAGAAGGATTAAATTCTGAATTCGAAGGAAAGTAAATTACTTCGTACCTCACAATGACGTTGAATCCCTTCATTACGAACGAAGTTTACGGAGTGAAGTAATCTTTATAAAAGGGAACAATAAATAAAAAAGAGGTTGTTACTTCGAGTGATTTTCTGGAGATTAAGTATATCGAAATCGAAAGAAAATAGTACTTCGACTACGCTCAGCAGAGCTATCGAGAAGTAGTTGAATGAAGAGTTTTCTTCGATATCTCACAATGGCGTTGAATCCCGTCATTACGAAGGAGCGGTAGCGGATGAAGTAATCCGTTAGTTGGATAAAGAGATTGCTTCGATACCTCGCAATGACGTTCAAATTCCTTCATTACGAACGGAGTTTACGGAGTGAAGTAATCTCATAAAAGAGGACTATAGAAAAGTAATATTATATAAGCTATAAATAAATGAAAACTAAATTAGTTGCTAATGCTATGAAGTATATCCTATTTATTTTATCAGTAATAATGGTAACAAGCTGTTCTAACAAAACATTTGATACCAAGGACGAATTATGGAGTTACTTGCGTAATGAAGACAATGGTTATTTACATACTAAAAAAGTAAATGGATATGAGTTCTCATTACTATACAAACCAACTGATTTATTGGTGGATCAAGAACTAGGAGAAGAAATTAACAAGGATAAAATAAAAGAGTTAAGAGAAAAGTACCAGCAGTACATCTATTTTACTTTATCCATGTCTAGAGACAATAAGGAATTGTTAAGTACCACTCCTAGAAACCGACAAGAATTTGGAGCTATGGTAAATGAGTTAGCCTTCGGTATGGGAAAAAAAGTACACGTATTCACACCACAAAAAGATACCTTGGAGTTGCTAGACTATGTATATCCAAGAATGTATGGAATGAGCAAAGCAACTACCATGCTTTTTGTATACCCAAGAGATCAAAAATATTTAAAAGAAGATTACATAAACATCACCATAGGCGATTTAGGAACCTATACAGGAGAGGTGAAGTTTAAAATACCTACAAAAAATATAAATAGCGAACCAAGTATAGAATTTTAATCCGTCATTACGAAGCAGCGGTAGCGAATGAAGTAATCTGTCAATCGATAAGAAGATTACTTCGATACCTCGTAATGACGTTCATTCCCGTCATTACGAACGGAGTTTACGGAGTGAAGTAATCTTTTAAAAGGGAACAATAAATAAAAAAGAAGTTGTCACTTCGAATGATTTTCTGGAGATTGAGTATATCGAAATCGAAAGAAAATAGTACTTCGACTACGCTCAGCAGAGCTATCGAGAAGTAGTCGAATAAGAAGATTACTTCGATACCTCGTAATGACGCTCAAATTCCGTCATTACGAACGAAGTTTACGGAGTGAAGTAATCTGTAAATCGAATAAAACAAAATGTGATCGATTAAGTACAATTAGCAATAGCGTAATTAAAGAATAGAAAAAACTATATAAATAGAAAAGAAAACATAACAACCCTTAAATTAAATAATTAAGCACAAACCAGAAATTATGATAAAGAACAAACAAACCCGAAGAACGATTGCTATGTTCTTCCTATTAAATTTTTTAAGTACCATTTTTCCGTACAATGTCTTGTATGCAAATAACAATGGTCCCAATGCACCAGAAGCAGCAGCTTTTGAACCAGTAGATGCGACAGATATGGTAAATTTAGTAACAGGTAATTTAAGTTATGTATTACCCTTGTTAAATGTACCCAGTCCAGAAGGAGGTTATCCGTTGGCATTAAATTATCATGCAGGAATTGCCATGGATCAAGAAGCTTCGTGGGTAGGTTTGGGTTGGAATTTAAACCCTGGAGCTATTAATAGAGGTGTAAATGGAAACCCTGATGATTGGGGGAAAACTTCGGTTAATGAATTTTTCTATGATAAAGGTTGGTCTGAGGATTATTATAGTTTCAGTGTGGGGACAAGTTTAAGTAATGGGTTTTCAGTTGGTTTAGGGCTTTCTTGGGGCTCAAATCAATCTTTATCTGGATCAGTTTCTTTTGGTGTAGGAGGAAGTTTTGTAAATATAGATCATAGCGGTGTTTCAGCTGGAATTGGTCTTAGAGCTAAAGGAGCTAACATAAGTTTTGCAACAAATGGTATAAACGCTGGATATGGTTATAGGAATAGTAACTCAGTATTAGGGTTAAATTTAAACTATAATTACAGTAATGGTTTATCAGGGAGTTTTTCTTCTTCAACGGTTGTCGGCTACTCAGGGAAAGGAGCGGCGCAAGTGTTAGGGACAGGTATTAGTTTTAATTCACAAGGAGTTTCTATGAATGGGAGTTTAAATGGTGCTGGAATAGGGGTTTTTAATTCTTCGGAAGTTATATCTAGTCAAGATTATAGTGTAAGATCTAGAGTATCAGGTTTTTCATTGCCTGTTTTTATGTTTTATGTAGGGTATCAACATAAAGAAGTTAAGTATTCATTATTTAAGAATAACACCCTTAATACTTCTGGGATACTGTATCCTTATGTGTCAAATTCTAATAGGAAATATAACGATGGAACTTTATTACCATATTCAAAGAGAGATCATTTTATGGATGTTAGTGATATCTATTATAAATCAGAAATAGAAAATAGATTTCATTCAGCTTCACATGGATTAACTCAATATAACTATGCTTCAATATCTTTACCTAGTTATGATAATTATAGTGTTAACTCACAGGGGATTTCAGGGAGTATCTCTCCATATAATGATAAAATGATATTATCACCAAGGTCAATAAAGGCACCTAAACCTTTTTGGTGGAAACCTAATGATGTACATTCGTCATGGGATAATGACTTTGGAACTTTTTATTTGAATAGAGATATAACTGAAATTACTAATGAAGAGTTAAATAAAAAAAGTTTTTTTACATTCCAAGATGCATATAATTCTTTTCTTAGAATTGAAACTTCAGATATTGAATATTCAGATAATATTGATTTAGGAGTTTTAAAAACTAATATTTTTCAAAAAGTTAAAACTAATCAATTAAATAACTATAGTAATGATTATGCGAATGGAAGAAAAAGAGAAGGGAATACAATAACAACTTTTACGAATAAGGAAATAAGGAGTGGAGTTAATAAATTTTTTCTTGAAGCTAAGGATAAGGATAACTTTTTAAATAGAAGTAATAAAAAAATATTTTTAAATGAAGGAATAGGAGCTTTTCAAATTACTGCTATGGATGGAAAAACATATCATTATTCATTACCGGTATATCAATTTGAAAGTTATTATAAAACTTTTCAAGACAAGTCTAATGAAAATAAAAATTTTTTTGAAAAAGAAAAAAATGCACCTTATGCAACGCATTGGCTACTTACAGCTATTACAGGACCAGATTATGTCGATACAAATAATAATGGTGAATTAGATAATACCGATTATGGATATTGGATAGATTTTGATTATGGTAAATGGTCTGAAGGCTTTGGTTGGAGAATACCGATAGAAGGCTATGAGGAAACTGAAAATGAAAAGGGTAAAAAATCATATTCATACTCAAAAGGGCGTAAAGAAATTTATTATTTGGATGCTATTAAAACAAGAACTCATACAGCACTTTTTGTTAAGGAAATAAGGGAAGATAATAAATCACATAATATTAAAGACTATATATATAAAGCGCCTTTTGATATTAATTCAAATACTTTTAATATAGATATAGAAAAAAATGGGTTAAGTATAACAACAGATGACTATGGTAGATATTTAAATACAGAGATTTATGAAATGTATACAGCTAAAGGAGATAGGCATAATTTAAAGTTAAATATACCCTATGGATATTTTTATAAAAAAACAAGAAGATTATATAGAGATGTACCTGAGAATTATTCATTAAAATTAAATAAAATAATTTTATTAAAAAATGATCATTATTCTTACAGGCCGATTGAAAAACAAAATGATCATATTTTGGGGCGTTGGAAAGAACTTGGTTTTGGAGCTATTAGTAAACCATTATATGGTATAGAAGATATAAAATGGGGGTTTAATGGTGTGCCTTATGAAAAAAACACTTTGTATTGGGATAGAATCGATTCTAAAATATTTAGATATAATATAGGTAAAAATATATTAGATATTTATGATTTAGATATAAATAGTATAGAAAGAAAAGCTTTACAGGTAATAAATTTTGATTATGATTATAAATTGGCGAGAAATTCTCCTAATTCATCTTATGGTAAATTAAGCTTGAGAAAAATTCTTTTTAAAGGAAAAAAAGGTATAGGATTGATACCTCCTTATGAATTTAACTATGAGAAAGAAAATACAATGTTTAATCTAGAAGATAAAGATAATTGGGGGTATAATTCAAAATCACCTGATGCTTGGAGTTTAAATAATATAAAAACTCCATTAGGAGGTAATATAAAAATAGAATACGAGTCGGATTCTTATTTTGCAGAGGCATCAAGTTTAGATATATTTAAATTGAAAGTAAATGTTGATCGTACAAATAAATTAATAACAACTAATAATGAGTTTGTAGATTTTACAAAATATTACCAGTCTAATGATTATTTCTCTTATTCTCATTACCCAAGACATGCATCTGTACAAGTAGAAGAAGTGTCAGAAAAGAGTATTAAATATAAAGGAGACATAAAAAATAAGCATGAAGTTGAACTTTTATTACCTAAAGATTATATTGTTAAAGATGAAACTTTAAATGGTTTTAAAGGAGGTGGTCTTAGAGTTAAGAAGATTAGTGTATCAAACAATGTAGGTAACGAAGAGGTTTCTTCAAATTATCTGTATTTGAATGAAGAAACAGGTAGAGTGTCAGGGATTACTTCATATGCTCCAACAAAAAAAAATAAATTAATTCCTTTTCAGCCTTATCTACCTTCACCTTTAGTTATGTATAGTAATGTTCAGGTCGAAAACAAAGATAAAAATGGAAAAGTATTAGGGAAAGAAAATTATGAGTTTGAAACGATAAAGGTTGCAAGTTCTTCAGGAAGGAATGAATTTAATTTTGGTAGAGTTTTTAGTATAAGAAGAGTTCAAGATCGAGCAGTGAAAAATGGAACATACACTTTTGATTATATAAATACAGGAGAAATTTATTCTGGACATTCTGGTGTAGTTATAAAACCAGATATTGAAACAACAAAGTATATGATAGAGAGTAGGTTGGGGGCTATTGGGAGATTGAAGAAAATGACAAAATATAACCATAGAGATCATGTACTACAGAGAGTGAAAAATAATTATAAAGAAGACCTTAATAAAGATAAAGAAATTGGAGTTTTTCAAGAGAGCCATATTAATTATAAAAGGTTATATGGTTTTTCATTTGGGTTATATGTTACATCGACAAGTAAGATTAATTACCCAAGTGTTTTAGAAAGTGTAGAAGAAACTTCAGGGGGATTAACCGTAACTAAGCATTTTGATAAGCATGACTTTTTAACAGGACAGGTACTTGAGACAAGAACCTATGCTAGTGATGGAAAGGCTTTTAAAACAAAACATGTTCCAGCATATACAATACCAGAATATGCTCAAATGGGATCTAAAATAGATAATGTGGATAACAAAAACATGCTAACACAAGGAGCTGTTAATTACACATATTTGTATAAAGATAATACATGGAGGCCTATTAATGTGGGAGTTACAACATGGAAGAATGAATGGACTTATAAAGCACGTCAAATATATTTACCAGAAGAGAATGATTATACTCCTACAGAATCTAGAAAGAAAGTTTGGAGGAAGCATAAAGAGTTTGTATGGAATGGAGAAATAGATGAACAAGGTTTGTATACTGGTTTTGATGAGAATAGTCATGATGATTTTCAATGGGGAATTGGAGCGTCACAAACTAATTCAGATTGGAGAGAAGTTTCTGAGATAACAGCATATAATCGTATTTCTCAACCATTAGAAGTAAAAGATATTAATGGAAACTATGCATCTACTAGAATGACAGGTGATAACTCTAAAGTTTTAGCAACTTCTAATGCGGCATATAAAGAGATGTATTATTCAGGAGCGGATAATTTATCAATGACTTCTGCTGTACTACCAGGTCAAGGAGGTGTAGCTTTAGTAGGAATTGAGGATGGTGCAGAAGCAGCTAAAAGTAAAACAAGTATAGAAAAATCACATACAGGGAAGACTTCTATATTGGTAGATAGTAATGTCAATTGTTTTACATTTTTAATGAAGAAAGGAGAACATCGAACAGGGGAATACAAAATATCTCTATGGGTAGACAAAGGTAATGAGTCAAAAGCAAGGGTAATGGTTAATGGTAATGCAAAGGCTTTTAATGGAGAAAAAGTGTATGCAGGTTCATGGGTATTGTTAAATCATTACGAAGATATATTAAGTACCGAGGATTATAACATAGGAATTAGAAGTACAACAGGTACTTTATACGCAGACGATTTCCGCTTACATCCAGCTACTTCAAGTATGACCAGTTATGTATATAACCAATGGGATGAAGTGACGTTTATTACAGGAGCTAACGGGTTGTCTACCTGTTATGTATATGATGATGCAGGACGTTTAAAAGAAACTTGGGTAGAAGTAGTAGACAATCCAGCTGCAGGAATCACTGGTGGATTTAAGAAAGTAAGTACGAATAGTTATAACTATAAAAAGAATCAATAAATTATGAAAAGGACAGGTTTACAACTTAGGTATATAACAATAATTTTCTTACTTATAGGAAACGTATTGGTAGCACAAAAAACGCTAGGAGATACGGGAGATGTTTGTAATTATTTAGGTTTTGAAGTTCAGGCTAATAATGACGTAAGTGTCATTCGAGGAGATGTAGTTTTAGCAAATTGGAATACAACAAGTTTAAATTTTCAAATGAATTATGAAGGTTGTCAAGGATTTCCTAAAGTGACAACTGATTTAGATAACTTTCCATGGGTACGAGTAATTAATACTGGAAAAAATAGAATGGAATTCTCTCTTTCTAATAATGAAACGGCAGTAGATAGGGAAGTTACTTTTACTTTTGATCATGGTACAATGTTAGCGGGTGGAATACCAGATATAATAACTATAAAACAAAAAGCCAATCCCTCATATAGTTTTTATTATAAAGATACAGATGGAGATGGTTATGGAGATTATAATGCAGAGCCAGTTTCAAGGTTAACAGCAGCAGCAGGAGAAGTAGATAATAATTTAGATTATTGTATTGATGAACCAAGTACTACAAATAATGGCTGTTTAGAACCTTACGAAGATAGAAATTGGACACGTTCAAAAACCTATGATATCAATGGTCGTTTGATAGGAAGTGCTAAAAATTACTATAATGATTTAGGTAAACTAGAGCAATCACAAAGTTATGATTCCAAGCATAATAGAGTATTAGCATCACAAACCATCTACGATGCACAAGGACGTCCAGCCTTGCAAAGTTTAAGTGCCCCAGTAAGAGAAGGAGAAAATTATAATTATCAAGAAGGATTTGTTGAAAAAACGACAGGAGGAGAGTTGACAACAGATGATTTAGACACAGATGATACATTAGACCCTACCATATTAAATACGTCAACATTAGGAGCCTATTATTACAATAACCAAGAGGAAGCTTTGATGGATAAAACGGAACGTCCTTATACTCGTTCTGTGTATAGCGAGTTAATGCCCGGAGCTGTAATGCAAACCATTGGAGGTAATAAACAAAACGGAGAGTGGAGAAGAGGTTACAGTTTTTCTATGCCAGCTGCTCAAGAAATGTATTATGTATATGGTTACAGTAGTTTTTCAGGCAATCCAGCTATTGCCGCTACCTATTATACGGACATTGATGGCGATTTAAGCGATGTTAATAAACACTTAGTGTGGTTAAAAGCAGGAAAAACAGTAGTACAAGATATAAAAGGAAATGAATCTGTAGTATTTACAGATGCAGATGGAAAAACCTTAGGTGCTGCACGTTCAGGCGGAGCTAAAGGATACCAAGTGTTATCATTAATAGGAGAACAAAAATATGTTGATGTACACATTCCAGTAGGTTGTGAAAATACAGCAACTTTATTAGGAAATGCCAGCGACTATAAAATTTTTGATTTAAAAACTGAGCAGCCTAATGGAGATATTTCTAAGGCTGGATTTTATCGTATTGAATACACAGGCTCAAAAACATTAACAAAGAGCCATACCTTAACGTATATTGACAAAGGGAGTAAAAGAATAGAACCTGTAAAAGGGAATGATGCGGTAGGAATACGTTATGAGGTAAACTATTATGATTTTAGCCTAAACTATTACAATGAAGTTGGTCAGTTAACCAGTTCATTACAGCCTTTAGGTTTCGTAGATACCTGTTTAGACGGGTTGCAAGCTAATGTAAGTCATAATGATAAGTTAAAGAGTAATTTTGTTTACAATGCTTTAGGACAGTTAACCCACACTCAAAGTCCAGATGAAGGACATGCTTGGTTTATCTACCGTAAAGATGGGCAAATAAGATTCTCTATTAATAGTAAGCAATGGAATCACTATGAAATTTCGTACACCAGTTATGATGAATTAGGACGTCCAGTTCAAAGTGGAGTACATTCAGATAGAGAGGTTTTAGAAAATTTTCCTGGAGATGAGCATATCACAATGGATACATATCCGTTTAAGAGTATTTTAATGAATAGTGTAGAAGTTTACCAGAGTGATTTGCCAAACCATAACAGAAAAGAACAACATTTTACAGAGTATGATTTCTTGTCTTCTTCTGCACAAACATGGTTAAATTCCAATGCAGGAGTAGCCTATAGGAATCCTACTTTTTTATCAGGTAATGTAGCAAGAACTTATAATATGGAAGGTAGTACTATTCTTTCTAGAACCTATTATAGTTATGATGTATACGGACGTGTAAAATGGATAATTCAGGATATTGAAGGTTTAGGCGTAAAAACCATTGATTATGAATACGACCCAATTACCAGTCAGGTAAATAAAGTATATTTCCAAAAGGGAAATGCAACAGAGCAGTTTATTCATAAATATACTTATGATGAGCACACACAACAGTTGGTGAAAGTAGAAACTTCTTCTGACGATAGTATTTTTACTACCCATGCAGATTATACCTATTATCAAACCAACGGAGCATTAAAAAGAACAGAATTAGCAGGCGGTATTCAAGGAATTGACTATGTATACAATTTAGCAGGACAATTAAAAGCGATTAACCATCCTAGTTTGACCAAAGAATTAGATCCTAATGGTGATGAAACCGATTTATTTGGAATGACCTTAGATTATTATGGAGGCGATTACCAAAGGAATAGTAACTTTACCTTTAACAATAACCTTATGGGAATTGAAGACCAATATACGGGGAATATTAAAGGAATGACTTGGAATACCAAGCGAACTACAGATGCTAATACCACACCTGTATTGTATAAATATAAATATGATAGAAATAATTGGTTAAAAGAAGCTATCTTTGATGGTATGGGGAATCAACAAAATGATGCTCCAAAAGATATTACGTTCAATGAAAAATTAACGACATCTAGAAATGCAGCGGCTACCGATTTTATAGTATTAAAAGAAGGTTTTGAAATAAAAGCATCTAGCAGTGTTACTTTTTCAGCTAAAATAGTGGATGTGAATACCGATGGAACCTACGGAACGGATGATTATAAGGTACACAATATTACCTATGATGCCAATGGTAATATTGAGAGTTTACATAGGAACAAGAACACAGAAGGTGGTTCTAACAAAATGGATGAACTGACGTATACCTATAAGGAAGATAAACCTAACCAATTAGATTATGTAAAAGACGATGCTGGTAATGTAGGGGTAGGTGATATAGGAACACAAAGTGCAGGAAATTATGTGTACAATAGCATTGGACAGTTAGAAGAAAATATAGAAGAAGATGTAAAGTATGAATACAATGCTAGTGGGTTAGTAACCAAAGTATTTTATAATGATGCTTTAAAAGTACAGTTTTATTATAATGATAAAAACTTTAGAACTAAAAAAGTAAGTTATCTAGATGGTGGAGGAAGTAAAACCACGCATTATGTACTAGACGCCTCAGGAAGTACTTTGGCTATTTATGAAAACCAACAGTTAGAAGAGCTACCAATATACGGAGCAAGCAGACTAGGAATTCATAAAAAGCAAAGTGGAACAAATGTGTACCAGTTAACAGATCATTTAGGAAATGTACGTGCGGTGATTGCTAAAAATGGAAGTACAGCAGTAGCAGCTACTAGTACTACAGATTATTATCCTTTTGGTATGCCAATGCCGAATAGACAAATCGTTAATGGTGAGCATTATAGATATGCCTATCAAGGGCAAGAAAAAGACCCTGAAACAGGGAAGGAAGCTTTTCAATTAAGGCTTTGGGATGCGAGGATTGGTAGATGGTTGACTACGGATCCTGCCCATGCACATCCGAGTCCTTATTTGGGTATGGCAAATAATCCTATCAATACGATCGATCCCGATGGAGGTTGTCCTTGTAGTGAATGTCCTGAAAATTGTGGAGAAGGTACAATTGACCCAGCAACTGACTCCTCTTCAGCTTTTCCAAATACAAGTGGACAACAATTATTAGATGAAGTAGTAATTGGCGGTTCTAATGGAGTGAAGAATATAACTGGATACCACTATACAGCTAAAGACTTAAGGATAAGAAGTATTTTAATGGAGTCTAGAATTTTACGACATTCTATTCTCGATTTGGAATCAAGAGGGTACTATGCTCCAATGGGATTACAAGATTGGATTGACTTTCATGGCGCAAGTCATTATAATAGTTATAGGTTTTTTACGGCAGTAACTTTGTCCTATGAGCTTTTAGCTCCACCATCTTTTGGTAGTATTTCTCCTAGAGGTTTCAATTTGAGAGGTTATGGGAAAGGTAGTCCAAAAGAAGTTTATATTTATAGAGCGCCTAGAGAAGGTACAATGGATGATATAATGAATAATGGATTTAGAAAAGCGGATCATTCCTCTGGTGATAGGAGAATATATTTTGGAGAGGAATCTGTAGCAGGAGAATATGCAAAAACGGGAGCATATGATTCGTTTTTGATAAAAATTAAAGTAAAAGAATCATTCTTAAAAGGCCATACGTTTAAATATGCTGCTAAGAAAATAGGTGGTCCAAGTAGACTTGAATATAGAATACCAGTAGAAAAAATAGATTTTTTAAATACGTTAGACAGAACTAAGATAGGTCCTTATTGGTAATGATAAAACAATTGAAACAAATTAATTACTGAGCATGACGTCAATTCAATTTAATGATTAATATTATGAAATATGTTGAATAATAGGACAGTAGAAAATTGGGAGAAATTAAAAATTGAAATTCAAATAGGTGATGTACTTTATGGTGAAGTTTTTAGAGTTGAGCCTTATGGTGTTTACGTTAATATAAATAAGGATTTTTATGGTATAGTTTTAGCTCCTTATATAGCGGAAGGAAACGTAAAATTGGCCGACTATCCTAAAATAGGTGAAAAATTAAAGGTCATAGTTGTACACTTCTCCGACTTTGATGGCGAATTTACCTATATAACTTTAAGTATGAAAGATTCTGATTTTCTTGATGCGGCTAAAATTATACATAAAAAGTAGTAAAACCCCCCCCGCACCTTGACACTTGAGCGATAGCGGAAATGACAAGTTTTAAAAGTAAGTTTAAAAAGAAACGAGCATATTATTAGCCATTTGTAATGGCAACACTAGAAGTTATAAAAAAGCTACTTTACATTAGATTGTAAGGTAGTTTTTTTTGTTTTTATATACTACCAAGTTTAATTTTAGTAATCATAGCATCAAGTGCAAATAAAATATGCTCTTGGTCTTTTTTTGAGAAGCTAGCAATATCATTAAGACGTTTAAGCATAACCGAATCTTTAAGCACGTTTAAATTATCTGTTTCCCCAAGTAAATACCCAACATTAGTGTCAAGTACATTTGCTAGTTTTTTAACCACACCCGATAGTGCATTCTATGGATAAAAACAAATAAAAATTGATGTTTTTTATGGGGCATTATTGAAATAGCATAACTTTTTTAAAACTTCGTTTCAAAAGTTATTACCAGTTCAACAAGCCAAAATTAATATTATTTTTAAAAAAAATAGGCAGCAAAATTGTGTGTATTAACATAAGGCTGCTGCCTTTTAATAACGGCAAAAATGCGATGCAAAAGTTTGTTCTTAATATTGTTTAGAACAACCCGATCGCGCGGATTTGTAATCCGTGCCGAGTATGATAAGCCAAATAATAATAAATATAAAAACTACTTTACATTAGATTGTAAGGTAGTTTTTTTGTTTATAGTAATTAAAAGAATATTATAAATGCTCGGATTACAAATCCGAGCTATCACGTTATGAAAAGTATAATACGTATGATAAAATTTTGAATTATAAATTTAATAAATAGATGAGTAGTGTAAGTTAATCTTTGTTAAATGATTTTATAATGTGTATTTTAACGACTTAAATAAAAGCTATAGAAAGATGTCTACAAAATATAAAGCAACAGACGATCAATGTTATTTTATAACTATAACAACAGTAGGTTGGATAGATATTTTTACTCGACTTAATCAGAAAGAATTAATTATAAAATCATTAGAATACTGTCAAAAAGAAAAAGGTTTAGAAATTTATGCATACTGTTTAATGCATAGTCATCTACATATGGTATGCAGAGCAAAAGAAGGATTTATATTATCTAATATTGTAAGAGACTTTAAAAAATATACCTCAAAGAAGATTATAAAAACTATTATAGAAGAGCCAGAAAGTAGAAGAGAATGGTTGCTTAGCTATTGTAAAGAGGCATGCAGTCATTTAAAAAGAAAGCAACAGTATAAAGTTTGGCAAGATGGCTATCATGCAGAAGTATTGTATTCAAATTCATTTTTAAAAGAAAAAATTAATTATATACATCACAATCCTGTAAAAGAAAAAATAGTAGAATATCCAGAAGATTATATATTTAGTTCAGCAAGAAATTATGCAGATTTAGTTAGTGAAATAGATATAGTTGTATGTATGGAAGTAATGATGTGAATTAAACTATAGTTTTATTAGTCACGGATTGCAAATCCGCCTTATCGGATTTCCTAGAATCCATAAAATAACTTTTAGTTGTAACGCTATTTTAGGACGGGACATTTATAATAAGAAAAAAACCGAGCACTAAGGCTCGGCTTTTATTTTTGATTACTTTGTTAGAGAATCGTAGTAAGTTAGTTCGGTGTATTACTTTTGGTTAATAACTCTAAACGTTGTTCTACGGTTAGCAGCGTGCTCTCTTTCTGTACAAGAAACACCGTCAGAACATCTGTTTGTTAATTTATTTTCACCGTAACCATTAGCTGTTAATTGACTTGGGTTAATTCCTTTAGAAATTAAATAATTAACAACTGATTGTGCTCTTCTTTCTGATAAATTCTGGTTGCTAGTTTTATTACCTCTAGAATCTGTATGAGATTCAATAGCAACAGCAACACCGTCTTTTAATATTGGTAATAAACGAGCATCAATAATACGCTTAGCTCCAGAAGTTAAGGTAGCACTACCTAAGTTCCAGTTGATAGGTAATGGTGTATTTTCTACTAACTTACACTCAACTTCTTTCCAAGACGTTAATCCACCTTTAGAAACTAAAACCTCTTTAGTAATTGTCTTGTACTTAGCAGCTACAGGAACCTCTTCCTTCCAAGCATCTTTTACTAAAACAGTTTTCTTAATAGTTTTATAAACAGCATCACCTTTAATCAATCTTGTAGTTGGAGGCGTAGCCATTACTGTTCTTTTCATGGTAGTAGTAACCTCAGGAATATCAATTACTCTAGTAGTTGTTTCAGCAGGAATTGCTCTCTTCACTGTAGTTGCAACTTCAGGAATTTCAATAGTTCTTGTACTTGGAGGCGTAACCATTACTCTTTTCTTAATAATTTTAGTTACCGCTGGAATATCAATAACTCTAGTAGTTGGTGGCTTCACCATAACTCTTTTCTTGATAACCTTAGTTTTTGCTGGTATTTCAACTACTCTTGTACTTTCAGGAGTAACTACTGTTCTCTTAATAGTTTTGGTAACCTCAGGAATGGCAATTGTTCTTGTGCTTGGAGGCGTAGTCATTACCCTTTTCTTAATAATCTTAGTTACTGCAGGAATATCAATTACTTTAGTACTAGGAGGTGTTACCATTACTCTTTTCTTAACAGTTTTAGTTACTGCAGGAATTTCAACAGGTCTAGAAGAAGGAGGAGTTTTTAACACTTTCTTTCTATAAGAAGCCTGTCCACATTTTGTAGGAGAAGTACTCTCATTACAAGTTGGTTTAGAAACCACAGAAGCATCTTTATTTAAAACCGTCTTATTAATAGTTTGGAACTGCGCAGGTACTTCTTTATAACACCAGTAACGACAATCATTAGGATCAGAAGATTCACAATCTGGCGCTTTTTCACTCATTTGCCATCTTGCAGATTTTGCTTTAACCTCAATAGTTTCACTATCTTGGTTAAAAGAAGCAGGAATGATGCTTAATTTAGAACCATAATCTCTTTTTTGATATGCGATTGTTTCATAGTCATATACAGCAGGAACAGTTGTTAAACGCTGCGATGCATCTTTAACAGTTACTACTACATCTCGCATTTCATATCTCGCAGGAATCACTTCCACTCTTTGCGAAGCTTCTTTTACGGTAACTACTACATCACGCATTTCGTATTTTGCAGGAATCACTTCCAAACGTTGTGATGCTTCTTTAACTACTACAGTTTCTTCTACTGTACTAGTTTTAGCAGGTACTTTTACTAAACGTTGGCTAGCTTCTTCTACAGTAACTACCACGTCTTGCATTTCATATCTTGCAGGAACAATTTCTAAGCGTTGTGTAGCTTCTTTAACAGTAACCACTACATCACGCATTTCATATTTAGCAGGAATTACTTCTAAACGTTGTGAAGCTTCTTTAGTAACTACTCTTTCGGTAGTTGAAGAAGGCTTTGATAAAGACTTTTCAATACGCTTAGAGGCTTCTTTGGTAGTAACAATAAAGTCTTCCGTTTTGTAGGTAGCAGGTACTACTACTAACTTTTGACTCCCCTCGTCAACCAAAACTCTCTCTGTAACTGTTTTGTATTCTGCAGGATGGGTAACAATTCTTTTGTACGCAGGTGCTACCTCAATAGTAACATCTTCATTTTTCCAAACTTCAGGAGTTTTACAACGTACGTAACATTTCCCCGGTTCAGCGTTTGTTGGAAGATCTTGCGAAAAAGCACTGTATCCAAAGGCTAATAAAACTCCAGATAGTATTAGTTTTTTCATAATTAATAAAAATTTGTTTGTGATTATTTAGTTTCATTCCATATGACACGCCAAGGGGTGCAAAGTCACATATACACAAATATAAAGATTTTTATTAAATGTTAAAAACTTGTTAAATTAAATTATAGTTTATTGAAATATAAGCTTTTAATAATTCCGTCAGAGAGCCCTATTTTAGGGACAAATATCTTTCTGGCGTTACTCCATTTCATGGCAGAAAGGTATATTTTAGTGGCTGGAATAATCACATCTGCTCTATCAGGATTCAATCCAAGTTCTGAAATTCGCTCCTTATACGTCATTTTTTTCAAGAACTGATATTGGGCATTTAAGTAAATATATGATATAGGTTTGCCTTGTTCTCTACCAGACATTTTAAATATCTTGTTTATATTACCTCCAGAGCCTATTAAAGCAATTCTTTTATAATTTTTAGTATTCTCTTCAATCCATTGCTGAACTTTCTTAAAAATGGCCTTATTTTCCGATTTTTTATTATTAATCAATCGGACAGTACCAATTTTAAACGATTTAGAGTTGATTATTTTTCCTCTTGAAAATAAGGTAAATTCTGTACTTCCACCACCTACATCTACATATAAGTAGGTACTATCAGATTCTATAAGCTGACTTAAGTCTGTAGAAGAAATAATAGCGGCTTCTTTTTTACCGTCAATAATATCAATAACTACTTCGGTTTTCTTTTTAATTGCTTTTACAACTTCTTCACCGTTACTAGCTTCACGCATGGCAGAAGTAGCACAAGCTTTGTACTTTTCAACCCCATGTACTTTCATAATTAATTTAAAAGCATTCATGGTGTCAATCATTCGGTTAATATTTTTCTCTGAAATAGCTCCAGATACAAAGGCATCTGCTCCTAAACGAATAGGAACACGTACCAATGATGATTTTTTAAATTGTGGATCTTTATCTTCTTCTTCAATTACATTGGCAACTAATAATCTTACAGCATTTGAGCCAATATCAATGGCTCCATATTTCGTTATTTTCAAAATTAGTTATTTTATCTATGATGTTTAGGGAACTCAATTAACTTAGTATTTCCTTTTTTAATATTTTTCCAGTGCTTTTCTGAAAACTCAATGCCAATAACGCCACATGTAGGTACATGAGCTATTGGTTTGCTTCCAAACTTGTTTACAAACGTATTGATACCATGGTCATGACTAAAAATAATGGCACTATTAAAGCTATCATCCAAAGCCATTACAGTTTTTACCAAGTATCCATCACTAAAACTATACAATTGACGTTTAATTTGCAAGTTAGATAAGGGATAACCAAAGTTTTCGCAAAAAATTACAGCAGTATGCAAAGCTCTGTTGGCACTACTAGATACAAAAACATCGGGTTTGTCTATTTTTTTTGAAAGGTACTTTGATAATAAATGAGCGTCTGTAATACCACGCTCTTTCAAAGGCCGGTCAATATCTTTAACGCTATCATATTTCCATGATGATTTTGCGTGACGAACAATGTAGATAGTTTTCATTTAATTATAAACAATGGGTAAATATAAAACTAAGGAGCTAAACGTTCAAGTATCCAAGAAAAATCTTTTTGTAGCGTATAACGAATCCTGTCATGCATTCGGTTAGGACGCCCTTGCCAAAACTCAATAGAAATAGGCTTTACAAGAAAACCTCCCCAATGTTCTGGTCTAGGTATTTCTTGATTTTTAAACCGAGTTTCTAAATCCACTAAACTTTGATCTAAAGCTTCTCTAGAAGCAACAACTTCACTTTGATTGGAAGCCCAAGCACCCAGTTTACTACCGTCTGGTCTTGAATCAAAATAACCATCCGATAAATTAGGCGCTAGCTTTTCAGCATTTCCTTTTATAATAACTTGTCGTTCTAAGCCAGGCCAAAAAAAGGACAAACAAACATGGTTGTTTTCTAAAATAGCTTTTCCTTTTTCGGAATTATAATTGGTATAAAAAATAAAACCTTCCCAAGTATACTTTTTTAATAAAACCACTCTGTTTTTAGGAAAACCGTCTAAACCCACTGTAGCAATAGTCATTGCATTTGCTTCGTCAACCATTTCGGATTCGTCAGCAGTTAAAAACCAGTTTCTAAAAAGTTCTATAGGATTTTCAGGGCAGTTTTTTTCAAGCAGTTCTTGTTTTTCGTAGGACTTTCTGTAATTACTTAAATCGTGTGCCATTGGTAACTTTAATAGTTGCGGTAAAGGTACACTTTTTAGCAAGATTTGTAAACTACATCGCAAGAAATGTAAAAGTTATAAGAGAAATTCACAGCTACATTTGCGGCATAACAATTCGTCATTAAAAAATTACAGTTGGGTAGCTCTTTTTAGTAAAGTACTTGAATCTGTTGCAATTTTGAAGTGTAAAAATTAATTAACTGTAGTAAAAACAACATGAAAAAATTACTAATAACTACTATACTAATACTATTACCATTTGTAATCATGGCACAAGAAACCATTTCAGGAACGGTAACGGATACACAAGGAAAAGCAATTGAAGGAGCTAATGTTTACGTGGAAGGAAGTTACGATGGAGGTTCTTCTGATGAAAAAGGAGCCTTTAGTTTTGAAACTTCTGAAAAAGGAACACAAACCTTGGTTGTTTCTTTTATTTCTTTTGAAACGTATACCAAAATAACAGAAGTTTCAGCGATGAAAAAACTAACAATTAAATTAAAAGAAGATGTAAATACCTTGGATGCAGTAACTATTAATGCTGGTTCTTTTGAGGCGGGAGATAATGCAAAAGTAACTGCTTTGAAACCTTTAGATGTAGTTACTACGGCAAGTGCATTAGGTGATTTTGTAGGGGCGTTACAAACCTTACCAGGAACATCTACAGTAGGTGAGGATGGACGTTTATTTGTGAGAGGTGGAGATGCAGGAGAAACCCAAATTTTTGTAGATGGTATTCGCGTATTTACACCCTATTCACCATCGGCTAGAAATGTGCCAACTCGTGGGCGTTTTTCTCCATTTTTGTTTAAAGGATTTTCTTTTTCAACAGGAGGTTATTCAGCGGAGTACGGACAAGCATTATCAAGTGTGTTAACTATGAATACAGTAGATGAACCTATGCAAGAAAAAACAGATATTTCTATCATGACAGTAGGTGCTGGACTTGGAAATACCCAAATTTGGGGTAAAAACTCATTAAGCTTTAATACATCTTACATAAATCTGAAACCTTATTTAGAGCTTTTTCCTGATAGAAATGTATGGATGAAGCCTTTTCAGTCGGCAAGTGGAGAAATGGTATATCGTTATCGAGTAAATGAGGATGCGTTGCTAAAATTGTATGGGGCTTTTAATTATACAGATTTAGAAACGTTGCAAGAGGATATTAATTATGAAAATGGTTTACGTTTTGGGTTGCAAAATAGAAACTTATATTTCAACGGATCCTATAAACAAAGATTGGGAGCTGGTTGGAAAGTATCTGGAGGCTTGAGTTATACAAATGACGGTGCCAAAGTTGGAATTATTGAGGATAAAGTAAACGATGTAGAAAACTCAGTTCATGCCAAAATAAAGCTACAAAAACGTTTTTCTAATAGATTTAAATTAAATTTTGGAGCGGAGTATTTACTAACAAAATTCTCTGAAAACTATAAAAACCCATTAGTAGGAAGTTTTGATTATAAGTTTACCAATGATATTAGTAGTGTATATGCAGAGTCGGATATTTTCTTTTCAAAAAAATTAGCATCTAAAGTAGGAGTGCGTATGGAAAACTCAGGATTGTTAAATGAGTTCACGGTTTCACCAAGAGTGTCTTTAGCTTATAAGTCAGGAAAAAACGGACAGTTTTCAGTAGCTTACGGACAGTTTTATCAAAATCCTAACAATGAATATTTAAAATTTACTTCAGCATTAAAAGCTCAAAAAGCAACACATTGGATTGCCAATTATCAATATGTAAAAGATAGACAGATTTTTAGAGTAGAAGGGTATTATAAAAAGTATGATGATTTAGTAAAATTTGATACCCCAAGAGCGATACCATCCGCTAACTTTACTAATAATGGAAATGGTTTTGCAAAAGGGTTGGATGTATTTTGGAGAGATGGGAAAACCATAAAAAACACGGAGTACTGGTTGTCTTATTCGTACTTAGATACAGAAAGAGATTATAAAAACTATCCAGTAAAAGCAACTCCCAATTTTGCAGCTACTCACAACTTATCTGCTGTAGTAAAACACTTTGTGAAAGATTGGAAAAGTCAATTAGGGTTGAGCTATAATTTTTCTTCAGGAAGGAATTATACAGACCCAAACCAAGCAGGTTTTTTAAATGCAAAAACCATTAATTATAATTCGGTAAGTTTTAATTGGGCCTATTTAATTAGTCAGCAAAAAATACTGTACTTCTCGGTAAATAATGTGTTAGGAACTCAAAACATATTTGGGTACAATTACAAGAATACGCCTAATACCAATGGAACCTTTGATAGACAGGCTATTTTACCAGCCGCAGATAGATTTTTCTTTGTAGGATTCTTTTGGACGATTAGTGATAATAAAAAAGATAATCAGTTAAATAACTTGTAATAATGTATTGTTTGCTAAAGTGCAGTGACTATTCATTTCTGACAAAAAAGAAAATCAATAAAATGTCAAATCGAGCGCAGTCGAGATCTTTAAAGTAACTAGATAAATAGCTCTTAATCTCTATTTGTTTATCAATATATCAAACGCTTACTTTAACCTTGTTCAGAACTAATAGTATAAAATAATTAATATAGATAGGTATAGAGAATTATAAATAGTTAGCAACTTTTACAATTCAGTAGTAAAAAATAACAGTTCAGTATAAAGCTTTTTAATAGGCTTTCAAATAGAAAGATATTTGAAGTATACAATCACTAAAACCAATAACAATATGCAAAAAATAGTATTAATCACCTTGTTTTATGTAATGAACTTGTTAGTAGCGCAAGCACAAGATACGGTTACCATAACAGCTACTTTTAAAGGAATGCAATCTGACACTGGGAATCTATATGTAGGTTTGTATAATAAAGAGGCAGATTTTTTAAAAAAGCGATACAAAAGTCAAATAGTTTCTGTAAAAAATCAACAAGCTATGGTGAAGTTTACAGTACCTGTAGGGACGTATGCTATTTCATCTTATCATGATGAAAATGAGAATCAAAAAATGGATACTAGCATGTTTGGAATTCCTAAAGAACCTATTGGAATGTCTAATAATGCTAAAGGTTTTATGGGGCCGCCAAAATATAAAGACGCCAAATTTGAAGCTAAGGAGAATATACAAATCATCATTCAAGTACAATAAGAACAAAATCAACAATTAAAAACATATAATTATGAAAAAAATAGCAAGCATTATCATCATATTCATAGCGTTTAATGTAACGGCTCAGACTAAATATGAAAAAGGAATGAAGAAAGCATTTGGTTTGTGGGAAGTAAATAAAACCAAAGAAGCAGGACAATTATTTGAACGTATTGCTACGGCAGAAAAAGAAAATTGGTTACCGCCTTTTTACGTAGCTACTATAGAAATATTAGGAAGTTTTGGAGTACAAGAGGAAGCAACGTTAGAGGCAAAATTAAAAAAGGCACAAGTGTTTTTAGATGAAGCTAAAAGTTTATCAGAGAATAATCCAGAAATTCTAATTACGCAAGCTTTGTTAAATACAGCGTATATTGCTTTTGATGGTCAGAAATATGGAATGACTTTATCTATGAAAAATGCAAAATTGTATGAAGAAGCATTGAAATTAGCGCCTAATAATCCACGAGTATTATTAAGTAAAGCAGAATGGGATATGGGAAGTGCTCAGTTTTTTGGACAACCTATAACTCCTTATTGTAAAGATGTAGAAAAATCGTTAGCATTATTTGAAAATGATAAACCCAAAAAGTTTTATCCAAGATGGGGAAAGAAGCGTGCAAAACAAGTACTGACCAAATGCCCAAAAAAAGAAAAGACAACCGAGTAAGAAAAAAAGTAAAAAATTTTTGTAAGGAAATATAAAGAGAGCAGTCTAAATTGTAACTTAAACGTATTTGTTTACTATTAAATGTAAAAATGTACTAAAAGTAACCTACTTACTATAGAAACCCATGTAACCATTGTGTTAGGTGGGTTTTATTTTTTATAACGTTTTGTTTTCTAGAATTGAAATGAAGGATTAATGTTACTTGTTATATTTGTTTTATACAGATGTCTAGGAAATAATATTATGGGAATGGACTTAGATTTATATGTTTATGATGGAAGTGTTGAAAGTCAATGTTTTTCAAGAAGTTTTAAAGATGAAATAATTTTTGATTGGTATGTAGGATTTGAATCCTTTTTAACTAAGAAAGAAATTGAAATAGTTTCACCTAATACGTATGGAGAAATAATTATTGGAGAAGGAAAGTATATTATAACTAGTGATAAAGTTGTAGATAGAGAAAGGAATCCATACAAACTGAAAGAGGTACTTGTTAAAATAGAGCAATATATGAAAACGAAAAGTTCGGAACTACCTTTGGTACATTTTATATATGAAGATTTTAATTTTAAAGAAGAACTTTATAGTCTAAACATAGACGGGGTAGAATCAATCATTGAAGGAGATTTATTTTATTATGAAAACTATGAAAAGGTTAGAAATAAAATTCAATTTAAAAGTTATCTTGAGGATTATGGAAAGATTGATTTTTTAATAGAAGTAACACCACAAATTGAAATCAATAATCAAAGGTTTTATACTAGAAGTATTACAAAAGCGAAACTGTTTGAAGGTGAATTTAAGCAATGTTATGACTTTTTAGATGAGGCAATAAAACAGAATAAAAAAGTACTATGGGAATTTGGGTGAAAATACTTAAGATACAGATTGTTCTGAAAAAAATGTGCTGACATTTGTATGTTTTTATTACTTATTCTACTTGAATCAAGGAGATATTTTGTTTTTCTAAAGCACAATAACTAAAATTTTTATTTAAAAAAGTGAAGTGCTCTTCATTAATATTGTTAGTAACACCTATATTAGAATTTACATGTTTAACAAAATCTTTAGGCCATTGAAAATTATAATTTTTTGTGTAATGTAAAAGATCAGAGCTCCAAACCCAAAGCCCATCTGTTCTAATTGTTTGATAATGATTGATATATTCTCCTGAGAAAATACAGACTGATTTGTCAAGAACGATATTTAAAAATTCTGCTTTTTCTAGATGATTAATTAGCCTATTATTATCTTTCATTTGATTCTTCTCAATATTGCATTTATCTTTTAGTTTTTCATTGTTCAATACATATTTCTTCCTATCCTTAATATTTACTATATAACGTAACATATTTAATATACTTTATGTTTTTAGTCTGTACCTTTCATAAAATAGTATTAACTCATAGTAGCATTTGTGAATTACTTTCATGTTTGTTTTATTAAGAACCACCCTTTTTTAGTAAGTAAATAGATAACACATCCAATTAAAAAATGAAAAACGAAAATTCCAAATGTCCATCCAATACCTAGCTCGCCACTTAATAAAGTTTTAGATTTTAAGAAAAGATTGGGATTGATAAAAATTCTATAAAGAATTGTAATTGTTAATGCTACTCCTATAAAGAGTAATGAGTAACCTAAAAATCTCTTGACCATAACTAAATCATTTTTTAACAAAAATACTAAAAAAATAAGCTGAAAGTCAACTATAAAAATTAGGTGCATTATAGTAAAATCTTATTTTTCATTACTATTTTTGACGCATTGAAATTGTAAAAATTGTTGAAGATACGTTGCTATGTATGCCCAAAAATTAGATAATATTACTTTTATATATAAAAAAGTAACTGGCATTGTTAATGTAAAACTAAATTAGTTCTAGTAATAAAGTGTCTGTCCGTTGTATTCCTAGGTTTGATCGTAATCAACAAACACTGCAGAAATTTATAGTTTCAGTTCGCTAATATGTACCTGTCCGTTAGTAAAACTAAGATGGTATTGGTTATTACTTTCAGTGAAATCTATTTCAAAAGGAGCTGAATAGGCTTTATCATTGGTAGGAAACCAATCTTTTGCATTTTTATCAATACAAATAAACAATCCGTTTTCATCACCAATAGCACAAAAACGCTCAAAATTACCGTCGTAAATGGCTAAGGGAATAGTTTCCGATAAGGTTTGGTAAGTTTCTTGAATAGTAGTTACTGGAAGTCCAATTTCAGAAATTTCTACTAATGAATTACTCTGAAAAGGCTGATCACTATCATTGTTAAGATTTTTACGTGCTATAAACTCCACAATATTTTTGTCTTTATCATAAAAATACATTGCTTTTGCATTCCAATTTTTAAAGTCTTGTATTTCTTTTTGTTCAAAAGTTAGTATAGATACACGCTCTTTTAACCAAGTTAAAGCTTCTTTTTCTTTATTAGCTGGAATGGTAATTGCAAAATGATAAGGATAGGACTGGTAGTGTTTTTCAAGTATAAAATCAGTATTCCCTACTTTAAAACAAACTTCTGTTTCGGTTTTATAGGCTATAGGAATGTTTAATACATTGGTGTAAAAATCTATTTGTGCTGTAAAGTTTTGTGTATGTATTTTTAACTTTTTAATTTTCATTGGGTTGGGTTTTAATAAAAGTTCTTGTGATAAAGCCTTTGGTGTTAATTAAAATAGTATCCTTTTTTATAATTCCTTTATAGTCCCTTCTAGTACTCATTATTTGTTCATTCCAATTCGTTTTTTTATAACTTGTAGTATTGGGAATAATGGGTTCTTTATAAAAGAATGAATTATCAACAGTTATACTAAAATACAAAGAATCTTTAGTTATTTTAAAAGTATTGACTTTGGTCTTGAAAAATCCGGGTAAATAAGCTTCTCTAGCTTGGTCAAAGTCATCACTGGTACCGTAGTAGTAGATTTCTTTGGGTTTAATTACTAGGTAGTGGTCTTCTTTAAAATCATAGGTATTGTACTCGTAGGTATACTTATAAGTACCTAACCAGTGAGTTAAATTAACGTTGGTATATGTTTTTCCAATACTGTCAAAGACTATTACTTCATTATTTGTGTATGTATGAAGTTTTTGGGCATCTTTCTCAACTCCTTCAGCAAATAAAAACATATTATATAAAAAATTCCCCAAATAAGTAATTGTTAGTATAATAAGGAAACGAACAAGATACTTTTTTATCACAATAACAGTTTTTTATAGAACTTAATCAGGTAAAAATACTATTTTTAAATTGTAGTTTACTAAACCTCTTTAAGGTAAAAAAAAGCTTCTTTAGAATTATCAGTACATAAAATACGATTATCGTCTATAGTTATTTCACTACCACCATTTTCCATAACTTTTTGTTTTACCAGTTTTAAATTTTCTACACCAAAAGTACATACCCAATATTCATATTTTCCTTTATAACTATTTGGAATTTCTAAAATGTCTCCTATATGTAATTTTTCTTCGTTGATAATGTAATAAAAATCATCACGTATTTTTTTAAACTCCCAATGAAAAATATTTTGATAAAAAGGAATGACTTTTCCTAGGTTTGATACATGTAATTCATTCCATATTAACGTGTTCTTTGTATCTTTTGTACGTGCGTTTTTTAACTTTGAACCTTCGTAAATAGTAAATCCAGCCCCTAAAGGATCTCTAACTAAAGCAACCTTTTCATTCACATCTAATTCATAAGAAATCTCAATACGTCCACCGTTTTTTTCTACATTTTCAATAATTTTAGTTACGTTTTTTACCTGAATGTAGGTCATCCAAAAATGAGGCATTCGAAGCTGTTTAAATTTAGGAGGTGTTTCATACAAACCAGTTATAGCTGTATTATTTATGTACGCCATAAAGTAATCGTTTTCTTGATAATACTTCCAATTAAAAAGCGCTTTGTAAAAGGCCATAGTTTTTTGAGGTGTATAAGTAGATAAATCAGCAAAAAATGGTGTGTTTATAAGCATAATGATATTAATTTAGAAAATTGTTTTCATAAAATAATGAAATATCTATTCATTTTTAGGCATCCAATCAGGTGGTTTTATAAAGGCTAATAGTTTGTTTTTTGCATTTTTAATAGTGTGTAGTTTTTTAATAAAGCGTGTTATACCGTGAAAAAATACGTTTATTGGATTCACACTTTGTAGAGGCTCTGAAATTCCATAAATAACTTTTTCTTTTTCAGGTTCAAAAGTACCTAACATTCTGTCCCATATAATTAAAATACCTGCATAATTTTTATCCCAATATTGCTTGTTAGAGCCATGGTGTACTCGGTGATGAGATGGTGTGTTAAATATAAACTCAATGGGTTTAATTAGTTTACCAATAATTTCAGTATGTAATAAGGTTTGGAATACTTGTACAAAAACTTCTGATAATAATACTAAAATAGGATCATAACCAAGCATTACAATAGGTAATGAAAATACAATAGGCAAAATAGCATCTAAAGGCCCAAAACGATAGGCAACCGACATGTTAAAATGTGGGGAACTGTGATGTACAGTATGTGTTGCCCAACCAATGCCAATACGATGCATCATACGATGTTCCCAATAATAAGCCAAATCAGCTAAAAGAATACAGGTAATAACAGTAGCCCAGTTGAGTTGTAAATGTGGTAGACTGATATGTTGATATACCCAAAAATAGAGTTTAGTGATGGCTAATATCCCAAGAATGATTTCAATAATAAAAAAAGCTCCAAAGGTAATAAGGTTAGCAATACTATCTAAAATCAAGTTTTTAGTAAGCTGTTTTATATAAGTGTATCTTATTAATTCTACTATGAAAAAAGGGACTATTATATAAAGCAAACTTAAATCATTTACAAGATAGAACCAATATTCAAGATCTATCCAACTAATTTCTTTTGATAAAAATTCAATCATTACTTTAGTTTTTTCCAAGTTTCTACTCCATTGTAACCATAAGCGTTATAGCTTAATTTAAAAGTGTGATTGTTATGGATGTTTATTTTACAATCTACCTTATATTTTTCATTTTTATAGGTAAGGATGTACATACCTTTAGCGCTGTTTTTATAAGATGATTTTATCGTAAGAATTTTCTCTTTGGGTGCATTTTCTGAATACCCATTTTCATCTTCATATTTATAGGTGTAAGCATTGAAAACACTTCCTTCCTTTTTTATATGATATATAATAAAACCGTTAAACTCTGTGTTTTTGTATTGCACTTTCCATTTACCTTCAAAGTCAATGGTGTTTGATGTTTTTTGGGAGGTTTTTACTAATTTTTCTGTACCTGAATTAGTTGTGTACGTATTACTTTTAGATGCGTAACTAACTAGGTGTGCACTTCCAGCAATAAGAATAATAAAAAATAAAGTTCTAAAAAGTAAGGTTGAATTCTTCATGTATTTCTTGTTTTTAGCAAATATCCAACCAATAAGATACTTTTTTTTTGATCTATATCAAAAAGCTATTTCTGGGCGCGAAGTCTGCTAAAAGTTTCTTGAGAAATACCTAAAAAAGAAGCAATATAGCCTAGTTTTATCCGTAATTCAATAGTAGGGAAGTAAGAAAGTAGGAGTTGATATTTTTCTTTGGCAGAAAGAAAAGACCATCCTTTTGAGAATTGATCTAAAAAGCTTAACATTTCTTCTGCTAATAAACGAGCAAAATTTCCAAAAGCAGGAAAATCTGTAATTAATTTTTGGTAATTGCTATAGCTGATTTTATACAAAACACAATCCTCTAAGCTTTCTATTTCTTCATAACTATGCTGTTGTGTATAAAAACTATACCATGAAGTAATAAACTGATTTTCTTTATAAAACCAAGAAGAAACTTGTTTTCCATTGTGATAATAATAATTATGTAATAGTCCTTTCTCAATAAAATAAAGATAATTGGCTTTGGAACCTTGTGTTAATACAATTTCTCCTTGCTTGATTTCTTCTACTTCAAAATAAGAACTAATATGTTCTTGTAGTTTAGGTGTTATCAAACATCTAGTGCTTATTTCTTGAAGTAAATTATGCATATATAAAGAAGTTTTTTATTAGGAAATTAACTCAAAATTAAAAGCTTCGAGCTCTTGACCATTAATAATTAAAGAAACTTGATGCAAGCCTACATGATACCTTCTGGTAGTAATAATTTTAAACGATTGTTTTCTGGTGATAGCTGTGGTAGATTGTCCGTCGTATTGCTTTTCACTTATTTTAAATACTTTTTTAGATAAGGTACCATTGGCTTTTTGATAATACAAACCGTACTCTAATCTAATTTTGCTAGGAGGGGAACTGATGTTTTTTAGTTTAAAAGAGAATTCCAGATAATTGCCAATACTTACTTTGGGGGTATGAATGTTAAAATCGGTTATTTTAATGTTTTCAATACTTCCAAAACCAAACAATTCCATAATTTCTGAGTTTCCTTGTTTTAAAAGTGTTCTGGAAGCGTGTTTTACTACCCAATCAATTTCTTTAGAAGTTCCCATCCATTTTTTAGCAAGTTGCATCACTATTTCAGGATTGTCTTTAGAAATATCATTTAGGTTATTGGCAACACTTCTTCGTACCGATTCAGAAACGTCTCCTTTTAAGGTTTCTAATATAGGAAGTATAGGTGTTGGATCTTTTTTTAATTCAGGTAATGCCATTGCCCACGGCAATCTAGGTCTGCAACCTTCAGTGGCTAATCTACGTACCATAGGATGTTTGTGAGTAGACCAAGCTTTCATTTGTGTCAACATTTTATCAGGGTAAGCAATGATAAAAGGACGTACTGCAAATTCACAACTGGTAAATTGTGTAATCTGTTCCATGGCTTTTACCGAAACGTTATAATGATTCATCCCGTATACTTCAATAAAATCGGGTAGAAACATGTATTCAATACTTTCTTGTTTAATGTTGTTTTGTTCTATGTATTGAATAACAGCGATTAGTAACTCTACATTTTGCTCAAAATTGGGACTAAGATGCGTGTTTAGCACTGTAGTAATATGGCGCATTCGTTGTTTGAGTTCTTTTTGTTCCCAATTATCGGTATAAATGTCTTTAATAAACTGTGTTTTATTAAAGTTTGGTTGAATGGCTAATACAATATTGGTAAAGCGCTCAAAAAAACGATCGTTGTATATATTTTTAAATAGTTCGGCCATGGGAGTAGTTTCGTTTGTTTACTTAAATAGGATAAAAATAGAAATTCTTAGCGTTATTAGATTATGTTTGTATGAAGAAAATACATATTAAACTATGATTCAATAAAAAACGGCTTGAATTGATATTCAAACCGTTTAACTGATACTTTTATAGTTTATCAATTAGTAAATTGATGAATAGCTATATCAGCATTATTTTGAAACGTATGATTATCTAAATCTTTCCAAATACTACTTTGATTTACTACTTGTCCAGTTAAAACATTTTCTTTACTAGCATAAAATACACCGCTTTTAAACTTAGGGTTATTGATACCTTCAACAAATCGTTTTGCGCCCTCTTTAACAGAATGAGACATTCCCATTAAAGGCATAATTATTTTCATTCCTATATGTTTTAAGAATATTCTTTTTAATAACGGTAAATCATTCATACCATTGGTACCTCTAGTTCCTCCAGGGCTCATGCTGATAAATTTAATTTTAGGATGTTTTTTAGCCATATTACTCATCCATAATGTACCTCCATATTTAATCCAGCCATAAACTTGAAAAGGATCAAAATCATCTTTGAACTTTGTACCGTTGAATATAGAAACAAATTCTTCAACTGAATTCTCAATTAAATTAGGGCGTTTCATTCCCATTTTTTGAATTCCTCTTGCTGCTTCAGAACTAGCAAATAAAGCAACGTTGTTTAGTTTGTTTTGTGCAATTAACTCGTCAACAAGAACAACATGTCCTAAAAGATTACTAGCTGTTAATTCCGTGACACCATTTGGAGTAAGTTTTTCTGGTGTTTTTCCTCCCGTTCCACCTGCATTCATTATTAGCGCATCAATAGCTATAGGTAATTCTTGAACGGCTTGTTTCACTGTTTCAGGTCTAGAAACGTCTAGGATAATAATTTTAAATATATCTCTTTTTGTAGTTTCTGTTAACTCTTTTTTTGCAGCCTTAGCTTTTTCAAGATTCCTACAGGCTAAATAAACTATTTTTGTTTCTTTTATTAAAGCCAATTGCCTAGCTGTTTCTTTACCAATCCCTGCATTAGCTCCTGTTATTAATATTGATCTATTCATTTTTGTGTTAGTTTAAAAAGATTGTTGTTTATTGTTTATTATAAAAAGAACAAGTCCTACTAGACCTAAAATAACTTCTAGTCCAGTGGCTTTAACCATTCCACTAGAAGGCATTCCATCTAGAATAATGCTTAAAATTCTTCCAGCACCTAGTGAAAGAAAAAGTAGCGAAGAAAAAATTGTTGCTGATTTTCTTAAAGAACTTTTAAAGCTTCCTAAAAATAAAAGAAGTGCTGTAACTAATAATAACATTCCAAAGGAGCGAACATCATTTAATGCACTTGCATTTCCTGCTATTTCTATTCCTTCATTAGCTTTAATAGTTATAGGGTTAAATGTGGTTAAGATTCCAACAGCTGTTAAAATTAAACCTGAAATAAATAAGTAAATTTTTAAAATTCTTGAATTGCTCATAACCTTGTATTTTAAATGTTGATACAAAGGTCATGTAGATTGATTTAGTTTAAAGCGCAGTTTAGGTCAAAGACTGCTCAATTTAGTTCAAACGGTATTCGGAAGGAGATTTTCCATAATAAACAGTAAAATTCCTGTTAAAAGTAGATACCGAGTCAAAACCTACATCATAAGCAATTTCAGATATACGATTGTTTTTTGATTTTAAAAACTCGGCTGCACGTTCTAGTTTTTTTTGAGTGAGGTATTTTCTAGGACTTTCACTAAAAACTTCTTTAAACTTCCTTTTAAATGAAGATTCACTCAAATGAGTTAATAGGGCAAGTTCCTTTACTGAAAGATTGGCATACAGGTTTTGTTTAATTACTTTTTTAAATTCAATTTCATTTGGTTTAAATAAAGCAGCTAAAAAATCTAATTCTGAAGGTGAGTTTTGCGATTTAACCATTAATTGAATAAACTCTTTTAGTTTGGTTTTTATGATGTTGTCATCTACTAACTCAGGATTTTCTAATAAAATGTCAATACTTTGTCTAAAATTATTTAACATTAAATCTACCTGTACTTGTTTTACATTATAATTACTTTCATAATTTGATAATGTAATATCTAAGTCAAATAGTTCTTCTACCAAAGATGGATAAAGAAAAATACCTACAGACTCAACTCCTTTATTTTGAGAGTTTTTATTTTTGCAAGGTTCAAAAAAGTAATTTAAACATTTGGCAATCATTGCTGTATTATGATTCAGGTTTAGAAAATTATTAGGAGTTCTAATTCCCACTTCGCCTTTGTTAACAAACATAAAACAAGCTTCATTTTCAGCATAACTTTTTAAAGTTCTATTGAAAAAAGGCATAGATAGTTTGATAAAAACTATTTTTTCTTTATATGTTATTACTTTTTCCTCGAATTTCATTTAAGGTATAGATAAACTTAATTATGCTTACTCCTAGCTTTTATATATTAATTAACCGTAAAAGTAAAGAATATTCATGAAGAGATAAAAATAGAAAAGCCTTATGTAGTAGTATTTTTACTATTTTATTACAAAATAGTATTACTGCTTCCTGCTATTACCTGCCATTGATTGTTATAGTATTTCCAAACTCTTAAAACTTTATATTTTCCGTTTAAGGAATGATTAAAATAGCTTCCTTCCATATCAATGACGACAGAAACAATAGCTGTATCATCAATTAAGTTTATTTGTTGTTCACTAGCTGACATTTTACTGATGTTCATATTTCCTGATTGGTAAACCTCTAAATCTGTTTTTTTATCTATTGTTTGTTCATTAGGAATGGTAAAGAGTAGTTGATCATGTAAGAGTTTATCTAATTTTTCAGTATCACACTGTTGCATAGCGTTTAAAATTTCTAGTTCCATTTTAACAATGCTATTTGTGTTGAAAGAAACTGTAGGTGTTGTCATACAAATATAAAATTAACTAAAAACAGTATATTGTTCCATAACATAATTAGTAAGCACATCATAATACTTTATGATATTCTTTAAAAAAGCAATTTGTACTCGAGTACGAATTAAATTATGTTTAGAATACGAAGTTTTATAATAGGTGTCACCTTGTAGATAATCAGTCAAAAAACGAATGGCTTGTTCATAGGTAATTACTTTTACGCCTAATACCAACGTATTGATTTCCTCTTTGGTAATAAAATGATGGCTATTGGCGGCATATCCTTTAGTAAAAGCTTTAAAATGTTCTAAGTGCAAACTTATTTTGTCTAAGTTTTGTTCGTCTTCAGTAGCGGTGTTCATACCAGTTCGTACGGCATCGCCAAAATCATAACATAAATAACCAGGCATGGTAGTGTCTAAATCAATAATGGCGATGGCTTGATTGGTATTGTCAAATAAAATATTACTCAATTTAGCATCTTGATGTATGGTACGTAAAGGAATTTTATGTTGTTTGCCTAATTCAACCACGGCATGCATTTCGGGAGCAAGTTTTAGTAAATAATCAATTTCTTTTTGAGTGTCTTTATTTCTGCCGTGCGAATTGTTTTGTATGGCTGTTTTAAAATGTTTAATACGTAAACTTGTATTATGAAAATCTGGAAGAGTTTCTATTAAAGGCGGTTGGGGTAAGTCTGAAAGTTGTTCATGATAATTAGCAAAAGCTTTTCCCATAGTCTCAGCTTGCCATTCATTTTGTATGGTTTCAAAAGTAATAGCATTAGGAATAAAATTGAACATACGCCAAAAAGTATGATCCTTATGTTTGTAATAAGCTTGCTCATTGTGAGTAAAAACAACCTGTAAAGCTTGGTGTTGTTTTTCTGGTGATGTTTTACTCTGAAGGTGTTTTGTAATTCGTACAATATTAGAACTTAACCCTTCAATATCTTTAAAAATTTGATGATTAACTTTTTGTAAAATATAGGAAGAAGTTGAGGTGGTTATTTTATAGGTAGTATTAATATACCCTGATTGTATAACTTCTACTAGCGAAAAGTTACCTTGTATTTGAAATGCTTGACAAATGTTTTGAATAGCTGCGTTATCCATTCCAAAGTTGTTTAGGATATTCACCAGCTTTTGTTAGTTGTAGAATATTATTTACAACAATTTCTTGATCTTCCTTATACGTCATACCAAACCACTTGGATTGCGTAGGCAGTACTTTTACAGTACTTTGTTTGGTGCTAATTAAATGATTAATTACAGATGGTAAATAAAATTCGGCTTTTAACTCAGTACTATTCAGTGTTAAGAAGTTTTGTAATTCCGATTCAAAAGTAGTTAAAGTAACAGGTGTTAAGCCAAACATGTTCATAGAAGTGATTTCATCAATAGCTAGTAGAGTTTCTTGATTGTTTTCTATAAACACAATGCGTTCATTCTTTGAAACTATCTGGGTGCGTTCGGTAATAGAAGTTAGGTTGTTGTTAGTATCCGTAGTACAAATACCTCTAGAAACACTACCGTTTTCTGATAATGTATTTACTAAATGATAACCCACCATACATTGTTTAGAAATATCGTTGGGGTTAAGATCTTTTAAATAAGTAGCCATGGTTAAAAATGAATCATACCCATAAAAGTCATCGGCATTAATTACGGCAAAATTCTCCTTAATAGCATGTCTAGCACACCAAATAGCATGTCCAGTTCCCCAAGGCTTTATTCGTTCAGAATTTTGAAAATCATTAGGAAGATTCTTTACATCTTGAAAAACAAAACCAACAGTTATCTGATTGTGATACTTCGCCGTGATTTTTTCTTTAAAATCAAGCTCAAACTCTTTTCGAATAACAAAAACTATTTTAGTGAAACCAGCTCTTTTGGCATCAAATACTGAGTAATCAATAATAGTTTCATTAAATTCATTTACAGGAGATACTTGTTTTAAACCTCCAAATCTACTGCCCATACCAGCAGCTAATACTAATAAAGTTAACCTCATAAATACTGTAGTTAAAAATCACGCATAATTTCTAAAGGTTGTTCTTTTTTCCAAGTTCTATTGGTGAAATCAGGAACAGGAATAGATAAACTTTTACTAGCAACAGAAAGCTCTGAAAGTGGCGTAATAGCGCTCCATAAAACACTATCGTAAATATTAATATCTAACGGCAACCCTAAATTTAAACATCTAATTAAACGATAAATCATTACAAAGTCCATTCCACCATGGCCTTGTTTGAAATCCTGACTAATGTTTTGTAATTTTTTTATAATTGGATGTTTGTATTTACTACGATAGTTTTTGTATTCTTCTTCAGGTAACCATTTGTGTCCCCAAAAAACCAATTCATCACTATCAATAAACAATTTGCTTGGGTAACCATCATGCGTAGCTTTGGTACCCACCACTTTATTTATTCTAGAATAAGGTTGTCCAGTATGCACATCAAACTGTAACAAAATAGTTTTTCCTTTGGCTGTTTTAATCATTGTAGAGTTCATGTCTCCACATTTAAAGTTGGTATACGGGCTTTTTAAACTTTTAGCTGTTTCACTTAAATTTAATTCTCTTGAACTCATAGAGGTCAAATGATCAAAAGTATCACCACGTCCAATACTTAGGTAAAAACTAATAGGACCTAAACCATGTGTGGTATAAAAGTTACCATCACGTTCAATATGGTGCTTAACACGCCAATCATTTTCATAATGATCGGTTAAAAGATGTTTGCGTAAATCATGTAAATAAGCACCTTCTGTATGGGTGATATCACCAAAAACACCATTTTCTATCATATTTAATACAAAAAGTTCTTCTTCATTATAGCAGCAGTTCTCAATCATAATGCAATGTTTCTGATTGGTTTCTGCAGCTTCAATTAATTGCCAACATTCACTTAAAGTATATGCAATAGGTACTTCACAAGCCACATGTTTTCCATGGTTCATTCCATAAATACACATTGGGGTGTGTAATTTCCAGGGAGTAGCTATTAAAAGTAAATCAATATCATCTTGTTTCGCTAAATCTTGCCAAGCATTTTCTTTACCAAAATAGGTTTTAGGTTTTTTAGATTGCCATTTGCTTAAGGTGTCTACAGCACGTTTAACTTTTTTCTCCTTTAAATCAGAAAGCGCAACAATCTCACAATAATTCTGTTGGGCTAGCCATTCAAACATTTGTAATAGCACAATTCCTCTATTTCCTAATCCAATAATTCCTACACGAACTTTTTTTAAAGGATTAGTTTTAAACCCAAATAAATTTCCATTAGTAGGTTTAGCAGTGGAGGCAATAGCTTCTGCTAAAGCATCAGAATTAGTAGCATAAGCGTTAGCTGGCAATGTTATAAAGGCGGAAGCGCCTAATACGGAACGGATAAAGTCTTTTCTGTTCATTGGATAAAGTTTGGTTATAAACTGTTGGTCTTTACATAAAAATTAGGATCTACAGTTATTTTGTTAGCGTTAATTGTTTGTGTTTGCCATTGCGTGGTAGGCGTTAGTAAGATATCATCTTTATATGTTTTTACTTTTAAAGGCATGTTAAAACCAGCTACTACATTATTCCATCTGTATTTTAATACATTATTTTTAAGTTGGTACTCAAATTCAGGGATTTTAATAGTACGTAAATATTGATCAAATACTTTGGTTAAATCAATCTCAGTTTGCTCAATTAAAAAGTTTTCTATTTGTTTTGTAGTAACGGTTTGATGGAAAAAAGTACTGTTTAAGCTACGTAAAATTTGACGCCATTTTTCATCATCATTCACCAAGTGTCTTATCATATGAATCATATTAGCACCTTTGTAATACATATCGCCAGAACCTTCACTGTTTACGTTGTATTGCCCAATTAAAGGAATGTCATTTAAGATAGATTTACGTGTACCAATAATGTATTCATTGGCTGCTTTTTTACCATGATAATAATCTACAAACAAACTTTCGGAATAAGCAGTAAAACTTTCATGAACCCACATATCAGCAATGTCTTTGTTGGTAATATTATTAGCAAACCATTCATGACCTGCTTCATGGATAATAATAAAATCAAACTTTAAACCCCAGCCTGTGCCTGATAAATCTCTACCTAAATAGCCTTTCATATATTGATTTCCGTAGGTAACAGAACTTTGATGTTCCATACCTAAGTAAGGAACTTCTACTAATTTAAAACTATCTTCATAAAAAGGATATTTTCCAAACCAATGCTCAAATGCCTTCATCATTTTTGGTGCGTCTTTAAAGTGTTTTTTTGCTTTATAAATATTATCCCTCAGTACATAATAAAACATGTCTAACTCGCCAGCTTCACCTTGGTATTTATCAGAAAACAATACATAATCACCAATGTTTACGTTGACACCATAATTGTTTATTGGATTTTTAACAAACCAATGGTAGGTACTAGTGCTATCTCTATGGTGTGAAACTTTGCGCAAACGACCGTTGGAAACATTAATCAAGTTTTTAGGAACACGAACGCTAATTGCCATGCTATCTACTTCATCATACATATGGTCTTTGTTAGGCCACCAAACACTAGCACCTAAACCTTGACAAGAAGTGGCAACAAAGTGATTGCCATTGTTGTCTTTTTTCCAAGAAAAACCACCATCCCAAGGCGCTCTGATAGCCTCTTTAGGATGCCCTTTATAGTAAACAATTACTTTGTTTTTAGAGCCTTTAGGTTCTTTTTTAGGAAGTTGAATAAAATGCGCATTTCCTTCTGAGGTAAAGCGTAGTTTTTTTCCATTTTGCACAACCTTAGTAATTTGCATGGGCGATTGTAAATCCACCTGTAGTATATTATGAGGTTTTAAAACGGTGTATTGAATGGTGTTTTTACCTTCAATATATTTTTTATCAGGATCTACTGAAATATTTAGATGGTAAAAAGTTAAATCCCACCAAGCTCTCTCTGGGGTAATAGAACCACGTAAGGTATCTTGTCGTGTAAATGTTTTTGTATGATTGAATAATGAGGTTTGTGACCAACCAATAATACTAGAAAAAAGGATACATGTGCTTAAAAAGGTTTTGATGCTCATAATATGTTGTGTAATAGAAATGCTAATATAAGTTTTTTGAAATGTTTTTGTTTTGTAGTAGGAAAGAGATGGACTTTATGTTAAATGTAAAACAGAAATAATTAGTGAGAGATCAGTTTATTAGAAGATAGAGGGTAAAAACTAATATATTTGCAGTGTAGTTATAATGCTTTTATGCATTTTAGGAAAAGAACAAAAAATAAAATGAATATAGAAAATATTAAAAATACTCTCTTTAAATATTTTAAGGTTTGGTGGATACCCATTATGTGTTATCTAATTCCATTTTTCCTATTTTTATTAGGAGAAGGATTAAAAAGAGACTCGATTATTAATGTTTCTTTAATATTATTTTTTATAAATATTGTAGGAAATATAATTTCTGCAATTGTTCAGGTATTTATAAAGAAATGGTATTGTTTGGTTCCACAAGTACTAATTTCAGGGCTTTTATTTGTTTATGTTTCAATTGTCTTTATTTTTTCACCACCAGATTATTATGGAGTGCATAAAGAAATCCCAAAAGGTATTGAGATTTATGAACCAATGGATATTAAACCTACTAAAAAGGAATTAGAGAAACATAAGTTAGTTTTAACTTCATCAATACAACCTGGGATTTATAATTATTATACAGATTATAAGGCTACTGAAACAGGTTATTTTTATATAAAAGCATTTGAGATAACTTCTAACGATCCTCTTTCGATATATAGGATAAAACTTAGGTCAAAATCTAAGGTGGAAACACTGGAGGCCAAAATGTTTTCTGGTGAATTTACAATTTACGAAGGTTCTTGGGGAGATAAATATGGGGCTAGAATAGAACTGTGGTTTAGTCCCTCAAATAGTAAACAAGATTATAAAATAACAGAACGAAATTATATTGTGGAAGGATGGATGAGGTAAATAATAGAAGTAACAATTGGAATAGAATATTATATCATTCAAAATTGAGAAGATCAATAATATAAAAAATAACAAACTAGTTTATTATCAAAAAAACTTTAATATATAAGAATTATGAAAAAGAGTAATAACATTTTAATACTAGAATCTAAATTAAAAAGATGCAAAATTCATTTCTCTAATGAGAACGGAAAAATAATCATAGGGAAATCGAAAACTGATTTTACCACGATTATTTTATTAGTGATACTTCCTGTAATTAGCGCAATTGGGGTTTTCTTGTTCGTTTTTTTAAATAATATAGAATTTAAAGGGAAAATTATAGTTGGGATATTATTTTTATTAGGAACAAGCTTCTTTAATATTTGGAGACTTATTGTAAAAAAAGGTTTAAATAACAAACTCAAAATTTTAGATGATAAAATAATAAAAATTAGAGACGAATCTGGCCAGAAAATTTTTGGTTTATATAATATTAAAGGTTTTGAATATCTTTCTAAAGAAATAGACGAAGAAACATATGAAGGGACTTTATATTTAATAGATATAGAAAACATAAAGCATCAGATTTTAGGATTTGATGACGAAAATGAACAATATGTTTTGAATGATTTAAAATGGTTTTCAGAATATTTAGCAAATCATGTTGGTTTAAAAGATTAAGTTAATATTACTTAAAAAATCTTTTTCTAGGAGTTGATGTGTTTTTTGTTTCTCAATTAAAGCTAACTTTTAGATATTTGTTGAAAATTAGAATCAATGTCAAAAGTTGTATTTATTACAGGAGCTTCTTCCGGAATAGGAAAAGCCATTGCTTTGTATTTGCACAGTAAAAACTACACAGTTTACGGAACCAGTAGAAATCCAGATAAAGTAGAAGTACCCTATGCTATGGTGGCTTTAGATGTTACTAGAAAAGACTCCATAAAAAGAGCAATAGCTGAAGTAGCGTCTAAAGAACAAAGAATTGATGTATTAATTAATAATGCAGGAAAAGGGATTACAGGGCCTATTGAAGACACTCCAACTGAAGAGATGAAAGCCAATTTTGATACGAATTTATTTGGAGTGATTGATGTGATTAAAGAGGTGTTGCCTGTAATGCGTAAGCAACAAAAAGGTTTGATTATAAATACAACTTCTATTGCAGGTTATATGGGGTTACCATTTAGAGGAGTGTATTCAGCTAGTAAAGGAGCATTGGAATTGGTAACAGAGGCTTTACGAATGGAAGTAAAAAGTTTTGGTATTGAAGTAACCAATGTTGCGCCAGGAGATTTTGCCACCAATATGGCAGCCGGTAGATACCATACGCCAGTTTTTGAAGATTCTGCTTATAAAGAAAAATACGGAGAAGGCTTAGCTTTAATAAATGAGCATGTAGATGCTGGAAAAGACCCTATAATAATGGCAAAAGCAATTCATAAAATAATAGAAACCAAACATCCTAAAATCCATTATAAAGTAGGAGCGTTTATGGAAAAGTTTTCTATTGTTTTAAAACGAATTTTACCTGATAAAGTATACGAAAAAATATTGATGAACCATTTTAAATTGTAAATTCGCAGCGTAATAAAACGTTACTTTTTAAATTATTAAGAACACAACTTTTAAATTTTAGATACATGAAATTTTTTATCGATACGGCTAATCTTGAACAAATAAAAGAGGCGCAAGCTTTAGGTATTTTAGATGGAGTTACTACCAATCCATCTTTAATGGCAAAAGAAGGAATTACTGGTGAAGAAAATATTATTAATCACTATAAAGCTATTTGTGAGATAGTAGAAGGAGATGTTTCTGCAGAGGTAATTGCTACCGATTTTGAAGGAATGGTAAGAGAAGGTGAAGCTTTAGCTGCATTGAATCCTCAAATTGTAGTAAAATTACCAATGATAGGAGACGGTATTAAAGCATGTAAATATTTTTCTGATAAAGGAATTAAAACAAACGTAACTTTAGTATTTTCGGCTGGACAAGCTTTGTTAGCTGCTAAAGCAGGAGCTACTTATGTATCTCCATTTATAGGGCGTTTAGATGATATTTCTACAGATGGGTTGAATTTAATTTCTGAAATCCGTCAGATTTATGATAATTATATGTTTGAAACAGAAATCTTAGCTGCTTCTGTACGTCATACAATGCACATTATTGATTGTGCTAAAATAGGAGCAGATGTAATGACTGGGCCTTTAAAAGCTATTGAAGGTTTATTAAAACACCCATTAACAGATATTGGATTAGAGAAGTTTTTAGCAGACTACAAAAAAGGAAATTAAAAAGTACACTTTAAATAAATTTGATAACCAGAAGATATACATTGTCTTCTGGTTTTTTGTTTTTGAATAACAAGTAAATATTACTTTCTAATGTATATGCATCCTATTAACGTTTAATTGGTATAGGGTAAAGAAAAAAAGGTTTGCTTAATTTTTAGATAGAAAAATATAAGTAGAAAAAATAAAGACTGCCTAATTAAAGACAGTCAATATATTTAAAATCATCTGTATGTTCCCCCGAACATTTAGACTGCCGCCAAATATATAATATAAAATAAAAGGTATGAGAAATTATTGATACGATAATTTTATATATTCTATAGGTAAAATAGTATTAGTCTATAAAACGTAAAAACCTCTCTAAAAGAGAGGTTAAAAAATACAATCTATATAGATTGTATTAACTACTACACACTTAAAAATAATAAAAATAAAATCCATATAAAAGTATATGATTAAAAAATTGGCATTGAAAAACTCAATTGATAATATGGTGCCTATAATTTTTTAATTTATAAAAAAGTTTAAATCACTTCAGTAACTATGAAAGGGAAACTTCGTAACTTTACGGCCTTTTAAAAATTAAATAAGGCGTTTAACATACATGTATCCCAAGAAAGAATTAGCACAATTAGTAATCTCTGTTTGTCATCAATATGCTATTGACACTGTAGTGATTTCTCCTGGATCTAGAAATGCACCATTGACTATTGGTTTTTCCAACCACCCAGAGATAGAAACCTTAAGTGTGGTAGATGAGCGTTGTGCAGCATTTTTTGCCATGGGAATAGCGCAACAAAAACAAAAACCAGTTGTCATTGTTTGTTCATCTGGGTCTGCCTTGTTAAACTATTATCCAGCTATTTCAGAAGCTTTTTACAGTCAAATTCCATTAGTAGTTATTTCAGCAGATAGACCTAAAAATAGGATTGATATTGGTGATGGACAAACCATTCGTCAAGAGAATGTTTTTGAGAATCACATCTTATTTTCTGCTAATTTAGTTGAAGGGAACGAGTATACTGATGAGAATAAAGAAAAGGTAAGTAAAGCTTTACAAAATGCTATCCAACAAAAGGGGCCAGTACATATTAATGTGCCTTTTGATGAACCTCTTTATGAAACGGTAGATGTTTTACAAGAATATCCTGTGATAAAAGAAGAAGTATCTGTTTTAAAGCCTGAAAAAGAATCGATAGACTATTATGCTTCTATATGGAATTCAGCTTCTAAAAAAATGATTTTAGTTGGGAGTAATTTTCCTGATAATAAATTACAACAGGTATTAGACCGCTTTATAGAGGAGTCATCAGTGTTAGTACTGACAGAAACTACATCGAACGTTTATCATAAAAAGTTTATTAATTCTATAGATAAACTTATTTTTCCTTTAAAAGAAGAAGAGTTTAAAGCTTTACAACCTGAAGTTCTATTAACATTAGGAGGTATGGTGGTTTCTAAAAAAATAAAACAATTTTTAAGAGCTTTTAAACCTTCACATCATTGGCATCTAGATGATTTAAAGGTAATGGATACCTATCAATGTTTAAGTAGTTTTATTCAAGTAAAACCAGTAACATTTTTAAGAAGTTTATATAATAAAACAGTAACAGTTCAAAGTGCTTATCAATCAGAATGGTTACAAGTAAAAGAAGAACGAGCCGTTAAACATGCTAAGTATTTAGAAAAGTGTGAATATTCAGATTTAAAAGTATTCGAAGCAATTTTAAATACAATTCCTAATGAGTATCAGTTTCAAATAAGTAATAGTTCTACCATTCGATATTCATTGTTATTCGATGTGAATCCTTCATTGAATATTTTTTGTAATAGAGGAACTAGTGGTATTGATGGAAGCACTAGTACAGCTATCGGAGCTGCTTATGTGAATGAAAAACCAACGGTTTTTGTCACGGGAGATTTAAGCTTTTTTTATGACAGTAATGCATTATGGAATACGAATATACCGTCTAATTTTAGGATTATTATTTTAAATAATGGAGGAGGAGGCATTTTCCGATTCATTCCAGGACCTTTAACAACCAATGCAACAGATTATTTTGAAACTCCACATAATTTAACGGCTGAGCATTTGGCTAAAATGTATAATTTTGAGTATGATGCTGTAGGTAATTTAAGTGAATTAGATAAAGTATTGGAGAATTTTTATAATGAAGGGAGCCAACCAAGAATATTAGAGGTTTTTACACCAAAAGAAGTTAACGATATAGTTTTAAAAAACTATTTTAAAAGTTTATAAATATGGAATTAAAAGAAGGCGATAAAGTAGACTTAGTTATAGGGCAACAAACAGCTTTAGGATATATAGTTTTAGTGAATGAAGAGGTTGAGGGACTTCTATATAATAACGAAATCTTCTCTGATATAGAGGAAGGAATGAAAACTGTTGGTTATGTTAAAAAGATACGTGAAGATGAAAAAATAGACGTGTCCTTAAGACCACAAGGATTTAAAAATGTAATAGACAAAGATGTAGCCATTATTTTAGATAAATTAGAAGAAAAAGGCTATTTATTATTAACAGACAAAAGCTCTCCAGAATCGATTAAATTTCACTTACAAATGAGTAAAAAAGCATTCAAGAGAGCTATTGGTAGTTTGTATAAAACAAAGAAAATAGTTTTAAAAGAAGATAGAATAGAGCTAGTTTAAAGCTCTTTTTTTTTACTTATCATCTTCTTCCTCTTCTTCGTTGTTTTCCTCTTCTTCAGGAAGAATTTCTTCATCTGGTTTTTGACTTCCCATTAAATCGTTAACACGTTTAATGTTTTCGTAAAAATCATCTGCGTTAGGGTCGGAAAGGTTCATTTTACCATAAGCTTGCTTATAGTAAAAATCTGCTTTTTCATAATCTTTACCTAATTCATAAAATTTACCAATATAGAAGTCACCAATATGTGAGTCAGGGTATTTAATCATTACAAAATCACCTAAAACTCTTAAATAATCACCATCCATTTTATCCATTACAATTCCTTCAATTGCATAAATATCATCCAATCTCACATTTAAGTTTGCTCCATATAAGTATTGAATATCTAGGTATTTTTTTTCTACATACTTGATGGCATCAAGAGGTTCTAAATCTTTAACATTACTTTCAAATTCTTCCTTTGATATTTTAGCATATAAAGAGAACATTTTAGTAAATGCTCTAGGTATGGTTTCACTAATAGTAGATAAAAAACTAGGCGAATTTGGAAACTTATCAAAAGTTACATGTAAGTTTTTAGCTTCGAAAGAAGATAAAAAAGCACTAATGTCACTAAAACGACTATATAATTCAGGTGTAGTTTGTTTTTCTGAATTACTTGCGTAGATATAATAGGTGTTGTCAATAGCCCCTAACCTTTTTAAAGTATATGATTCTATAATTTGTGGCGCAAATTGAGGAAACTCTGGAGTAGCAGCAATATAAGCATTAAAAATAGGCTCTGGTTCTTTTAAGTAATGTGTTAAAAAATTAGCAGCTTTTCCTTCACCTGTAATGGTCATAAAAGCTGATGTTTTAAAATTAGCCTCCATATAAGGAATCAACTCATGTTTGATGAATTTATAAAAGTGTTGTGCTCTACTAGTAAGCATGTTGGTAGAAGGAACAATAGAAATATCTTTAGCATAGGTTTCTCCCATATCAATTCCAACTACAATTTGCCTAGGAGCTTTATCAACGTCTGCAAAAAGTTTGGCATTTCCTACATATAAATCAAATATATATTGATCACCCAATACAATAGCTATAGGGTAATTAGCTGTTAAATCTTTTTTATAATTTTTAGGAAGATATACTTTAAATTTCCTCTTTTGTTTAAGTTCTTTAGAGTCTATTGATTTAGTGATAACTTCTTGTGAAAAAGAAACTAATGTTATAAAAAGTGCTAATAAAAGAGTCAGGTGTTTCATAGGGAATATATTTATATGATTCAAATATAAAAAAGAAAATAAAGTTATTGTATTATTTTTGCTCAAATAAGTAACGCAAATTTTTTTAAATTATGATAAAACCTGAATGGAAAACTGCAAAGGAGTATACCGATATTACCTATAAAAAGTCGCATAATGTAGCAAGAATTGCTTTTAATCGACCTAATGTTCGTAATGCTTTTCGTCCGCATACTACTTCAGAATTATTAGATGCATTTCATGATGCACATGAAGATACAGATATTGGTGTAGTATTATTATCAGCAGAAGGGCCTTCTACCAAAGATGGTGTTTGGAGTTTTTGTTCAGGAGGAGATCAAAATGCACGCGGACATCAAGGATATGTAGGAAAAGACGGTTATCATAGATTGAATATTTTAGAAGTACAACGTTTAATTCGTTTTATGCCAAAAGCTGTAATTTGTGTAGTGCCAGGTTGGGCTGTAGGTGGTGGACATAGCTTACATGTTACTTGTGACTTAACATTAGCGAGTAAAGAACATGCTATTTTTAAACAGACTGATGCAGATGTTACTTCTTTTGATGCTGGATATGGATCTGCATATTTAGCGAAGATGGTTGGGCAAAAGAAAGCAAGAGAAATTTTCTTTTTAGGAAGAAATTACTCGGCTCAAGAAGCTTATGAAATGGGAATGGTAAATGCCGTAATTCCACATGATGAGTTGGAGCAAACAGCATTTGATTGGGCACAAGAGATATTAGAAAAGTCACCAACTTCTATAAAAATGTTAAAGTTTGCAATGAATTTAACTGATGATGGTATGGTAGGACAGCAAGTGTTTGCAGGAGAAGTAACCCGTTTAGCTTATATGACGGATGAGGCTAAAGAAGGTAGAGATGCATTCTTAGAAAAAAGAAAGCCTAATTTTCCTAAAAAATGGATACCATAGGCAATTCATAAAGTATTAAATATAAAAAAACACGAATTCGTATTAAGATAAAGGATTCGTAATTTAAAATTGTTAATTCGTAATTAAATAAATGAAGATAATTTGTATTGGTCGTAATTATGCGAAACATATAGAAGAATTAGAGAATGAAAAGCCTGAAAGTCCAGTGGTTTTTTTAAAGCCTGATTCAGCCATTTTACCTAAAAAAATGCCTTTTTTTATTCCGCCATTTTCTAATGATATTCATTACGAAGTAGAAGTTTTAGTAAAAATTAATAAAGTTGGAAAGTATATTTCTCCAAAGTTTGCTCATAAATATTATGATACTATTGGATTAGGGATTGATTTAACAGCTCGTGATGTACAGGCAAAATGCAAAGAAAAAGGATTGCCGTGGGAAAAAGCAAAAGCTTTTGATGGTAGTGCTATAGTAGGCGAGTTTTTTCCAAAAGAAGAATTTGATGTAAATAATATTTCTTTTCAATTAAAGAGAAATGATGAAGTGGTGCAAGATGGCAATACACAATCTATGTTATGGAAAGTTGATGAGCTAATAAGTTATGTGTCGCAATACTTCACACTTAAAAAAGGAGATATTATTTTTACAGGAACTCCTGCTGGTGTTGGAAAAGTTGAAGAGAATGATGTATTGACAGGAATTATAGAAGGAAAACAAGCGTTTAGTATAAAAATTAAATAAAAATAAGCTATGTTAGGATTAGTACTCTTATATTTTATCGGGAAAAAATTTTATGAATTGGCAGAAGAATATAATAAGCATAAATGGGGAATAGCTATATTAGGTGTTGCAACTTATTATACATCTGCATTTATATTTGGAATGTTATTGGGTGTTTTTTTTATGTTAATTGAATCAAACTTTTTGGAAACAGCAAATGATTTGTTACTTGGTTTAATAGCAGCTCCATTTGGAATTCTCGGATGTTATTTAGTATATACAGGGCTGGAGAGAAACTGGAAAAAAAATAAACCAATGAATGATGGTTCCTTGATTGATCAAATAGGAGAATCTTAATTTTTAGAAAATAAAAAATAGCATACATATAAATAAATCTGTTGTGCATTTAGAAAAATTGTGCATATAAATTATAGTGTGGTGATTGCGATTTACTACTTTTTAGTGGTTTGTGTAGCTTTTTCTAAATACACAACGGGGTAACTAACTTGAATATTAGTAATAATAAAAACTTGAAAAAATTAGTTTGTTATGGAAATCAATTAACCGAATTGGACTTGAGTTCTAATACGGTGTTAGAAGGAATCAATTGTAATAGTACCCCAGAACTGGAAGTAGTAAATTTATCCAATGGAGACAATGGAAATATAACAGAAATGAAAGCTTTTGTTGGAACACCGGTGTTGACTTGTATATAGATAGATGAAGAGGGGAAACCTTCTGATGGTTGGGAAAAGAATTTTATAGTAAGCTATTCGGTTGTAGATTGTAGATGTTCAATAGTTTTTGAAGATGTAAACCTTGAAATGCGTTATTAAATCATACTTCTTTAATAGATTTAAATTAAGGATGGAAAAATAGAATGTGAAGAAGCTGAAAGTTTTTCAGGAACTATAAATTAAAAAAGGAAAACTCTTCGCTTAATAGTGAAGAGTTTTTTTTGCTATTAATCATATTATTGCTTTCTTTCCGTATTAAATCATGTAACTTTCAAATTAAATATGAAAGCAGAAATTATAACCATAGGAGATGAAATCTTAATTGGTCAAATTGTAGACACCAATTCACAATGGATTGGTCAAGAATTAAATAAAATAGGAGTTTCAGTATATCAAATATCATCTATTCAAGATGAAGAAAAACATATTTTAAACGCTTTAAATGAAGCAGAAAATAGAGCAGATATTGTCATTGTAACTGGTGGTTTAGGCCCTACGAAAGATGATATCACAAAAAAAACGATAGCGTCATATTTTAACGACAAAAATTTAGTAGAATACCCAGAAGTTATTGAAAACATAAAGTATTTATTTAAAAAGGTAAATCACCCTTTTAACGAAGTACAAAGATATCAAGCACAATTACCTTCAAAAGCTACTTTACTAATGAATCGTTTGGGAACCGCACCAGGAATGTGGTTTGAGGAAAATAATACTGTTTTTGTTTCTTTACCAGGAGTTCCTTATGAGATGAAAGGTTTAATGAAGTATGAAGTATTACCTAAACTACAAGAAAAATTTAAGTTACCTTTTATAATACATAAAACTATTTTAACAGTAGGTACAGGAGAAAGTGTAATTGCAGAAAGAATAGCAGCGTGGGAAAACAACTTACCATCTTTTATCAAATTAGCTTATTTACCATCTTATGGAAAAGTCCGATTACGTTTATCTGCAAAAGGAAATGATAAAAAACTTTTAGATGAAACAATGTCTAAGAATATTGAAGAACTAAAAGTATTAATCAATGATATTATTGTAGGAGTTGATGAAGAAGCATTATTAGAAAAAAGAGTAGGAGAGCTATTAAAAGAAAAAAATAAAACAGTAGCAACAGCAGAAAGCTTAACCGGAGGTAAAATAGCATCAACTTTAGTTTCAGTAGCGGGTTCTTCAGCGTATTATAAAGGAAGCTATATTACATACACGGCAGAGTTAAAAGAACAGTTATTAAACGTCTCTTCAAAAACAATTAATAATCATTCGGTTGTTAGCGCACAAGTAGCTGAAGAAATGGCTGTAGGATGTTTAGAAAAGTTACAGGTAGATTATGCAGTTGCAGTAACCGGGAATGCTGGTCCCACAACGGATCATAATGATAAAAGTGTAGGATTAGTGTATATTGCTATTGCAAGCAAAGAAGAAGTAATAGTAGAGGAATTTAACTTTGGAAAACCTAGAGAGAAAGTTATTAATAGAACAGTAACTAAATCTTTAGAATTATTACAAGTTATTTTATTAAAAAATTAGTACTTTTGCACCCGTTATGCTTCCAGAGGGTTAGATGCTGAACCCTAATAGTTAATAGATTAAAATAAAATAAAATTTAATCGAGAATATTTTTGTGCAATGAATTAAAATTCATAAATTTGCACCTCGTTTAGAAATAACACTATAAAACTGTCAAGAAGATGTCTAGAGTTTGTGAATTAACAGGAAAAAAAGCGATGGTAGGTAACAACGTATCGCACGCTTTAAACAGAACTAAAAGAAAATTTAACGCTAACTTAATGACTAAGCGTTTTTATATTCCAGAAGAGGATAAATGGATTACTTTAAAAGTATCTGCTTCTGCATTAAAAAATATTAATAAAAAAGGAATCTCTGCTGTTATCAAAGAAGCTAGAGAAAAAGGTTTCTTAACAAAATAATTCCTTACTAGATAAAATTTTAGAGAGATGGCAAAAAAAGGAAACAGAGTTCAGGTTATATTAGAATGTACAGAGCATAAAGGAACTGGACAACCAGGAACTTCACGTTATATTACAACAAAGAATAAAAAGAACACTCCAGATAGAATGGAATTAAAGAAATTTAATCCAATCTTAAAGAGAATGACAGTTCATAAAGAAATTAAATAATTAGCTACGGCACAAATTTTATAGAAAATGGCAAAGAAATCAGTAGCAACGTTACAGACAGGTTCAAAAAGATTAACCAAAGCTATCAAAATGATAAAGTCTCCAAAAACTGGAGCTTATACATTTGTTGAGGCTATTATGGATCCAACACAAGTAAACGACTTTATAGCAAAGAAGTAATTCTTGTAATACAGTTTAAAGAGAAGCTACTTTCAATTTTTGGGAGTAGCTTTTTTTATATATTTACATTTTGTCATTCTAATTGAAGTAAATAGAGAAATTCTCACTGTTTTAACTGTATTAAATAATTGTAAGGATGACAATTTGGCTATACTACCGTATTTGGTATAGTTTTTAACCTATTGTAAGCGATTATAAAATTTAAGAATGAGTTTTTTTAAAAGAATCTTCTCAAAAGAGAAAAAAGAAACCTTAGATAAAGGATTAGAAAAATCTAAAACAAGTTTTTTCTCAAAACTATCTAAAGCAGTTGCCGGAAAATCAAAGGTAGATGATGATGTATTGGATAATTTAGAGGAAATTTTGGTCTCTTCTGATGTTGGAGTAGATACTACGTTAAAAATTATTGATAGAATAGAAGAACGTGTATCTCGTGACAAATATTTAGGTACTGAAGAACTGAACCAAATATTACGAGAAGAAATAGCAGGTTTACTTTCTGAAACTAATACTGGAGACGAAACAGATTTTACGATACCTAAAAATACAAAGCCTTATGTATTGATGGTAGTTGGAGTAAATGGAGTTGGAAAAACAACTACGATAGGAAAATTAGCCTCACAATTTAAAAAGAAAGGGTTAAAGGTAGTACTTGGAGCAGCAGATACATTTAGAGCCGCAGCTATTGATCAATTACAAGTATGGGCAGATAGGACAGAAGTGCCTATTGTACGTCAAGAAATGGGGTCAGATCCTGCCTCTGTAGCTTTTGATACCGTACAGTCTGGAATTAATCAAGATGCTGATGTTATTATTATTGATACTGCTGGACGTTTGCATAATAAAGTGAATTTAATGAACGAGCTTTCTAAAATTAAAAGAGTCATGCAAAAGGTAGTCCCAGATGCTCCTCATGATGTATTATTGGTTTTAGATGGTTCTACAGGCCAAAATGCTTTTGAACAAGCAAAACAATTTACAAAAGCAACAGAAGTAACTTCATTAGCAGTAACCAAATTAGATGGTACAGCAAAAGGAGGTGTAGTTATTGGTATTTCTGATCAATTTAAAATACCTGTAAAGTACATTGGAGTTGGAGAAGGAATTGATGATTTACAAGTATTCAATAAGTTTGAGTTTGTGGATAGCTTTTTTAAATAAAATAGTAATAACAAGATATATAAAGCTCCTTTCTAATCATTTAGAAGGGAGTTTTTCTTTTTAAAGCTTTATATTTGGTAATCAAATAAATAACAAGTTTTGAAGAAAGTTTTTATAATCATAAGTGTTTTATTAATAATAAATTGTAGTAAAAAAAATAATAAAGAAAATTCTATGATAGAAGTAGTTAAAACAAGTGAAATAGCTGAAATAGCAAGACAACAAGAGCATGAAAACTCAAGAATGCGGTTTAAACTGATTCAGTCAAAATATTTAGACTTAAATAAAGAGTTTAAACCTTTTGAAAAAGATTTGGAGAAATTTACAGAAAGTGACTATATAAAATTAAAGCCATTAATTTTAGAAAACAATATTACCTCAATACAAAAAAACATTGAAGAAGGTAAACTTAGTTATGAAAAGTTAATCTTATTCTATTTGTATAGAATACGAAAGTTTGAAAAGGATACTACAAAAAGGTTAAATGCAATTATAAGCCTTAATCCTAATATATTAAAAGAAGCAAAAGAGAAAGACAGAGAAAGGCTTTTGGGTAAGGTAGATTCTCAAATTTATGGAATGCCAATTCTTGTAAAAGATAATATAGACATTATTACGATGGCTACTACTGCAGGGGCAGTTGTTTTTAAAGATAATTTACCACAAAAAGATGCATTTATTATTGAGAGACTAAAAAAGTCTGGCGCCTTAATTTTAGGAAAAGTAAATCTTAGTGAATGGGCATATTTTTTCTGTAATGATTGTCCTTTAGGATATAGTGCTACTGGAGGTCAAACATTAAACCCTTATGGAAGGAAGCGTTTTGAAACAGGTGGCTCAAGTGCAGGAAGTGGAGTTGCAGTAGCAGCAAATTATGCAGTAGCAGCCATAGGAACAGAAACATCTGGATCAATAACTTCTCCATCAAGCTTAAATTCAGTGGTAGGATTAAAGCCAACTATTGGTTTTCTTAGTAGATCAGGAATAGTCCCTATTTCAAGTACGTTAGATACACCAGGACCTATGACTAAAAATGTTGTTGATAATGCAATTCTTTTAGAAGCAATGATAGGACTTGATGTACTTGATAGCACTACTACTTTAACAAATAAGTTACCCAATGATTATTTTAATTTAAATTGGAGTAATGAATATTTAGAGGGGAAGAAAATAGGAGTTTTAACACCGTTATTAACCGATTCGATATATAAAAAGTCAGTACATAAAATAAAAGGAAGTAAGGCGGTTATCGTAGAATTATCACCTGATGAAATGAATTATGAAGGTTTCTTAAATTTATTGACAACAGAAATGAAGCATGATTTACCTCACTATATTAAATCATCAGGGAATGACTCTTTAAAAGTATCTAATGTAAAAGATATTGTGAAGTTTAATAGTTTAGATTTAGTAAAAAGAGCACCATATGGACAAGATTTGTTTGAAGGAATAGTTGCAGATACAACTTCAGTAAAAAAACTCTCTGAAATAAAAAATAAATTACAAAAGGAAGGAGAAAAGTATTTAGAAGCATTAATCACTAAAAAGGTTGATGTGGTTGTATCTATAAATAATAATCATTCAGCAGTGGCAGCTGTAGCTAAACTACCAACATTAACCGTACCAATGGGCTATAAAGAAACAGGAGAACCCATTAGTTTAACTTTTATCGGTAGGCCTTTATCTGAAAATGAATTATTAAAACTAGGATATGCATTTGAGCAATTGACGAAAGTTAGAAAAATACCAAATGATTATCAATAATTAAGGCAGTGTAAATCGTAAAAAAGCCGTAATTTTGCACACCGAATTTTTTTAAGATGCGTACAAAAACAGTAAAACAAAACAAAATCAATGTAGTTACTTTAGGATGTTCTAAAAACGTTTACGATAGTGAGGTGTTGATGGGACAGCTGAAAGCCAATGGTAAAAACGTTGTACATGAAGATGAAAATGATGATGGAAATATTGTGGTAATCAATACCTGTGGTTTTATTGGGAAAGCAAAGGAGGAAAGTGTAGATACTATTTTACATTATGCGCAAAAGAAAGAAAGAGGAGAGGTAGATAAAGTTTTTGTATCTGGTTGTTTGAGTGAACGCTATAAACCAGATTTAGAAAGGGAAATAACCAATGTAGATCAGTATTTTGGAACACATGATTTACCCAACTTGTTAAAAGTTTTAGAAGCGGATTATAAGCATGAGTTAATTGGAGAACGATTAACAACTACTCCTAAACACTATGCATACTTAAAAATAGCTGAAGGATGTGATCGCCCTTGTTCATTTTGTGCCATTCCGTTAATGAGAGGAAAGCATAAATCTACTCCAATTGAAAATTTAGTAACGGAAGCTGAAAAACTAGCGGCTAATGGCATTAAAGAAATTATGCTAATAGCACAAGATTTGACTTATTATGGGTTAGATTTATATAAAAAACGTGCGTTAGCTGATTTATTAAAAGAATTGGTGAAAGTGGAAGGAATAGAATGGATTCGTTTACATTATGCATTTCCAACTGGTTTTCCGTTGGATGTGTTAGAAGTAATGAAAAATGAGCCTAAAGTATGTAATTACTTAGATATTCCTTTGCAACATATCAATACAGAGATTTTAAAGTCTATGAAACGTGGTACAACACACGAAAAAACAACTGATTTAATCAAGAAGTTTAGAGAGTTTGTACCTAATATGGCTATTAGAACTACATTAATTGTAGGATACCCAGGAGAAACGGAAGAACAATTTCAAGAGTTGAAAGATTGGGTAGAAGAAATGCGTTTTGAACGTTTGGGAGCATTTGAATATTCACATGAAGAAAATACAGGAGCTTTTGCTTTAGAAGACAATGTACCAGCAGATGTAAAGTTTAGACGTGTTAATGAAATCATGGAAGTACAGTCACAAATATCTTGGGAGCTAAATCAGGAAAAAATAGGGAAAACATTCCGTTGTTTGTTTGATAGGAAAGATGGTGAGTATTACTATGGGCGTACAGAGTTTGATTCACCAGACGTAGACAATGATGTGATTGTTGATGCTAAAGAGTATTATATTAAGTTAGGTGAATTTATAGATATTGAAATTCATGATGCTGGTGATTTCGACTTATATGGTACACCGTTAGTAAAGCAAGAAAGACCTAAGAGTTTAAACCAAAAAAGAAAATAAAAACTATTGATATAAGTAATTAGTTATCTAGAATACATGGAAAAATTAATTAAATATATCAATAGTTATGTAACTTTAGAAAAAGATGATTTAACTGAAATTTTATCTTTTTTTGAATTTAGAACTCTTCAAAAAGATAAGTATCTTATTAAAAAAGAGCAGTTGGTAACTGATTATTATTTTATAGCTTCTGGAGGACTTATTATTTATGATGTTATAGAGGAGGTACAACATACTCGATACTTTGCTTTTGAAAATGAATTTATAGCAGACATTTCTAAAATAAAAAATAGAGAGCGTTCTAATTCTTATATTAAAGCGATAGAAAAAACAGAAATTTACAGCATTTCGTATCAAAAAATGGAAGACTTATATAATAAGTTTCCTTTATGGCAGAAGTTTGGTCGATTAATTTGGGAAGATGCTTTTGCAAGTGTTTTATATGGAATTCATAATTTTCAATCACTAACAGCTAAAGAAAGATATTTAGATTTATTAAAAAGATCCGATTTAATTTTTAGAGTACCTTTAAAAGATCTTTCTCTTTTTTTAGGAGTAACACCACAATCTTTAAGTAGGATCAGAAAAGAAATTAGTGAAGCTAAATAATCCTTAGTAGTATACACCCAAGTTTTTGTATTCTATTGTTATATCAATTCTGATGTAATTTTAAGTTGTAAATGGTATTAATTACCAAATGGTAATTTAACGAGGCTTTATTCAGCCAATATTTGTATTGAATTTAATTAATACAAATTATGGTTAGAAAAAAAATTGGAATTTTATTCATGTTGCTGTTAGGTAAAGCCTACGGGCAAGTAACAGGCGATGTTTTTGTCTCAGATAGAGACAGAGATATGTTTTATGCACATTATACACCAGAAATAAATAACAATCAATTATACGATTATCAAAGGGTAAGTACAAAGTTTAGTTTCCCACTTTTAAGATCTCAAAAGTTTGGTGTTTTTAATACTATAGGTATGGATTATCACTCGTTATCCTACAATTCCTTTAAACCTTCGTTTTTAAATAGTAAAGCATCTTACTATAATGTAAATTATAGTGTGTTGGCGCAGTATCGAATTGCTGAAAACTGGTCAATAAATGCCTTAATAATGCCGCATGTTATAGGAGATTTCAACAGAGAGTTGACAGATAATGATTTAAAAATTAATGGAATTCTATTTGCTGAAAAACGATTTAAAAGTAAAAATCAACAAAATTATTATGTGTTAAGCTTTGGGATAGGTTATCTAACTCTTTCGGGAGAAACTATGGTAAATCCAGTACTTAACTTTTCAGGGAACTTGAGAAATAAAATCACGTTTGCTGTTGGTTTACCCAGTACATATATAAAGTATAACTTTAATAAAAAACATGCTGTTAAATTACTAGGAGAGTTGAATGATTTTACGGTGAATATAGATAAGCTAGTACAAAAACGTAATGGTAGTGGATTAAGAGTAACTAAAAATATTTTTACTACTGCATTGGTCGGTGTAGAATATAATTACTGGTTAACTAAAAGTATAGGCATATTATTTAGAGGAACACATTCAATATTTGAAAAGCATGAGTTTCAGAATGATGAAGATGAGGTAATATATGGATTTGACACTTCGCTAAAATCATATATTTCTGTAGGATTAAGAATAAACCCATTTAGAAGATAATGTTATGAAAACAGTAAGTTTAGACGAAAATAGTTTTACAACAAAAACTTTTATAAAGGCTATTGTACCAGCATATTTATTTCCAGGGGTAATGGCATGGTGCTCAGGTTGGATGATAAAAAATGAAATAGTGATGAAGAATAGCTTTGTTAGTATTGCTATTCCTTCATTAATAGCAACGGTGATTAGTTTTCTAATACTTTGGCTAATGCAGCGAATAAACAAGTTTCCTGAAAATAAGTTTGTAAGAGTAGGATTGTTGCTAGTAATTATAATGAGCTTAGCATTGGTAACTATAGAATTAGGAAACATGCAAAACTATAGGTTTGATATTCTGTTATCATCACTTATAGGAACTGTAATTATAACTTGGAAAGTAAAATTAAAAAAGAGGTAAATGAAAGAATTAAGTAAACCTACTATTGTTGTTTTCGGAGCAACAGGAACAGTAGGTTCTGAGGTAGTAAAAATTTTGAGTAAAAGAAATTGTCATGTTAGAGGAATATTAAGAAGTCCAGAAAGAATACTGCCAAAAGAACTAAAAGAACTGGAAGGAGTAAGTTATGTAGCTGCAGATTTAAAAAATAAAGAACATATAAAGCAAGTATGTAGTAAAGCGGATGCTATTTTTTTACTAACAGCTACTTCTTTAGACCAAATTACTTACGAAACCAATATAATTGAAGTAGCGAAAGTACTTAATATAGAAAGAATAGTAAAGTTATCAGCACCAGTAGTACCCAATAATATACATGTAGAAGTCAGTGATTGGCATCGTAAAATAGAACGAGAATTAAAAGAAAGTAAGTTAGATTATTGTGTTTTACAACCACATTCATTTATGCAAAATTGGGAACGAAATACATTTACGATAAAACATTTTGGTAAAATTTATGGGGTCATGGGAGAAGCAGTAAGAAATTACGTAGACGCCAGAGATGTGGCAGAAATAGCTGTAAAATACTTGTTGAAGTCAACTAAATTGAATGAAGAAGCGCTGGTAATATCAGGGCCAGAAGCGCTTTCTCATCAAAATATGGCAGAAAGATTATCGTATGTTACAGGTAAGAAAGTTAGTTATGAAGATATTTCTAGAGATGCATTTTTGCATAAGTTGACAAAACAAGCAAAACTACCTAAATGGTTAGCGTATCATATTGTAGAGCTTGATGTTTTAGCTCAAAAATGGTCTGAACCTACAACAGACACGGTAGAGGTTATTTTAGATAGAAAGCCAAGAATTATAGATGCCTATTTACAAGAAAAAAGAGAGTTATTTTTACCAAGTAGATGGAGATCATTAACGTCTTAAATTGATATAGGGAGTCAAAACAAAATATGATATTGTAAAAACCATACAATTCCAAAGAGCATTGTATGGTTTTGTTCTGTTGTAAAACAGTTATTTGATGCTAGTAGCGTTTTTATTTGGCTGATTAATAGTTAAGGTTATTAAACCTAATAAAATATATATGCTACCAGTTATAATTTTTTGTTTTCTTAAATATTCTTTAGAATCAGAAAACCATTTTGACATTTTAACTGATAGTATAACATATAACATATCACTTGATACTGCATAAATTGTAAACAAAATACCAAGAAATAATATTTGACTCGCATTACCACCTCTTTCAATATTAATAAATTGAGGAAGAAAAGAAAAGAAAAATATGGCTGTTTTTGGATTAAAGGTATTCACTAAAATACCTTCGTAAAATATTTTACTAAGCTTGGTATTTTTTGTATTTATCACAGGTTGTTCTTCAGTAGGTTTCTCTACTAACTTTTTAATGCCTAAATAAATTAAATAAAGGGCACCAGCATATTTTATAATTGAAAAAGCAGTAGCGGAGGCTAATAAAATAGAGGATATACCAATGGCTGCAAACAGAACATGAATAATGCTTCCTATTCCTATACCAAGAACAGAGGCAATCCCTGCCTTAAAACCTTGTTCCATACTTTTAGCGATGATATATAATACGGATGGGCCAGGAATAAGAATTAAAAATGAAGCAGCAGCTAAAAAAAACAAGATGTTATTAATATCAGGTATAACCATAATATGAGTAGATTAGGTGATTTAGTTTGTTATTTATTTTTGAAAACTAATTTAGATAATCATTGTCATTATTATTTATAATATCAATGATATTTTTTAAGGAAGTTTTAGCTTCTTTCATTACAGGTAAAAGAGGCCATATATGTGGCATGTTTTTTCCTTCAATAACTAACAAATCTATATTAGCAGCTTTCATTTTTTGTATGGTTAGCTTTTGATCTGGGTAAGTGATGTCATTTTCAGCAATGCATAAAACTGTTTTAGGAAAGTTCTTAAAATTACCATAGATGGGCGAAATAATTTCATTTTTTAAATCTTCATTGTCAACACACATTTTTTTTGCACTTACTACCCCTTTTATTGATAGCATTGGATCTTTTGCATTTATTTTTTCTATTTCTGGATTAGACATGCTAGCATCCATTACAGGAGAAATTAAGATTATTTTATTTGGAAGTTTGTTGTTTTTTATGACTAGTCTTTGCATTAAGCAAGTAATTAATGTACCTCCCGCAGAATCTCCGATAAATGAAATTTTATTAGGACTATATTGTTTTAAGGCAGTATGATATATTGAATCAATGTTTTTAGTGATAGTGGTTATTTTGTTTTCAGGAGCTTTAGGATAATCACACATCCATATTATGTAATTGGTTTTTTTAGCTATTTCTTTAGCAGTATCCCAATGATGCTGAGCAGGGCCAGAAATAAAAGCACCACCATGTATAAATACTAATAATTTATCAGAGTTTTTATTTAAACCAATTTCAGTGATTAACGTTTCAGAAACCTTAAAAGTTTTTAGTTGATTTTGTTTAGAAAATTTATAGCAAGGGTAGTGAACATCCTCCTTTCTAATTTTTTTATAGTCTATAGGTATATTACTAAAGTTCTTTTTTATTCCCTTAAATTTAATAACCAATAAAGTAAGATAATATGTTAAGCTTTGTTTCATGTTAATTTGCTATAAACCTTCAGAATATTGTTTAAAATTAACTAAAAATAATTCAGTTTCATTTACTTTTAAATAAAAAACAAGCCTTTTAAAGGCTTGTTTGGATTAACAATTATTTTGAATTTATTTATTTTTTAAGATTTTTACTTTTAAATTGTTCAAAGAAGCCTATAGTTGCATTATTATATTGAGGAGTTATGTTACTATGATCACCATCTTCTATGCCAATAAGTTTAATGTTTGCTCCTTTAGAGGTCATTTTGTCGTAAGCTTTTTGAGCATTATAAAAAGGGACAAAATTATCTACTTTTCCATGAACTAATAAAACGGGTGCTTCTGGCATAAAATCATAATAACTATTATCTTTCATAGCGGCTATCATTTTAGTTGCTGTTCCATTTTTTATATCATTTACAAAATCTTTATTAAATACTTTTTGGGGGTTTGTAGAGTTTAAATCGGTGAAAACACCTTCGTTTTTAATAACATCAGCATATGGTTTTTTATAAATATCATTGTAATTTAAATTAATATTGTAAATATCATTATAACAATCTATTACCCATAAGTAAAAGTTTAAGTATTTTAACTCTTTATTAGTGTCCATTGTAAATTCCATAAAGGCTTTTTTATCATAAGCACCAGCACCACAAGAAGTAGCTGTTACAGTAAATTCATCAGAATGTTTATTTTGCAAAAGTCTATGTAAAGCCATAGTTGCAGAAGCTCCTTCAGAATAACCCGTTAAGAAAAGTTTGTCAGAAAGATTACTATCATCTTTTAAAGCTATAAACTCTCTTGTAGCTCTAATCATATCTCTTGATGCTGTGGCTAAAGACTCACCATGTTCATACGGGTGTTCAAATATTTCAGAACTACCATAACCAATGTAATCAGGCAATACAGAAATGTAACCAATAGAAGCAAAAACGGTAGGAGAGACATACAAAGGAGCACTGTTTAAAAAGTTAGAAGGAGGATAATTAGAAACTTCAAGTGTTTCATGTTGATAACTTAACATGTCCATCGTTTCTGATGTATTAGGGATTAGAACTGCTCCTGAAGCTTTAATTTTAAAGCCACTTCTTACATAGTTTGTACTGTAAATAATTTTATAAACTTTTACTCCATACTTTAATTTATTCGCTATATCAGAAGAATAATCTACATTTTTAGTAAATGAAGCTTGTATTTCAGCTAAACTATATTCACCTAAAAAGCTAGCTTCTATTAAGTAACCAGAGTTATTATCTGGAGTTATAGAATTTTGTTTGAGATCGTAATTTTTACAAGCAACAAAACTTGTACAAATGAAAATGAAAAGAGTAAGGGGGATACTTAAAAAGTTTAGTTTTTTCATAATACTAAATTGTGATTTTGATTTGAGTTTTAATTTATTTTTAAATAAAAAAGACTGAATATTAGTTGAATTTGCAAAGTATTTGCAATAAGGGATACTAATATTCAGCCGATTTTATAAAGTGTAAATTCACAAATATTATACCTTAATCATAATTTAGAGTAAAAAAGTATTGTTGTTTTTTTACAAAATTCATCTATGAAAAAATTAGTTACAATATTTGTTCTCTTGCATAAGGGAAATATAAATTTTAGAACTTTTTAAAAAAGGTTATTGTCTCTAGATTGTATTGTTGAGAAATGTTTGAATGATTTCCTTTTTTTATTTTTTTTAAGGTTATATCTACTCCATTAGCAATCATAGTATCATAAGTGTTTTTAGCGTTGTAAAAAGGAACAAAATTATCTTTTGTACCATGTACTAATTGAATAGGAGAATTAGATACAAAATTATAATAACTATTGGCTTTCATGGCATTAATCATTTTTGTTTCAGTGCCATTCTTTATATTGTTTATAAAGCTTTCTTTAAAAATATCTTTTGGGTTTTGGGAACTTAAATTAGCAAATACTCCTTCAGTTTCAATAACAGAGTTAAAAGGTGCTTTATAAATATCACTATAACTTAAGTTTATATTGTAAATTTTATTGTAAGTATCCAATACCCATATATAATAGTTTAAGAAGTTTAGTTGTTTATCTTTAGACATGGTAGCTTCAAGAAAAGCTTTTTTGTCATAAGCTCCAGCTGCACTGGAGTTAGCAGTTACAGTAAATTCATCAGGATGTTTTTCTTGTAAAAGTTGATGTAGTGCCATGGTAGCACTAGCTCCTTCTGAATAACCAGAAAGGAAAAGTTTTTTAGAAACATTGATTTTGTTCTTTTTTTCAATAAATTCTCTTGTAGCCCTAATCATATCTCTAGAAGCGGTAGCTAAAGACTCACCATGTTCATAAGGATGTGGGAAAGAGCTAGAGCTACCGTAACCTATATAGTCTGGTAATACTGTAATATAACCTATAGAACCAAAAATGCTGGGTGATACATACGATACTATACTTTGTGTAAAGTTTGAGGGAGCTTCTCTGTTATCAATAATGGTACCGTGCTGGTAGCTTATCATATCTAAGGTTTCAGAAGTATCAGGAATAATAACAGCACCCGAGGCAACTATGCTTTGTCCATCCAAATATTCTGTATAATAGGTAATTTTATAAACTTTTAGTCCATATTTTAAAGAGTCAATTAGTTCAGAAGGAAAATCTTTGTGTTTTATTAAAGCAGGTTTTAATTTCGTTAGGCTGTACTTTCCAATAAGATTAGCTTTAATTAAATACTGGAGGTTTTTAGACGAAAAACTTTCAACTGATTTCATTGAAGGATTAAAACTTGGAGAGGTACATGCTAAGAAAATAGAGTTAGTAGCTAAAATTAAGTAAATACGTAAAAGTCTTAGTTTTTTCATAATACTAAATAAGTTTGATTTTGTTGGGTTATTAATAAAAAAGGCTGAGTTAATAGTATATTAAAAAGTGTAATTATTTCTTATACTAAAAATCAGCCTTGTTATAATAAAGTTACTTAAATTTTAGAGGTTAATTACATATAATTGATGAATTTATTGGTGTTTTTTTAAGTTTCAAATGAATGTCTATAAAGCTAAGTTATCAGTTTGTATAAAATAGGCATAGCTCCTACATTATTAGTATAAAAGTTATCTAAAACATATAGTTTAAATGTTTTTTTAAATAGTAAGGAAGGAAGAATATCTATTAGAGTATCCCATCTACAATGATTAATAACTGTATAGTTCGAGACATTTTTATTCAATGGTAGCATTAATTCAGAGTTGTTTAATTTAGTTTCTTTTTCAAACCATCCAGCTGTGTAATTCCATACTTCTAAATTTTGTTCAACATCTTCAGCGTAAAAATAATTGAACAAAAATACACCCTGTTTAGCATGATCTACATCATCAATTCTTCTAATGTTTTTAGCAGTGGTATAATGAAAATGAATACTATTTTTCTCAAAAAAAATAAGTGAGTTTTTAAAATATTGATGGTTTATTAGTTGAGTTAAAGCTTCTTTTGAATTGACTTTAATTAACAATGCAATATCAAATTTAGCAATAGGTACTTTGTGGCTGTTTTCATCAATATATTTACCTTTTCCAGGAGGAATTAATAAAGCCTTAAAAACATTGGCCTCTATAACATTAGAATATTTTAAAACTTCAGAACAAAAAAGAGTAGCTTTTTTTAAAATTTTCTTTTTAAGCTTACTTTCAAATAAGAAAAAAGGAAAAGGAGAGTGGTCAATTTCTAAAGCTATATGTATGTAGTAATGTGGAGATGGATTCGTTAATGTTACATGATCATAATTTAAATGGCGGTTTACAATTTTTAATGTTGAATAAGTTTTCATCTCAAGTTGTTTAATAGGTTAATACGCTAAAACAAAATTCGATGAATAAAAGAGTTGATTTTTTAACAAATGCTAAAAAATCATTTCTTACTTCTAATTCTACTAAGTGTAACTTGATTAATTCCCAAGTACCTTGATAAATCCCCTAAAGAAATCCTATTAATAATATCAGGGTGATGTTTTAAAAAATTAGTATATCTAATATGTGCATTAGCTTCTAACATCTCACTAATTCGGTTTATCATATTAACATGCGCTCTAGTTAAAAATTTAGAAAAAAATAAAGCTAATCGAGTGTTTTTTGCAGATAACTTTTCAAATTCCCTATAAGGAAGTAGCGTACAATGAACAGTTTCTAGAGCAATAATTTGATATTTACTAGGGATATTTTCAGTAAGGCTTTCTAATTCTGTAAATAAAACATCTTCTTGAAAAAAACGCATTACAAATTCATTATTACCAGTATCAAATGATAGTTTTACAAGTCCACTATTAATACAAAATAGATGGTTACAATAGCCATTAGGTTTTTGTAAAAAATCACCTCTTTGATATGCTTTTTCTACACATAAATTTGTTAATGTCTCTATAGTATTTTTTTCTAGAGCAATAGTATTATTAATAAAGGCAATTAGATTATTCATATAACTGTTTAATTTTTGCTAACATTTTTTTTGCGTTTTTATTGTCAGGATATAGCTCTAAAGACTTTAAATAATTTTTGGTAGCCAAGTTATACTTTTTTTGAGTAAAATAAGCTTCAGCAAGACTATCAAACGCATTATATGAGTTAGGGTATTCTTCAGTATATAGTTTTAAAATGGTAATTGATTTTTCTATCTCATTATGGTTTAAATAATAATATCCTAAACCATTCAAAGCTCTTTCAAAGTTAACTTTTTGATTTTCATTTTTAATTTGCTTATATTTTTTGAAAGCTTCTTTATAAGGAGTTAATAAAAAGGCTAGTCTTATGTCTTCATTTAACATTCTATCTTTTCTAATTAAGGAAGAATCAGATAATCCAGAGATGTAGGTAATGGCATTACTAATAATAGGATTATTTTTAAAACCATTAGATAAAATAATTATAGTTAAATCATTGTCTATAAATTTCATCAACGCACTAACACCACCACCAGCAAAGCCATAATATTTTTTCCCTTCTGGACCAAAAATACCCCAACTATATCCAAAAGGTGTATTGTCATTTTTGAACTTAAAGGGCGTTAACATTTTAAGTTTAGACTCATTTTGTAGTAGTTGATTATTGTCAAATCTTGTATTCCAATCTATCAATGCGTTTAAATTAACATTCAAACCATTACCAGCTATGGAACGTTCTCCTGCATTGTAAGTAGTCATTTCATACGTGTTGTGCTCTTTGTTGAATTGATATTTAGCAACTCGATTAGGAATAGCAGTTAAACTATTGGATGCAAAAACTACAGGATAAGTACTGTTAAATTGATTTTTGATGATGAAATCATCAAATTTTTGATTACTTACTTTTTCAATAATTTGTTGAAGAAACCAGAAGTTGGTCTGATTATATTGAAACTTATTTCCTTTTTCAAAAAGAAGAGGCATGGAAGCCATTTTAGAAATTAAAGTTTGATTAGACATTGAGGTATCAAAATCTTTATACTCAGGTAAGCCAGAAGAGTGTGTTAACAGGTGTTCTATTTTTATATCCTTCCAGAGAAGAGGAAGTTGATCTATATATTTTGAAATGGGATCTTTTAAATCAATCTTTTTAGCTTCTATTAATTGAAAAACAGCAACAGCGGTAATTAATTTAGTAGTTGAGTAGGCTCTAAACAAAGTACTATCCGTAACAGGAACATTATGAGGTATATTGGCTAAGCCATAATTTTTCTTATGAATAATTTTTCCTTTTTTAATTACAGCTACAGCTATACCAGGGATTTTATCAGCCTTAATAATTGAATTGATGTAAGTATCAATTTCTTTATGAAACATTTTAGGGGGTTCATTTTTATGTTTAGCACAAGAGTTTATTAAAAAGCCAAGTATAAGTAGTGTATAAATTGAAGTTTTATTTTTCATATAATTTCAATGTTTTTGGTTGAGTCTCTATATACTATGACTTCAGTTTTTTACAATTGTTACAGTTAGTGATGTTATTCATTCAATAAATAATTCTCCATTAAAAAGTCAAAAGTAAACCCCAAATTTAAATACATATTTTTAGCCATTTCAGAAGCTTGTAGGATAGCAGTATCCATATTTTTATCAATAGCTAAATTGATGATTTCTTTCATAATTTTAGAAGCAAAACCTTTATTTCTTTGAGAAGGAATTATACCTAAACTGTGTATACCGGCTATTTTATAAGTATTAAATAGTACTACAGTTCCTATAATTTCCTCTTCATTAAAAACAAGAAAGTACTGAATATCTTTTAAGGTTTTTAATAAAGTTTCTACAGAAATAATATAATTAAAAGCTTGATAAAAAGTATCACTCCATAAAATAGCTTCTTCTTTATTATGTACTTGAATAAAATTTAATGGATTATGAAATTGATATTTTTTCATATTCCTTAAATCCAAATGCATACCATATTGAATTGATTGACTAGTCCTAAATAACCGTTACAGTTATTTATTGATTAAATATATTAAACATCATCTAAAGTTATAGCTTTAGATGATGTTTTTTTTCGATATGATTTTATTTTCATAATGTTTTGTTGATGTGCTTGGTCAGGAGTTTTAAAATGACATGACCAATGCGGTCTTTTAGAGTTATAAATAGTTATTGATTATTTTACTATTTTCTCCATTATCTTAATATCTAGATTTGTAGTATTGGTAAAGAACTCTTGTTTCAAGATTCCATTAACCCTTTCAGCTATGGCATTTTGATATGGATCATATGATTCTGTCATACTGCATTTAAGCTTTTGTTTTGACAAAATATCTTGATAGATGTTACTACAGTACTGTATCCCTCTATCTGAATGATGGATAAGTTCCTTCTCTGGATATACTCTGTTTTTTATAGCCATGACCAAGGCTTTTACAGTTGAGTTCACCGCTAAAGTTTTATCCAAATGGTATCCCACAATTTTCTTAGAATATGCATCTGTAATTAATGATAAATACATAGGTTTTTTACGGCTCCCTAAATAAGTAATATCTGCTACCCATACTTGTTCTGGTCGATTTACTTCCAAAGTTTCAATAAGATTAGCATGTTTTCTAAAACGATGATGTGAGTTGGTTGTAATATGGTAACTTTTTTGTCGTTTTATCAATAGTTTATTAGCTCGTAAAATATCAAATAATCGATCCCTTCCTACACCTAAACTGCCTAATTCTTCTGAAAGAATATAATACAGTTTTCTTGTTCCAATTCTTGGCTGTTCCATTCTTACATCCTTAACCAACTCAACAACCTTATTGGCTATGGTGTGAGCTTTGGTAACTCTATAATTAGCTCGATAATACACCTGCCTACTAAACCCGAGTAATTTACAGGTGGAAGAAATACTTTCTTTCTTTTGTAAAACAAACATATCAATTACTCGGTTTTGGAGTTTTTTCTGATAGGAATCTTATACTCTTTCTCAGCTAAATCAATCATCATATCAAATAGTATCGCTTTCTTCTCTACTGCTGCTGCTTGAGCTTTTAAACGATTATTTTGCTTTTCTAATTGACGTAATTTTTGTTCTAACTCTAATAGTTTTTGTTCTGGTGATTTTGGCATAGTAGATGGTGTTTGATGATCCCAATCAAAGTTACCATATTTTCTTAACCATACTAAAACAGTGCTACGACCTTGAATCCCATATTTAAGTTGAGCCTGTTTGTAAGTTAGTTCGCCTTTTTCTACTTCCGATACAACCGAAAGTTTAAAACTCATAGTATAATCTTTCTGTGTACGTTTGCGGTAAATATTGTCATTCATAATGTTACATAATTGTGTAACGCTATTTCAGGACGAGACAGATTTAATAGAAAAAGAGGGAGTATCTACAAGAGAACTTTTTTGTTTACTTCGGTTAAAATAAGAAAAAGTAACACCTTTTAAATTTGTCATTTGTTTTTTTAAATCATTAACAAGAGTATGGTTTAAAGGTGTGTTGATCCAGATTCGATTAGGCCAGCTTGAATTTTTTAAGTAAACTGAATGTATTTCATTAGCAGTATAATAACAACTAAAAGTTTTTCCAGCTATCTTCCATAACGTTGTTAAATTTTGGATGTTAAGTTGATATGTGTTCATTTTAAATTAATTAATATAATACCCATTACCATGGCAATTGTACCTATAATCTTTTGTATAGTTATAGGTTCCTTAGGGAGATTTAGCCAACCAAAATTTCCAGCTACTAAAGAAAAAAGCAATTGCCCACAAAGTCCCATAGCAATCATTTTAGATATTCCTAGTTTAGGAATGGTATAAAAATATAGAGAAATACCAGCCATACTAAATAATCCACCAATAAACCATAAGTACCAAGGTATGGTATGTATTATATGAAGATTTATATTATTTGTATTAAAGAAAAAAAAGAATAATCCACCTAATATCGCACTTGTAATAGAAGTAGCTATAACAGCTATTATAGGTTGTTTTAATGCAGTACCTAATTGGGTGTTAAAACCGGCTTGAACAGCAAGAAATATTCCTCCAATAAATGCCAGTAGATAGATTACTAATAATTTCATATTACAAAATTCCGTATAGCTAGCTACTTTTTCCTTTACATATGTTGATTGGGATTAATTTTCTTGTATTTTTTTCCTTATTCTACTTAACTGAGTTGCTGTAATTCCTAAATGAGAAGCAATATAGAGTAAAGGAATACGCTTTTCAATATTAGGGTACTTTTCTATAAAGCTTAAGTATCTTTCACTAGCTTCTTTTAATACAATGGTTGTTTCGCGTTGTTCTTTATCAATAACCCAATTTTTTTCCAGATAAGCAATGTAAAAATTTTTAAAATCATTAGTAGTATCAATAAGTTTCTTGTATTGATGGTAATTAAAAGAAATGAGTATAGAATCCTCAATTGCTTCAAGTGAAAATTGAGAAGGTTTTTGAGTTAAACAAGATACTGTAGAACTAACAAAATCTCCTTTTAAGAAAATGTTTTTATGATATTCTTTACCATCTTCGTTTAAAAAATTAGAAACAATAGTTCCTTTATAAAGAATAGAAACTTGTTGCGCAATTTTACCAAAAGGGAGTAATGTATCTCCTTTTTGTATATGTTGAACTTTAGCAATAGTCAATAATAAGTCAATAGATGTTGAAGTTACTTGATAGTAATTCCTTATCGTATCTTTTACAAATGTTTTATAATTAGGTAGTTCTTCCATTAAAAAAGTTAGCATTACTTATTTACGAGTAATAGGTTTAAATTTTTTGTTCCAATATACAATATATAACGTTCCTATTAGCGTTGGAATTATCCAAGCAATTACAGTTTTAATTTGTAAACCAGCCACTATAAAAGCTGTTACAGCAGCAATTAAAGCACCTATCATTCGTCCAATATGACTTTTAATCCAAGCGTTTTTGTTTTTAGTAAATGTTTTAAAAGTTTGAAAATCTTTTAAAGTCATAAAAATACCAAAACCACCAAAAAACAGATAAAGAATACTATTATCTACTTTTTGTATACTACCTATAACTCCAATTAAAGTCATTATTATAGAAATAAAAAACATGACTCCAGAAATAGATTTGTCAATAGCATCAGCTTTTAATTTTGTTTTGCTTTTTAAAGTAAGTGCTCTATTACCAGAAAGAATCATATATATAGTAAATAAACCAATTAGAAATAAAAATAAGTTTTTATGATTAGGCATCCTAGCTATAATTAGGGAAATTAGTGAGCTAAAAATCATTGCATAAGAAAATATTTTGCCTAAAATTTTATGAGGAGTGTTTCCTTTTTTTAGAATCACATTAGCAATTCCTGATATAAGTCCTATACCTCCTAAAAAAGCATGAATATAAATTGAAAATTGTATTACCTGTTCCATTAGTATTAGTTATTTAACAAGTTAAAAGTCTACATATAATTTTCCGTATAAAAATCTCTAATACTGAATTGTAGTTTTATATGGATGAGTTGTTTGTTATTGGTAAAATTTAAGCTGTACATAATAAAACTTCAAAAAATGGAGTAAGTAATTTTTCCTTTTGAAAAGAAAAGATAATACTATAAGTATTAGAATTATATTTTTAGATTAGCGTTAAGGTAGTTCCTTAAAATTCATAATCAATTGACAGTCCTTTTTTGAGGATTTTAAGGTAAAATACTACAAGTAAACAACAAACAACTAAATGAAAAAACACTATTTATGAAACGTACTACTTCAATTTTATTAAAAGGAATTTTTATTTTCTGTTTTTCCTTTTTTAGTTTTAGTCAAGAAGCGGAGGATACTTATAACTTAAAAGATCATTACACAAAAGAAGAAAAAACGGTAATAATGCGAGATGGTGTAAAGCTTCATACTACTATTTACGCACCTAAAGATACTTCAAAAAAATATCCTATTTTATTATATAGAACCCCTTATAGTTCTAGGCCTTATGGAAAAGATGCATTTCGTAAAACAGTTGGTCCGAACCAGTTTTTAATGAAAGAAGGAAATATTATCGTTTATCAAGATGTTCGAGGTAGATGGATGAGTGAAGGAACTTATGATAATATGAGAGCCTATATACCTAACAAAAAAGGAAGTCAAATAGACGAATCTAGTGATACTTATGACACAGTAGATTGGTTGGTTAAAAATGTAGCTAATAATAATGGTAGAGTAGGTATTTGGGGAATTTCATACCCAGGGTTTTATGCTACTTGCTCACTGTTAGATACACATCCTGCAGTAAAGGCTGTATCTCCACAAGCACCTATTGGTGATTTCTTTTTTGATGATTTTCATCATAATGGAGCTTATATTTTAGCGTATTGGAGAGCCAATGCTGTATTTGGTATTCATAAAAAGGAAAATACAACAAAAGCATGGTATAAAATGCCAGAAGTAACCTCTAAAGATCAGTATGATTTTTTCTTAGAAAAAGGGCCATTAACTAGTTTAGATGAATATAATAAAGACAATTTTTTTTGGGAGCAATTAAAAGACCATCCTAATTATGATACGTTTTGGCAATCAAGAGGAATTGTACAACATTTAGAAAATGTAAAACCTGCTGTAATGACAGTAGGAGGATTGTTTGATGCGGAAGATTTATACGGACCTTTGGAAACTTATAAAAATGTAGAAAAACGTAGTAATAATTATAATATTATGGTTTTTGGTCCTTGGGGGCATGGAGATTGGGCTAGAAAAAAAGGGCGACAGTCTATTGGGAATGTATATTTTGGTAGTGGTATCTCTGAAGCATATCAAAAAGATGTTGAAACTAAATTTTTTAACCATTTTCTAAAAGGAAGTGGGGATAAAAAACTTGATTTACCAGAGTTTAAGGTATTTGATACAGGAAAAATGGCATGGAATTCTTATGATGTTTGGCCTCCTAAAAAAGCAAAGAAAAAATCATTTTACCTTTCAAGTAATGAGGAATTAGGAACAAAATCTAAAAAGGGATCTGTAGAATTTGTAAGTGACCCTAAAAAACCAGTTCCGTATTCAGAAGATATTAAAATGAATTACAGTTTACGTAAATACATGACAGATGACCAACGCTTTGCAGCTAGGCGACCAGATGTTATGGTATTTGAAACTCCTAGGTTAACAGAAGATATAACATTGGTAGGTGAAATTTTGGCAAAACTAAAAGTAGCTACTACTGGAACAGACGCTGATTGGGTGGTAAAAGTAATTGATGTATACCCGTATGATGCTCAAGATACAGAAGAAACACAAAAATATTTAAAAATGTCTAACTATCACTTACTTGTGAGAAGTGAAGTAATGCGTGGTAGATTTAGAAATGATTTTAGTAAACCAGAAGCTTTTGTACCCAATAAAAAAACGGAGGTACATATAAAATTACAAGATGTACATCATACTTTTAAAAAAGGGCATAAAATACAGGTTCAAGTGCAAAGTACTTGGTTTCCTTTAATTGATATGAATCCACAAACATTTGTACCTAATATTTTTAAAGCAAAACGATCAGATTACAAGAAACAAACACATACAATTTTTCATGATTCTAAACTAGAAGTTTTAGTCTTAGAATAATAAAAGCTTTTATAGAAAACTTTTAAACAGGCTAATAGTAGCCTGTTTTTTTGTGCAATGTATGTTTAATTGTTTAAGATTTAATACAATTTACGGATGAGCTTATTTAACAGAAGTTATTAGAATGACCAGAATGTCATCGTTAGGTGAAATCTGAAGGTAGTGGTTAGTAAATTATTAACCTAACAAACAGAAATATGATACAATAGTTTGTTTTGAGGTAGGTAAAAGAAAGCTCAAGCGTAGTTGTGTTATGGTTTCGATTTATGATGAAATATGAGTTAAAAAACAGCAGTTTAATTGATGTAAAATAGCTTATGTAAGTTTCTAATTCAACAAGTAATCTTGAAAAAGTAACTATAAAGTACGGATTGTCTAATAGTACCTTATTTATGTTATAGTTAGATAAAATAAATAAATACAATTAAAGTTTAATATGGCATTAACTTTAATAGACCCCGAACAAATATGAAAAAACGATTATTATATGTAGCTTTATTAGCACAATTACTATCTGTAAATGCTCAGGAAAAGAGCTTTAAAGATCAGATGGTTGCATCGGATGAAAAGGCTCCTGAATTTGCAGTAAAGGATGCTAAGATTTCAAATCAATTTTTAGAATTTAAAAGAGCAAAGGCATGGAAAAGTAAGCTGGCAGCAAATTCAATATTTTCAAATCCCGCAGATTTAGATATTGTGAATATTGGAGGAAGAGTTCGAGCAAGTTTGGTAGATTTAGACAATAATATTGCTTTAGTTGCTCCCTCAGGAGGAGGGTTATGGACTTTTAACCCTGTTACAGGAACTCCTTTTGTTCCTTTGGATGATTTTGGGTCTTTCTTGGCAATTACGGACATAAAACAGCACCCTAATAGGAAAAAGGAGCTATTAATAGCTACTGGAGATGAAAAGCATGGTACGGTAGGTAATGGAATTTTCAAGTCAGTTGATGGAGGAAAAACATTTGAACTTTTGGAGAGTACCAATCCTAAAAATGATAATGATTTTAAGTTTTTAAGGTATATAAGATACGCACCTAATGCAGAGGCTATTTATATAGCATCTAGAGATAAAATATTTAAATCAAAAGATGAAGGGGAAACTTGGACAGAAGTTTTTAAGGTTAATAATTTTGGTTTTATTCATGCAATAGATTTTTTGAATAATGGCAAAATGATTGTAGGTGTAGATTATCAAGGAGTATATACTTCAACAACAGGTGAGTTGGGGTCTTTTGTAGCAGACACGAAATTGCCTTTTGATAAAGCAGGAAGAGATAAAGGCTATAGAGGAGTAATAGTTGCCGTTAGTCCAAGTAATAGAAATATTGCTTATACAGTTATTTGTGAGTCAAAACCAGAGGTCATTTTAACTATTCATAAGACTATAAATGGAGGTGTTTCTTGGACAAAAGTCATAGCACCAAATTTTCCAAGAGTTTCGCAAACTTCATTTTCAATGACAATAGGAGTACACCCGAACGATCCCAATACCGTAATATTAGGGAATATTGGATGGGCCTACTCTAGAGATGGTGCTACATCATGGGAAAGAGCAGCAGGATTAGAAGTAGATTATCATGATATTCATTTTCATGAGTCCAATCCAGATGTAGCCTATATAGGGTATGATCAGGGTATCGGAAGAGTTGACTTTAATAAAACACAGATGTTTTCGATATGGGACAATATACAAAAGAAGTACGTACAGAAACAACAAATAGAACAGGTAGAGCTAGGAAAAAAGGAAGGTTTTAATACAACACAAATTTATAGTGGAGATTATTTTCCTGAGGAGTATGGAGATTCTTATATAGAAGGACAGCAAGATGGAGGCTCTTTTGCTATTGTAAATGGAAAGAGTAGAAGAGTAGTTGTAGGTGATGGAGGAGCTGCTTTTGTAAATAAACAGAATCCTAAAAAAGCATATGCTTCTGCTCAATCTGGATGGATTACACGAACAGAAAATGCTTTGAATCCATTAGACCTTAATACAGGGAAATATGTCCGTATTGACGGATTTTATAAAAATCATCCGCATTTTGTAACACAATTCGTTGGAAATAATGCCGATGGTACACAGTTATATATTCCTAAAAATAATTCGTTGGAAAGAACAGTAAATGGAGGAGATTCTTTTACATCAATTTTTGATCATGAATTAGAGTATCCTTTTGTAACTACTGAAGACCGATTAAATCCTATTGTATATATGGTAGGTTTTGATAGAAATGCTAGAGGAAATGATTTTGTGAGAATTGAAAATGCAAAAACAACTCCTATTATTAAGCACCGAAAAAAAGTTTTGTCGAGTGCTGAAGTAGGAAGGGTAACCTCTATTACTATGAATCCTAATGATAGAAACTCAGTATATGTAACTACGCAATTAGGATTGGCTTTTAAAATTACCAATTTAGATACGGATACTCCTAAAAGCACACCAATTAATGGAGATATACCTAATGTGTTTTTTAATACAGTAATTGGTGTTAAAGAGGATCCTGAGATTGTTATTGCAGGAACAAATATAGGAGTGTTTTTTTCTACAGATAGTGGAAAAACTTGGACAATTAGTAATGAGCTTCCTTATACAAAGGTTATGGATTTGAAATTAAGAAACTCGGATAAACGATTGTTTGTATTTACACATGGAAGAGGAGCATGGGCTGTTTCAGTATTAAAAAAATCTTTAACGGTTAAAGATTTTACAAAGTCGTTAGATTGGGAAATTTATCCTAACCCAGTTCATAAAGATGGAGTTATATCAATTAAAGCAGATAATAATTTGAAGTTTGATAAAGTTAATATCTATGACAAAAATGGGAAAAAAGTTATAGTAACTAAAAATAGGAAGCATATTAATGTATCAGGATTATCTTCTGGAGTTTATATATTACATATAATGAAAAATAAACGTATTGTTTTTATAAAAAAGATAATTGTAGTATAGTTATATTTTTTACTTTTCAGTACTTATAATTATATTTTATGGTAAGAAAACTGGTAAAGTCGTATTAAGATTTTGCCAGTTTTTTATTGACATCACTAAAGGATATAATAGTTTTAGGTTTCTTTCGAAATTAAAGGATGAGAGTGGTGAAGGTGATTTCTTTTGAGTATATTTTAGTAATAAAAGTTACCTACAGAAAATATTGATGAATACTCCTGTTTCTATCAAAGTTAAAAATTTACAAAGATTTTAAGCATCTTTGTAAGTATGAAAAAAGCATACTTTAATTGGAGTTCTGGAAAAGACTCATCATTGGCATTGTATAAAATATTACAAGAAAAAAAATATTCGGTACAAAAATTAATTACCAATGTTAATAAAGAGTATCAACGAGTTTCTATGCATGGATTGCATGAAAATTTATTAGAAGCACAAGCTGATAGTATTGGAATTCCTTTAGAAAAAATTGAGTTTCCAGCTGATGTTACTATGGATTTGTATAATGAAAAAATGAAAGAGAAAACATCATTATTGAAAGCGGAAGGATTTGAGTATGCTGTTTTTGGAGATATTTTTTTAGAAGATTTAAGAAAGTATAGAGATGCCAAACTGCAAGAGGTAGGAATAACAGGAGTTTACCCTTTATGGAAAAAAGACACGAAACAGTTATTGAGAGAATTTTTAACCTTAGGCTTTAAAACCATTACGGTATGTGTAAATGCAAAATTACTAGGAGAGGAATTTGTAGGTAGAGTTATTGATGAGGCATTTATAGAGGAGCTTCCAGATAACATTGATGTATGCGGAGAAAATGGGGAGTTTCATACATTTTGTTATGATGGCCCTATTTTTAAGAAACCAGTAGATTTTACGATAGGAGAAAAGGTCCTTCGTTCTTATACTTTACGTAATAATGATGATGATAATTGTTATCAAAAATCAGATACAAAAAAAGTAAAAAAAGCGTATGATTCTAGTTTTTGGTATTGCGATTTAAAAGTAAAGTAAAAGAGATGTCTAAAACTTGAAGTTATATCAATTTATTTATAAGATATTTTATTGTTTAATTGATATTATCGTTTGATTTATAAAAGATTAGTTAAGAGTAAAGTAAAAGGTGGTTCCTTCATTAACAACAGAAGAAAGCCATATATTACCGTTATAATTTTCTACTATTTTTTCAACAATAGATAGGCCTATACCTGTTGAATTTTTCGATGTTTCTAATTTTTGAAAAACATTAAATATTTTTTTGTGATATTTAGGCGGAATACCTTTACCATTATCTTTAACAAAGTAAGCATATTTGTTATCTGTAATTGTATAACCAATTTCTAAAATTCCATTTTCTTTGTTGTTATACTTAATAGCATTGCTAATTAAGTTTTGAAACAACTGTTGTAACCTGTGAACATCCCCTTTAATGCAAGGAAAATTTTTATGAATATTTATATGTATATTTTTCGGTATAAGCATGTGTTTTAAAACATCTTTAATAACTTTATTTAAGTCTATAAAAGAAACTTCAAAGTCTTTTTGTCCAATACTAGAATACTGTAAAATACCGCTAACCAAACTTTCCATTCTAGTAATATTATCACTAATAGCATCTAATTGTTCTATAGCATCTGAGTTTAAGTTTTTACTATGATCTTCTTTTATCCAATTAACTAATGCATCAATATTACGTAAAGGAGATTTTAAATCGTGCGAAACTACATGTGCATAATTATTGAGCTCTTTATTACGCTCTTCAAGCTTTTTTAATAATTTTTGTTGGTTTTCATGTGCTTTACAAGCTTCTAAGGTTGTAGCAAATTTATTGATAACAGGTAAAAGCTGGCTTAAATCTTTTTGACACATATTATTCCCTTTAGAATATAGAAATAAAAAACCATGGGATTTTAATCTATAGACGGCAAGATGCCCTTCAGTAATATCAATGGTAGTAAGGTCTTTTAAATCATTATTGTATGGAATTAATATATAGGTGTCAATATTGTTTAAAAAGTCTAAAGATTTTTTGGAAAGGTTTGCTTTTATTTGATTTCCATAAGGGATAGAGTATTCTGTAGAGTAATTAGATTCTTTACAGTGAATTAACCAGCAGGCATTTAAGTTTCTTCTTTTTAATAAGAGTTTTAAAAATTGATTACAATTATCGTGGTAATCTAAAGATTTACCAATACTTATGGCATACTCATAGAGTCGTAAAACATCTAATATTTGATTATTGTTTTCCATTTATTCAAATAAGCTAACTACAATAGTTTTATTGTAAAACTCTATAAAACCATTACCATATGAGGAAATTTCACCTAAGGTTAAAGCGCCATTAATATCAATATCAGGGAATTTATTTTGAATAGTTTTTGAAACGTTTTGAATTTCTTTTTCAAAATCATTTTCCAAGTATAAAACTCTAGAAATGCAATCAATAACAAAAGCTGTTTTTGGATTTTGAGCTTTAGAAATACTTTCTTCAGTAGCCTCAACGGCAGCATTAATCAAAGAGCAAGCATCACCTTTCATAATGTTAATCAATGTGTTTTCTTCTACTTCTCCTACACATACCAATTCATTATTAGCATTTACAGTTAAAGGATCTCTAATTACAATATCCAACCCCTGTTTTATGATGCCTAATGGATAGCCTTTGGCAATGTCAAAAAAGTTAGAATCATTAAATGTTTGCTTGGCATCTTTCTCTACAATGTCTTTATAAATAGTAAAAGGGTGTTCCCAATTAATTTCTTCAACTGTGTTTGTGTTTGCTTTGTTAACAATAAAAGGCCCATTTAATTTTTTCCATCCATGTTTAACACCAATACTAGATTTCATTTCTAAAATACACGCAATAGCAGCGTCTTCAAAAAAGCCGTCTTTAGAAAATACACATGGTTGTTGTACTAGAGATAAACTTCCAGCACCACCTCCAAAATAATTGGTTTTCATACCGTAATTTTCATACAATTTACTTAAATAATTAGAAATATGAGCAGTTAATCCATCAACATATGTAATTAAACTGTACTCTTTATCTGAATTAAAAGCTATATTAGGAATGGTAAATGATTTTTTACTAATTTCTTGAATCGTAAATATTTTTTTTACATTGTATAATGGAGTAACTACAATTCCTTTTTCATAAGTATTACTTTGTGCAATCACCTTAGGAAAAATACCTCCAATAAAAGAAATATTAGCTTTATTTAAAGCATCTATTAATTCTGGTATCTCTATTTTAATATTTTCGCCTATAGCAATTAAAGCACAATTCTCTTTAACATGTTCCTTAATTTGAGTAACAATATCATGTACGTGATTAGAAAGTATAAGCATTTTGTTAGGTTTTAGAATTTAAAATTACTCAAAAATGCTTTTCTTAAAATTATCTATAGATGAATGGCAAAAAAGTTAAGGTGAAGTAACCATATCTTGCTTTATACGTTTTTACACAGCTTCTTTTTCTAAGGCTAAAAAATGGGTGGTATTTTCTCCATAAAGCGGAAAAATAGACAGTTCACATTTATACGCTGTTTTGTCCTTTTTATGATTAATGATTACTTCTTTAAAAGGTTTATTAGCTTTTAATTTTGCACGAATACGTAAACGGGTTTCTTCTGAAGTATGGATACCTTGTAAAAAACTAGGTGTTTTATTTATAGCAAAAGATTTTGAATACCCAGTCATGGTGGCAAAACCATCATTTACCCATATAATTTTTCTAGAAGTATCCGTAAGTATCAAGGCTTCAAAGTTATTATTGACTAAAATTTCATCAAAATCATTTTTCCATTGGTAAATTTTAGCCATTTCTTTTAAAGCAATCATTTCCTTTTCTACCTTAGTATAACCACTCAATTTATTAAAATTTTGAACATGTACATCCCAACTAATTAAGTTAGTAGTACTATAGTTTTTCGCTGTAAGGAGTGGTTGCAATAAAATAGCATCGTCTTTGCTTAAAGACGATGCGTACATATCTAAACACATCATATTATTGATGTTATTTTTCATAAAAACAGGGGTTAATATTTTGCAGCTCCAATATTTTTAGAACTCTTTTCTATAAAAATACGTAAATCTTCATTAGCTTTTTGTAAATCTTCTTTTCTAAGGTACATCATATGTCCACTTCTGTAACCTTTAAAAGATAAGCGTTCTTTTAATTTACCACTTGGATCAATTTTACCCAATGTATATTTAGCAGCAGAGTAGGTGGTAGCACCATCATAATATCCAGACTGTACTAATACATTTAAGTATGGATTTTGAGCCATGGCTTTACGAAGGTTTTCACGTGCATTATTTTTAGTAAAGTCCCAAGGGTATACAGAGCCAAAAACATTGTACTTTACATCTGTATTAAATTTTAATACATTTTTAATGTAATAATTAATAGCTGGTGTAAAAGAGTGTAACCAAGATACTAATTCAGGACTATAATCTGGTTTAGAACCCGTTTCTCTTCGGTCAATACCTAAGTATCTACTATCTAAACGACCTATAGTTTTTCCAGCAGTGTCACGTAACAATTCTTTCCAAAAATAACTTCTAGGTAACTCTAAGTTGTGTTGTAAAATAACTTCTTTTTTAATGCCTGAGTAGTATGCCATTTTTTCGGCAATAGTCTGTTTTTCATTTTCAGAAATATAGCCACCTTTAGCTAATGCTGGTAATAATTGATTGATAGCAAAATTTTCAGACTCATTTAAAGTGGGCAATAAATCCTGTTGTTGTAATTTTTGAGGTAACATTTTATGATACCAGGCTGCGGCAGTATAGTAAGGAAAGTTAATAGCATAATCTTCAGAACTGTCAGTTCTAAGTAATAGGTAATCTGCAGGAGATACCATAATTACACCATTTAAATACATCCATTGATTACTTTGTAGTTCATGAGCTAATTGCATAACACGCGTACCTCCATAACTTTCTCCAATAATATATTTAGGAGATTGCCAACGGTTAGCTCTTGTTACAAAATTATTTAACCAATCGGCTAAATATTTAGCATCAGCATTAATACCAAAAAAATAGTTTCTATCTACAGTTTCGTCTTTTTTAACAATAGGTCTCGAGTAAGCCGTGTTTACAGGGTTTACAAAAACAATATCTGCGACATCTAAAACGGAGTATGGATTGTCTTTTATTCCATAAGGCTGAATAGGATTTCCTTCATCATCTATTCGTAGTACTTTAGGGCCTGTATAAGCAATGTGCATCCATACAGAAGCAGAACCTGGCCCTCCGTTAAAAGACATAATTAAAGGTCTTTTTTCTTTATTAGGTACATCAGTTCTGTGATAATAGGTATAGTACAAGGTTGCCTTAGCATTTCCTTTAGCATCAAAAACAGGTTGCATTCCGGTTTGTGCTTTATAGCTTACTTTTTTTCCTTTAATGGTTACCGTATGGTTGGTTACTACAGTTGTATCTGCAGGAATACGGTGGTCTTGTGCGTTTATAATTACACTTGCAAAAAGTGCAATAAAGCTTAGAAGCTTTTTCATTATTTGTTTTAGTTTTTAGGTTTGTTTGGCAGTTAAAAGTATTAAAACTTCTCAAAAACACCTAATCCAAACAAAGCAAAGTCATATTTAACAGGATCGTTGCTGTCAAATTCACGTAATATACTATCTAGTTCAATCAATGCTTTCCAATCATTTTGTTTACGAGTTAGTAATCCTAATTTTCTAGCTACATTTCCCGAGTGTACATCTAGTGGGCAGTGTAAGTGTTTTGGTGAATGGCTATTCCAAATACCTAAATCTACTCCTGTGTTGTCTTTTCTAACCATCCAACGTAAAAACATATTAATACGTTTAGAGGCAGAATTTTTTAAAGGATCGGATACATGTTTTAAGGTACGACCTTGATGAGGTATCTCAAAAAATGCCTGTTTAAATTTATGAATAGCTTGTTGGTAGTTATCTTTTCCGTTTTCAGGTTTCAGTACTTTTTCTAAACCACTATGATTTTGATAAATATTTTGTAATGATTTTACAAAGAAATTAAAGTCAATTGCGTTAAAAGTTCTGTGAACAAAACCTTCAAACCTATCCGTATAATCATCCGTATAATTCATCACAAAATCATAAGGAGAATTTCCTAAAATATCTATCATACGATGGGCATTTTTAATAATCATTTTACGATTGCCCCAAGCAATGGTAGCTGCTAAAAACCCAGCAATTTCAATATCTTCTTTTTGAGTAAATAAATGTGGAATTTGTATAGGATCACTTTCTATAAAGTCTAAAGTATTGTATTCAATAACTTTGGCGTTCAAAAAATCTTTCAGCTCTTGTTTGTTCACTTAGTATTTATTTAGGTTAAGGTAACTGTTTACAGCATACCATCGCCTGCAAAAGTAATCAACATAAAGAAAGCATTATAACAAGCATGTAAAAGAATACTCCAAGCCAAGCCAAAACGGACACGAATAAAACCTAAATAACTACCTAAAATAATTTGAGGTGCAATTAAAATTGGGGTTAGTAATAATACATTACTGGTTATTTTATAATTGGTAATGTGTATTAAACCAAAAAGAATGGCAAAAGTATAAAAGGCTATTTTAAATACTTTTTTGCGTTTGAATAAGGTTAAAGGCCCTCTAAAAATAAATTCTTCTGTAAGTGGAGCCACTACTACTACAAATAAAAATATAATAGGTTTAGAAAAATCTTTAAGCATGCTTTCCATGGCATGTTTTTCCATGTCAATCAATTCTAAATGTTCAACAATTGCAAAAAGAGGCATTAAAAAGAAACTAGTTAAAATACTAATACTAAGTAGGTGTAAAAACTTATGAACTCTATAGGAGTTTTCTGTATTGGAATCTTTTTCCAAAACAGGATTTTTTAGGTAGCTTATAAGCTCTTGTAGTGTTTCTTTCATAAAAAAACAGTTTACACTATAGGTATTATTTATAAGGATAATGTTACATAAAATTACTTTTATTTACATTATTAAAGGGGGATGTATTTAGAGGTTTATCTCTAGGTGGTTTATTCCACAATCACCCCATCTTTCATGGTTAAGGTTCTGTCTGCCATTTCAGCTAAGTCTTTATTATGAGTGACTAAAACAAAGGTTTGCCCAAATTTATCACGAAGTTCAAAAAACAACTCGTGTAAATTTTTAGCAGAAGCAGAATCTAAGTTTCCACTAGGTTCATCAGCATAAATTACAGCAGGATTGTTAATTAAAGCTCTAGCTACTGCCACACGTTGTTGTTCACCACCAGACAATTCGCTAGGTTTATGTCCTTCTCTATGTGATAAGCCTAAAAAAGAAAGTAACTCTTTTGCTTTAGCTTCAGTTTCTGTTTTTCCTTTTCCGGCTATAAAGGCAGGAATACAAACATTTTCTAACGCAGTAAATTCTGGTAAAAGTTGGTGAAATTGGAAAATAAAACCAATATGTTGATTACGAAAAATAGAAATATCCTTGTCTTTTAAACCTTGTATAGGAGTGCTGTTAATTTGTAATTCAAAATAACTGTCTTTTTGAGGTTTATCTAAGGTACCTAAAATTTGAAGTAAAGTAGTTTTACCAGCACCAGAAGGCCCTACAATAGCTACAATTTCTCCTTTTTTAATATGAAGATTCACACCCTTTAAAATTTCAACATCTCCATATTGTTTATGGATATTCTTCGCAATAATCATAGATACTCTATTATAAGAAACGAATGTATAAAAAAGAAATCAGATAACGATTTAGGTTATCTGATTTTTATGTTGGGGGACGTTTACAAATGAGCCATTATTCAATGAAAGTCCTATTTTATAAAATGTTAGGTCTTTTTGTTTAGATGCGTAAATTAGTATTTTTAATTTAAAAAACTACTTACAATTATATAGTATTAAAAGATGTTTTTTAAATTATTGTAATCAATAAAATACACAAGACGTAAAGAAAACGTATGTTTCATGTTTTCATCAAAAAGACGTTCTAAGTTTTCAGAAAAACTTACATCAGCAGGTGCAAAATCATTACTAGGGTTAATAGAGTTTCTATAAAAAGCAATTAATTGACTTCCAGGAGCAAACTGCCAAGTATAGTTTAGGTCTAAATTCCAACTATTAAAATTAACATCATGATTATCATTATAGTTGTTATCCTCCAAGTACCCATCTTCTTTTAAGGTATAAAATTGCGCATCGTATACCGCTTTTTCCCAATTATGCCTAAATGTTAAAGAAAGTGAAGCATTGGCATTAAAACTATATTTACCAGAAAGCGTATTTTCATAACTATGAATATCACGTTCACCAAAAATAACACGATCTTGTAAAGGAGCCAAAGCAGCATTGTCGGTAACATGATCTTCGTTAATTTTTTTAACGTAACCTCTGTCTGCTTCGTTTTTACGATACCTGAAATTGTAAATTAAAGAAAACTGATTGTTAAATCTGTATCTAGGTGCTAATCGGAAACCATAAATAAATTTTTGTTCGTTAAAAAACTTATTTAAAAAGAAATTATAATCAAAGGCTAACTTTTTTCTATAATCGGTAGATCCCCAATGGTTAATAGCCACTCTAGGATTTCTAATAAAGTAAATACCACTAGTACTCCCTTGCCTAGGTTCAAAATAATCAAACTGTTCACCAATATTACCATTAACATTACCACCAAAAGCAAATCTATCTTTAGTTTCAAAAAATACATTTAAAGCTACCCAGTTTCCAGTATATACACCAGACTTATGCAAATAATTAACATTATACATAAATCTAAACCTGTAGTTATTAAAAGATTTTGTAGGCTGTAATATTTGATACGAAGCAAATCCGTATAAAGTTTGCGTATTATTTCTGTTTTGAATACCCAAATCATTAATATTATAATCACTATTGTCAAACTGATACCCAACTTCACCACGCCAATTTCCCGCATGCTTACCAATACTTGTGTCAAAAGAATACCCAGTATTTGGATGATCTATATCATCAGAAATGGCACTCATTTTAAAAGAACCATCAATATTATATCGACTCTTTTTATCTTCCACATGCCATAACAAGCCACTTACATTGGCATCTCTAAATTCACCTACACGGGTAACATTGGTATTAATTAAGGTAATGGCAGAATTTTGATTAAACTGTTGGTCCAATACCATAATATTATAGTTAGCAAAAGAATTGGTCGTTACTTTTCTAGTTTCTTGCGTATCTTTATTTATAACAGTAGCCTCGGCTTTATCTGTAATAGCATTAAAAAGCCCTATACCCAATCCTTTTTTAGTTCTACCAGAAACCTTCACAGCATTTAACATATCAACTTTATCAGGTTTCTCTAAAATTTCTTCATTATCTGCTAACTGATCTTCAACTTTAAATTGATCAATAGGTTTTCCACCAATCCTTCTAGAATAAAACAAACGCCCTTTGGTAAATAATTCTGTTCCTTCTGTAAAAAATTGACGTTGTTCTGTAAATTGCTGTTCAAAGGGGCCTAGGTTTAACACCACATTATCAAAAGCAGCCTGACCAAAATCAGGAATTAACGTAGCATCAAGGGTAAAGTTTTCGGTAATTCCATATTTAATATCCATACCCACGCTCCAATCCGCAGTAGTTTCTGTACCATCATCAATTACAGTTCCAGAAGCATATGGATAAAGAGTTAAACGTGTAGGCGGTTTAATATCTTTTAAATTCTCAACCAACCCATCATATTGAGTCCAGTTTCCACTAGTATTATCAATATGGTTCCACGTAAATTGCGCATTTAAGTTTTGCACCCTTCTGTGAAAGTTAACCGCCCAAGATTGTACTGGCTGATTGGCAAAACGCAATGCACGGTACGGTATTTTCATTTCCACTATCCAAGCATTGTCAGTAAGTTGAATACTGCTATCCCAAACCGCACTCCAATTAAAATCTTCATTTCCGTTAGATACTTTAGCGTCTGCTTGTACTCCAGAACTGGTTACAATAAACTGAAAAGGATTTTGCCCATCATCAATAGGATTAATGGTAACCAAAAAAAAGTCGGCATTACCAATATTATCTCTATTGCTAAACTCAGCCGGAATTTTTGAAGGATCTGGAGCGTGCATTACAGCACTTATATAAATAGCATTGTTATCATACAATAACTTTACTTCAGTTTTATGGGTATCGGGTTCTTTTTGCCCATTGGTAGGGCGCATCATTACAAAATCTTTGGCAATTTCGGCGTTGTTCCAAGCGGCTTCTGTAAGTTGTCCGTCTATTTTCATAGGCATAGTAGTACGCACTGCTTGAATTCTTTTTCTATGAGCATTTGGGCTTTGTGCTTTTGATACATGGGGAATGATCAAAGACACCAAATAGAGTAAGGCTGTTTTACGCATAAGTTTTATATAATAGTAGATGGTGCTAAATTATTGATGAATTAGGGTAATAATTCATAAAATCCTGTTAATTACTGTAAAGACCTGTTAAAAAAAATACTGTGACGCTTCGTTTGTTAAAGTTATGTGAAAGTAACTTACAGTTCAAGTTACAAATTATTATTATAAAATAAACAGCATTTTATAAGGTATTATAAATTGAATTTGTATTTTTGTTCGACTTTAAAAACATTCTTATCTAATGAACTTACACGAATATCAAGGTAAAGAAATATTAAGCAGTTTTGGCGTTCGTATACAACGTGGAATTGTTGCAAATACACCAGAAGAAGCTGTTGAAGCGGCTAAAAAGTTAACTGAAGAAACCGGAACAGGTTGGCATGTAATAAAAGCTCAAGTACACGCAGGTGGACGTGGAAAAGGTGGAGGCGTTAAGTTAGCTAAAAACTTAGATGAGGTTAAAAGTATTTCTAATGATATTTTAGGAATGATGTTAGTTACTCCTCAAACTTCAGCAGAAGGAAAATTAGTAAATCAAGTTTTAATAGCAGAAGATGTATACTACCCAGGTGATAGTGAGCCTAATGAGTTTTACATGTCGGTTTTATTAAACCGTTCTACAGGAAGAAACATGATTATGTATTCTACTGAAGGAGGTATGGATATTGAAACTGTAGCTGAAGAAACTCCACATTTAATTTTTACAGAAGAAATAGACCCAGGTACAGGTTTATTACCTTTCCAAGCACGTAAAGTAGCATTTAACTTAGGGTTATCTGGTGCGGCGTTAAAAGAAATGGTGAAATTTGTAACGGCTTTATATACAGCATATATCAAGTCAGACTCATCAATGTTTGAAATTAATCCAGTATTAAAAACATCTGATGATAAAATAATGGCTGTAGATGCTAAAGTAACTTTAGATGAAAATGCATTATACCGTCATAAAGATTACGCTGCAATGCGTGACATCCGTGAGGAGAACCCAATTGAAGTAGAAGCAAAAGCTGCTGGGTTAAACTACGTAGATTTAGATGGTAATGTTGGATGTATGGTAAACGGAGCTGGATTAGCAATGGGTACTATGGATTTAATTAAGCAAGCTGGTGGAGACCCTGCTAACTTTTTAGATGTTGGTGGAACTGCAGATGCACAACGTGTAGAAACAGCTTTCGGAATCATTTTAAAAGATCCAAACGTAAAAGCAATCTTAGTAAACATTTTTGGAGGTATTGTACGTTGTGACCGTGTGGCACAAGGTGTTGTAGATGCTTACAAAAACATGGGAGACAAAATTAATGTACCAATTATTTGTCGTTTACAAGGAACAAATGCTAAAGAAGCAAAGGAATTAATTGACAATAGCGGAATGGAAATTATCTCTGCAACAGAGTTCCAAGAAGCTGCTGATAAAGTACAAGAAGTTTTAGAAGCTTAAGTACACAGCTCAATTCAATTAATTTTTAGTTAAATATAAAAAAAACCTCACAGGCATGTGAGGTTTTTTTATACCCTTATTTTGTAGTTTTTAATTTTTAGTTTATCATGAAACTTCATAACTTATGTAAGTTGTCATTACGAACGAACGAAGTGAAGTAATCTGTTTATCTATGGAGGAGATTGCTTCGATGCCTCGCAAAGACATTCATTTTTGTCATTACGAACGAAGTTTAAACTAATTTCACCAAACTTATCTTTAGTAACTTTTACATGCTCGTTAATTTCACCACTAATATCACGCATATACATCATTATATACCCAGGCGTATTGTTGTACTGAGAAAATCGTTCAATAGAATTTTGTATATGTATAGCTAAAGCGGCACGTTTTTCATCTACACTAGAAGTATCTATTAGTTCAAAGTATAAACGATTAGCAAGGGTAGGGTCTTTTTTTAATAAACGAAGTATTAGTTTATCCTTTTCCTTAGCAGGTAGTTGGCTAATAGCTTCTTTAAAACTCTTTATCAAAGGTCATAAGTACAAAATAGTTAGTTTTAAATAATACGGGCTTGAATTATAAAAATAAGACTATTATTCCTCAAAATAGTCTAGATCTATTTTCTTTAGTACAATCGTTTCATTTTCCTGCACGCCTAAATTAAATTCAATAGCTAAGTCTGCTAACTTTTTTCCGTCTATAAGTACTATCTTTTGTTGCTTACTATTATCAGCAGTTTGTACAGCAGCCTCAGAAAAGCGAGAAGTAGTTAAAAAGACACCTTTATTAACACCTTGCAGGGCTAATGAACCTATAAAGTTTCTAATATCGGGTGAGCCTACCTTGGTGTCATTATACCGTTTGGCTTGAATATAAACGCTTTCTAAGCCTAAACGATCCTGATAAATAATGCCATCAATACCATGATCGCCAGATTGCCCAGTAACTTTACCTGCCTCTTCTCTAAATGCACCATAGCCCATTTTTTGTAATAACTCCACAACAAACTTTTCAAAAAACTCAAAGGTATTGTCTTTTAGTTTATCAATTAAGTCCGTGGCAAGTTGTTGATGTAGTTCATTTACGGTAGTATTTAAAAGCTCGTCAGGTGTTTGGTTGTCGGTTACTTTGGTAGCTGTGTTAGTAGTGCCATTGGTATCTTGATTAAAAGTAGCTGCCCATTCTTTGTATTTAGGCATGGTTTTTAATACCTGAATGTTTAAGGCTTTAGGATTACTAGCTAAAAAGGCAGTACCATATTCTGTTATTTTATATACACCACGACTAGGGTAACTGATTAACCCTGCATTTTTTAAATAACTACGTGTCCAACCTACACGGTTTCTAAACAATCCCATAGTACCACTAGGTACTTTTATTTTTAAATGGGCGGAGGTTAATTTAAAATGAGCAGTAAGCAATTGCATTACTTCATTTAAGGTTTTGGTTTGCCCGTTTTCTAATAACTGTAACATGGGTAACATGATACGCTGAAAATCGGGAATTTCTTCTTTTAGGGTTTGCATTTTTAGTAGAAATAAAATTGTTCTCTTTTATTCGTTTAAGGTTTCCATAATTTCTTTAAAACCAGCTAAACTAGCTTCTATATTTTCTATAATTTCACCAGCTAATATATCTGGATCAGGTAGGTTGTCTAAATCCGTTAAACTTTTATCCTTTATCCAAAAAATATCTAAGCTCGTTTTATCTCTATCTATAATATCCTCGTAAGTATATTTTCTCCAACGACCTTCTGGGTTTTCTGGACTCCACGTTTCCTTACGCTTGTAAATATTTTCTGCATTATAACAAGTAACAAAATCAGCCAAGTCCGCTTCAGTCATTGGTTTTTTCTTTAAGGTATGATGTACGTTAGTACGATAATCATAAAACCAAACATGTTTTGTTTGATGGTCTTTACTACCAGGTTTGTTGTTAAAAAACAATACATTTGCTTTTACACCATGAGCATAAAAAATACCAGTAGGTAATCTTAAAACGGTATGTAACTCGGTTGTTTTAAGCAGTTGTTTTCGTATTTCTTCACCTGCACCACCTTCAAATAAAACATTATCGGGTAATACCACAGCGGCTTCTCCTGTAGCTTTTAATTGGGTTTTTATATGCTGTAAAAAGTTTAACTGTTTGTTGGAGGTGGTTTCCCAAAAATCCTGACGGTTATAACTTAAATCTTCTTTAGAGGTTTCTCCATCTTCTTTGGTTATAGTAATACTACTTTTTTTACCAAATGGCGGATTAGCCAATATATAGTCAAAACGTTTACCATCATCAGTAATTAAAGAATCATTAGGGCTAATGGTAGACTCACCATCTATTTCGCCAATATTGTGTAAAAACATATTCATTAAACACATACGGCGGGTATTGGCTACAATTTCATTACCATAAAACGTTTCATTTTTTAAAAAGGCTTTTTGTTCTCTATTTAAGTTGTGGTTAGCCACAATATAATCATAAGCCGCTAAAAAGAAACCGCCTGTACCACAAGAAGGATCAGCAATGGTTTTTTCAGGCTTCGGTTGTACACAAGCTACCATGGTTTTAATTAAGGCTCTTGGAGTAAAATATTGTCCAGCGCCACTTTTGGTATCTTCCGCATTTTTTTGCAGTAAACCTTCGTATATTTTTCCTTTAATATCAGCTCCCATTAAATTCCAATCTTCACGGTTTATCATGTCAATAACTCTGGAAAGTTTGGCAGGGTCTTGTATTTTATTTTGACTTTTGGTAAATATTTGCCCTAATATACCTTTTTCACTAGCCAAGGTACGTAATAGCTGACTGTAAAAAGATTCCAATTCGGCACCACGTTTATCGGCAAGGTTTTCCCAATTGCAAACCTCAGCATCTTCAATTTCGTTACCATCTACATCTTTTAGCTTCGGAAAATGTAAACCTTTATTGTAGGGTGGTTTATTTAACTCATCTGCCATTTTTAAAAATAGCAAGTAGGTAATTTGTTCTAAATAGTCACCGTAGCTTACGCCATCGTCACGTAATACCCCTGCTAAGTTCCAAATCTTAGATATAATTGTTGCGTCTGTCATACTAATTCCTTAATTTTTTCTTTAATCTTAATTTCCCTTAATTGTAAAAACCTATCATACTTTGCTTGAACTTCTTCATTGGGAGTATTATCGTTTACAGTTTTCATAATTTCAAACATATCATCATTAATAAAATGAGTTTTTAATAAGGTTTTAACCTTTTCGGTTGATTTATGTTTTTCCAGCATAATTTGTACGTATTCTGCTGGTGATTTTTTACTAATACTTTTGTTAGTTGTCCCTAAAATAAGAGTTCTATTTAGTATGGTATTTACATTTTCTGTAACTCCTTTTTCTTCTAAAAACTTCTTTGGGAAAATATGGTGGTCATCTAAATCAGTTTTAGCATATTTTAACTTGTCTTCTTCGTAAAAGTCTAGAGCGTCGTTTTTAAATAATAAATTAAATACCCCTTTGTATACAGAGTTTCCTGCATTTTTTTTGTCCAGTAAATTAAACGTTTTGTCAACAATATCGTGCATGGTTCGTACTACTTCAGGAATATTATCATCATTAGTAAACCATTGTACTACCTCTTTATAATCTTTGGTTAGTTTTCCTTCAACAGAACCAGAATATCGTTCACTAAATACTGAAGCCCAATACCATTTATTTATTTTAGGAATGTTTTGATTTTCTTTCATAAAAAAAGAAATAAACGGTACTATAATGGGAGAGTATGGGAACCATTTATCAACTCTAGCAATTCCATACTCGTTAATATCAAGCAAACGAATTAATACTTTAGTTTCAACAATACTCACAATAGTTTCCCAAGTATTTTTATTAAGTATTTCGGCATTTATTTTAAGCATATCTCTAGCTTTAATACTTAGGCTGTGGTGCAATGCTAACGATTGTATAAAATAATAAGGAATAGAAGTGTTACGTTTATTATGTAATGCATACTTTTTAATACGCTCACTGTTATCAAAGGCATTTTCCCAGCTTTCTCTAAGGTTAATAAACTTGTATAATCGGGCAACTAAAAGGTCAAAAACAGAAAGTTTTACTCCAGTTCTATTAATGCGCTCAAATAATACCGCAATATTTTCGGGCTTTTCATTAACAGGTACATCTAAGGTTAATGCTTTATAGTTTGTGATATTTCTTATATAATCTCTAATTTTTTTATCTTCTTCCTTGCTGTAATTTTCTTTATAATTTTCGTACCAAATTTCCGTAAAGTCTTCTTTAATAAAGGTACATGGTATAATTTCTTGTGCTACCAACAACTCCATTTTAAAGTTATTGTGTTCATCTTTGAGTGATGTATAATGCCGCCATACTTTTGAGGTACTAAACACACTATTTTCTACATCATCATATAATAAAGCACGTATATTAATAAAAAAAGCATAGGGGTTTGAGGCGTTCTTTAAAGGTATATTAGGGGCATATAAGGCATAAAAAAAAGAACTTAACCTCTGTTGTCCGTCTAAAATTAAAATAGTAGGCTTTTGGGTGTAGTTTGGGTTTACCATCTGAGCCCCTTCAATAGCTATAGGTTTAAACGGAGGGTCTAAAGGGTTTACATTATGAATTAAAAAATTACCAATAAACATATTTTCTAACAAAGATTTTATGAGCTCTTCGATATCTTGTCTAGCCCAAATAAAATTTCTTTGAAAGTCAGGTAACATTACTTCTCCTGTAAATGCACCTTTGGCTAACGATAAAAGTTGTTTATTTCCTTGAGATAATTCCATTATATCTTTACTTTCTCTTTTTAATTGTTTGTAATGTACTTACTGAGTTGATACCATTTTACTCCGTTTCTCTCCGCAGAAGAACCATACAGATGGTTGTTGTTGGTCATTGCGAAGTACGAAGCAATCTTTGTGTTGATAACCAGATAACTTCATTGCTCTCCATTTCATTTGTAATAACGCATCAATTAAGTGGATGTTTATTTAGTTACTTTTTTCTTTGGTTTCTTTTTTACGGTTATTTTTTTAGTAAGAGCTTTTGCTACTTTCTCTGCCTTAATCTTTTCTAACAACACACTTGCAGGTTTATAATTAGGGTGTGCTTTACAGTTTGCTATTTCTTGCGGCGTTAACAAGGTACCCTCAAAAGCTTTTTTTAGAATACTTTGGCGTAAGGCTTTTGCTTTTTGTAAGCTAGTAGCAATGCTTTCTTCGAGTTTATCACATACCGATAAACGACTTTCAATTTCTTTGACAATTTGGTGTTGTTCTTCTATTGTACAATAAGGAATTTCTAGTTTTAAGAATCTTTTCTGGGTAAGGTTCAAACCACTATCACTACTACCAGATTTCATTATTTCGATTTCACTTAATATCTCAGGTGAATTTAAAACATATTCAAAATACTCTGGCACAACTAAATTATTAAATAACTCAATACGATAAACTTTATCACAATTAATTAACTTAGGCCTTACTTTTTTAACTAAGCAACAAATACCAACTCTTACCCTAGGTCCAGCTCGAGTAATTAGTATGTCCCCTTTTTTAATTTCATGATATTCTCGAGGTTCTATATGTTCTGGTAATATTTTATTTTCATTTTCAAGAAATCTACCTGCTTGTATTGCAGAAGTCTTAATTACAGCCCATTCTTCAATGTCTGCTGAATTTTTATTTAAACATTTAGGACTCCATCCCTGACTTAAATTTTTTATTAACTCTGAGATGTTTTTCTTATTCTTTTTGGAAAAGCAAGAAGATAATACCGCTTGCCTATATACTTTTAATTGCCCTTGGGCTTTGGTTAAACTTTCTACACTATGGTCTAAACTGCTAAACAAACCTTCTATCTTTTTTACAATGGCTTGTTGTTCAGGTAATGAAGGGATAGGGAGCTCTAGTTTTTTTATAATCGTTTGACTAATGTTAGGTTGCGCTCCTCCAGTTCCTTGGGAAACTAATTCTGGTCTTTTATATAGTAAAAAGTAGAACAGAAATTTAGAACTAAAATACTTACTTTGAAAAATGCCGCAAATAGCTTGATTAGTTGAAGCATCTATACCTAGAAACGACAATTTGCCAATTGTTGCTCCGTATAAAGCTATTAATAAAGTTCCTTTAGGGAATAATTTTGCACTTGAATTTTTTAAAGCTTCATTAGAAATCTTCTCTTCTGAATCATTAATAACACCTTTATCTAATTCACCTGATTTTATCCATGGTATTGTACCTTTATAGTAAGATATATTTCTTCTACTTGGTGTTCCTCCAGAGGTTGTCTTAAAAACTTCCCCCAAAGTACATTCCACCCAATCTTCTCTCATTATGCAGCCAGTATATTATTTAGTTCGTTCATAATTTCATTCATTTGTTCGCCAAAAAGTTGGTGCATTTTACCACGTCCGCCTTGGGCATCAAAAGGCGTATAATCTAAATCGTCTGTCTCTATATGGTAGCTGTTTTTAATATGCTCTTTAATTAAACGTAGCCAGTCTACCTGTTCAGGTGTAAAACGGTTGTGCTGCCCTGCGTTTTGTTGAAACATCCATGTTTTAAAATTATCATCTACCACCTTGTCATAGGCTTGTAATTGATTATCTATACCGCAAACTCTGCGGAGTAACGATACTAAAATGGTTAACTCTTTTAAAGGCTGTTTTCCTTTAACTATTTCCAATTGTGTATAGGCATCCCAAACATGTTGTGGTGCTAGCAATGGCTTATCAGCTTTTAGCTTGTCTAACACTTCTTTTAGCATGGCAAAAGTAACGTTTCTGCGGTTATGCGGTTGGTTATAGTAAATATTTAAAGCGGTTATTTGATCTTTATGTTCTTCTAAATAACTGCTAAAATCACTAACAATCTCATTGGCATTACTTATAGAGGTGGTGTCCCATTCGCTTTTGGTTACGGTATCAATATTAATATGGTCAATAATTTGCTCATTTTGCTTGCGTAGGTCTTCAATATAGGTGCAAAATTCCCCCGTAAAATTACTAGCCGCTTTTTCTAAAAGTTCCTCTTGTACCTGTTCTCTGGTTTGTGCATATAGGGCAGGGGTATGGTCTTCTCGTGGTATTTTCTTTATAATTGCTTCCGAGGCATCGTCTAACTTATCCAAATCGTACGCATTTAATAACTCCTGAGCTATTAGCGGAATGGTTTTACCTGTAAGGGTTACTATTTTTTCCTTTTCGCTGTTACTAATTTGTTTTTCTAAACGTAACAATCGGTTGGCTAAGGATAAAAACAAATCTTCATCAGTAACCCCCATTTTTACAGCGTCTAATAAGGCTTTAAAACCAATAGTAGGTTTTCTTTCTAATGAACGGCTGGTGGTTTTTTTAGATTTAGTAGCACCCACGGCATCTACAATAATAAAATGGGTTTTATTTTTAGCCTCTTTAGTTACTTTTTGTAAGCTATCACTATCAATAGTACGCGTACCGCGTCCTTTCATTTGCTCAAAGTAGTTTTTACTTTTTACATCACGCATAAAAAGTAATACCTCTAAGGCCTTTACATCGGTACCTGTAGCAATCATATCTACCGTTACCGCTATTCTAGGTTCGTAATTATTTCTAAAGCGGTTTAATACAGATTTAGGGTTTTCTTTAATTTTATAGGTAAGCTTTTTACAAAAATCGTCTCCTTCATTAAACTCATCTCTAATAATCTTTATAATATCATCGGCATGGCTATCAGTTTTAGCAAACACCAAAGTTTTGGGAACTTCATACACCCCGTTTTTATCAAAACGTTTTGGAAATAGGGTCGTTTGTAATACCCTTTTATATTCCCTTATAATATTACGAATTTGACTAGGATTAACTACCTTTTTGTCTAAGTCGTTTTTAGTATAACTAGTATCCTCATCTTCTTGTTGCCATCGTTTTTTACGAGTAAGTTTATCCCGTCTATCTACATACCACCCCGATTCTATGATGCCTCCTTTTTTAGAAATATCGGTTTCAATGTTGTATACTTGATAATCTACATTTACCCCGTCTATTACTGATTCTTCAAGAGTATATTCACTCACTACATTTTCCTCAAAAAAACCAAAAGTTCTATTATCTGGCGTAGCCGTTAGCCCAATTAAAAAAGCATCAAAATAGTCAAGGACTTGTTTCCATAAGTTATAAATAGAACGGTGGCACTCGTCTATAACCACAAAATCAAATGTTTCTATAGGTACATTGGGTGTATAAGCAACAGGCGCAGCTTCTTTTTTTGCAAGTTTTTGCTGCATCCATGTATTTTCTTCGGTAGGTGCTATTTCATCTGCTTCATCTAATTCTTCACCTTTTAATATAGAATACAATCGTTGTATGGTAGAAATGCATACATGACTATCAGGGGCTATATAGTTACCGCTTAAACGTTGTACATTATACAACTCGGTAAATTTACGGTTATCATCTATAGGCTGATAGCTTAAAAATTCTTGCTCTGCCTGTTCTCCTAAATTTTTGGTATCTACTAAAAACAAAATACGTTTGGCTTTGGCATGTTTTAATAAGCGATAGCTAAATGTTGCCGCAGTAAACGTTTTACCTGCGCCTGTTGCCATTTGTATTAAAGCCTTTTGTTTATTGTTTTTAAAAGAAGTTTCTAAATTAGTTATAGCTTTAATTTGTGCTTTACGTAAACCATCTGGTAGTAATTTAGGTAAATTTTGCAAGCGTTGGCGCAAAGAGTTTCCTTGTTTTAAGGAATGTGCTAAAGCTTCTGGTGTATGAAAACTAAAAATTCTACGACCTTTGGGTTTAGGGTCTCTTATATCTCTAAACCGAGTAATGATACCTGTGCTTTCATACACAAAAGGTTTTTCATTGGTTAATAAAAAAGAGCCTATTTTAATCCCTTCATTAGCATACCGAATGGATTGTTCTTCTGCGGTAGTTAATCGGTGCCCTTCTTCTTCTTTCTTGGCTTCAATAACGCCAATAGGCTTTCTATTTACATACAATACATAATCGGCAGCTCCTGAAATGGTGTTGGTTTCTCGTAAGGCAATGCCTTTACCAGCAGATAAATCTATATGCTCTTTAGATTGTACTAGCCAACCAGCTTCATATAGCATAATATCAATAATGTCACGCGCCTTTTGTTCAGGAGTTTGATTTGCAGTTGTTTGATTCATTTCTTCTTTCTTAATCGTTATAAAGAACACCGTTTGGTGTAAAACCGTACAAATTATGAGTTTTTAAATTAATTATCAAGTGAATGTTATGAATGTTTTTATGTTTCTAACATAAGAGGAATTTGGTAGTTTATTAACAAATATAAATAAGAGATGTGTTTTAAAAATGTGTTTTCCATTATAATTTGATTAATACATTTGAATGTTTTTAATAAAAAAAAGCAGGTATGTTTTAATAATAGTAAACCTCTTAAAACTACGTTAAAACAATGTTAAGGTGTTTGCATATAAAAAGTTACGGGTTATATTTGAGCAGCTATTGAACATAAGGAGAATAAAATGCTATAAAGACTATGAAAGAAGATTGCTATTCTGTTTACATTACCTCTTAAATACTATACTTGTTACAATGGCTATGTATTGGTTGTACTATTTATTATAGTATGGCTAGAAAAAGGAATATTAATTTTAAATTTTATACTATGAAATTCTATTTAACAGAGAACAAGTTAACAGAAGAAACCAATTATACAGCCCGTGTATTGGTAGAGCGCACCGTAAATCAAGAAGAATTGATAGACAAAATGCTAAGTAAACGTAATTTAGTAAGTAAAACGGATATTGTAGCGGTATTGAATTCTTATCATGAAGAAATGATAGAGTGTATAGAAGATGGAGACACCTTAAACTTACCCTTTTTTAATTTAAGCTATTCTATATCTGGCGTGTTTGATGATGAAGGTGATGGTTTTAATCCAGAAAAGCACAAATTACACGTAAACATAAATAGTGGTAAATTAATTAATGAGGTAAAAGAAAACATACCATTACAAAAAGTAGCCGCACCTATAACGAATACTTTTATTAGTGGATTTAAAGATTATACCTCAAATACAACCAATACCAGTTTATCATCAAACGGACTGTTTGAAATAATGGGGACTCGTTTGAAAGTAGATGGTGATGACCCAAATGTAGGGCTATATTTTGTAAAGGAAGATGGTACTGAGACTAAAGTACAAATACTAGTAGAAAACCGTTATAGAAAATTAATAGGGCAGGTACCTATATTAGAAGCAGGAACGTATAGGATTAGAATAAAAACCCAAGCAACAAGCTCAAACGGTGTTTACTTAAAAGATATAAGAGAAGCAGATGCCTCTTTTACATTAGAAGTATCTTAAAAAGATAACATTTCGATCCTCGTCGATATAGTTGAAAACCTTGTAAGTGTAAAAACTTACAGGGTTTTCTTTTTTTAGCTAGATAGTTATTAGGAAACAGCGGTAGCGAATGAAGAGATTGCTTCGATGTCTCGCAATGACGCTCATTTTAGTCATTCCGAATGCAGTTTACGAAGTGAAGGAATCTTTTTGTTAAGGAGTTAGTAATTTAGTTTATATAGGAGTTAAGAATTTAAGAAGTTAAAGGAGTTTTTAATTTTAAACAACCAAGAGCCAGCTGCTAATAGCTATTAAGTTAAATGGAGTTAAGAAGTTAAGAAAAACAATTCCTAATTGAATATTTATCCTCAACCAGCCAAGAACCAACAACTTTTCACATCATGAGGGTAATGGAAAAGCCTTTTGGTGTTTCGTACTAAAGAGGTCATAAGGGTAATGGAAAAGCCTTTTGGTGCTTCGTACTAAAGAGGTCATAAGGGTAATGGAAAAGCCTTTTGGTGCTTCGTGCTAAAGGAGTCATAAGGGTAATGGAAAAGCCTTTTGGTGCTTCGTGCTAAAGAGGTCATAAGGGTAATGGAAAAGCCTTTAAGTATATTGTTATAAAGTTTTTAATGCTTAATTTTTAGTTTTAAATAGCGAATAAACGTCAACACTTCCGCCCCGTGCCTTCAACCTTTTACCCCAAAAAAAGATTGCTTCGTACCTCGCAATGACGTTCATTTTTGTTATTACGAAGCAGCGTTAGCGGATGAAGTAATCTGTTTGTTTAGGAGTTAGCAATTTAGTTTTAAATAGCCAATAAACATTAACACTTCCGCCTCGTGCCTTCAACCTTCTACCCCAAAAAAAGATTGCTTCGTACCTCGCAAAGACACTTGTTTTTGTTATTACGAAGCAGCGATAGCGAATGAAGTAATCTGTTTGTTTAGGAGTTAGCAATTTAGTTTTAAATAGCCAATAAACATTAACACTTCCGCCTCGTGCCTTCAACCTTCTACCCCAAAATAAAGAGATAGCTTCGATGCCTCGCTATGACGTTGTAGGACTTTGTTTGTTTTTAAGCACAGTTCATTACGAAGCAGCGATAGCGAATGAAGTAATCTTTTGTTTAATGTAGTTATAATTACATTTTTGGATGTCACTTCGAGTGAAATTATGAGTAATGTAATGGAGCCTAATTTAGTATCGAGAAGTTTTCGATAACAGAATAGTTCTCGATACAATTTTAATTCCGTTAGCACTACATAAAAATTACTCGAACAGACAATTGTAATGTTTAATTTTTAATTCAAAATTACCCTCCGTCTCAGATCTTCAACCTTCTACCCAACAAACAAAAACAATTGTAAACCAAACCCTGAGCAAAAAAAAATGCAAAATATACCCAAAAGGTTTACAAAGGCTTTGGAATCAAATATATAAATTTGAGACATGGAAAAACTAAAAATAGCCATAGCCGATGATCATAAACTAGCCATTGAAGGATACAAGGCTGTACTGGTATTAAATGAAATAGAAGTAATAGCCGAGTTTACCCGTGGTGACGAACTAGTAAAGTGGATAGATAAACAGGCTCACAAAATAGACATTCTTTTATTAGACATACAAATGCCCGGCATGGATGGCATTGAAGTACTCCGGTATTTAAAACGCCATGCCATACAAGTAAAAACTATTATTATTTCTGCATTTAGTACCGCCAATTACGTGGCAGACGTATTGAGTTTAGGGTGTAAAGGCTTTTTATTAAAAGCTACATGCCATTTAGAATTTGAAAAAGCAGTAGAAATAGTAGCCAATGGAGGTACTTTTTATAGCAAAGACATAGAAATGCCCGAGTTAAACGAAGCCACACAATTAGAAAAACTATCAGGAAGAGAAAGAGAACTGTTACCTATGTTAGAAGAATACAGTTACGCAGAAATTAGCAAACAAACAGAACTAAGCATAAGCAGTATAAAAACCTATGTAAGCCGTATGAAAGAAAAATTAGGCATACAAACCAAAGTAGGTTTAGTAAAATGGTTTTACAATAAGAAATAACAAGTACACAGTGGGTTAGGTTTAGTATATTTATAGGATTAACATAACCAAATCCTATATTAAAATGAAAAAATTAATAGCCTTAGCCATTTTAGGTTGCCTAGCCATTGCTTGTACAGACAATACAACAGAACATGAAGAGTTATCAAACAAAATTCAAAATATTGACAAAGAAGACAATGTTCATAACGGAGGAGGTGGTGGAGTTCCCGTTGATGACGAAGAAGATTAGTAAATATTTTGTATACTTTATAGCCATAATTTGTTCAAGTTTGTTTTATGCTCATCAATTTATTCCTGAATTTGATAGGGAGTATAAACAAGCAGAACAATTATACAATGAAGCCAAGAAGAAAAATACCTTAGCTTTAACTAAGATAAAAGAGTATTCTAAAGGAACAATTTTGTATCAAGAGTATAAAGAGGCAAATATAGAAAAGAAAGTAGCCTTTAAAGATTGGAGTGAAATAGCTGAAAGTAAAAGAATATTTGGCTTTATATCTTTAAGACATTTCATTGAACGCTTTGGGTTAACATTATGCTTTTTTATTTATAGTTTATATAACTTGATAAAATCTTTTTTAAGAGAATCTAAAAATTTAGGAGCAAAAGCCTTACATACAGTAATCTTATCATTATGCTTTTTCTCTTTCTACTGGATTTTCCAACAGTTTCAAGATGTGAGTAGGTTTACCTATTATTTTATGACCGTATTTTCTGCAATACTAGTCACTTTAGCAGTATATTTAATAACCAAATACAATAAAGACCGCATAACTAAACTTAGGCAACAATTATTAAAAGTATCCTTACATAGTTTACGCAATGTGCGCCCAGAAAAGGAGCAAGAAACGTTTACTATGTTAAAAGAAATAGCACATGATAAATAACTTTTATTGGTGAGTTAAGTTATAATAAGTTATAATTGTACTAAGAAAACCAAATATTAAGCTTTTAAGAATGAAGAATTAGAAACACAACATTAAAACTAACATTAACAACTGAACTAATAGCCTCCAATATTTATGAACCTATTATTAACCAATTATCAAAACTTAACCCACAATCATCAAAAACTAATTGCTATTCTAGAAGCGTACGTAACCATTTATCAAGGAGATTTGCATAATCACCTTTGGAAAGAAGAAGTGTCTTTAACTTTACAAGAAGCACGTGAATTACAAGAACAAGTAAAAAATCTTTGGATAACACTTCAAAATTAAAAAAATGCACATACTATAAAGCTTAGAAGGGGGCTTTAAAGTTTGTATATACTATTTTTTATTTCTAAAAAAAACTGTATTTACCAAATGCAGTTAAGAGCATCAGTACTTAATTACAAACTGTAAGAGGACGGTTTTAGGGAAGTAACAAGTTTGTCTTAAAAGGACAAACGGTCTAAAAACACCACACGTATTTTTACCTAGATAATTAAAACAAAATGAAACTTATTTTATTTCTGGGGATACCCTTTTTTCTACTATGGAGTCCAATAAGAGGGCAATGTACAATTCCAAATAGGAACTTCAACTCATTTTACAAAAAAGAAATCACCGATATAGCTGGCAGCACATTTAGTATTGATTTACCAACAGATTGGACAGAGAGTTTTCTTTTTAATTTGGTACCTAGAAGGTTTCATGGTATTGGTTTTTTTGATAAATATGAAGGAACTGATGCTGTTGAAAATGTAGCTTTAACGTTAAAACGTGGTGATCGGTTAAAGAGTACTGTACTAAGTGCTAATAAAGGGTTTACCCGTTTTAAATGTAATAGTATTCCTAAGAAATTAACAGGTTTTTATAAGTTTAAAGGAACGGATATTGTAGGTAAGCCTGACACACTTAAAATTGTTGTAAAGTTTAGTACAAAAGCAGATACCTTAACTAAAAGTGAACTTAATGGTAAGTTAAATTTTATAAGAAATTCAAAATCTATTACCATTACAAAAAGCACGGAAAGTTTTATGCCTTTTGAAATAGACTTTTCAGGTTTTTCAGAACTACCTATTGAGTATATTTCTATTCATTTAATAATGCTTACAGGTTACGCATCTCCTCCTGATAATTTTGCTACAGCAGTTATAGATAATCTAAAGTTGGTTTATGAAAGTTTAGGAACTTCTGTACCTAAAGTATCAAAAAAAGACCTAGTTGTGTATCCTAATCCAACAGAAAATAAGGTGCACATAAAAAGTAAGAATCAAAAAAAGTGGACGTATGAGGTATATAATATATATGGAAAAATGGTGTTAAAAGGTTTGCATACTTCTACTATTTCTCTCGGAAATTTATCACAAGGAATGTATGTTTTAGCTATAAAAACTCCACAAAAAGCTATTATATATAAAAGAATAATAAAAAATTAAATATTTGTCAGTTCGAGTGATTTTTATGTAGTGTTAGCGGAGTGAAAATTGTATCGAGAACTATTTTACAAACAAAAACTTCTCGATAGCTCTACTGAACAAAGTTGAAGTACAAAATTATGTTGCATTGCATTACTCATAATTTCACTTGATGTTACATCAAGAACGTCTTTGAACCCTTTTTGTTAAACCAACAAACTATCATTTTTTATAGGAAATAACTATATATTTCAACACTTTATTGATAGGGATAATATGATTTGTTCTCTAGTTTTTTTTATTCTAGGCTTTAACTTTTTTTTAACAAGGAAGAAATTTAGTTGATAAACCTAGCGTTTTTGTAGGTTTATTAAAAAGAATGTTAGTTTGGTAAGGGGTAAGAGTACTTTTTGCCGTAAGCTATAAAAGAGTAGATCGTCTGAAAATATAGTTAAACTTTTTATTAACATTTGAAACAATTGGCCAGTTGTTTTTTAAAAAAAAACTTATCAAATGAAAGATTTCAAACTATTCGTAATCCCCCTATTATCTATGTTGTTTTTAGCATCTTGTAATAATGATGATACATTGTTGCAAGAAGGTAAAACAAACAATGACACTGAACTGGCCTCAAAACCTGTTAATCAAACTTTACAGGCTTTAAAAGAAGCTTTTTTATTACTAAGAAGTATAAAAGCTGATGGAGGAGAACCCTACAATGCTAAAAAACCAGCATTGCGTTTTACAAAGGCTCAAAATGTATTTATTCCAAGTGTTTTAGGAATTGATTACCGTATTGATAGAGCTATTGTTCCGGCAGGGCCAACGGTTAGGTTACCAATGTTTCAGGGTTGGGAAACCACTGCAAACGGGTTGAGAAAATGCTATTATGTAATTACAGAAGCCTCTGATGAATTGATGGCTAAAAAGCTAGGTGTAATTTTTGCACCAAGAATGGCAGCTTCAATAGGATCTGGTGGAGAGCAGCGCGCTTACTTTACTAAAAAAGGAAGACTTGTTTTTGAAGGTTCGGTAGATTTTTCTCCAAAAAGATCATTAGTACCTAGTGGAGAAAATGGTTTGTTACTTGGTTTTCCACCTGCTGAAGTAAATGCAGGAGCGGTAGCAGATGCTAATTGGTCTTCTTATGTAGTTTTACCTAGTGGTGTGGTAATTAATGCACAAATGGTTGCCAATGCAACAGGAATACATGACAGAATACCAAATCCAGCAGGAAATGGGCAAGCACAAGAAGATGATTTAAACAATCCTAATTTAGGAATTGGGCAAGCTTCTGTAGTCATGCAACTTTTAGATGGATGGCATGATAACAGACCTTATTATTTTCATATAGTAACAGATACGTCTGATCCTGGACCTGCTACCATTGAATTAGGTGTTTTTGCGCCAAGGTTAGCTAATTTACCAACTTTTGGGGTGTTCCCTGGAGGATCAATGCTTCCGTTTAGTCCAACAGCTAATGGTAGAACTGTAGATACAGATGGGTTTGGTGTACAAGGTTTAAATGCAGCGTCTTTAAGTGAGAGGCAAGTGCAAGACCCAACCAATACTTTTCCTATAGATCCGTCTAATCAGGAATATGCTCCAATGTGGGATGCGCACATTACAGAATTTACAATACCTGAAAATGAGCGTCCAATTTTAAGAAGTTTTGACCAAATTAATGAGTTGTTAGCAGCAGGAACTTTAATTCCTTTTAGAGGAAATGCAAATGCAACACCTTTAGACAATTCATTATCTAACTTATTAACAGCTACAGGAGCCATTATAAACTGCCCTGTGGTTACACAACCAGATGATAGTGTAATTGGAACTCAAATTGGAAATCCAAGAAATAGACATTAATAGTAAATAGAAAGCTATTGTATAACAAAAAAGGCTGTCTATTAATTTAGACAGCCTTTTGAATAGGTTTGTATAAAGTATGTAAAGATTGATTACTTTACATCCATTAATTCAACATCAAAAATTAAAGTAGCATCTGGAGGAATTACACCACCAGCTCCATTAGCACCATATCCTAAGTTTGAAGGAATAACTAAACGTGCTTTATCACCAACTTGTAATAATTGGATTCCTTCATCCCAACCAGCAATTACTTGACCAACACCCACAGCAAAATCAATAGGTTGTTTACGTTTGTATGAAGAATCAAACACAGTACCGTCTAATAATTGTCCTTTGTAATGTACAGAAACCATAGCTCCTTTAGTAGCTTGTTTTCCTTCACCTTTTTGTAAAACTTTGTAACGTAAACCACTTGGTGTTTCATCATAACCAGCAGCAACTTGGTCTAACAATTCTTTTTGACGTGCTTTTTCTGCAGCTTCACGCTTTTCACGCTCACCTTCAAAGGTTCTAAAAGCCTCCACAGCATTCCAGTTTTCAGCAACATCACCAACACGGATAATTTCTACATCCATAGTATCTTCTTGCTCAACAGCATCTACCACATCTTGTCCTTCAACTACACTACCAAAAACAGTGTGCTTACCATCTAACCATGGCGTAGCACCATGTGTAATAAAAAACTGAGATCCGTTAGTACCAGGACCAGCATTGGCCATAGATAATTTACCTGGCGCATCATGCTTTAATTCTGGGTGAATTTCATCATCAAATTTATAACCAGGATTTCCTGTACCAGTACCTAATGGACATCCACCTTGAATCATAAAATCTGCAATAACACGATGAAACTTTAATCCGTTGTAATAAGGAGTTCCTTGTGGTTTTGCTGAATTTTCTAAGTTACCCTCTGCTAAAGCAACAAAGTTACCCACAGTACCAGGAGTTTTTTCGTATTCTAAATTCACCAAAATAGCTCCTTTAGGAGTAGTGAACTTTGCGTAAATTCCGTTATTCATTTCTTAGTTTTTAAAAATATATATTATAGTTATTTAGATGCAGATAAACTAGCAAAGTTAAAGCTACATCCAATATTAAAATTCGTTGCATTTACATTACCAAATGGGGCAATAAATTTACCGCCAGATGTGGTAAGTGTAAAGTTAGGGCTAATTGCATAATTTAACCCTATTGTTGGTCTTACAACAATTCCTTCATCCGTATCAACACCAGCACCACCAGCTGCACCTCCAGTTAGATCAATAAAAGCGTTTAGCTTATTATTAAAAAAGTGATTGGTTTTGTAACCAATACCTGCTAAACCATGTGCATAACCACCAGATCTACCTCCGTAAGCAAAACCTGCTTCTCCTATAAGATAAAAGTTTTTAGATAAGTCATAGTTAAATTGTAAGGCTAATAATTGTAAATCTATTACTAAAATACCTTTTGAATCATCTGTTTTAGCTACATTAAAATACGTTTGGTTTTCCATACTTAAGGTAATACCTTGTGTTTTAAAACCTGTAGTGGTAGTATCTGTATCGGTCCCTCCGTTTAGCCCTAAGTATTTAATACCAAAACCATAAGTGTAGGCTTCTAAATCGCCAGCAATAGCACGGTAATACCCTGCGTGTCCGCTAATGGCAAAATTGTTAGATAGTTTTAAATCCATTCCTGCAGACGGATAAACCATTAAACCACCTTCTGGTGCTACACGTCCTCCAGCAGCACCCACTCCTAATTTAACAAATCCATCAACGTGTTTAGATTGAAAAGGATGGTAACCCGCTCCAAAAAACAAATCCATAAAGCCAGCACGTAATCCTTTGTATATAGCATCAGTATGTACAAATAAAAAGGTGTTGTCTGCTAAATATTTTTGGTATTCAAAACCAAGCACGTATAAGGTTTCAGTTAATGGTTGACGATTGTCTTTTTTAGAATTACCAAAAGGCTTGAAAAAATCAAAACGAATTTGTTGCACATTTTTTACCGCAGGCCGCTTCCAAAAACTATCAGATGAGAGGTTAGTAGCAACAAAGTTTTTATGCGCTTTATCATAATTAGCCAATCGTAGTACACTAGGTATTTCAACAAAGAAAGATACCGAGTTGCTTTGTATTTCTCCTGAATAGAAATCTACATAACTATATTGTACACCTAAAGAGTAATCGTTTTTTTTATATTGTAAACCTATGTTAGGGTTTATAAAACCACCATCATTTACTAAGTAACGGTATCCGCCACCGCCACCAAAATGAAAGTTAGCGTCTAGGTATACGTTTTTATAAAGCTGTTTATTAATACCTAATTCAACACCTAAAGTAAATAAACCGCCTTGATCTCCAGTTAGTGCTGCATGCATAGCAGCTCCACCATAAAGCCAGTTGTTAAAAGGAAATTGATAATGCAACCCCATCATTCCCATGGTAGATTTTAAATTGGGATATTTGCTAGATGGCATTTCAACAGGTATAAAGTTTAACCGTACTTTATTTTTTAAAGCAGTTCCTTTTAAAGTAGTTAGGTTTTCCTGTCCTAAAGAAAACCAGGTGCTTAAAGCCAAGCACCCAGCTAATAAAATATTTTTACTCAAATTCACTGGTAAAATGAAGTTTTACAGACGGGTATTTTTGCTGCGTCATTTGAATAGTAAAGGCAGAGTCTGCTAAAAATACCAATTGTCCTTGTTTATCTTTTGCTAAATAGCGTTGTTTTACACGCTTAAATTCTTTAAACTCTTCGTTTTTCTCATCTTCGGGTTGTACCCAACAAGCTTTGTGTACAGAAATGTTTTCATACGTACACTTAGCACCATATTCATGTTCTAAACGATATTGAATTACCTCATATTGAAGTGCTCCAACAGTACCAATAATTCTACGCCCGTTCATATCTAAGGTAAATAACTGAGCAACCCCTTCATCCATTAACTGGTCTAAGCCTTTATATAATTGTTTTGCTTTTAAAGGATCGGCATTATTTACATATCTAAAATGTTCAGGAGAGAAACTAGGAATTCCTTTAAAGTTTAGTTTTTCACCTTCGGTTAAGGTATCACCAATTTTAAAGTTTCCTGTATCGTGTAGTCCTACAATGTCTCCAGCAAATGATTCGTCAACAATTTCTTTCTTTTCAGCAAAGAAAGCATTTGGACTAGAGAATTTTACTTTTTTACCATTACGTACGTGTAAGTAAGGTGTGTTACGCTTAAAAGTTCCAGAAACAATTTTAACAAAGGCAAGCCTGTCTCTATGCTTCGGATCCATATTTGCATGGATTTTAAATACAAATCCAGTTAATTTTTGTTCTTTAGCATCTACCAAACGTGTATCAGACATTTTAGGTTGTGGGTTAGGTGCAATATCTATAAAGCAATCTAACAATTCTTTAACTCCAAAATTATTTAAAGCAGAACCAAAAAATACAGGCTGTAGCTGTCCATCATCATATGCTTGTTTGTCAAACTCTGGGTACACCTCATACACCAATTCTAACTCCTCTCTTAACGTATTGGCAGCATCTTCACCAACTAATTCATCCAATTCAGGAGTGTTGATGTCATCAAATTCAACTCCTTCAGAAATGGTTTGTTTGTTGTCTCCAGAGAAAATGTTAATCTTTTTCTCCCAAATATTATAAATACCTTTAAAATCGTAGCCCATTCCAATAGGGAAACTTAAAGGGGTAACTTTTAAACCAAGTTTTTGTTCAACTTCATCTAATAAATCAAAAGCATCTTTACCTTCACGGTCTAGCTTGTTAATGAAAACAATCATAGGAATGTTTCGCATTCTACAAACTTGTACCAACTTTTCAGTCTGGGTTTCCACCCCTTTGGCAACATCAATTACCACAATAACACTGTCTACAGCCGTTAAAGTTCTAAAAGTATCTTCTGCAAAATCCTTATGTCCAGGGGTATCTAAAATGTTTATTTTTTTATCTCTATAATTAAAGGCTAATACAGAAGTAGCTACAGAAATACCACGCTGGCGTTCAATCTCCATAAAATCAGACGTAGCACCCTTTTTTATCTTGTTACTTTTTACCGCTCCAGCTTCTTGAATAGCTCCACCAAAAAGTAATAGTTTTTCTGTTAAAGTTGTTTTTCCAGCATCTGGATGCGATATAATACCAAACGTACGTCTTTTCTGTATTTCCTCTAAAAAGCTCATGTATAAAATTTAAACGTGCAAAGATACATTTTAAACTGGAACTGTTCAAAGGTTTAATTGTTGAACTCCTAGGTATTTTGTAAGTTTGCTTTTCGTAAATTCGACCCATGAAAGAACAAGTTATCTTAGTAGATGAGCAAGACAATCCAATAGGATTGATGGAGAAAATAGAAGCGCATGAAAAAGCATTATTACACAGAGCTTTTTCTGTTTTTACGTTTAATGATAAAGGTGAGTTGTTATTACAACAAAGAGCAGCTCATAAATACCATTCGCCTTTATTATGGACCAATACTTGTTGCTCACACCAAAGAGATGGCGAAACAAATATTGATGCTGGTAAACGTAGGTTACAAGAGGAAATGGGATTTGTTTGCGAATTGGAAGAGGTGTTTAGTTTTATTTACAAAGCGCCGTTTGATAATGGGTTAACAGAGCACGAACTGGATCATGTGATGGTAGGACGTTTTAATGATAGTCCTGTAATAAATAAAGAGGAAGTAGAGGCGTACAAATGGATGTCTTTAGAAGCTGTTAAGGAGGATATAGCGCAACAACCAGATTTGTATACGGAATGGTTTAAGATTATCTTTAAAGAATCGTATCATAAAATTTCAAAATTTATTTAAAAGAATATGCCAAAAGTTACTGTACATAGAAAAGCTCATTTTAATGCCGCACACCGCTTGTTCAATCCTAATTGGTCTGAAGAAAAAAACTTAGAGGTTTTTGGGAAGTGTAGCAATCCTAATTATCATGGACATAATTATGAGTTAATTGTATCATTAACTGGTGAAATTGATAAAGAAACAGGCTACGTATACGATTTAGGGAAATTGAAAGAGTTAATTAAAGAAGAAATAGAAGAGGCTTTTGACCATAAAAACTTAAATGTTGAGGTAGCGGAATTTAAAAACTTGAATCCGTCTGCAGAAAATATTGCTGTGGTTATTTATAATAAATTGCGTGTGAAAATAGAGAAACAATTTGATTTAAAAGTTACTTTATACGAAACACCAAGAAATTACGTATCCTATAGTGGAGAATAAACAAAACTTAATGATAGATCAGTTATTAAAATTTGAGCCTATATTAAAACAAAAAATATGGGGAGGAGAAAAATTAAAAACAGTACTACACAAAAATACTCAGGATACGAATGTAGGTGAAAGCTGGGAGATTTCTGATGTAGAAGGGGATACTTCTGTAGTTGTAAATGGCGCTTTAAAAGGAAAAGATTTAAAAGAACTGATTACTTTATACAAGGAAGATTTTTTAGGGAAGAAAGTGTACGAGGAGTTTAAAGAAAAATTTCCTTTATTAATTAAATATATAGATGCAAAAGAGGCATTGAGTATACAGTTGCATCCGCATGATGAGTTGGCTAAAAAGAGACATAATTCTTTTGGGAAAACGGAAATGTGGTATGTAATGCAAGCGGATGAAAAAGCAAACTTAATTGTTGGTTTTAAAAAAGATTCAGATAAAGAAACCTACTTAAAATACTTAGAAGATAAAAAGTTACTAGAGATACTGAATGTAGATGAGGTATCTAGTGGAGATGTGTATCTTATTCCTACTGGACGCGTGCATGCTATTGGAGCTGGTGTATTACTAGCAGAAATTCAACAAACTTCTGATATAACCTACAGAGTTTATGATTGGGACAGACAAGATAAGGAAGGGAATTATAGAGAATTGCATACAGAAGAAGCAATTGATGCGATAGATTATAAAGCGCAAGATAGCTATAGAACAGCTTACACTAAAACGCAGAATACAGCTTCGGAGATAGTTTCTTGTCAGTATTTTACCACAAATGTTTTACCTGTAACAGGAAGCGTTACCGTAAACCATGCAGCCAAAGATAGTTTTGTAATTTATATGTGTGTAAAAGGAACTGCTACTTTTACTTATAAAAACCAGCAAGAAGAAGTAACTATGGGAGAAACCATTTTAATTCCTGCTTGTATTAAAGAGGTTCAAATAAGTACAGAGGCAGGTGCTGAATTGTTAGAGGTGTTTATACCTTAAATCAATCTATTTTTATTAGTGTTGTGTTTTGGAGTTTCTAGTTTATAGAAACTTTCCGTTATTTTAATAATATTAATTCTATGCAAGTATTAAAAGTAGAATATAATAAAATAAGGCAAAGCTTACTTCCTAGTTTTAGTGTTAAAAAAGGAGAAGTATGTGGGGTTTTTATTAGTAATGATGTTAATGTTGAGTTAATAGAAACCGAGTTAATAAAAACTGTTACCCAAAGAAAAATAAAAAATAAAATTACTATTCTTAGTCCTTTTTATGAAGTTAAGGATGTTTACAGAAAACAATCTTTTTGGGATTTTATCACAAAAAATAACTTAGTAAGAAATTATGTAAAAAAACAACTTGAATGTGATGAATCTAAAGTGATGGATATTCTTAAGAAATGTGATATTGGATATGACTGGGACATGAATTTATACGGAAGTACAAGAAGAATATTATCAACACTAATAGCCATGGAGAAAAATGAAAATATAATATACAATACCTTTGCTATAGATGTTAAAGGAGCACGAAGGTTAAATGATGTTGTAAGAGAAAAAGTATCTCAAACTAAAGGGTGTGCAATTGAAATTAATTATGGGTTTAGTTCAGAATCTATGGTGCCTTTAGAGAATTATAATCGTGTTGTAGAAATAATAACAGTATAAATAAACCTTATTTTTCTTTCTTAAACTTTCGTTTACCTCGTATTTTTCTGATTAACTTTTTATTGAATTCGTGTTCAGCGATTTCTAAGATTAGGGTTTTTTTGTACGATAAAAATGTGGATACTTTATCAAGTAATTTAGTTTTTATAGCAGCTTTTTGCTGTTGAATAGATTTAATTTCCTCTAAAATAGTTTTAGCTTCTTCTTCAGACAGTTTTTCAATACCGCCTTTTTTAAAAATACGCTTTTTAACATTTAAACGCTCACTTCTATAAAGCTCAGATATTTTTTTATTATAATCGTTATATATAGGCCAAAACTTTTGTGCTTCTTCCTCAGTTAAATCTAACTTTTCCGATATAAAAGCCATTTTATAAGCTCTTATTTTTTTATAATCTCTTCTTCCTTTCTGGGCTTGTAATGCTAGACCTAGAAATAAAAAAGAAAGTATGAGTAGTATATGCTTTTTCATTTGTTTATTGTATTTCATTGAAGAGTACTTCTCCATCAATGGTATGTAAATAATCTTCTAACTGTTCATTATCAGTATTAATAGTTGTTAAGGTTTCTTCATCAAACTTTAAATCGTCAAAGTTAATGGCTAAATCTAAATCATTGCCTGCGTCAATATATCCATTTTCATACCAAGATTCCATATCAGCAGTTGTAATGGTGTCAAAATTAATAATCTCATCACTATTATTAAAATATGTAATAGCAACAAATAAAAGAATAGAGGCAGCAGCCATACTGCTTAATAGTTTATATACGTTTCTTTTTATAGAAACAACTTTTGTTTTGTTGTTTTTTACCTTTTCTAAAATTGTATCATCAATTGTTTCAAAATATGCTTTAGGCGTGGTATAAGGATTTGTTTTGTGAGCACCTAAAGCTGTAAGCGTCATTTCTTGCTCAAAATCATCTAAATAATTTTCAGGTAAGTCAAAACCATGTTTACCTTTGGTCTTGTTATTGAGAAACTCTATACTATTTTCTATATCCTTGTCCATGTTAACTGTTTGACTTGTATAAACCTAAAAGGTTTAATTAGTGTTACTTTTTATATAGGTTTCAATTTTTTTTACAGCATGATGATAAGAAGCTTTTAGGCTGCCTATACTTACTTCTAAAACTTCTGCAATATCATTATACTTCATATTATCAAAATACTTCATATTAAAAACTAATTGTTGCTTTTGGGGTAAAGTAGCAATTGCTTTTTGTAAAATTAACTGTATTTCATCACCATTAAACCAATAATCACTATCTAAACTAGAAATTAATTGTTGTTGATATTCAGAAATATCAATGTTTTTTTCTTTGGCTTTTTTATTAATAAAAGTAATGGCTTCATTGGTAGCAATTCTGTACATCCAAGAGTACAGTTTACTGTCTCCTTTAAAGTTATCAATGTTTCTAAAAATTTTGATGAATGTATTTTGAAGAACATCGTCCGCATCTTCATGGGCAAAAACTATTTTACGAATATGCCAATAGAGTCGCTCTTTATATTGCGACACTAAATCTTTAAACGCAATTTCTTTGGTAGAAGCGTTTTTTAATTGATTTATAAATGCGATTTCGTTGGTCAACTAATAATCAAATTTAGTTGTTAGACTATAAAGTTAAAAAAAGGTTTAATGGAATAAAAAAATAAATGTCTCGATTAATATTAATCGAGACATTTATTAAAATATAGTGTAAGATATTCTATTTGTAATTATACTCTTTTTCGAGTATAACCGAATAATCTTTTTTGTTTAATATTTTCAGAAATTCCTTTAGGTAACATTTCTTCCCAGCCTTCTTCTCCATCTTTCACCATCTGTAATACTTTTCTTGAAAAAATTTCAAGTATTTCTGGGTCAAACCCTTCAATATCTACAATTTTACCATTCATTTTAAAGAATTTATATAGTTCTTTAACTCTAGGATGCACTTTTAAGTTTTTACTTGTAATATACTCTCCAGAATCTTCTTCCTTATACGGATACATATAAACTTTTAAATCACGGTGGAAAAGTTTACCAAAGGCCTCTAAAATACCACCACTTAAATCACGATAATACTTTTCGTCAAAAATTTGAATTAGGTTATTTACACCCATAGCCAGTGCCATACGCTCCTTAGTAAATTCACTAAAGTATTCAACTAACCTAAAATACTCTTGGTAATCTGTAATCATTACATTTTGACCTAAAGAACATAATAGTTCGGCTCTGTCTAAGAAATCACGCTCATTAATTTTTCCTTCAGATTTAAGGTTACTTAACGTAATTTCAAATATGATTTGCGTTCTTTCTGGATTAACTTTCTTTTCGGCTAAGAACAGTTCTTTAGAGCGTTCAAACATATCCATATTAACTTTGGTAACAGGCCTAAAGCTACCACGAAGTGTTAAAATATTACGTTTGTATAATACCTGAGCTGGTAATAAGTTATTTCCATCTGGGCCAAACATTACAGCATTGGTCATACCATTTTTAACCAATTGTAAACTCATTAAACGATTATCAACATACATAAATCGAGGCCCAGAGAAATTAATCATGTCAATTTCTAGACGGTCTTTATCTATATTGTCATAAAAAGACTTTAAAAGCTCTTTAGGATTATCATTTAAATAAAAAGCACCATAAATTAAGTTTACACCTAAAATACCTAAGGTTTCTTGTTGTAACCTAGCATCTGTTTCTTTAAAACGTAAGTGTAATACAATTTCATTATAATCTTCTAACGGATCTAGTTGAAAACGAATACCAACCCAACCGTGTCCTTTAAATTTTTTAGTAAAATTAATAGTTGCTACCGTATTTGCGTAGCTAAAAAAAAGTTTATCAGGATGTTTTTCTCTGTCAAGACGTTCTTCAATTAAAACCATTTCATGTCTTAACATTTTCTTTAAACGAGCTTCTGTTACATAACGTCCATCGTTCTCAACTCCATAAATAGCATCAGAAAAATCCTTATCATAAGCACTCATGGCTTTGGCAATAGTACCAGAAGCACCACCCGCTCTAAAAAAGTTTCTAACAGTTTCTTGTCCAGCACCTATTTCAGCAAAAGTACCATAGATATGTCTATTAAGATTAATCTTTAGGGCTTTACTTTTAGTAGCTGGTACCGATTCTATTTTTTGATCTCCTTTTAAAGTGATTGCCATTTTATTCTTTTTTATTACGTCCGACAAATGTACTGAAAATAGGAATTATTAGTCAATTATTATTGTATTTTTGTGTAATACATGAATAAAAAAAAGCAACTTAAAATAACTTTTTTGGGTACGGGAACCTCTACAGGAGTTCCTATGATTGGCAGTAAGCATCCGGTAGCATTTTCAAAAGACTTTCGAGATAAGAGATTACGTTCGTCTATTATGATTTCTTGGGATGATGTGAATTATGTTATAGATACTGGCCCAGATTTTCGTCAACAAATGATTCGTGAAAACGTGACGTCAATAAATGGTATATTATTTACTCATGAGCATTCAGATCATATAGCAGGTTTTGATGACATCAGACCTTTTAGTTTTTTTATGGGAAGTGTTCCTATTTATGTTGGAGAACGTGTTTTACAGGCATTAAAGAAAAGGTTTGAATATGTTTTTGTAACAGAAAACAAGTATCCTAGCGCACCTACGGTAAATGTAAACTTGGTTGACAAGTCAAAGAAACTTCTTCTAAATGGAGTTGAAGTTATACCTGTTGAAGTAATGCATGGAAAGTTACCTATTTTAGGATATCGATTTGGTAATATTGCTTACTTAACAGATATTAAAACAATTTCAGAAGAAGAAAAGCAAAAATTAGATGGGGTAGAGGTATTAATTGTAACAGGTTTACGTAAAGAACCACATGCTACGCACTTTAATATTGAAGAAGCTTTGAAATTTATTGAAGAGTTAAAGCCAAAGCAGGCATACTTAACGCATATAAGTGAATTGCTTGGTTTTCATGAAGAAGTTGAAAAAGAGTTGCCAGATAACGTTGCAATAGCCTACGATGGGTTATGTGTAACAGTTTAAAAATAATGTTTAATAGGTATTAGTAATAGAACTATTACTTTTTTATAAGAAAATATAGAAAGGTATATTGTATATACATTTACCTTTGAAATTCAAAAATGATTTTTAAGAAATGAAAATAATTATATCTCCAGCAAAGTCGTTAGATTTTGAAAATAAAGCCAATACTAGTTTACATACACAACCTAGGTTTTTAGAGCAATCAGAAAAATTGAATAAAAAATTAAAAACACTTTCTAAAAAGAAGCTCTCTGATTTAATGAAAATATCTGATGATTTAGCAGCATTAAATTATGATAGAAATCAAGAGTGGCAACCTCCTTTTACACCAAGTAATGCTAAACAAGCTGTTTATGCGTTTACAGGTGAGGTGTTCAGAGGGTTGGATGTAACGTCTTTACCGGAAGAAAAACTACCAGTTTTACAAGATACATTACGAATCCTTTCTGGATTATATGGTTTATTAAAACCATTAGATTTAATGCAGCCTTACCGTTTAGAGATGGGAACAAAGCTAAAGGTAGGAAGAGCAGATAATTTGTATAAGTTTTGGGATACTACATTGGCAGAATCTTTAAATGAAGAGTTAGAAGAAGGAGAGTTGTTAATCAATTTAGCAAGTTCAGAATATTTTAAAGCTGTTCCTAAAAAAGCGTTAAAAGTATCAATGATTACTCCAGTTTTTAAGGATTTAAAAAATGGACAGTATAAAACAATTATGACCTATGCCAAAAAGGCAAGAGGATTAATGGTTAGGTATATTATAGATAATAATGTGAAAAGTTTAGAAGAACTTAAAGGCTTTAATGTAGAAGGGTATGGATTTGCTGAAAGTATGTCTTCTGAAACAGAGTTAGTATTCACTAGGTAAGAGCTATAAGAAGCGTTGAAAAGGAAAGGTTTTAAAATAGTATTACTGTTTGTTATAAGTGTTTTTCTAAGTATTTATGTAAGTAATTATTTAGTGCAAAAAAATGCTAAAGAAAAGGTGTTTTCAGATACAAACCGTATTCCTAAAAATAAAGTAGGTTTAGTATTAGGTACCAGCAAGTATTTAATTGATGGAAGGATAAATTTATATTATAAGTATAGAGTAGAAGCTGCTGCGTCGTTATTTAAATCTGGAAAAATAGAGTTTATTTTGGTGAGTGGTGATAACGGTACAAAAAGTTATGATGAGCCTACTAGTTTTAAAGAAGATCTAATTAGTAAGGGAGTTCCTGAGGATAAGATATTTTTAGACTATGCAGGTTTTAGAACCTTAGATTCAGTAGTAAGAGCTTCTAAAGTTTTTGGACAAGAATCAATAACAATTATATCTCAGAGATTTCATAATGAAAGAGCATTATATTTAGCAAAACACTTTACTATAAATGCAGTAGGTTTTAATGCTAGAGATGTATCAGGAAGATATGGTTTGAAAGTTCAATTAAGAGAATATTTAGCAAGGGTTAAGCTGTTTGTAGATATTCTAGTTGGAGTACAGCCTAAATTTTTAGGAAAGAAAATAAATATTGTATAAACAAAAAAGAGGCTTTCAATGAAACCTCTTTTTTAAGTTTTATGTTAACAGTCAGCTAAACCAACTGTTATTGCTAAACCTCCTTCAGAGGTTTCTTTATAATTTCGATTCATATCCTTTGCCGTTTCCCACATGGTATCAATAACTTTATCTAAGGGAACTAAGGACTCTTTAGGGTCAGTTTCTAGGGCTAGTTCAGCAGCATTAATGGCTTTAATAGCTCCCATTGCATTTCGTTCAATACAAGGTACTTGTACTAAACCACCAATTGGATCACAAGTAAGTCCTAAATGATGTTCCATAGCTATTTCAGCAGCTACTAAACATTGTGCAGGAGTTCCTCCTAGTAATTCTGTTAAACCAGCTGCAGCCATAGCAGATGAAACACCAATTTCAGCTTGACATCCTCCCATAGCGGCTGATATGGTTGCATTTTTCTTAAAAATACTACCAATTTCACCAGCTACTAATAAAAACTTTTTAATATGCTCAAAGTCTGCATCATGATTTTCTATAACAAGGTAATACATGATAACAGCAGGAATAACACCTGCACTACCATTGGTAGGTGCTGTTACCACACGTCCAAGTGAGGCGTTTACCTCATTAACTGCAAGTGCAAAACAGCTAACCCATTTTAAAATTTCTCTAAACTTAACTTCTGTACCTCTAATAGCAGTAATCCATTCTTCTTCATTTGAGTATGAAGCTTCTTTTATTAGTTTTTTATGTGTTTCAAAAGCTCTTCTTTTAACATTTAAACCTCCAGGTAAAGTACCTTCAGTGTGACAGCCTATATACATACATTCTAACATGGTGTCCCAAACACGTTTTAGTTCAGCGTTAATAGTTGCTTCGTTTTTTAAAACTAACTCATTTTTTAAAACGATATCAGAAATTTGAGCATTTTCAGAAATACAGTATGCTTCTAACTCAGTAGCTCTGTTGATAGGGAAGGGAAAATTCTGTTTGTTGATTTCAGTATTCACTTCACCTTCTTCTTTTTCCTGAATCACAAATCCACCACCTATTGAATAATAAGTTTCAGAAGATAGTATGGTTTTGTCTTTAGAAAAAGCATTAAAAGTAAGTCCATTAGAGTGGAAAGGTAAAAAGTCTTTGTTAAATACTACTTGATCCATTGAAAAGTTCAATTTCTTTTCATTGTTGAAGTTAAGTGTATTAGTGTTTTTTATTTCAGTAATGATTTTTTCAATATCACTAATGGGAATATATTCAGGATCAGTACCGCTAAGCCCTAATAATACCGCTAAATCAGTGGCGTGTCCTTTTCCTGTTAAAGATAATGATCCGTATAAATCAACTTTTATTGAATCAATGGCATTTGTTTGATGCGCATCTTTTAGTTTTTGAATCCATTGCTGAGCAGCTCTCCATGGTCCTAAGGTGTGGGAACTAGAAGGACCTACACCAATTTTTAGCATATCAAAAACACTAATAAATTGTGACATATGATTTTGTTGTTTGTTGTGGGCTAAAATAAAAAAATCCTGCATTAATATTAATGCAGGATTGATTTTTTGATAAGAAAAGTTTACTACATTCCGTAAACAGATTCTTTATCGAATTTTTTTGCAAGCATATAATAAACTACCGCACGGTATTTGTTTCTTTCAGATTTACCAATTCTTTCCATAACTTCATTAATAGCTTCATCTAATTCAGGACCATCTGCTAAACCTAATTTTTTAATTAAAAAATTCTTTTTAACGGTTTCTAGTTCTTTAGGATCCGATCCAGAAACAGTTTCAGCATCTTTTTTATAAATAGAAGGACCTAAACCTTTAGTTACGGCTTTTAACAAATCAGTGTTAGAACGAATTCCTTTATCGTCCATAAACTTTTTGTATAGTTCTACTTTTTCGTCAAATTTACTCATGATTTTTTGTTTAAATTTTTAAATTTTGTTCTTGTTCGAATTTCAATCCACTCAAATATAGAAAAATAATTTGTGGTATCAAATTAGAATGAATTAATATATTTACGTGGATAAATTGTTAATTATTTTGTTAACAACAAAAGTGCCAAAATGTATTAAGGCACTATTCTTGTTGTAAATTTAGAAGAAATTCAAATACGAAGCCTATGCCAGTATCTAAATTTGAATCAATGTTAAAAACGAATAGCGTGTATTTTTTCGATGCTACAGAGTTTGAGTACATTATAGAACATTACTTAAATATAGGTAAACATACGTTGGCCAAAAAAGCGGTGAAATTAGGGTTAGAACAGCACCCATCTTCTGTCCAACTCAAGCTAATGAAAATAGAACTGCTAATTTTTGATGATGAACTACAAAGAGCTGTAGATTTATTGATAGAAATTGAGGCAGTAGAACCTCATAACGATGAAGTATTTATACAGAAAGCTACTATCTTGTCTAAGAAGAAAAAGCATAAAGAAGCTATTTCTGTATTAAAAGAATCTTTAGAATTTGTTGAAGATCCAGAAGATATTTGGTCTATGATTGGAATGGAATACCTTTATATGGATGATTATGAAAATGCACGGTTGAACTTTGCAAAATGTATTGAGGTAGATTATGAAGATTATTCGTCATTATATAACATTGTATATTGTTTTGATATGGAACAGAACAATGAAGATGCTATTAGATTTTTAAATAAATACTTAGATAAGAATCCATATAGTGAGGTAGCTTGGCATCAATTAGGTAGGCAATATTTTGAAATAGGCATGTATAAAGAGGCTTTACAATGTTTTGATTACGCTGTAATAATTGATGAAACTTTTATTGGAGGGTATTTAGAAAAAGCAAAAACTTTAGAGCAACTGAAAAGGTATGAAGAAGCGATAAATAATTATTCAATTACTTTAGAGTTAGATGACCCAACAGCTTTTGCTTACGTTAGGATTGGAGAATGTTATCAAGAGTTAGATAATATTGCAATGGCAATTCATTTTTACAAAAAAGCAGTACATGAAGACCCTCTTTTGGATAGAGCTTGGTTACTACTAACAAGCGCTTGTTATACAGTAAAAAATTATCCCAAAGCTTTGTATTATATAAACAAAGCATTGCAAATAGATGACATGAACGCTTTATATTGGAGGAAGTATGGTGATATTAATTTGAAACTGAATTTTTACGAAGAATCTGTAAAAGCATTTCAAAGATGTATTGAATTAGGAGATCAAGAAATTGAAATTTTCATTGCATTAGCGGATATACTATTGTTTTTAGGTAATTTTAATGATGCACTATCAGTTTTAATTCAAGCAAAAAAGATTTATAGAGAATTTGCAGAAATTGAATATAGATTATGCGGATTGTTTATGATTTTAGAAAAAGAAGAATACAGTTTAGCGCATTTAAAAAATGGTTTGGCTATAGATTATGAATATCACTTTATAATAAAAGATCTATACCCAACAGTATTTCAGAATAAAAAAGTAAAAAGAATAATTGATGGCTATATAAGTCATAAAGAAATAGAGTCTACCAAATAACTATACATTTTTTAGGAACATTGAGCTTAATTAATCCCTTTTCATAACTTGGAAAGGGATTGTTTTTTAGAATTAACTTTTTAAGATGCTTTAAACTTCTTTTGTTGAGTCCATTAGATATTTGTGATAAATTATTACCAGAAAAATCTACAACTAGTAAATTTTTTAGACCAACAAATGAATCAGGAATGAGAAACAGATTGTTATTTCTAATGTACAACTTTTTTAAACTTTTCAAAATATTAATCTCTTCAGGGATAGACCCAAGCGTATTGTTGTTTATGTGTAGATATTTAAGGTTTGGTAGTCTTAGAATTGAAGAATGGATGTTTTTAAGCTTATTTCCATTAAGTTTCAAGCGTTTTAGATTAACCATATTTGTAGAGCTTATAATAATAGAATCAAACAAGTTGTTGGATAAGTCTAAGTATTCTAATTTTTTAAAAGAAAAAAAAGAGCTATCAATAAAAGAAATATTATTATTGTTAAGTTTTAGTTTCTTTAAGTTTTTCAGGTTTCTAAGGTTTTTAGGAATAGAAGCAATGTTTTGATTAGAAACATCTAAGTAAGTAACTTTTAAAGGTGTTTTAAAAGCTTCGTTAAAAGAGGTGAAAACTTTTTCTTGTTGAGAAAATAATGAAGAGCTAATACAAAATAAGAGTAAACAATATACTTTAACCATACGAAATAAATTAATTCTAAAAAGATAATAAAAAATAAAGGATTAGATAAAGAACAATGATTGGGAATTTCGAGTTTTATTAATGTCAAAGCATTGTTTTTATTGAGGATAAGCCGAAAACGATTTCGTTTTTTTTAGAAAAACTAGTCCTAAAATTAAGTAGATTTGAAACATATAATTATGACAAAAAGAATAAAAAAAATAGCCGTAATGACATCTGGGGGAGATGCTCCTGGTATGAATGCAGCAATTAGATCAGTAGTTAGAGCCTGTGCTTATTATAGAACTGAGTGTGTTGGTATATATAGAGGATATCAAGGAATGATAGAAGGAGATTTTGTGCAAATGACAGCCCGAAGTGTAAATAATATCATACACAAAGGTGGAACAATTTTAAAATCGGCAAGATCTAAAGAGTTTAGAACTGAAGAGGGCAGAAAGAAAGCTTATGAGAACCTAATAGAAAATAACATTGATGGATTGGTAGTGATAGGTGGAGATGGTTCATTTACAGGAGGAGTGGTGTTCAATAAGGAATTTGGTTTTCCTGTGATAGGTATTCCGGGAACTATTGATAATGATATTTATGGAACTTCTCATACACTAGGTTATGATACTGCATTAAATACAGCTATGGATGCTATAGATAAGATTAGAGATACTGCTTCGTCACATAATCGCCTATTCTTTGTAGAGGTAATGGGAAGAGATGCTGGATTTATAGCATTAAATGCTGGGGTTGGAGCTGGTGCAGAGGAAATATTAATACCTGAAGAAGATTTAGGGTTGGATAGAATGCTGGAATCTTTGAAAAAAAGTAAGAGGTCTGGTAAGTCTTCAAGTATTGTGGTAGTGGCCGAAGGAGATAGGTCAGGTAAGAATGTGTACCAATTAGCTGATTATGTTGAGGAAAATTTGCCAGAATATGAAGTGCGAGTTTCAGTGTTAGGACATATGCAAAGAGGAGGTTCACCTACCTGTTTTGATAGGGTTTTGGCAAGTAGATTAGGAGTAAAAGCAGTTGAACTGGTAATAGATGGAAAGTCTAACCTTATGGTTGGGTTGAAAGATAATGAAGTAATTGCAACTGATTTAGAAAAAGCAATAAAAGGAATAAATAATATAAATATGGAGCTATTAAGAGTCTCCGATATTATGACTACATAACTAAAAACAACATTATGATAAAAATTGGGATTAACGGATTCGGTAGAATAGGAAGATTAGCATTTAGATCTGCAGTAAAACGCTCAAATGTACAAGTTGTAGCAATTAATGATTTGTTAGATATAGACTATTTAGCATACATGCTAAAGCATGATTCAGTTCATGGAGCATTTGATGGAACTGTAGAGGTTGTTAACAACAAGCTTGTTGTTAATGGAAATGAAATCAGAATTACAGCGGAACGTAATCCTGAAGATTTAAAATGGGATGAGGTAGGAGCAGAGTATGTTTTAGAATGTACGGGACTTTTTACTAAAAAAGAAAAAGCCGAAAGTCATTTAAAAGGAGGTGCAAAAAAGGTAGTTATATCTGCACCTTCACCAGATGCACCAATGTTTGTTATGGGGGTTAATAATAAAGAGTTAAAGAAAACGGATACTGTTTTTTCAAATGCTTCTTGTACTACTAATTGTTTATCTCCAATAGCAAAGGTACTTAATGATAACTTTGGAATTGTAGAAGGATTGATGACCACAGTTCATGCAAGTACAGCAACACAAAGAACGGTAGATGGCCCTTCAATGAAAGATTGGAGAGGAGGACGTTCTTCAATTCATAATATTATACCATCTTCTACTGGAGCAGCAAAGGCTGTAGGAAAAGTAATTCCTGAGTTAGATGGGAAGTTAACTGGAATGGCTTTTAGAGTACCAACAATGGATGTTTCAGTAGTAGATTTAACAGTTAAATTAGCTAAAGAAGCTAGTTACGATACAATAAAAGAAGTAATGAAAGATGCAGCAGATAATGAAATGAAGGGGGTTTTAGGGTATACAGAAGAATTAGTAGTGTCTCAAGATTTTGTAGGAGATACACGCACCTCTATCTTTGATGCTAATGCAGGGATTGCATTAACAGATAACTTTGTGAAGGTTGTTTCGTGGTATGATAACGAAATAGGGTACTCAACTAAAATTGTTGACTTAGTAGAGTACTCAGCTTCATTGTAATACATTTTTTTATTTTTTGTTAAAAACTGATAGAATTTATAACCTATCAGTTTTTTTGTTTTTATAAGTTTTATATTTGTCTTTGCATAAATAAAAAACACTCTACATCTATTTTGAGATGGAGTAAAAAGTAAAGAAATGATTAAAATAGGAATAAATGGATTTGGTAGAATTGGAAGGTTGGCTTTTCGTTCTGCTGTTCAAAGAGAAAATATAGAAGTTGTTGCAATTAATGATTTGTTAGATGTTGATTACCTAGCATATTTATTAAGGTATGATTCTGTTCATGGACGTTTTAACGGAACTGTTGAAGTTAAAAACGGAAATTTAATAGTAAACGGAAAAGAAATAAGGATAACTGCAGAGAGAAACCCTGAAAATTTAAAATGGGATGAAGTAGGTGCTGAATACGTCATCGAGTCTACAGGTTTTTTTACAGATAAAGATAAAGCGGCTTTACATATAGAAGGTGGTGCTAAAAAAGTGATTATATCAGCTCCGTCTAAAGATGCAAAAATGTATGTGATGGGAGTAAACCATAAAGACTTAACGGCTGATGAGGTTATCTTTTCTAATGCATCTTGTACTACTAATTGTTTAGCTCCTTTAACTAAAGTGATTCATGATACTTTTGGGTTAAAAGAAGGATTAATGACTACAGTTCATGCTGCAACGTCAACACAGAATGTAGTGGATGGACCTAATAAGAAATGGAGAAGAGGTAGAACTGTGGTTAATAATATTATTCCAACATCTACAGGAGCGGCAAAAGCAGTAACAAAAGTAATTCCTGCGTTAGAAGGTAAATTAACTGGAATGGCAGTAAGAGTACCAGTACCAGATGTATCTTTGGTAGATTTAACATTTAGAACAGAGAAAGCTACTTCTTTAAAAGAAATATTAGCAACTTTAAAAGAAGCTTCTGAAGGAAGTTATAAAGGGATAATTGGTTATACAGAAGATGAGGTTGTTTCTCAAGATTTTGTTTCTGAACCTAAAACTTCTGTTATTGATGCAGATGCTTGTTTAGAGTTAAATGAAAATTTCTTTAAAGTAATTTCATGGTATGATAATGAGTTTGGTTATGCGACAAAAATTGTAGACCTATTAGAATATTCAGCATCATTATAAATTAAAATATTGTTTTAAATTGTAACCTCGCAAATTGCGAGGTTTTTTATTTGAGTTTAAGTATATGGAAATAGCAATTATAGCCCATGATGGTAAGAAAAATGAAATGGTTAAATTCTTAAAGAAGTATAAAATTATTTTTGAAGATAAGAAGATAGATTTGATTTCTACTGGAACAACAGGGGGTAGAGCGGAAGAAGTTGGTTTGAAAGTCAATAAATACCTTTCTGGACCTTATGGAGGAGATGCTCAGATAGCTAGTAGAGTAGCTGAAGGAAAGTGTAATATGATATTGTTTTTTAGAGATCCACACGAGAAACATCCGCATGAGCCAGATATAACAATGCTACTTCGTTTATGTGATGTTCATAATGTACCTTTAGCAACCAATCCAGCTACAGCTGAACTATTGATAAAAGGAATATAAAAACTCCAGCGTTTAACTAACACTGGAGTTTTTATAGTATGTGTAATAATCGCTTATTTAACAGCAATCATACTGATTTCTACATTAACAAATTTAGGTAGATTAGCAACTTCAACGGTTTCTCTAGCAGGAGCTGTTGCTTCGTTAAAATAATTACCATAAACTTCATTGATTTTTGAAAAGTTGTTCATGTCAGAAATGAAAATAGATGTTTTTATGACATTTTCAAAAGTCATTTCAGCAGCAGCTAAAACCTCTTTCATGTTTTCCATTACTTGTTTAGTTTCAGCTTCAATTGAATCTAAAACTAGTTCGCCTGTACTTGGATTTAAGGCTATTTGTCCAGAAGTGTATAGTGTATTTCCACTTAAAACTGCTTGGTTATAAGGCCCAATAGGAGCAGGAGCTTTGTCTGTTGTAATGATTTTTTTCATATGTTATATTATTAATTAGTTGTTTGTTTTTATTAAAATAATACTCTGTCTGGTGGTTTGTTTTTATCCCATTTTAAATCACTCATTACAGATGATTTAACACCTATGAAAAAGTAATAAGATGAATTGATACCAAAAGGCGTCCAATTAAAATTAAAACGCCAACTGTCCAAATCTCTAGAGAAGTTAAGTCGTGTAAATGTAAACGCATTATTTTTTATATCGTATCCAGAAGAAAAACCAACTTTCCATTTAGGAGAGAGTTCTATATTTCCACTAAACATTAAAGAGTTACTACCAATTCCTGCATTACCAATTCCTGTATTAGCGTAATTTAAAGCGTATACCAAATTCAATGACCAAGGTATTTTGGCTTTATATAATTTAGCCTCTTTGGTTTCATCTCCTTTATTTTGGTTATTTCCAGGGTTGGTAGAAAATCCATTAGTAGTAGGCATATTTTGACCAAAAATATCAGGGGTGTTTTGAGCACCATTCCCAGATTTATTTTCGTCTTTATTTGATTCGTCTTTTTCAAAATCTCTACTAGATATAGAATAATTAGCACTTAAGCCAACATTGGTTACTCTAAATATATTGGCGTTAAACTTGTTAATTCGGTTTCCTTTTGAATCAATTTGATAAGGATCAAGTGTTGCATTTAAGTTTACAGCTAACTTATCTTTAAATAAACGAGTACCAGCACTAGTGCTAACAGGACTCCACCTTAAACTATCTGCAGCAATATTATAGCTTGTACTGAAGTTTAAATTATTTAGAATAGTTATTTTTTCATCTTCTTCATCACTGTCAGGATCTTTAGGTGCAATTTTAGCTTCTAAAACATTATTAACAGAAATACCTATAGAGTTAGATAAACCACTACCAGGAGAGCCATAAATGCCACCCTCAAAAGGAGAGTACGTTAACAAGTCATTAGGGTCATTAATAGCTTGCTGTACTTGTAAATTGTAGTTTTCAGCAAAATCAGGCCTGTATCCATAAGAAATTGAAGGCCTAATAGTGTGTCTAATAGCTTTTAAGCGTCCTTTTTTAAAGTTGAAAGTCCCATAAATATTAGTAGATAAAGATGCTCCAAAATTATATTCATGAAAACGATTAAAGCCGCTAATTGTATCGTTAACGATTACTCCAAGATTTCCTTGACTATCTCTAAGGTTTGGGTCAAACCGTTTGTTAATTTTCTTAAAATACCAAACATCTTTGTAATTAACAGATGGAGCAAGTGTAAAATATTTAAATACTTTAATATTTGTATTGGTACTTAAGTTGTGCTGAATACCAGTTTGCGCAGTTTCAAACATTTTAGGTTTAAAAAACTCAGCGTCTGTAGTATTAATTCTGTATTCTCCACTCATACTATAGTTGATCCCCATTTTTTGAATAGGATTCTTTTTGATTCCTCCTTTACCAGTGAATGGATAAATTCTATCCATATTTAATTGTAAAGAAGGGAAAGTCATAGTTATAGAATTGTTGTTGGTATTTTGAGAGTGTGTAGCAGTGACATTCATATTGAACGGAGTACCAACAAACTTTTTATAGTATGAAATAGAGGATTGAAAGGTATTGGTTAAGCGCTGTGCATTGTTTAATTCATTTAACGATTGATTATAGTATTGACTACTACCAACATTTACATTGGCAGAGAAACGAGAATGAGGACTAGATTTAGTATCTTGGCTATGACGCCAAGTAATGTTAAAGTTACTTCTTTTATTGTAACCACTAAGTCCTCTAATATTTTGGATAATATTTTCGAATCGGATACTAAAATTACCACTAAACTTATAACGTAAACGATAATTAGAGTCTCCACGTAAAGCCCAGCTACCATTTGTGTATACATCACCTAAAACTGTTAAGTCTACATAATCATTGATAGCAAAATAATAACCACCATTTTGTAAAAAGAATCCTTGACTATTACTATCTCCCCATGAAGGAATAATAAAACCTGAAGTTCGTTTGTCAGTTAATGGAAAATAAGCAAAAGGTAAAAATAAAGGAGTAGGTACTTCTGCCAGTACCAAATTACTTCTTCCTACAATAATTTTCTTACCTGGAACAAGTTTAGCTTTGTCTGTAGCAATATGATAATCGGGTATTTTCTTTTTTGAAGTAGTAAAACGCAGTCTACGCATATAAACAGTAGAATCATTAACTCTTTTAGTTTTTTCACCATAAGTAATAATTCCACCTTGCACAGTTTTTACACCATAAACTAAAGCTTTTTTTGTTTTAAAATTAAATAAAATAGAGTCTTGTTCACTTTCTTGCCCCCCTTGTTTAAAAACGGGGCGTTGATGGTACCCTAAACTATCTTTAATACCTGTAGCAAAAACAGTATTGTTTTTATAATCTAAAACAATAATACCCGCTTTTAAATCAATATCTGTATAAGTAACATGAGCTTTGTTGTATAAGGTAACTGTTCTTTTTTTAGCATTTTGAATCGTATAATCTTCAGCATCATGAGTAATAATACCGTCAATTACTTCTTTAGGTTTTCTAGGTTTAATAGAATCATTAACAATAGAATCTTTAGGTTTAACCAAAAGATTTTTTTCTTTTTCGTTAGCTTTAAAAACAGAATCCTTAACAATATTTATTTGTTTTTTAGGTTGCTGTACTGGTGTAACCTCTTTTTTTCCAAATTCTTGAGCATAGTTTATTTGAAAACTAAAAAGATAGAAAGCTAAAAGTATGTAAGTTAGATTTGTTTGCAATATTTTAAATACTATTTTTGTGTTTAATTAAATTATGGCTTACTCTTTGAGTTAACAAATTTTGAATGTCAAAATTACTTAAAAATAATTGATGAAAATCTTAAAATTCAGCAAATATAATATCAAAAATTTAACTTTTATTTTTTTTGTAGTAATTGCCCTTTTTAGCAATGTAACAACTGTAAATGCTCAAAAAAAATATAAAATTGTTTTAGATGCAGGGCATGGAGGTAAAGACCCTGGGAATTTAGGGAATGGATATAGAGAAAAGAAAATAGCTTTAAGAGTTGCATTAGATGTAGGTAAGGAGTTACTTACATCTAAAGATATTGAAGTGATTTATACTAGAAAAAAAGATGTTTTTGTTGAATTACATAAAAGAGCAAAAATAGCTAACGAACAAAAAGCAGACTTATTTGTATCTATCCACTGTGATTCCTATGTAAAATCTAGAGCCCATGGAGCTGGAACTTTTGTATTAGGGTTAAAAGGGAATAGTGGAAATTTAGAAATGGCAAAAAGAGAGAATGCGGTAATCTTATTAGAAGATAATTACGAACAGAATTATGATTATGATCCTAATTCTCCTGAATCTTTAATAGGATTGTCTGTACTTCAAGAAGAAAACTTAGATAATAGTTTATTGATAGCAGGTCTAATTCAAACAAACTTTTCAAACTTAAAAAGATTTGATAGAAAGGTAAAGCAAGATAATTTTTTAGTTTTAAGAGAAACCATTATGCCAAGTGTATTAGTTGAACTTGGTTTTTTAACTAATAAGGCGGAAGGTCGCTTTTTAAATACAAGAAAAGGTCAAATAAAAATGGCAAAAGCTATTGCGAAAGCAATAAGAAAATATGTACATCAATTAAAAATAAATACAGTAGGAGGTTCTTATGAAGAAGTATATGTAAAGGAAACTCCAAAGAAAGAAACAAAGAAAAAGCCCCAAAGTACTGAGATAAGCAAAAAAGCAAAGCCAAATAAAGCGAAGATCAAGAGGCCTAAAGTTGAAATAGCTAAGGTTAAAAAATCTACAACAAAAAAAACAGGAATAGAGTTTAAAGTGCAAATTGCAGCGTCAAGAAATTTTTTAACCAATGATAATTTTAATTTTAAAGGTTTAGAAAATGTAGAGTCTATGTATGTAGATGGTTATTATAAATATTATTACGGTAATACATCTGTATTTCAAAGGATTAAAAAGACTCTAAAGAAGGTTAGAAAAGCAGGTCATAAGGATGCTTTTGTAGTTGCTTTCAAAGATGGTGTTAAAATCTCAATAAAGGAGGCATTAAAGTCTAGATAATTTAGACTTATTTTACATACAAACTACCAAAAATTATTACTATTTTCGCCTATGTAATAATTTTTTTTGCATGTCTAAGGAACTAAAAACAGGGATAGTCGCAGTTGTTGTAATTTCTTTATTTATTTGGGGATACAACTTTTTAAAAGGACAAGATTTATTTAGTCCTAATACAAGGCACTTTTACGTTGAGTATGATAACATAAATGGTTTAAACCAAGCTAGTGTGGTAACTATTAGTGGATTGAAGGTAGGTAAGGTAGCTGAAATAAATTTTAATTCTAAGCCTAACAAAAGAGGTAAGTTAGTGGTTAAAATATTATTGGAAAGTAATTTTAAGTTTTCAAAAAATAGTATCGCTAAAATATATTCTGCCGGTTTAATGGGAGGTCAAAATTTAGCCATTGTGCCAGATTATGAAGGTGAGGAAGCCAAATCAGGAGATTATTTAAGAGGAACAATAGAATCTGACTTAATAGCTTCTTTAAGTGATAAGTTAAGCCCTAAAATAGAACATACTTTAGTTGGGGTAGATTCACTTTTAGTTGGTTTAAATCAAGTTCTAAACCAAAGAGCTAGAAATAGCTTGAATAGAAGTATTTTAGGCTTAGAAGGAACTATTACTGATGTTCGTAAAACATTAACCACAGTTAATTCAATGCTTAAAAACAGTAAGGTTAATGTTGAGGTAACAGTTGAAAATGCTAAGAAAATAACAGATAACTTTTCAAAAATGTCTGAAGACTTAGCCAAAGCAAACTTAGGTAATACCGTTAAAAAGTTAGAAGAAACATTAGCTAATGTTAATGGCTTGTTAGATGGTATGAAGAAAGGAAAAGGAACATTAGGTAAGTTAGTAACGGACGATAAAATGTATACTAACTTGACCAATGCGTCCAAAGAGTTAGAAGAGTTGTTAAGAGAAATGAAGTTAAATCCAAAAAGATTTGTGCATTTTTCTTTATTTGGGAAAAAAGCAAAACCATATAATTCAGAAAATAACCAAAACAATGTAAGTAATAAGTAATGAGTTGGATAAAGATTATATCTTTTGATGAAGCAGTAGGAAAACTTAGAAAATTATATGAAAAAGTAACAGGACCAAATAATAATGTAGATAACATTATGTTGGTTCACGGATTAAGACCCCATACTATGGTTGGTCATATGGCTTTATACAAAAATGTACTTCATAATAGTAATAATACGCTTCCTAAATGGTATCTTGAGTCACTTGGAGTGTACGTAAGCATGCTAAATGCATGTGAATATTGTGTAGAACATCATTTTTCAGGATTAAGAAAATTATTGAAAGATGATGAGAAAGCAAATCAAATCCGAAAAGGCTTAGAAAAAGATGATTTAAACTTAGCTTTAAATGAGGCTTATTTAGAAGGATTCAAATATGCTAAATTATTAACTTTACATCCAAGTCAATTATTAGAGAAAGATATTGAAAAATTAAGAGAAAAAGGACTTGAAGACGGCGAAATCCTAGAAATAAACCAAGTAGTTAGTTATTTCAATTATGCTAATCGAACAGTTTTAGGATTAGGTGTTTCAACAGAAGGGGATATTCTAGGCTTATCACCTAACTCTTCTGATTCAGAGGATTGGAATCATCAATAAAACTAACAAATAATACATGGAAAATTACGTACCCAACATCTTTTTTGCAATTATTTTAATCGCAGGTATAGGATATTTTGTAATGAATGTTCGTAAGCTAATAAGAAATATTAAATTAGGAAAGGACATTGATAGAACTGATAGAAAACCTGAACGTTGGAAAAATATGGCTAAAATAGCTTTAGGCCAATATAAAATGGTACGCCGTCCAGTATCTGGTATATTACACATTGTAGTTTACATTGGATTTATTCTGATAAATATTGAAATGCTCGAAATCGTTATCGATGGTTTATTCGGAACACACAGAATTTTTAGCAAACCATTAGGTGCATTTTATGGTTTTTTAATAGGAAACTTTGAAGTTTTAGCGGCCTTAGTATTAATTTCAGTAATTATATTTTGGTTCCGTAGAAATATAGAAAAGGTTAAGCGTTTTTGGAATAAAGAAATGGAAGGTTGGCCTAAAAATGACGGGAATATTATACTGTATTTTGAAATGGTACTAATGACACTGTTTTTAGTAATGAATGCAACTGACACAACTTTTCAAGAAGCAGGAAATGGAAATGTTATTTCTCAGTTTATAGCACCTTTATTTAGTGGTTTTTCTCCAGAAGAATTACATACTATTGAAAGAACAGCATGGTGGTTTCATATTGTTGGGATTTTAATATTCTTAAACTATTTATACTATTCAAAACATTTACACATTTTATTAGCTTTCCCAAATACATTTTATGCTAACCTAAAGCCTAAAGGACAGTTTACAAATGTAGAAGCAGTAACAAAAGAAGTACAGTTAATGATGGATCCAAATGCAGATCCATATGCAATGCCTGAAGAAGGAGAAGAGGAAGGAGAGCCAGAAAAATTTGGAGCTTCTGAAGTAACCGACTTAAATTGGGTACAGTTAATGAATGCTTATACTTGTACTGAGTGTGGACGTTGTACCTCTTCTTGTCCTGCGAATTTAACAGGGAAAGAGTTATCTCCAAGAGCAATAATGATGAAAACTCGCGATAGAGTTGAAGAAGTAGGAAGAAATATTGATGCTAATGGAGGAGAATTTAAACCAGACGGAAAACAATTATTAGACGATTATATTACAAGAGAAGAATTATGGGCATGTACAAGTTGTAATGCTTGTGTACAAGAATGTCCAATAGGGATTGATCCATTATCAATTATTATGGAAATGCGTCGCTATCTAGTGATGGAAGAATCTGCTGCGCCTCAAGAGTTAAATATGATGATGACTAATATTGAGAACAACGGAGCGCCTTGGCAGTACAGTCAAATGGATAGATTAAACTGGAAAGATGAATAAAACATCTATTTCATTTTAAAAGTAAACGTAGTAAAAATTAACCTAAAAAAATTAACAACTTAAGATATGAACGTACCAACAATGGCAGATATGATGGCTCAAGGAAAACAACCAGAAGTGTTGTTTTGGGTAGGAGCTGCAGGAAGTTATGATGATAGAACAAAGAAAATAACAAAAGCTTTTGTGAAAATATTACACCAAGCAAGTGTTGATTTTGCAGTATTAGGTACTGAAGAAAGTTCTACTGGTGATGCTGCAAAGAGAGCAGGAAATGAGTTTCTGTTTCAAATGCAAGCCATGACTAATATTGAAGTATTAAATGCATACGAGGTAAAAACAATTGTTACTTGTGATCCACATTCATTTAATACTTTAAAAAATGAATATCCAGGTTTAGGAGGTAAATACAAGGTATATCATCATACACAATATATAAGTAAACTAATAAAAGATGGACGTTTATCTATTGAAGATGAAAACTTAAAAGGAAAACGTTTAACATTCCACGATCCATGTTATTTAGGAAGAGCAAATGATGTATATGAAACCCCAAGAGAGTTAATCCGTAGGTTAGGAGTTAAAATGACGGAAATGAAACGTCATAAATCAACAGCTCTATGTTGTGGAGCAGGCGGAGCTCAAATGTTTAAAGAGCCGGAAAGAGGTGATAAGGATATTAATATTTTACGTACAGAAGATGCTTTAGAAACGAATCCTCAGATTATTGCAACGGGTTGTCCTTATTGTAATACAATGATGACGGATGGTGTGAAGTTTAAATTAAAAGAAGATCAAATAGTAGTAAAAGATATAGCTGAACTTATTGCAGAAGCCAATAACCTTTAAAATAATTAAAATATTGTTAAAAAGCGTATCATTTATATGATACGTTTTTTTGTGGTACAAATTTTGCTTGCAGTAGAAACTGTTTAATCAAAATAATTCATAATATGAAATATCTATACCTATTACTAAGTATTGTTTTGTTTGCTTCTTGCTCAGATACGAACCTTACATTAAATGAAGGAAATTTTTCTACAGTAAAATTTAGAATTATCAATAATGATAACAATCATCAAGCAAAAATTAGAACTGTTTTTTTAGAGTCTGGTTTTTTTAAATTTGATGGGAATCATGAAACCAATGTTTTTCCATTTGAAGAATCATATGCAAGTGAAATAAATTTTGCAGCTAATTTAGGGTTAGAGTATGAAGATTTAACAGTGGGTGATATTGGCAGTTATACAATTACTGTCCAAATGATAAGGGATAATATTTTGATAAGAGAAAAGCTGTTTACTATAACAACAGCTAATAAAAAAATTAGTTTTGACGCTGTGATTAATAAATAATTAAACTGATATAAAAGAAAAAAGGGAAGTATAGCTTTCCTTTTTTTTATGCTTAAATAAGTATCTTTGACAATTATACTTTATATATGAAAAACTACATTAAAGCAGCAAGATTACGTACTTTGCCATTATCTGTTTCAGGAATTATTGTAGGTGCTTTTTTAGGACTCAATGACTCTTATAATTCATTAACAAATGTTTTTGCTGGATGTTTTGGAAGATCAAGTATAATAGAAAGTGATATCTTTTGGTTAGCAATTTTAACAACTATAGGCTTCCAAGTGTTGTCTAATTTTGCAAATGATTATGGAGATGGTGTAAAAGGAACAGATGATAATAGAAAAGGAGAAGCAAGGATGGTGTCATCAGGTGCTATAACACCTACCCAAATGAAGAGAGCAATGCTAATAACAGCAAGCTTAACAATATTAGTAGCCTTATCGCTTATCTATGTAGCTTTTGGAAAAGATAATTTTTTATACTCCGTTATATTTTTTGGTTTAGGAATCACTTCTATTGTAGCGGCTATTAAATATACTGTAGGAAAGTCTGCTTATGGATATAGTGGATTTGGAGATATTTTTGTTTTTTTATTCTTTGGACTATTAGCCGTAGTAGGAACTTACTTTTTGTATACTAAAAACTTAAATTTTACAGTTTTTTTACCAGCATTTTCAGTGGGGTTACTTAGTACAGCCGTATTGAATTTAAATAATATGAGGGATAGAGAGAATGATGCGAAATCGGGTAAAAACACAATTGTAGTAAAAATAGGTGCTGAGTTTGCTAAATACTACCATTATTATTTAATAGGAGCTTCATTTTTGTTTGCCCTTTTATATACAGTAATACATTATAAATCACCTTGGCAATTTTTATTTATCATAGCTTATATTCCTTTACTAAAACATATCTTTTTTGTTATTAACAACAAAGAAGAGGCTTTACTAGATGGAGAGCTTAAAAAAGTAGCATTAAGTACATTCTTATTTGCAATACTTTTTGGTCTAGGGCAAGTATTATAAATACAATTTAATAACTTGTGAAAGGGTATTTCTTTTTATAAATTACAAGAAGTAATCATACAAATAACTAACACATATACCTACAATATTATGAATATAACTTTTTACGGACATGCTTGTTTTGGAATAGATATTAATGGGACAAATTTATTAGTTGATCCTTTTATAACAGGTAATCCTAAAGCATCACATATAAATATAGAAGATATAAAAGCAGACTATATTTTACTTACACATGCACATCAAGATCACGTATTAGATGTGGAGGTAATTGCAGAAAAAACAGGAGCAACTATTATTTCTAATTATGAAATAGTAATGTATTATGGAGCTAAAAACTTAAAAGGGCATCCAGTTAACCATGGAGGGACTTTTAAAACTGAAACGTTTTCAGCTAAATACGTGAATGCTGTTCATACCTCTTCATTTGCAGATGGAGCTTATGGAGGTCAGCCAGGAGGTTTTGTAATTTCAGACGGAGAAAAGTCCTTATATATAGCAGGGGATACAGCAGTGACTATGGATATGAAATTAATACCGATGACTACAAAATTAACCGCTTCTATTTTTCCTATTGGAGACAACTTTACAATGGGGGTTGAAGACGCTATAATTGCAAGTGATTTAGTAGAATGCCCAAAGGTTATAGGATGTCATTTCAATACATTTCCTCCAATAGAAATTGATACAGATAAAGCAAAAAAACAGTTTGCTAATAGCGATAAAGAGCTAATAGTGTTAGAAATAGGGAAATCAATAACTTTAAGTTAATAAACTAAAAGAATAAAACGAATAGATGAAAACAGTAAAAATAATATTAGGGATAGTCATTGCACTTTCCCTTGCTTTTTTTGCAACAGGAATTATTATCTCAGAACTTAACTATGAAGCAGAAGTAATTATAGAAAAGCCTGTAGAAGAAGTGTTTACTATATTTAATGATGATGAAAGTATAAAGCATTGGATTCCTGAAATAAAATCAATAAAGGCGGTGAAAGAACTTGATGGAAAAGTAGGGAGTACTTATGAAATAAAAGTAGAAAACCAAGGGGAAGAAATAACACTTAATGAAAAAATAAAAGAATTTGAAGTCAATAAAAAAATAACATTATTCTTTAATGGTGGAGGAATGCTAAAAAGAGATGCTTATTCTTTTGAAAGTAAAGGAGGACAAACTGTATTGAAATTACAAGCTAAATTTAAAAGTAGTAGTTTTATTTTAGGATGCATGTTACCTTTTGTAAAAGGGAAATTACAAGAGCAAGATCAGAAATACCTTATGAACTTTAAAAAATTCGCAGAAAAATAAATGATTCAAGCAAGTTATCAGCAGTATATTCTAAATTTTAAACAAGCAAGCGGAACATCAAGAGGAATTCTAAGGACAAAAGAGACATGGTTTCTAATACTAGAAAAAGAAGGGAAAAAGGGGATTGGAGAGTGTGGTTTGTTTAGAGGTTTAAGTGTAGATGATAGGCCTGATTATGAAGATAAATTACAATGGGTCTGTACTAATATAAACCAAGGAAAAACATTTTTATTAGAACAGCTTGTAGAGTTTCCTTCCATTCAATTTGGTATAGAGCAAGCGTTTTTATCATTAGAAGGAGATGACAGATTTAAATTATTTTCCTCAGCTTTTTTTGAGAGTCAAGAGCCAATTGCAATCAATGGGTTAATTTGGATGGGAGATAAAACTTTTATGCAGCAACAAATAAAGGAAAAGCTAAAACAAGGGTTTACTACTATAAAGATGAAAATTGGAGCCATTGATTTTGAAACAGAATTAATGCTTTTAAAATCAATAAGAAAAGAATTTTCTGCAAATGAAATTGAACTTAGAGTAGATGCTAACGGAGCATTTACAACAGATAATGCGCTGGGCAAACTTGAGAAATTATCCAAATTAACGTTACATTCAATAGAACAACCAATAAAACAAGGGCAATGGCAAGAAATGGCATTGTTATGTGAAAAAACACCATTACCTATTGCTTTAGATGAAGAATTAATAGGAGTATTTTCTTTAAAAGATAAAGAAAAATGCATACAAACAATTCAACCGCAATATATAATCCTAAAACCAAGTTTAGTAGGTGGTTTTAAGGGAAGTAACGAATGGATACAAATTGCGACAAATTATAAAGCTGGTAATTGGATAACCAGTGCATTAGAAAGTAATATAGGATTGAATGCAATAGCACAATGGACAGCAACCTTGAACAACTCTTTACCACAAGGCTTAGGAACCGGTAGTTTGTTCACAAATAACTTTAAGAGTCCTTTAGAAGTAAATAGAGGAGGATTATATTACAGTTCAAATAAAACATGGGATTTTAATCTATAAAAAATGAATTATATACAGCAGGCCTTCAAAGGGCAATTAGGGTTTTGGAAGTATGTTATTTACGCTTCAGTTTTCATGGGGTTTATGGCATTAAATTTTATAGCAATTGAGCTATTAAACCTAGATCAAGAAGCTTTATTAAAGAGAGAAATAGAGTTAAAAGGTGAAAATTTAGTCCTTATAGAAATGCTAGCTCCTTTTTTTGTTTTTCTAGGTGGTTTGTTATTATGGGTTAAATACGTACATAAACAATCTATAACTTCATTAACAACATCTAGGAAAAAAATAGATTGGAAACGGTTTTGGTTTGCTTTTTTAGTTTGGGGAGGAGTTACTGTGTTTTTTGTGGGGATAGAATACCTATTTAGCCCAGAAACTATGCAATTAAACTTTAAACCAAATAAATTTTTAGGTTTAGTATTAATTGGGGTTTTAATGATTCCAATACAAACTAGTTTTGAAGAATATTTTTTTAGAGGGTATTTATTGCAAGGTATTGGTGCAAAATTTAAAAGTAGACTTTTACCATTAGTATTTACTTCAGTAATTTTTGGATTAATGCATATAGCAAATCCTGAAGTAGAAAAATTAGGAATGCTAATAATGGTGTATTATATAGGAACAGGCTTTTTTCTTGGTATTATAACGTTAATGGATGAAGGTTTAGAATTAGCTTTAGGTTTTCATGCAGCTAATAATTTAGTAACAGCTTTGTTGGTGACAGCAGATTGGACCGCTTTTCAAACAAATTCATTATTTAAAGATATGTCTCAACCAAACTTAAGTACAGATGTATTAATTCCTGTATTAGTAATTTTTCCTGTATTACTATATATATATTCAAAAAAGTACGGTTGGACAAATTGGAAAGAAAAACTAACGGGAAAAATAAGTAAACCAGTTATTGAACCAGAAATTTAATTTTCGATGAAGTTTATTCATGCTAGTTTTAAATTGAATGGAAAATCATTTGAAAGCATTGAAGATTTATTAATGTTTTCTAAAAAACTTTCTGAAGAAGTAGTTAGCTTTTTAAAGGCTTGGTATGATGTTAATGATTTTGTAATAGTTCAAACTTCAGGATCAACAGGAAAGCCCAAATCCATAAAACTTAAAAAAGAATACATGGTAAATTCAGCAAAAGCAACAGGAGCTTTTTTTGAGTTACCAGAAAAAACATCAGCATTGTTATGTATGTCTGTAAATTATATTGCGGGTAAAATGATGTTGGTTAGAGCATTAACCTTAGGGTGGCACATAGATATAAAAAGAGCAGAAGCGAATCCATTAAAAAATGTAGAAAAAAAATATGACTTTTGTGCAATGGTGCCAATGCAATTAGCAGCATCACTTAAAGAGTTAGGTAAAATAGAAAAACTTATTGTTGGAGGAGGAGTCGTTTCAAATGATTTATATAAACAAATTCAAAATAAGTCTACTAAAATTTATGCAACTTACGGAATGACAGAAACCATAACGCATATTGCTGTTAAAAAGTTGAATCATTTTTCACTCAATAAAGAAGTATCTTATTACCAAGTTTTACCAAATGTTAACATAGCCTTAGATAAACGAAATTGTTTAGTAATAAACGCTCCAAAAGTAGCTAAGGAAAAAATAGTAACAAATGATGTGGTAGTATTAAAATCTGAAACCAGTTTCGAATGGCTTGGACGCTATGATAATGTAATAAACTCAGGAGGAGTTAAATTACACCCGGAAAAGATTGAGGAAAAACTAGCATTGATTATTCCCTCTCGTTTTTTTGTTGCTGGTATTAAAGACGAAAAATTAGGAGAAAAGTTAGTTTTAATTGTAGAAAAAGAAATGACTGAACGAGAAAAATTTATGCTAGAAAAAGAAATAGAGGAGGCAAATAACTTTCATAAATATGAAAAACCAAAGCAAATATTTAGTGTAAGTAAATTTGTAGAAACTGAAACAAAAAAGATACAAAGAAACCTTACTTTAAAGTTGCTAAACCTATAGTTTCTGTTTAAATAATGTAACTTTGCATTCATCTACAACTATGTATTTATAACATGATTTGGCTTTCTGAAAAAATAGAATTTCCACCTTATTCAATGGCTACTGAAGATGGAGTATTAGCACTTGGAGGAGACTTGTCATTAGAGCGTTTAATTCATGCTTATAAAAATGGAATTTTTCCTTGGTATAATGAAGGAGAACCTATTGTGTGGCATAGTCCTCCTGAACGTATGGTGTTATTTCCTGAAGAAGTGAAAGTTTCTAAATCGATGAAACAAGTGTTGAATAAAGGCGATTTTTTAATAACAGAAAATAAAGCTTTTGCTGAAGTTGTTTATAATTGTAAATATATCTATAGGAAAGATCAATTTGGAACTTGGATAACAGATGAAATGTTTGATGCCTATATAACATTACATAAAAAGGGATATGCAAAATCACTAGAAGTTTGGAAAGATCAAAAAATAGTTGGAGGGCTTTATGGTGTAGATGTAGGTAATGGTGTTTTTTGTGGAGAAAGTATGTTTAGTAAAGCTAGTAATATGAGTAAAGTAGCTTTTATTCATTTAGCTCAAAACTGTGGCTATAAATTAATAGACTGCCAAGTTTATAACGACCACTTAGCAAGTTTGGGGGCTAGAGAAATATCAAGAGAAACATTTTTAAAATGGCTATAATTTTTTTTGATATAAATTGTTAACAGACAAAGGCATTATTTTTTCACCTACCTTAACAAAACCTTGTTTTTCACAATAATTACAAAGCCCTTTATTATTAGCAACACAATCTAAACGAAGAAAATTTACACCGTCAATTTTTGCATTAGATGCTATCATATTTAATATTTTAGTTCCCATTCCTTTTCCCTCAAATTGTTCTTTTATAACTAAAGAGTGTACATAAATGGCATTGTCATTAGTGTTTCCCCAATACAATGTATCCTCTTTTAAAATACGTACCATTCCAAGCATGTTTTTGTTAGTATCTTTTATGAAGAAAAATTCATTATTATCAATACCTTCTTTAACCCATTTAATTTTTTCTTTAGGAGGATTTTTCCAATACTGCCAATGATCAATGTTTTTCTTAGCAATCTTTTCGGCTGCTTCTTTAAATAAAACTAAAATATTTGGTAGCTCATCAATTTTGATAAGATGTAAAGAAAATTCCATAAAATTAATTGTTTTCCACACCAAAGATAGGAAAGTAGTATCAGTTCTGGTGAGTTAATTTAAGTTAGGAATTTGGTAACAAATAAAGTGGTAATTCGTCTTTAAAAAGAATAACCAAATAATTGAAAAAATGACTAAGCAAAAGTTTTGGAAACAACTATTACAATTTATTACAATATTAATAACAATCATTTTACTTAGAGAATATTGTATAAAAGAATTGTTAGAAAAAGGAATGAATGATTATCAAACGCATACTTTATTGAGTACAATTGCTAATAGTATCCTAATAATATTTTCTTACATCTTCATTAAGAAAAATAAATTAACGGATTTAGCTGGGCTTAATAAAGCTATAAAGCCTCAAAAAGTATATTTATTAATAATACCATTGCTTTATTTAACACTTTTAAACCTATTAATAATGGATGATTTAGATCCTAATAAACTACTATCATTAGAATTATTAGTATTTATAATTTACTGTATATCCATTGGTTTAGCAGAAGAATTAAGCATACGAGGCTTTTTACAATCTCACCTAATAAAGTATATGGGAAATACTAAAAAAAAGATCATTCAATCAGTTGTGTTTGCATCATTCTTTTTTGGTTTGTTACATATTTTAAAGTTCAATAAAGGACTTTATGGAGAATTATCTCAAGTAGTATTTGCAATGTTTATAGGTGTGTTATTTGGAGTATTATTATTAATTGTTAAAAGAATATATCCATTAATAATAATGCATGCTTTAATTGATTTTATAGGAGGATTAGATACAGTTGGATTACCTAAAAAAGAAATTTCAAGTATAATGTCATTAGAAAATGCCATAATAATTTCATTACTCGTTTTACCTTGTTTGGTTTATGCAATTATCTTAATGAAAAAGAATGATCTTATAGGTTTAAGAAGTAAAAATTATATAAGAAAAGGGTAATTTTTAGAAAGCCATGCGGAGGTTAATATTATAAATTTATAGAATTAACTAACCAAACTTTTATTTAAAAATGAAAAAAATAATTTCAACTTTAGGAGAAACTTTAACTAAAGAAAAGCAACTATCAATTAACGGAGGAGGACCGCGTCAGTGTTATTCAGATAGTGATTGTAGGTCTGGAAGAGTATGCTGTTTTGTAATAAGATATAGAACTGATACTTGTGTAACAAGTAGAGAATATTGCTATTAAGAAATAATCATATTTGTAGTGTTGAAAAAAGGGACATAAATTTTAAATTTATGCCCCTTTTTTACTATAGATTTATGTGATTTTATAAAGAGTTACTCTTTTAAAACGGTAAAATCAATACTAGAATCTGTAAAAACAGAATGTGTTTGTGTTTTAAAATCTTTTTCTTCTGCCTTATAAATATTAGGAACATATGTTTGCGGATTCAAATCAATTAAAGGAAACCAAGTACTTTGTACTTGAATTTGTAATTTATGTCCCTTTTTAAACGTATGAAAAACGTCTTGTAGCTTTATATTAACAGCTGTTTTTTTATTAGGAGTAAAAGGCTCAGGATTTGAAAAACTATTTCTAAAGCGCCCACGCATCACTTCACTTCTAACCATTAAATGATAATTACTAAGTTTTAAATGAGTTTGCATTTCAGCATTATCATTTTCCATACTGTTAGGGTGTACATCAATAATTTTAACAATCCAGTCTGCCGCTGTACCAGTAGTAGCCACTTTTAGTTTCGCTAAAATATCACCAGCCAACGTAAAATCTTCTGTTAAAACATCAGTTTCAAAAACCAACACATCTGGCCTTCTAGCAGCAAAACGTTGATCGTCGGTCATATATTTTCTAGGAGTGTAAACAGTTTTAATATCTTCAGAATAAGGAACAGGTCTTTTAATATCACTAATAAAATTAATTTTATTAGCATCATTCTTTTTGGTTGTTAACTCTTGATTATTAGATAGGAAAAAAGTTTGCTTATGGGCATTTTTAGGAGGCCAAGTGGCATACGATTTCCAGCTTTTTCTACCAGTATCAAAAACATAGGCTTCGGGTAATTTTGATTGATGTGAACCATCACCTTTTAAAAAATGATTAAAAAATTTAGTTTCTATATCTTTTTGAAAGTTTAAAGAAATAGAATCTCCAAAGTAATAATTACCTACAGTATTAGCTTTTTTATTTCTAGCCCATCCACCATGATCCCACGGTCCAAAAACTAAGGTATTGTAGTTATTAGGTTGGTGCTTTTCAATTTTCTTATAAGTTTCTAAAGGACCATATAAATCCTCAGCATCAAACCATCCTCCTACAATCATAGTTGCTACAGTAGAAGGCACTTTATTTAAATGCTGAATAATACCTTTGCTCTTCCATATAGAATCATAATTAGGATGTTCAACAATTTCTTTCCAAAAAAAGTCATCTACTTGATTTTTATTAGCAACATTCTTACTATCTAGCTTTTCATACTTAAAATAAGAGTTCAAGTTTTTTAAAGGACCTTTGTCTAAAAAAAACTGATATTGATCCTCTGTTTTCATATCAGGAAAAGAATACCAAGATGAATCTGTAGGTTGATCTTTATACGTTCCAAACAATGGGATTACTTTAAAATAACTTAGTAAAAAAGCGCCATTATGGTGAAAATCATCAAAAAAGAAGTCTCCAATACAAGCTTGTGGAGAAGCTGCTTTCAAAGCAGGATGTGCATCAATGGCAGAAACTGTAGTATAGTGTCCTGGATATGAAATTCCCCAAGTTCCAACTTTTCCATTGGTATGTTGTACGTTTTTAACTAGCCAATCAATCGTATCATAGGTATCTGTAGTTTCATCGGTTTGTTTTTCCTTTTTATTAGGAATATAAGCACGCATATTATCATAAACACCTTCACTCATCCAACGGCCACGAACATCTTGATATACAATAATATTTCCTTCTTTCATTAAAATAGGATTAGGTCCAATTTTAGTTTTGAAAGCATCTTTACCATATGGACTACAGCTGTAAGGAGTACGTTGTAATAAAATAGGGTAGGTTTTACTAGTATCTTTAGGAGTATAAATAGTAGTATGCAATTTAATACCGTCTCGCATAGTAATACGAACTTCTTGTTTTGTATAATTATCGGCTACATACGTGTCTTCTTCTGGAGAAGTTGTAAGGATTGCTTTTTTAGTTGTTTTTTTAGCGCAACTACTCATAAAAACAAGTAAGCCTAAAATGAAAAGTTTATAAACTGGTTTCATAGTTGATTTTATAAAAAAATAGAGGTAAATATACTTAAAAGAATGAATTGATAAAGTAACTGATGTTAAAAAAATTAAATGACTTTTAAAACAGAAAATCAAAAGCTTTATTTTAGCAAAAAACATTAACGCTATTATGAGAGTAGTACTATCAATCCTAGCAATCGTATTTTTAACAAAATGCAAACAACCAGTTACAGAAAAAGTAGTAGCTACCATACCTAAAAAAGAATTTCCAAAACTAGAACCTAACAGATACAACGTTGCTTTTTTAATAATGGATGGTACTTTTAATACAGAGTTGACAGCACCGTTTGATATTTTTCAACATACTATTTTTAGAAAAGGAATCAAAGCAATGAATGTTTTTACCGTAGCAAACACTGATAAACCAATAACTACGTTTGAAGGAATCCGATTGTTACCTGATTTTAATTATTTAAAAGACAGTTTACCAAAAATAGATATTTTAGTAGTACCTAGTGCAGAACACCATTTAGATACTGACTTAGAAGATACTAAAATGTTGAATTTTGTTAGTAAAGTAGCGGAAGAAGCTGACTATGTAACCTCACATTGTGATGGTGCATTTGTACTAGCAAAAGCAGGATTACTAAAAGGCAAAGTGTCTACAACATTTCCTTCGGATATAGATAAAATGAGAGCGCTATTTCCGGAGTTAGATATTAGAAAAGAAGTGTTATTTGTACATGATGGTAAGTATATTACTTCAGCAGGAGGCGCAAAATCATTTGAAGCCGCTTTATACTTATGTGAACATTTATACGGAAAAGAAATCGCACAACGTTTGGCGCAAGGTTTGGTAATTAATTGGGATGTGAATAAAGTACCGCATTTAGTAATCAATGAAAAAGAAGAGTAATTAAAAAAGTATTTAATTAAATTCAGCTAAAGTTAATAAATGAGCCAATGTGTAACATTGGTTACAGACTTAATACTTTTTTACGAAAACAAACGTATTATCCATTGCATAATTGGTATTATTGCAATTAGCAATTCTATAGTAGTTAACTATAACAGGTATAGATTGTTGTTTAACAAATAAACTTAAAATGAATAGATTGGTAACCTTTAAACAAAATACAAGAGTATATACTTTAGTAACGTTTCTTCTTTTAGCTTTTATAAACCCAGCTTTTTCCCAGATTTTTAACCCAGTATCTTGGTCAACTTCTGTTGAAAAAATATCCGAAACAGAGTACAATTTAATTGCTACTGCAAAAATAGACGCTGGTTGGCATATATACTCGCAAAAAGTAGCTAAAGGAGGGCCAATTCCAACGTCATTTTTATTTGATAAAAACGACAAATACACATTAGAAGGAGAAGTAAAAGAAGAAAAGGGACATACGGTAAATGATCCTACTTTTGAAATGAAAGTAAAATCTTTTAGTAAGAAAGCCAAGTTTGAACAGCGTATAAAAGTAACAGAAGGAGTTACTAATATTAAAGGATCGGTTGAGTTTATGGTGTGTAGAGATACTCAATGTTTACCACCTAAAGAAGTAGATTTAAATTTTGATTTAACCAAAGCTAAAAAAGTAAGTAGTTTAAAAAAAAAGGGTGAAGATAATAAAAGTCAAAAAGGACTATTGTCTATTTTTTTAATAGCTTTTTTCTCAGGGTTTGCAGCGTTATTAACACCATGTGTATTTCCAATGATTCCTATGACGGTAAGTTTCTTTACCAAACAAAGTAAAAACAAAGCACAAGGAATTAGAAATGCGATTATTTATGGGATATTTATTATTGTAATATACGTACTTTTAGGTTCTATAGTTACTGCTGTTTTTGGAGCAGATGCTTTAAATGCCTTATCAACGAATGTATGGTTTAATTTAGCCTTTTTTGTCTTGTTAGTCATTTTTGCTTTTTCTTTCTTGGGAGCTTTTGAGTTAACCTTACCCAGTTCATGGAGTACTAAAGTAGATGCTCAGGCTGATAAAGGAGGGATAGTAGGTATCTTTTTTATGGCATTAGCCTTAGCAATAGTTTCTTTTTCATGTACAGGACCTATTGTAGGGACATTATTAGTAGAATCAGCGTCAAAAGGAGGAGTAGCTCCAGTAATAGGTATGTTAGGGTTTTCATTAGCAATTGCATTGCCTTTTACTTTATTTGCTATTTTCCCTGGGTGGATGAATTCTTTACCAAAATCAGGAGGTTGGTTAAACACCGTTAAAGTAGTCTTAGGTTTTTTAGAATTAGCATTTGCCTTTAAATTTTTATCAAATGCTGATTTAGTATTGCAATTGCACTTATTAGAGCGTGAAGTATTTTTAGCTATTTGGATTGCTATTTTTGGAGCATTGGCCTTTTATCTTTTTGGAAAAATTAGATTACCACATGATTCTCCTTTAACACATATATCTGTAGGTCGTTTAAGCTTAGGGTTGGCATCACTTGCATTCACAGTGTATATGCTACCGGGTTTATGGGGCGCACCATTAAATTTAATAAGTGCTTTTCCACCTGCTCAACATTATAGTGAATCGCCTTATGGAGTAGGATACCAAAAAACTAGCTCAACAAGTATTGTTCCTAACATCAGTGTCAATGTAAGTAAAAATACAGCGCATTCAAATGAGCTTCCAGAGGGAGCACATTTAATGCCTCCACATAATATTTTAGCGTTTAATGATTATGATAAAGGTTTGGCATATGCTAAAAAAGTAAACAAACCAGTATTGATTGATTTTACAGGACATGCTTGTGTAAACTGTAGAAAAATGGAGCAAAATGTTTGGGCTAAAAACAAGGTATTACAATTGCTAAAAAATGAAGTGGTATTAATCTCTTTATATGTAGATGATAAACGAGCATTAGAAGAAGATGAAATTGTAGAATCTAAGTTAACTCCGGGTAAAAAGCTACGTTATATTGGGGAAAAATGGAGCGAGTTACAAACCATTAAATACAAAACAAATTCTCAACCTTATTATGTGTTAATGGACACAGAGGAAGATAACCTAGTTGATCCAGTGGCTTATACACCAAATGTTGATGAATATTACAATTGGTTAAAACAAGGAATAGGTAAGTTTAAAGAGGGAATTACTATTACAATAAACTAAAACAAAAACGACCAATTGGTCGTTTTTTGTTTTTTATATCAGCGTTCTTACTAAATTTTATTTTATATAATCGACAATATCTTCAGGCCAAATGACAAATCTTCCATAATGTCCATTTCTTTCAATACCTCCTATTTCCTTTCCTTTTTTAGTAGTTACCCAATCGTCATCTCTTTTATACATAAGCTTTTGACTAGTAAACCAACTATTTACTTTTCTACTACTTAAACCTGTTAATTGAGATAATTCTTTAGTGGTTAGAAGTCTTGAATTAGAAAGTTTAGTCTTGTTAAGTATTCTTTCAATTGCCTTTTCTGAATTTAATTCAACTTTATTATTTACTTTCTTTACTGAAATTCTAATCTCTTCACTTATTGTAAGAAGCCTTAGTACTTCATTATAAATATCGTTATACAAATCTGAGTTTTTTTCTTTGGATACGTATATCCCCATTTCATCATTATTCTGTTGAGAAAATGAATATAAATTCATAGAAGTAACTATTGCTTCTTTTTCATTTAGATAACATTTAGCATGTAAGGAATTACATAAACTTGTTCTTATCCCAATTTGACTTTCAAGCCAGTTACTTTCCTCAACTTGAAGTTTGTTTTCTCTGTATATTATACGAATATCTTTTTTTTGAATATTAAGATTTTCTAAGTGATCTTTTATCCTTTTATGAAATTGAAGATATGGACTAATTAGAATAAGTCTATCTTCTGTATTTTTTATAAGTTCTTCTAAGTGGTATGATACTCCTGTGGTGTTTAAAAATTTGGCCATTTTCTTTCTTCAGTTTCTTAGTACTAGTATAAAGTTTTAGGTTTTAAAACTAAAAATAATCAACTTTAGAAGAATATCAATATCATATTAAGATATTTTAAATAAAATTTGTCAAAAATTCCCTAGCTAGCGCTCGACCCCGTCGAGTGACACACAAAGTTAATTTATAAACCCAACATCATCTATTTCTAGAATATTATTAACATTTTAAAAGTATTTACACATCTTTTATATCAATAAATAGGACTTCCATTTTTATATTGTTAAGCTTAAAAAAATCATTAAAACACTTAATACAAGCTCCTTTATCTCCGCTTATTTTATCCAAAATCACTTCAAAATTAGCTAAAGATTTTATCAATTTATAATCTTCTAAATTCTTTTTCAAATCGTAATAAATAAATTTAGAGCCCCATTCTTTTACATCAAAAATAACCTTTAAAATGTCGTATCCTACTTTTCTATTAGAAAAGTATTTTTCATAAAGGACATTGCTCATTTGTACAATATCACTATCTCCGTGGATTTCACATTTAATTACTCCCATAATTATTTATCTAATAATATTTTAATAACTCCAAATTCTATTAGCGGGCTCTTAGGTATATTCACACAACCTAGCTTATTTCCCTATCAATAAGCTTTTAGCTTCTTCTATATTTGGCTTGGTATTTAATTTTAAAGTACTAGCTAATATTTCTAACCAATGCCCCTTATCATGACTATTATGAAATGAAGCCCCATAAAGATATGCTTCATATGGATAAGTAGCTATATTCCTTTTTTTACATATTTTAGAAAAAACAATTGATAATGTTTCTTTATTGAGCTCTAATAATTTAAATTCTACTGGTAAAAAATCTACAGTAAAAAACAAAGCTAAACACAAATTAGATAAATTCATATAATTTGCATTATCAGGTAAAGATTCATCCAAATATGAAAAAAAATCTTTAAAATCATCGATTATAATACTTTCACTCATGTTATTTTATCAACTACTATTTTTTTAATAAAAGAGCTATAAAAATAAATACAGCACTATTATTAATATACCTTTAATCCCTTTCGTCTGGCTCTTCATCCTTTTCTAATGAATTATCTGTACAACTTTAAACAATAACATTCCTATAATAAATACAAATTCTACTACTACTATTTTATGTTTACATTGGTTTTTAAAATTAATAACTAATGTAAATATAAAGGTTAAGTGGGTTTTAGTTCTTTTTGTATTGATTGTTAGTTAGTTGTTTCCTTGTTTAATTAGCCAAACATATAAGTTATTTCCCAGTGCAGGAAGGTTCTGTATGATTAACAAAAGTCATTTCCCAGTGCAGGACGGTTCTGTATGGTTAACAAAAGTCGTTTCCCAATGCAGGAAGGGTTTGCAAGTTTACAATTTGGTATTTCCCAATGCAGGAAGGGTTTGCAAGTTTACAATTTGGTATTTCCCAGTGCAGGAAGGGTTTGTAAGTTTACAATTTGGCATTTCCCAGAGCAGGAAGCTTTTGCAAGCTTACAATTTGATGTTTCCTTGTGCATAGTGGTTCTGTAACTAATAATAAGTTGGTTAAGAAGTTTAAGTACTTACTAGTTTTACCTAACTAAGGTATTTCTTATAAAGGAATCAAACAATCAGGATTTTTTTTGATATAACTTTGTAAAATTCGGTGAATATCTCTAGTGTCTTTTTGAGGTATTAAAGCATCTTGATACTCTTTAATAGTAAATTTTTCAGCTTGTTTATTTAAATACCCATAACCTTGGTAAAAACTATTAGTAACCAATACATAGCTAAAATCATCAGCGTTTTTGCCAGCTTCCTTAATAATAAAATTATCGCTTTTAAAAGTTGCTGATGCTATGGCTTCTTGCACTCTTTTGTTATAGTTAGCAACGGTTTCTTCTTCTCTACAAATACCTTTGCATTGTTTTAGTTGATAATGAAAACAACTGTTTACATTGGTTTGTAAATGACAGTATTTAGGGCACAACATAAAATTTTCACACAATTGCTCCATAAAAGTACGAGCTTCAGATATTGAGTAAAACTTGGTAATAGGGTTAGAAATGAGTTTTAGCTTGTTCCAAGCTAAGTGTAAGATTCCTTTTCTATCTTCATAACAAAACAAACCGTAACTTTCATTAGTGCGTCTTTGTGCTCTATTGAATTTTGGATAGTATCGTTTTATTTCTGCCGATTCTACTAATAATGCTAATAACTCGTTACCAGTTTCTGTAAAGGTGATATTGGCAGTAGCTAAACACATATTGATTTCTTTTTTCTTTTTGTCATAAAAATGACTCAGCACACGTTGTTTAATGTTATTGGCTTTACCTACATAGATAATTTCCTTATGTTCATTCCAAAAATAATAGACCCCATGTTTTTCTGATAAACTTTCAAAAACTTCTTTAGGAAGTAGGGGAGGTAGTGTAGCTTCTTTGGAACGAGCATTTAAAAAAGCTTCAATAACGCTTAAAGGCTTTTCTTGATCTAGTTGTAGTAGTTTTTGAAATAAAGTAACGGTAGCTTCAGCATCACCTCTAGCTCTATGACGATCTGTAATAGAGATATTTTCAGATAAACATAATTTTCCTAAACTATAGGACTTTTTATTAGGTAATAGTTTACGAGCTAAACGAACTGTACATAGTTTTTTTCTTTTGTATTCTAATCCTAATGACCGGAACTCTTTGCCTATAATGCCATAATCAAAATTAACATTATGCGCTACAAAAATACAGTGCTCAGTGATTTGATAAATAGTTTTAGCTACTTCTGGAAATGTAGGTGCTTGCTTTACCATAAAATTGGTAATGCCAGTAAGGTTGGTAATATTAGCTGGAATATACGTTTCAGGATTGATGAGTGTGGTAAACTCATCAATCACTTTTTGACCATCAAAAATAAAAATACTGATTTCAGTAATTTTTACGCCTCCATTGGTTTCTATATCTACAATGGCGTAGTTCACTGTTGTAATTCCGCTAAAGATTTCAATTCAACTCCTAATTGTGTAAGCATTCCTGCAATACTACTAATTTTTAAATCCTTTTCATCATACTCTTGCGTATTAATACTACAGGTAAATTCCCATAATTCCACAATTTCAGAAGTAGGAACGTAGTATGATTGATAATTTTGATTATCAGGAACTAACAATAAGGCGTTTTTTTCTTCTATTTTGTTATAGACTCTTTTATAGGTCATGCCATCATTTTTAGTAACAATTATATAAGACGTTCCGTTTTTTACATCACGAATATCTTCAATAAAACTGGCAATAACATAGGATCCGTCTTTCATTGGGTGCATAGAGTCTCCTTTAATAGGAAAAGCTCTGTGTTTACCTACTGGCAAAAATGGGAGCTTTATTTTTTGTAATTGCTCTATATATTCAGGATCATCATATCCTAATAAATAACCGGCAGAGGCTTCTACAGGAACAACTTCTATTAGGTTTTCATCATTATCATCTACCATAATAGGAAATAACACACGTTGATTTCCAATTTCTATAAAAGAAGCATCTGTAGCATAGGTAAGATCGTTTTTGACCAACACATCAATAGGAAGTTTAAAATAATTAGAAAACTCAATCAATGTTTCTATAGAAGGTTCAGAACGTCCTTCTTCATAGGAAGATACTCTTGATCTTGTAATGGACAAATCTTCAGCAAATTGCTCTTGCGTTCGTTGTTTTAATTTACGTAAATGGCGAATGTTTTTGGCTATATCTTTCATTTGCTACAAATATAAGCATCAAATGCTATAATATGGTTCTTTTGTGTTTTTTTGTTTTTATAGCCTAATAAATAAAAAGTAATGAAGTATATCAAGTAGCTGTTAAAAATAGACTATTTTTCTTGTGAGTAAATTTAAACCAAAATTGCTATAAGTTTGAATACGTTATTGGCACAGCTAAAATACATAATATCTCGAGGTAGTTTACTTAACAATTTATGTATGGCATGATTATTTATATGAAATAGGATAATGTTTAACATCATTACGGAAAACCACATTTTTTTTCGCATAAATCACCTTTTTAAGCGTTTGGAGTATCGATAAATTTGTGATAACAAAACATCAATTAATCATGGAAGAAATTGTTTTTAGAGCTTTATTAGGTAATACAAAGTTTACTAAAATAGAAAGTTTTATTCAAAATATACTGGATTCAAGTAGTAGTGAGGTAACTTATGAAGCAGTTAGAGAATCTATTATAAAATTGGTTTTATATAGGTTTATTAAAGTGAACCCAAATACTACTAAAGAAGATTGTATTTTAAAAGAATCTAATTTTTATGAGGCACGTCAATTAGGTGGAGTGGCTCCTTGGTTAGAAAAAAGGCGCGCGTATAGATAACTATTACTTTTTGTTATAAATATCAGTTTGTCCAAAAGCTAAAAAATTATGAGATTTTAGTTATTATTTTTAGCTAAAAACTAGAGGTTTAAGGAGTTCAGGGTTATGAGTGTTGCGTTATAAGTGAATGACGAGTACTTAATAATTCGAAAATCATAATTTAAACCGTTGTCATTGCGATGAAGTGCTAACGGAATAAGCAATCTGTTAGTTGTTTTACTTAGAGAGTTAGAAAGGAGTTAAGAGCTATAAAGCTATAAGTGTGAAAAAATCAAAAAGCTAATAATTATAGATCGTTATCAGTTTTTAGTGTTTAATTTTTAGTTTCAGAAATGCCCATAATCAAAAGAAAATCTTTTACCTCAAATCTTCCACCTTCTACCAGTTTTAAAGCTAAGAATTATGAGTAATGAATATTTAGAGTGAAACTAAACACTAAGCATTAAAAATTCAAAACTAAGTAAAAAGCTATATTTTACGTTCCACAACATAATCAATCATTTTAGTTAATGATGTTTTATAGTCGGATTCAGGAAAGTTATCTAGAATAGCTAACGCTTTCTTTTTATAGTCATGCATTTTAGCAGTAGTATATTCTAATCCGCCATTAGCTTTTACAAAAGCAATGACTTCTTTTACTCGTTTTTTATTATGATTGTGTTTTTTTACTGAATTGATTAACCAAGCCTTGTCCTTTTCTGAACAGTTATTTAAGGTATAAATAAGTGGTAAGGTCATTTTTTGTTCCTTAATGTCAATACCTGTTGGTTTTCCAATTTTAGCTTCAGTATAATCAAACAAGTCATCTTTTATTTGAAAAGCAATCCCAATATACTCTCCAAATTTTCGCATTTGTTGCACGGTATTGTTGTTAGCGCCTACAGAAGCAGCACCAATACCACAGCAAGCAGCAATTAAAGTTGCTGTTTTTTGACGAATGATTTCAAAATAAACCTCTTCAGTAATATCAAGTTTTCTAGCTTTTTCTATCTGTAACAATTCTCCTTCACTCATTTCGCGTACTGCAATAGAAATAAGTTTTAGAATGTCAAAGTCTTCATTGTCAATAGAAAGTAGTAAGCCTTTGGAAAGTAAAAAATCACCTACTAAAACAGCAATTTTATTTTTCCATAAAGCATTGATAGAAAAGAAACCTCTACGTCTGTTACTGTCATCTACAACATCATCATGTACCAAAGTAGCCGTGTGAATTAATTCTACTACAGAAGCACCACGATAGGTACGTTCATCAAATCCACCATTAGAAACCATTTTGGCAACTAAAAAGACAAACATTGGGCGCATTTGCTTCCCTTTTCGTCTAACAATATAATACGTAATACGGTTTAATAACGGAACTTTAGACAACATAGCATCTTTGAACTTGGTTTCAAAGAGTTCCATTTCTTTTGCAATTGGTAGTTTTATTTGCTCTACTGGCTTCATATTAGCGAACAAAAGTAAGAATAAATTAGCGATTGTTTATATTTGAAACAGAAACAATATAACTATGAAACGACTTTTTAGTGTACTTTTTATGTTAATGGGGTTTATAGCAAGCTATGCTCAAAGTAATGCTAAATTTCCTGAAGATTTTTTAGGGATCTATAAGGGTGATTTACAAATACATTCGTCTAAAGGTAAACAAACGATAACCATGGAGTTTCATTTGTTGGAAACTGCTACTGAAGGAAAGTATGAGTATAAATTGGTGTATAGTGGAAATCCTAGAAACTATACTTTGGTAGTAAAAGATAAAGAAAAAGGATTATTTGAAGTAGATGAGAATAATGGAATTGTATTACCAGTAAAATTTGTAGAAAATAGTTTGTATAGTTTTTTTGAAGTAGGAGGTAGTATGTTAACTACTCGTTTATCTTTTAAGGATAAGTTGATAGATTTTGAGATTTTATTTAGCGCTACTAAAAATAAAACAACCACAGGAAAAGGTACTAAAGAAATTCCTTTTGTTTATGGGTATCCAATTTCAGTAGTACAGAGAGCTGAGTTAAAATTAATAGAATAAAGGTAGAGAATAGCTCATTTTTTAGAAGAAATACTTCTAATAGTTTTTAATCGTAACCAAGCAGTTTTATGTCTTCTTTTATAAAAAGACATAGTTCCTCTATCTAGTCCAAAATAAAATAAACTTATACCAGAAGGCGGATTGGCACTGGGTAAAAAAGTAAATTTATTAAAAGCCATAGTTGGCCAACTCCAGCATTCTAAACTTGTACCGATAAGTTCGGTAATAGCTACAACAGTATACATGACTAAGTAAAACATTCGTTCTTTAGGATGTTTACGTAAAAAGTAAAATATAAGAAGAGTACAGATAAAACCTAATACATCATTCTTAACAATTAAATAGTAGGTAGCAAAAGGTATAATAAATATTAAGCAAAAAAACTCAATATGTTTTTTATGTTGTTGTACTTTGGGTTTGCGGTTGAAGTAATACACTAATAAAAAAACAATAGCGTGACCTGGAGGAATATAATGTGGTATGTTTTGTAAACGGTAGGTATACATTCCAAAAGTTGCTGAAAAAAGATATTCGCCAACAATACCTATGAGTAAAGCATAAATAAGTAATTCTTTAGCTCTTGGAGTAGCTTTGTAAAAAAGGTATCCGTATAAAGGAATAATTAATAAAACGATTACTTCTTGAGCATGCTCATAGTAGTTTTGTGCTACAAATTTACTATCTAAAATAAGACCAGTAGTTATTGCTAATAACAACCAACCTAATGTTTGCAAAGTTTGTCCTAGTAATGTTTTAGAAAAAGGCATTAAGATTTGTTGGCTAGCTGTCCGCATGCAGCGTCAATATCCTTTCCTCTAGAACGACGTACATTTACAACAATATCATTCATTTCTAAGTTAGAAATATAATTGTTTAAGGCTCTTTCAGAAGCTTGTTGAAACTCACCATCATCAATTGGGTTGTATTCTATTAAGTTCACTTTACAAGGAATATATTGACAGAATTTTACCAATGCATTAATATCTTCTTTACGATCATTAATACCGTTCCAAACTACATATTCATAGGTTACTTTTCGTTTGGTTTTGGCATACCAATACTCTAAAGATTCTTTTAAGTCTTTTAAAGGAAAATTAGTATTGAAAGGCATTATAGAAGTACGTACTTCATCAATAGCAGAATGTAAAGAAACCGCTAAATTAAAGCGAACTTCATCATCCGCCATTTTTTTTATCATTTTGGGAACTCCAGAAGTTGAAAGCGTAATTCTTCTAGCTGCCATTCCCAATCCTTCTGGTGATGTAATTTTATCAATGGCTTTAATAACATTATTATAGTTCATTAAAGGTTCTCCCATTCCCATAAATACAATGTTTGATAGCTTATGGTTATGATATAATCTACTTTGTTTATCAATAGCTACTACTTGATCGTAAATTTCATCAGCGTTCAAGTTACGCATTCTTTTTAGGCGAGCAGTGGCACAGAATTTACAATCTAAACTACAACCTACTTGACTAGATACGCAAGCAGTGGTTCTTTTTTCTGTGGGAATTAAAACGGATTCTACAATTAAACCATCATGCAACTTAATGGCATTTTTTATAGTACCATCATTACTACGTTGCATGGCGTCTACTTCAATATGATTGATGACAAAGTTTTCATCTAACATTTTTCGAGTACCTTTAGAAAGGTTAGTCATATCATCAAAGCTATGTGCTGCCTTGTGCCATAACCATTCATAAACTTGATTTCCACGAAAAGCTTTATCGTGATTCGCAACAAAAAAATCACGAAGTTGTTCTTTGGTTAATGCGCGGATGTCTTTTTTAGTACTCAAAATGTTTAATTGAAAATAGATTATACAGTGCAGCTGCAAAGTTAGTATAAAAGGATGAATTTTGAAGCTATAAAAAAAGCTGCCCATAAGGACAGCTTTTTATAAATAAGGATAGTGTTTTTTAGTGTTTCATAAAACGTTTAATACCAGATTTATTATTGTCTGTATATATTTTTGCAAAATAAATACCGCTAGCAAGTTTACTGATATCAATTTGTTTATTAGCTGTAACACCAACTTTTCCTCCTTGAATGGTATAGATTTCAACTTTTTGGATAGTTTCACCTATTTGAATAGTAATTAAATTACTTGCAGGGTTAGGGTATAGTTGGATGTTTTGTAAACTAAATTCTTTTACTGATTTAGTAACACAGTTTTCATCATAAGAAGCACTATCATCTTTAAAGCCTCCCCAATTAGCAGTACTATAGGTAGCATCATCTACTTGAATACAGGTTAAGTCTGGATTGTTTTTAAAAGTAGTATCCATTAAAAACTCACTGTTATAACCGTTCTGTAAGTTTAAACTGGTTAATTTATTATTATCAGCAGTTATAAAATTTAATACTTTATTTAAGCTAACATCTAAACTAGTTAATTGATTATTGCTTATTTGAATGCTAGTTAATTTGGTATTGTTTGTAAGATCTATGCTAGTTAATTGATTACTAAAAGCAAAAATACTCTTTAACTCAGTGTTTTTGGAAACATCTAATGTTGTTAATTGGTTTTCATCTGCGTTTAATGTATTTAAAAGTATGTTTTTACTAATATCAATACTGGTTAGGTTATTATTATTAACATATAAAACCTCCAAACCAATAAAATCTTGGATACCCGTTAAGTCACTGATGTTTTTATTTTGAATAAATAAGCTGGTAACTTTATCAATATTTGCAGTTGGTACATAATCATCTAAATCACCAGAATCATAACCTAAATCTATTAAAGCTTGTTCAAAGTTATCATCTGGTACGTAAGTTAAGGTACTTGCTGTACAACTTTCATTATAGTTAGTATGTGAGTCTTTATCTAACCAATTGGTAGTACTCCAAACAGCATCGTCTACTTGTACACAAGTTAAATTTGCATTTGCTTGAATGTTTAGCACAGTTATTTTAGTGTTGTTATCATTTTTTAAGTTTAAGGAAGTTAATGTATTATCATTTAAAAATACTTCTTTTAACGAGGTGTTGTTTGAACAATCTAAATTAGTCAACTTGTTATTTGGAGCGTTAAATAATTCAAGTTTCGTGTTATTTGAAATATCAAGGTTGGTTAATTGGTTACTGTTTAGATATAAATATTTTAAACTTGTATTGTCCTCAATGTTGATATTAGTTAGTTGATTTAGTCCAACATTTAAACTTTCTAATTCACTTAAATTAGTCACATTTATAGTATTCAAAATATTACTGTTTAGTGCAAGATATTTTAAATTAACATTTTTAGAAGCGTCTATGTTAGTAAGTTTATTATAAGAAGCATAAACATTCGTTAATTTATCATTATTAGAGATATCTAAAACATCTAATTTGTTGTTTTCTATAGATATTTCTATAAGTTCCAGATTTTTTGAAATATCAATATTGCTTAATTGATTTCTATTTGAAATGAATCTTTGAAGCTTAGGGTTTTTAGACAAGTCAATAGTGCTAATTTGATTGTCTTCAACATATAGTTCAGTTAAATTAGTTAATTCACTTAAGTTAAGCGTAGTTATTTCATTATAACTGACATTTAATATCTTAAGATTGGTATTCTCACCAAGAACCAAATCAGTTAAATCATTCTCAGAAGCATAAACTGAAGCTAATGATTTATTATTTGAAATATCTAATTGCGTTAACTTATTGTTGTTTAAACTTAACTCTATTAAAGCAGGATTATTAGCTATATCTATGCTGGTTAACTCAGTAAATGCTAACGAAAGATTTTCTAGTCTGGCATTTAAAGAAAAGTTTACAGTAGTTAATTTATTATTACTTAAATTAAAATTATTTAGGTTAGTGAAACCTTCAACTCCAGTGATATCTGTGATGTTTTTATTTTCATAGATGTATATACGGGTAATTTCATAAGCATCTTTAGCAGAAATATAATTATCCATAATTCCAGAGGTGTCATAATTGCTGTCAATTAAAAATTGTTCAAAATTATCATCAGGAACATAAATCAAACATTCTTCATTATAATTAGCAGTAGCATCTTTGTCTGTCCAGTTAGTAGTACTATAAGTAGGGTTATCTACTTGAATACAGCTTAAATTAGGATTGTTCAAGGCATTAAAAGCCCAAATATCTTCGTTATTTCCGTTTTTTACATTTAGGTAATTTAAGTTGTTATTGTTTGCTAAAAGCCTTTTAAGATTTGTAAGTCTTGTTAAGTCAAGATTGTTAATTTGATTATCAGCAACAAATAAATCCTGAATATTTGTATGATACCTAATATTAATTTCTTTTAACTGATTCCCTGAAAGATATAAATCTCTAAGTTGTCTGTTATCATTCAAATCAATTTCTGTTAATTGATTTCTCATGATTGAAAGACTTTCTAGTTGATAGTTTTGATGAATAGCAATGTTAGTAATCTGATTATCCGATACATGTAAGTATGTAAGTTCAGAATTATTAAGTACATTAACGGTTGTTAATAGGTTGTTTGTTAATGATAATGTTCTTAATGATAGGTTTTTAGAAACATCAATAGCAGTTATTTGATTATCATTGGCAAATAAACGTTTAAGTATGGTATTGTATTCAAGGTTGATAGTACTTAATTGGTTGTTGCTTAAACTTACACCTTCTAATAATCTGTTTTCAGAAATATCAATACTTGTTAGTTGGTTGTTATTGAGGTTTAAATCAGTCAAAGCGGCAAAGTCTTCTAAACCAGTAGTGTTTGAAATACCTTTATCTTCTATAGTTAAAGAAGTAATTGTGTTAATGTTTGCCGTTGGAACATAATTGTCTAAAACAGTATCATAACCAAGATCAATTAATGCTTGTTCAAAAGCATCGTCTGGGACATAGGTTAAAGGAACAATACTACAATCTGTATTGTAAGTAGCGGTAGTGTCTTTATTAGTCCAGTTGGTAGCACTATAATCAACATTGTCTACTTGAATACAAGTTAAGTCTGCATTGTTAGTAACATTAAACTCTTTAAAATTAGCATTGTTTCCATTGGCAACATTTAAACTAGTTAATTGATTGTCATTGGCAACAAGTGTATTAAGACTTGTAAGCAAAGATGTATTTAATACTTTAATATTATTATTATTTGCGTAAATTTCTTCTAATGTTGAGTTTTTAGAAAAGTTTACATGGTTTAATTGATTTTCATAAATCCAAAGTCTTTTTAAATTTACATTTTTAGAAATATCTAGGCTAGTTAATTGATTTTGACTAACAGAAAAAACTTCTAATAAAGGGTTTTTAGAAACATCAATAGTACTTAATTGTGTGTTACGAGCTGTTAAAGTAGTTAATTCAGGGTTTTTAGTAACATCAATATTTTTTAGATTGTTATGTGAAACAGAAAGTGTTGATAATTTAGGACTTTGACTAACATTTATACTTGTAAGTTGATTGTTGTATATATTTAAAATTTCTAATAAAGAATTGTTTGAAAGGTCTATAGCTGTTAATTGATTCGTATAGGCATTTAATGCTTTTAAAGCTGTATTATTAGAAAGATCTATACTACTAATTTGATTTTGTGATATAGTAAGTACTTCTAAAAGTGGGTTGTTAGTAAGATCTATGGAGGTAAATTGATTATTATATATATTTAATCTTTCTAATAATGTATTTAGAGAGAGATCAATAGCTGTTAATTGATTACTAGATACCGTTAAACTTTTTAAAGCTGAGTTGTTAATTACATCAATAGAAGTAAGTTGGTTTTCAAAAATACTTAAAGTTTCTAACTTTAAGTTTGAAGAGACATCAATACTAGAAATATTATTTTTAAAAAGTAATAATGATGTTAAATCAGGGTTGTTACTAACATTGATACTAGTAAGTTTATTTTCTTGTCCCCAAATTGTTACTAGCATTGGGTTTTTAGATGCATCAAGAGTTGTTAACTGGTTTTTCTCAAAATAAACTCTCTCTAGTATGGTGTTTTTTGAAATGTCTAAACTAGTTAGCTGATTACTTCCAATAGCTAATTGTTTTAACTGTGTGTTTTTAGAAAGGTCAATTTCAGTTAAAAGATTATTGTCAATAAAAAGCTCTAATAAAAGTATATTTTTAGTAAGATCTATCTGAGCAATTTGATTACCATAAAGAGAAAGCTCTTCTAAAGAAACAAAATCTTGAATACCAGTAGGATTTTTAATATCTTTTAGGTTAAGATTCAGTTTTGTAAGTCCACTAATGTTTGCAGTAGGAACGTAATCGTCTAAACTTCCAGAATCATAGCCTAAATCAATTAAGGCTTGTTCAAAGTTATCATCAGGAACATAGGTGTTTTGAGAGAGCACAATTGTGCACGTAAAAAGCAATAATAAAGTAAATTTTCTCATCATTTATGGTTATTATGTATTTGGTTTTTAATTTGATTTCCAAACAATAAGATATTTTCATTTATAGATAGTGAAAACTATTTATATAAATAAAACAGACTTTACTGTACGGAACATAAAGTTTATGAGGGACAATAAATTTAGGGTGGTTTCGCTTAAAGTAAGCGTATTTTAAATTGTAAGTTTAGAGTGTAATTTTTTACGCATAGTAATTTTAATAAGGTTAATAACTTTTTTATTTTCAGATTCTAAAGGTACTGTTTTTTTTGAAAGATGAAAATTAATTTATAATAAAGATTAACATTATTTTAATATAATGAAAAACAAAAAAGCTCCATTGTAAAATGGAGCTTTAAAAAGTTATGTAAATTATATTAATTATAGAATTAACATAGCATCACCGTAAGAATAAAATTTATATTTTTCTTTAACTGCTTCTTGATAGGCTTCCATCATAAAGTCATGCCCTGCAAAAGCAGACACCATCATTAATAACGTTGATTTTGGTGTGTGGAAGTTTGTTACCATACAATTAGCAATACTAAAATCATATGGAGGGAAAATAAACTTATTAGTCCACCCTGTATAGGTATTCAGCCTTTTATTAGCAGAAACAGAAGATTCTACAGTACGCATAACAGTAGTACCAATAGCACATACTCTACGTTTAGTTTCAATAGCATTGTTTACAATTCTAGCACTTTCTTCAGGAATTACAATTTGCTCAGAGTCCATTTTATGTTTAGATAAATCTTCTACTTCAACAGGGTTGAAAGTACCTAGCCCAACATGCAAGGTCATTTCTGCAAAATCAATTCCTTTAATTTCTAAACGTTTCATTAAGTGTTTAGAAAAGTGTAATCCTGCAGTTGGTGCAGCTACTGCTCCTTCATGCTTAGCAAATATAGTTTGATAACGTTGCTCATCTTCAGGTTCTACGTCACGTTTAATGTATTTAGGCAAAGGAGTTTCACCTAACTCAATTAACTTTTTACGAAATTCTTCATATGATCCGTCAAAAAGAAAACGTAAAGTTCTACCTCGTGAAGTAGTATTATCTATAACTTCAGCAACTAAACTCTCATCTTCACCAAAGAATAATTTATTTCCAATTCTGATTTTACGAGCAGGATCTACTAATACATCCCACAAACGGTTCTCAGCATTTAATTCACGTAATAAGAATACTTCAATACGAGCTCCTGTTTTTTCCTTATTCCCAAACATACGGGCTGGAAAAACTTTCGTATTGTTTAACATCATTACATCTCCTTCATCAAAATAATTGATTAAATCTTTGAATAATTTATGTTCAATTTTTTGCGTATCACGGTGTAATACCATTAAACGCGCTTCATCTCTATGCTCTGATGGGTACTCTGCCAATAACTCTTGTGGCAATTCAAAATCAAAATTTGATAATTTCATTTGTAAAATTTTCTAAACGATGGCAAATATACAATATCAAAATAGGCGTTGTCAAGCGATTCCTATATTATTTTATATCTCAGAGGTTTCTATTTGTATTTCCTGCATGTCATTCCAAAAACTTCTGTATGATTTTGTAACTACTTCTGCATCTAAAATTTCAATAGTAGTTTTAAGTGCTAACGGAGCAAAAGCCATAGCCATTCTATGATCATTATAAGTTGCAATGGCAATGTTTTTATGAATTTCAGTTGAAGGTTCTAAATGTAAACTTTCATTAGTAACAGAAATAGTTGCTCCTAATTTAGTAAGTTCTTCTTTTAACGCTTCTAACCTGTCTGTCTCTTTGATTTTTAAAGTGTGTAAGCCTGTTAAATCACATGCTATACCCAAACCAAAGCAAGTAACCGAAATAGTTTGTGCTATATCAGGTGCATTTTTTAAATCCTGAATTAACTTTTCTGAATTATGAGTAGCTGTTTTGGTTAGTGTAATACTATTTTGTTCAAATTCTGTATTTACTCCAAAATGTTGGTAAATATCAGCTAATACACTATCTCCTTGTAAGCTGTTATTTTTATATGCAGATAGTTTTACTTTAGAGTTTAATTCACTTAAAGCAACTAAGGAGTAAAAATAAGAAGCAGAACTCCAATCGGATTCTATAACAATTGTTGTATCTTCAATTGTAGATTTTGAAGCTACCGTAATTGTTTGTTCCGTAAAGTTAGCGTCAATACCTATTTGGTGTAATAAGGCTAAGGTCATATTTATATATGGAACTGAAGTGATTTTGCCTACTAATTCTATTTCTAGTCCATTAGGTAAGCTTGGAGCTATTAGCATTAAAGCTGAAATATACTGACTACTAACGTTTCCGTTAATAGCTACTTTACTTTGTGTGAGTTTTTGTCCAACTATTTTTAATGGTGGATAACCATCTTTTTCCAAGTATGTAATGTTGGCTCCTAAAGAACGTAAAGCATCTACTAAAATAGCTATAGGACGATTGTGCATACGTTCTGAACCTTGCATTATTTTAGTTACACCTTCTTGTGTAGCGTAAAAAGCGGTTAAAAAACGCATCGTAGTTCCAGCATGCCCAATATCTGTAACTTCTTCAGAAGAAGCTAAAGCTTCTTGCATATGGTGACTATCATCTGAATCTGAAATGTTTTCAATATGTATGTTTGGGTATAATTGTTGTAAAATGAGCGCTCTATTTGACTCACTTTTAGATCCTGAAATGGTAATTTCAGTATTTAGTGTTGTAGATTTTGTGTTTAGTTGTAAGTTCATATGGTGTTACTTAGTGTGTTTGTTGGTCATCCAAATACCGTAAATAATACTTCCTAGTATTTTACTGGCAAAAAAGGGAAGCCATTTTCCTTGACTAAATTGATGTTCAAAAACCGTTTGAAAATCACCTGAAAAAATTGCCTTTCCACTGTTCCAAAGTAAAGAAATAACTACGAATATTAAAAAGAAAGGAACGGCTATTCTAGCAAAATTTTTCCAATAACCAACGGATTTCATTTTTTTGAAAAGACTCATTTATTTTAGTTTTTCATTATTATGATGACGGTCGTGATCTCTTTTGGTTTTTATGTCCAACTTTTTATCAAAAGCTTCTTGTAAATTAACACCAGTTTGATTGGCTAAACAAAGTACTACAAAAACTACATCGGCTAATTCTTCTCCTAAATCCTTTTGTTTATCACTTTCCTTCTCGCTTTGTTCTCCATAACGACGCGCAATGATTCTGGCTACTTCACCAACTTCTTCTGTTAATTGTGCCATATTGGTAAGTTCATTAAAATAACGAACGCCATGGTTTTTTATCCAATCATCAACTTGTTTTTGTGCGTCTTGTATATTCATCATTAATCGTTTTTAACTACTAGTTTATTAAGTGGTCAAATATACAGGATATTATGAGCAATTTATTTATAACAAAGCGGATTTTTATCAAATCTCTTAAATGGAGTTGTTTTTCATTTCCATAAGGTAAAGATCAAAATCTTTAGCCCAAAAATCCTTTTCAATACTAACCAATTGAAAGCCCATTTTTTCATAGAATTTATAGGCAAGTTGGGAAGTTCTTACAATAATCTTGTCAATCTCAATATTATTATTAATATGATTAATTCTGAACTGTGTTAACTTTTTTCCAATGCCTTTTCCTTGAGTTTTTGGATCAATAATGTCCCATGATATTCGGGCAGTTTTTTCATGTGTATAATAATTAATTCCTCCAGAACCTATAATTTTACCATTTTCTTCATACACAAAGTAATCTTCTAATTCATTATCTAAGTAGTTTTTAAAATCTTTTTCTTCAGAATAATCAAAAAATTCAGGGATGTTTTTTCGAAGTATTTCTATTAATTGCGATTTGTCTGTTGTTGAATAAGCTCTAATCATCTAATTTTGAGAAAATTTTTGTGAATTTTTTAGGTATTGTTGCTGTAAAATACAATTTTTTATTGAAAAAAGGATGTATGAATTCTAATGAATAAGCGTGTAAATAAATTCCTTTCCCTTTTAGTATGAAGCCTTTTTTTCCATAATCTTGATCACCCAATATAGGGGTTCCAATGTTTGCTAAATGCTTTCTAATTTGATGCCTTCTACCAGTTTTAGGAGTTAACTTTACTAAGTTCAAAATCTCATATTTTTCAGAGAACACAGCTTCTTGTACTGAATAATCAGTTAGTGATTCTTTCAAATCTATTGGTGTTGAAATAGTTCTATGCAAAGGCATTTTACCAATAGCAACAGCATAGTATGTTTTTTTTATCTCTTTATTTTCAAATAGTTTATTTAAAAGTCGGACAGCATTGTTTGTTTTTCCAATTAATAAAGCTCCAGTAGTTCCGTAATCCAATCGGTGAACAGGTTGAGGTATGGTTGCATCTGGTAGTTTGCTTTGCTGAATATTTTGAGGTAATGCATTTGCGATAGTTTTAAAACTATTACCACTTACTAAAATACCAGCAGGTTTGTATACTATTGCTAAATAATCGTCTTCATAAATTACTTGAAGTGGAAAAATTAATTTTTTAGTTGATTTAATTTCATTAGGAATAGTTAATTGTATAATTTCTCCTCCTTTAATAAAGGTTGCAGTGGTTGCTAGTTGATCATTAACGGTAACATAGCCTTTTTTTAAAACCTTTTTTAATGCTGATTTAGTTGAAGCAGCCATAAAAATACCCACACCATATTCTTGAAGTCGAGTAGGGGTGATAATGTTTGGAACGTTATGTATTTCTGTTTTGTTGATTTGTATTTATTTATCTTATTTGTATAAGTTTTTTAAAAAGTGTATAAAATGTTAGTATTGAAGTTTATGAAAGTTTAGATTTTAAATTAGCAATTTCATCACGTAATTGTGCGGCTACCATAAAATCTAAGTTTTTAGCAGCAGCTTCCATTTGTTTACGTTTTTCTCGGATACGTTTTTCAATTTCTTGTTTCGGTAAATATTCTAAATCCTGCTCGGCTGCTTTCTGTATAGCATTGTCATACTGATAGCTAATGGTTGCACTTTTAGAAAGTGTATTATCAATCTTTTTATTTATTTGAGTAGGTGTTATATTATGTGCTGTATTATAATTGATTTGTTTTTCTCTACGTCGGTTAGTTTCATCAATAGTCATTTGCATACTGTTGGTAATTTTATCAGCATACATAATAGCTTTTCCATTCACATTACGTGCAGCTCTACCTACTGTTTGAGTTAAAGAGCGGTGGCTACGTAAAAAACCTTCTTTATCGGCATCTAAAATAGCAACTAAGGAAACTTCTGGTAAATCTAATCCCTCACGTAATAAATTAACACCAATCAATACATCAAATAAACCTTTACGTAAACCTTGCATAATTTCAACACGTTCTAAAGTGTCTACATCTGAGTGTACATACCTACAACGCACTTGAATTCTAGTAAGATATTTGGCTAATTCTTCAGCCATACGTTTGGTTAAGGTGGTTACTAAAGTACGTTCATCTTTTTCAACGCGTATTTGAATTTCTTCAATTAAATCATCGATTTGATTTTGACTGGGTCTAACCTCAATTTCTGGATCTAACAATCCAGTAGGGCGAATAACTTGTTCTACAAATAAACCTTCCGTTTTTTGTAATTCATAATCTGCTGGTGTGGCAGATACATAGATTACTTGGTTTTGTAAGATTTCAAACTCTTCAAACTTTAAAGGTCTGTTATCCATGGCAGCAGGTAATCGGAAGCCATATTCTACCAAGTTTTCTTTTCTACTTCTATCACCTCCATACATAGCGTGTACTTGTGGAACGGTTACATGACTTTCATCAATAACCATTAAATAGTCATCAGGAAAATAATCTAACAAACAGAACGGACGTGTACCAGCTTCTCTGCCATCAAGGTAACGTGAGTAATTTTCAATCCCCGAACAGTAGCCTAATTCTCGAATCATTTCTAAATCGAATTCTGTTCGTTCTTTAAGGCGTTTCGCCTCTAAATGTTTCCCAATTTCTTTAAAGTAATCGTGTTGCTTCATCAAGTCGTCTTGAATTTGATGAATAGCATTTTGTAATACATCTGGTGAAGTAACAAATAAGTTGGCAGGGTAAATGTTTAACTGATCTAACCTACTTTCAGTTTCGTTACTTTCAATATTAAAAGTTTCTATTTCTTCAATCTCATCGCCGAAAAAATGAATTTTATATCCACTATCTCCATAAGAAGGATAAATGGTAACTACATCACCTTTAACTTTAAAGGTTCCACTTTTTATTTCAGTTTCTGTTCTAGCATATAAACTAGTCACCAATTGATGTAGAAATTTAGTTCTTGAAATTTGTTGATCTACTTCAATAGTAATGACATTCTTTTTAAATTCAATGGGGTTACCAATACCATATAAACAAGAAACAGAAGCTACTACTAACACGTCTCTTCTACCAGAGAGTAGGGAAGAGGAGGTGCTAATTCGTAATCGTTCTATTTCATCATTAATAGAAAGGTCTTTTTCTATGTAGGTTCCAGTTACCGGAATATACGCTTCAGGTTGGTAGTAATCATAATAAGAAACAAAGTACTCTACAGCATTGTTAGGGAAAAACTGTTTAAACTCAGTATATAATTGTGCCGCCAAGGTTTTATTATGAGCCAAAACCAAAGTAGGTCTATTTACCTCCGCTACTACATTAGCAACAGAAAATGTTTTTCCAGAACCAGTAACACCTAATAAGGTTTGGTATTTTTCATTTTCTAAAATTCCGTTAGCTAATTGTTTTATCGCTTGTGGTTGGTCTCCTGTGGGCTTAAATTCCGATTGTAAATCAAACTTCATAAAAACAAAAATACGGATAGTTTTAATGCTATCCGTATGTTTAAATATTTTATAAGTTATTATTTTCTAAGTAAAGAAAAATGACCTTGGTGCTCAAACTTTCTTCCTTTTCTGTCTGTAAGCTGAACATTAAACCAATAATCATTAGAAGGTAAAACTTTCCCGTTAAAAGTACCGTCCCAACCTTCACTTTCAATAGGTATTTTAGCTACAAGTTTTCCATATCTATTAAAAATTGAAATTTCACTTGAAGGAAAAAATGTAGCATTAGCTCCTTTAATTTTCCATGTGTCATAAACTCCATCTCCATTTGGGGTAAAAAACTTTTGAAATTGAACAATTGCAACTTCAAGCATTGCATCAGGAACACAACCATTTTTATCATTAACTAAAATAGTGTAAAAGCCACCAGATAGATTTGTAAAAAATGGATTGTCTTGAAATGGAGTCTGGTTATTTTTTTTATCTATAAGTGCAAATTGATAATCACCAATTCCAAGATTAGTAGTTCTTATTTTAATAGTATAGGTGTTAGTTTGATCATTATTGGTGTCATCTACAATAATAACGTCATTGTCTGTTAATGTTGGACTAGTAGATTGGGCTATAGTAATTTCTTGGCTTCTAGAACATAAAGTTCCATCTTGCGTTGTTGCGGTAACAATATAAGTACCTCCTTTATCTATATCTATAAAATTAGTAGCGTTAAGTACACCTGAGCTACCAATTCGAGTCCATTCGTAACTATATGTGGCATTATTATTTACAACTTCTAACCTTACTTGTGGATTGTTTAGGCAAACTAGGTCAGATGTAGTAGTAATATCAAATATAGGTAATGGGTTTACAGTTAGAGTAATATGATGTCCAAGACCAAGGCAGTCATTACTTAACTCACTATCAACACGAACATATATGTTTTGTGTAAAAGGAGAGTTTGTATTTCTGTGATTAGAAATATCAGAAATGGCATTTGTCTCAGCAAGAGCATCATTTTCGTTTTCATAATAAGTTACTTCTATTGCCTGCCCTACAGCGGTAAATAAACCTCTAATTTTTCGGTCAGCATCACTAAAATCAAATGTACTTATACCATCTAAATCACTATTTGTTCCGTTATTATCAAATATATCATCACAAGAGTTAAAAGCTAATGTTTGGAAGTTAGAAGGAATACCAGTTGTAGAAACTATTAAGTTAACTTCAGCTATTCTTTTACATCCATTTGAATTTGTTACAGTAGTCCAAATCTTATCTGAAGTAGCTGTTTTATTTTGATAAGATAATGGATTAGGTATTGGAGCGATTCCGCTTAAAGCATCAGAAGGAGATTCAAAATAAACAAACGTTTCATTTTCATAGTTACTAGATATTTTACTTCTAACCTCATTTAGATTAAAATTAGCAAAAGCGTCAGTGTCATTATCACATTGTTTTAAAGTAACAGTACTATTAATTTCAGGTAGTTTGTTAACAACTAAATTAAAAGAAACAGATGAGTCGTTACAAATACTATTATTTCTATTTTCTACACGAACATAAATAGTTTGAGAATCTTTAGTTTCATTTTGGTAAGGAATATTTTTGTTAATTACATTAGCACTGTTGTCGGTTTGAGCACCAATTAATGATTTATAATAGGTAACTTTATATAGTGAAGGGTCAAGACTACCTAAAATTTCTGAATCTTTAGTGTTTAGCAAAAAATTAGTATTAATTCCATCAATATCACTACCACTGGTTGTATCATCACAAAGGTTATAAGGGCTAGGTGTTTGAGGTTCTGGATTTCCAGTTACGGATAGATTAAAAGTTTTAATATCATAACAAGCATTAGGTGCTACTTTGTTATGCATTCTTGCATATACAATATTGTTTGCAAATGGAGTTGTATTAGTATATGGGTTTGCTAAAGCGTTAGTTATGTTATTGTTATTGGCATCGTCTTGTGAAAGATAATAGACAATCTCAAAAATATCAGGATCTTGACCGTTTAAAATGGTAGGTGTTACATCATTTTGTAAATCAAAAGTATTAAACCCATCATTATCTATATCACAAAAATTAATATTACTAGGTTGAGTGGCATTAGTAGCTTCATAAACTTCTACCTTAAAAGAACCTTCTTTTTTGACATCATTTCCACAAGAATCAGTTAACGTTACTGTTAATTTATATTCACCAGCGCTATTTGCATCAATATTCAACAATTCTAATGAAGAAGTAGTAGAGATAGAGGTTTTTGTAACTCCATTATCAAAAACCCAGTCATAACGAACGCTACTTCCAGTTACTATTTCAGAATTTATAGTTTTAGAATCTCCTTTACAGAATTGTAATGTTTTATCATTTACAAGCTCATTTGAACTAAGTTCTTTTATTTCTATAGGTAATAATAAGGAAGAGATAAAAGGAGGTAGTCCTTGGGTAGATAAAGTTTTGTTTAAAGGAATTGCGTTTTCAATAAACCTTATGTCACTTGCAGGGGCATTAGGGTTTTCTATAACATCCAAATGTGTAGCAAATCCCCCAGGATTGCCATAAGACTGAGGGATTGTGGCATAAATTTTACCATTGGGGCCTAGCTGTAATGCGCCTCTAAAACCATCTTGGCGGTGAATTAACTCTTTTGAATTACGAATATCATCAGAAGTCAAATCAAATTGAAATAATTTATAGGTGCTAGGGTTTGTTAAATCGTCTGTGAAGAATTCAGTGGTAGATACATATAGTTTTGTTGAGTTTCTTGAAAATTCAATACCGTATGCTTGCCCATCATTCCATGTAGTAAGTTGTGTTTGAGTTGAAGAAAGTTTACCAGTTAAATTATCAAATGAGTATAATAAAGACTCATTATTTCCTTGATTAGCAACGGCTAATTTAGAACCGTCAGGAGATAGTTTTAAATAACCTCTTCGTGTAATAAGAGCATTAGCTGGAGAGATTACTGGGGTTGCATTTATACCGTTTTCATCAATTTTATAAGCATAAAATTCATTGTCATTACAAGAAACAACCCAAAAGGTATTACATTCACTACCTCTTACAGCGGCTACTTTTTCAGTCCAATCATTAAATTTTCCATCAGAAAGATCCTTAAAAAAAACTCCATCGTTATCTTCATCTATTAATTGTCCTAAACCACTGTTTAAAGACATGTCTATAGTGTAAACATTAAATCCTTTTCCGTTTTCTATTATCTGGCCTGTGCTGAAATCAATCCTAGGGCCATCATCAACAGTAAATAAATAGTAGATACTATTTGATTTAGGCTTAGGTATAATCATACCAGATTGTGTACTAGAAGGATCTCCTTTTAAGTTATTGGCAAGTATTCCATTTGTGAATGTCATAATCTGATGATTTTTATCATAAACTTTTATACCATCAGAATAGAACAGTAGATTTCCATTAGCATCTGAAAAAGAAGAGCAGCCCTCTAAAGTACTTAAAGCGCCGTCATTTAATGCTGTTGGAGGTATTGTGTTAAAATTTAAACCAGATTTTTGACCAAAATACCAGATATTCGCTTCTTTTTGAGCGTGTGTTAAAAATACAACAAATAAAGCTAAAAGTGTAAGTAGTTTTTTCATTCTAAAAATTATGTCCCCATCATATATAACAGCTAAACTACTTAAAACCCTCTATAAATCTCTCTTTTTTAACAAAAAATATGAAAAATAGATAAAGATAATAGTCCAAACTAATACAATAGTGATGTTAAAAATACTTACTGAATAGTCTTTTGTGAAATTTTGCCCTAATTGGTTTGCTATAGATTTAACAGCACCTAGTCTTGATCCTGGTTCAATTATCAAATTTTGCATTGCTTCTAGAGGCAAGAAGTTTTTAATGCTTTGTGCGATTTTCCAATCAGAAACTATTTTCCAGCCTAAAAGCCCATAAATTAACCACTCTATCAAATACCAAACAATCATAGCTGCAACTGCAAAAGCTGATCTTTTAATGAGGATTCCTAAGAATAAACCAAAAGAGAAAAAGCCGACTAATTTTATAAAAAATGCTAATAAATAATCTAAGTCAGAAAAAATAATTGTGAACTCGTTGAAATCAGAATAAATTAAGCCTAGAGTTAATGAAACAATAAAAACAAAAATGGTTGAAACTAAGGCAAAAGCAATTACGGTATAGAATTTTGAGAGGATAAATTCTTTTTTACTTAATCCATCTATGAGGTTTTGTTTTAGTGTTTTGTAGCTGTATTCATTTGCCATCATAGAAACAATTACCATGAGTAGGAAAAATTTAAATATTGCAGCAACATAAGTGTTAAAGTGCCATATATATGGAAAATTAAATATTCCTTGTTCTGCCAAGTGAAACTTAAAAACTCCGAAGTTAAATTTAATAATAGCAATTAAGGCAATTGAAGTTAAAAGCCCAAAGTATATGATAGATAATACTCTACTAGCTTTATTATGTTTTAATTTATGAAATTCAATACTTAATAAACGTAGCATATTTATAATGTTTTATTATTGTTAGTTAAATTTAGAAATTGTTGTTCTAAACTTGGTTTTCTTTTTACTAAATGAGAAACAGAAATGTTATTTTCAAATAAATGTTTATTTAGTACAGCTGCTGAAATATCGTTTTCTAATTGAGCTATAACTAAATCGTCATCTATATTAACACTAGCTACTTCATGATAATTTTTTAAAACATTAGTTAAAGAGTCAATGTTACCGTCTGTTTTAATTTCTACTATACCATTTGAGGCTATTATGGTTTCTACACGTCCATTGTAGAGCTTTTCGCCCTTTTGTAAAACAATAACATGTGTGCAAACTTTTTCAACTTCATCTAATAAATGAGAAGCAAGAAGAATGGTAGTACCATTTTTAGCAATTTTTTTAATGATTTCTCTTATTTCATGAATTCCTTGAGGATCCAATCCATTAGTAGGTTCATCTAAGATTAAAATTTCAGGATTATTTAGTAAAGCAGAGGCAATAGCTAATCGTTGTTTCATACCTAAAGAATAGGTTTTGAATTTATCGTCCTTACGATCGTATAGATTGACAATCTTTAGTTTTTCTTCAATATTTTCATAAGTCACCTCCTTTATTTTACAGATCAGTTCTAGATTTTGAACAGCAGTCATATATGGGTAAAAGTTCGGGCGCTCTATAATAGCTCCTACTTTTTTTAGGGCATTGTGAGTTGATACATTGCCATTAAACCAACTGAAAGTACCTGAAGTTTTATTTACTACGTTTAAAATGATACCTAAAGTAGTTGATTTTCCACTTCCATTAGGTCCTAATATTCCGTAGATATTACCTTTTTGTATATCAAAAGACAAATCTTTTACAGCTTGAATTTTACCGTAGTTTTTATGCAAGTTTTTAATTGATAGAATTGTTTCCAAACGAAATAGTTTTTGTTGGTTATGAGAATATGACGATTCGAGCTATTTTTTGTTACAAATAAAAAAGCTCCCTTAAATATAAGGAAGCTTTTTTATACTTTTTCATATTAGTATTTTATTATGACTTATCAATTAGTCTAAAACCTTCTCCGTGAATATTTAATATTTCAACGTTTTCATCTGTTTTTAAATACTTTCGTAGTTTGGCAATATATACATCCATACTTCTAGATGTAAAGTAATTATCATCTCTCCATATTTTTGTTAATGCTAACTCTCTAGGCATTAAATCATTTTTATGGATAGCTAACATTCTAAGTAGTTTACTCTCTTTAGGTGATAGTTTTTGAGGTTCACCACCGTTAAAACCAAGATGTCTAAGTTTTGAGTTAAAATCAAATTGTCCAATTTTAAACTCAAACTCCTCACTATCTTTTGATTTTTCACTTTCCTTACGTTGTAAAATAGCTTTTATTTTGTGTAAAAGTACTTCAGAATCAAAAGGTTTATTTAAGTAGTCATCAGCCCCCACTTGATAACCCCTTAAAACATCTTCTTTTAATGTTTTAGCAGTTAAGAAAATAATAGGTATTTCTTTGTTAGTGGTTCTGATGTCTTCAGCTAATGAAAAACCATCTTTTCTAGGCATCATAACATCTAAAATACAAAGGTCATACTCTGCATTTTTAAACATAATTAACCCGTCAATTCCATCCTTAGCATGAGTTACATTGTAATCATTAAGGGCTAAATAATCTTTAAGTACGGTTCCGAAATTAGGATCGTCTTCAACTAGTAGAATTTTTTTACTTCCCATTGTATCCTTTCATTTTATATTAATGGTAATTTAACTGTAAATGTGCTTCCTTTACTTTTTTCACTCTCAACATAAACGGTGCCATGGTGGTTGTCTATTATTTCTTTTACATAGGCTAATCCTAATCCGTGCCCTTTTACATTGTGAATGTTTCCTTTATGTTCTCTGTAAAATTTATTAAATACATATTTTTGAGCATTTCTACTCATTCCAATACCTTGATCTTTTACCTTAAAGATAAAGTATTTATTTGTGTTTTCGGTTATAACATCAATTTTAGGTGCATCTTCAGAGTATTTTACTGCATTCTCAAGAATGTTAACAGCCACATTAGTTAAATGAAATTGATTTCCTAAAACTTCGGAAGATATTGCTTTAAAATTAGTCGTTACAGTTCCGTTTTTATCATCAACTAAAAGTTGAATATGTTCAATAGCTTCTGTTATAATGTCTTGCATATCGGTAGCATCCTTACTAATTTCAATTTGGTTTTTTTCTAACTTTGAAATTCGAAGAACATTTTCAACTTGACCATGCATGCGCTTATTTTCATCACGAATCATTTGAACGTATCGCTTTACCTTATCCTCATCTTTTATAATTCGAGGATTTTTTATAGCATCTAAAGCTAAATTGATAGTGGCAATAGGTGTTTTAAACTCGTGTGTCATATTATTTATAAAATCAGTTTTAATTTCTGATATTTTTTTCTGTCTCACTAGTTGATATAATGATGTAGAAAATGCAGCAATAATTATACCAATAAACAATAATGAGAGTAATAAAATTTTCATCATTCCAGAAAGCATGTTTTCTCTCTTGTTTGGAAATTTTACATAAAGTTTATATTTGCTATTTCCATTTTCATCTTCAAGTAATGGATAGTAAAAATTATCGTCAGGTTGTATGTTGAAGTATCCTGATTTTAAAGGGGTTGCAAATCCGTCTTCATATACACCGTATTTGAAATCCTGAGTAATGTTTCTTTTAGTAAACTCCTCTTTTAACGTATTATTTAATTCTTTATTGCTAACTCTTTTATAAATAGGGTAAAAACGTTTACGTTGTTTGAAAATTTCTGAATACTGCATTTTATCCCATTTATCATATCTTTTGTAGGTTGAAAATCTTTTTTCGTTATAACTTGCAGAAAAATCATTTTTAGATTGAAGAGCTTGCACGTATAAAAAGTCTTGTTTTCCCGTTATTTTTTTTATAAAGGTAGAGTCGTTAACTGAAAAACCAGTAGGGATTTTGTAATTTTCTTCAACGTAGGTTCCAAAAATAAAGCTTTTATTACCTGTAGTATCTATTTCTTTGAATAGGAAATTTTTAACTTCAGCATCAGTTCTAAATCGATCAGTTTCTAAAAATTTACTGTACTCTCTAAAGGCTTCATTTTCTTCTCGTTCCTTTATTCTTTCAGAGGTTTTAGCCAAGGCTATGGTAACATCGTTCTCAAATTGTTGTTGTTTATTTTTAATAGCATCTTTTATCCAATATAATTGAACAGAAATGATTCCTATAAGAGAAATACTCATTAAAATAACAATTACGAAGAAGTTTTTTTTACTCATTACTCAAAAGTAAATTAATAAAATGAGGTGCAATTTTCTTTTAACTTAGATTAACAAACTTTTCTTAAATTTAAGAAAAGTTTAAGAAAAAATAGTTATTAATATAAGTTTAGTGTTTGTTTTTAGTTAAAAAATGATGAATCTGTTTAACGTTGTTTTTTGTTAGGTTAATATCAATATTATTGATGATATAGTTTGATTGCATTATTTTTTTTTCATCCTTCCATTGGTTATTCATTCTTTTTTTAACATCATTATAATTGGAATGGTCTCTTTTAATGACACGTTCAATTCTTAAAGCTATAGGAGCGCTAACTGTAATAATTTTATCACAGAAAGAGTTACTTCCATTTTCAAAAAGTATAGCATTTTCATATAAGATATAGTTTTTGTCTTTATTTTTGAAAATGAAATTATTTAAATGTTCATAAACTACAGGGTGAACTATATTATTTAAAATTGCTAATTTTTTTTTATCATTAAAAACAATATTAGCTATGTATGGTCTATTTAAGCTATTGTTTAAATAGGATTCATTTCCAAACTCTTTAATAAGGTTCTCTTTAATTTTTAGAGAATTATTCATTAGGTTTTTAGCTTCTTCATCAGCATTGTAATAAGCGATATTCTCAAAGTTAAGAAACATTTTTGCTACGGTAGATTTACCACTACCTATTCCGCCAGTTAATCCTATAACCATATTATTTATGAATTAAAAAATCTATTTTATTGGGAGTCATCCGTATTGAAGATACTAAATCAGTTTTAGATTCAAGTATCGGAACTAAATAAGTTAAGTTGTTATTCAATGATTGTTTGTAATCACAGTAAACGGAGAATGATTTCTTATTTACTTTACTAAAGTTTTTTAAACCTATTTTGTATGTAATATCCACAGTTTTTGGAAAAATATTTATTTTCTCGCTTTTGGGAGAATTTTTAATAATTATAGGAATGGTTAACTTTCCTTCGGTAAACTTTTCAACTTTAAATGTTATTACGGCTTCCTTTTGCTTAGATTTAATATTTGTGTTAGGAAGTATTAAGTTGACTTTTTTTGAAAAGTTTGCGTCAAGATCTACTAAATTAACTTTTTCTGTTAATACGTTATGAATCTCATTAAGCGCCTCTGTACTTCCTGATAAAGCTATTGAGTCAGGAGTTATTTTAATAGGTGAAGCAATATTATATCCTTTTTTGTAATTAATATTTAAATCAGGCGAAAGCGGTACTTTTTTAGTTGATAGGTTTCCAATCTTAAACTTGAGAGTATCTTGTAGTGAGGTGATTAAAGAAATCCCTGATTTTAACTGTTTTTGAATTTGATTAGAAAAACTATTACTGAGTAGATAGTAATTATTTTTAGATGTTTTTTTAAGATTTTTTAGATCAAAATTAATTTGATGATTGGAGAAACCAATATTAATTAGTTTAAAGCCAGTTCCTTTTACTTGTAAGGCTAATTTTTCTTGAGGTTTTTCTAATAAAACTTTATCTAGACCTAGATTGGTGTACGAAACTGGAACACTAATTTCTGTGGTGTATGTTTTAGATAGATTCATTAATAACCAAAAAAGGAGTGAGGCTATTAGAAAACCAATAAAAGTTTTGGGTATGTTTATAGCTTTTTTCAAGGCGTTTGTTTAAATAAAAAAGTGAGCTTTAAAAGCTCACTTTAAAAATACTGTTATTTTTTTAATTCAGTATTGTATTTTTTACTTAGCTCCATGGATATGGCTGAGCGTTCAAATTTTATTTTTCCAGCTCCAGTTTCTATTGATACTGTGTTGTCATTATCATGAATTTCTACAATTTTTCCGTGAATACCACTTGAGGTAACAATTTTAGCTCCTTTTTTTATTGAGGTTTGAAATTGTTTTTCCTTTTTTTGACGTGCCATTTGAGGTCTAATCATAAAAAAATAAAGAACACCAATCATTAAAACAAACGGAAGCATACTCATTATTCCACCGCTACTAGCTTGTAAAAAAATAGTTTGTAATATCATTTTAATTACTTTTTAGCTTTAGGAGTTACCATACCAGTAATCTTTACAATTTCTCTACCACTTTCAGTGTTAGTATGTAAAGTAACAGATTTAGACTGTTTGTTTGGTTTACCACTTGTATTAAAGCTTACTTCAATTTCTCCACTTTTACCAGGAGCAATTGGTTCTTTAGGCCAAACAGGAACGGTACATCCACATGTTGCTTTAGCATTAGTAATTACTAAATCAGATTTGCCTTCATTTGTAATTGTAAAAGTAGTTTTTACTACTTCACCTTCATTTACAGTTCCAAAGTCATGAGTTTCTTTATCAAATTTTGCTACAGGAGCTCCTTTACTAATATTGTCATCTCTTTTTTGAGCGTTGGCAATATTTTCCTTTTTTATTTTTGATTTAGCATTTCCTTCTCCACATGAGATAAAGAAACAAGTAGAGATAGCTAAAGCTAGGGTTAGTACTATTTTTTTCATTTTTGTAAAATTTGTTTGCTGTAAAAATAATAATTTATTACAATAATCCTCTTCCTATTTTTACCATTGTGTTATTCGCTAGAAAGTCTTTAGCCAACTTATCTAAAACTCCATTAACAAAATGGCCGCTTTTATTGGTAGAGTAATCTTTAGCTAATTCTATATATTCATTAATTGTTACTCTACTAGGAATTGAAGGGAAATGTAAAAATTCAGTAATAGCCATTTTTATTAAAATCATATCTATATCAGCTATTCTGTCAGCTTCCCAGTTAGGGGTTTTATCCTTAATATTTTCTTCGTATTTATGCTGATGTAACATGGTTTTATTTAATAAATCAGACACAAACTTCTTGTCTTCATCATCCTTGTATAATTTACCTAGAATAAAGGTACTTTTAGGAGATTGTTTGTTTAATGTTTTTAACACCCAGGTGTTTACAAAAGGAATGTCATCAGACCAAGAAATCATTTTGTCTTCAAAATAATCTGCTATTTTTTCATTAGGAGCAATAATATCTCTGAAAAAATTGATAACAAAGCTACGATCTACATTATAGGAATCCTCAACAGTATCCATGTATTTTTTATACAAATCACTAGCTATTAATTCATCAAAAATTATTTGAACATATTTGTCATCTAAATCCCAGTAGTTTAATTTGTTTAATTCTACATAACCTTCTAAACTCACACTTTCGTTAAGTAGGTTCAATAATCTGTTATTTACAAATTTAGTGTTTGGGTTTAGGTCTTCCTTGGTGGCAAGTATTTTCTTTTTTGAAAGTTCGATTTTTTTTCGAGCTAGTTTTTGAATTTCAACAAGCAGTTGAAGGTTTAAAACATACAAATCAAACATTTTTTGAATACTGAATTTCAAGAATTTTTCCTCTTTAATCAAGTCAGTATTACTTGATTTTTGCATCGAATAAACCGATTGCATTACTTTAACTCGAATATGTCTTCTATTTATCATTTTAAAGAACTTTATAAAAAAAGAGCGATAGATGAATTTCTAACGCTCTGCAAAAGTAAAACTTTTATTTTTTTTAACTAGTTATTTTGCTCTTTTTTACGAGCATCAATTCTTGCCTGTGCAATGTTAAAAGCAGCTTTATGAGTAGTGATATTTTCCTTCTCTGCTAAACTGAAGATTTCTAAGGTAGTATTATAGATGTTCTCGGTTCTTTTAATACTTTCTTCCTTACCGTAACCAGCAACTTCAGCATAAACATTTATAATTCCACCGGCATTGATTAAGAAGTCAGGAGCGTAAGCAATGCCTTTTTCTTGTAGTAACTTACCATGTTTAACTTCATTAGCAAGTTGGTTATTTGCTGCTCCAGCAACAACTTTTGCTTTTAACTTATTAATAGTAGTGTCATTTAAAGTTGCACCTAAAGCACATGGAGCATAAATGTCAATATCTAAATCAAAAATATCATTTCCTAAAACTACATTAGCGTTGTATTTTTTGCTTAGTTCTTCTAAACGGGCTTCATTAATATCGTTTAAAATTACTTGACCACCTTCTTCGGTAATGTGTTTTACCAAAGTTTCACCTACATGTCCAACACCTTGTACAAGTACTTTTTTTCCTGCTAGGTTATCAGAACCAAACTTATATTTTGCAGCAGCTTTCATTCCCATGTAAACACCATAAGCAGTTACAGGAGAAGGATTGCCAGAACCACCTATAGATTCAGAAACACCCGTTACATGTGGAGTAACTTCTCTAATAATATCCATATCCCTAGTTTCCATACCTACATCTTCAGCAGTAATATATTTACCGCTTAAAGAGTTGACAAATTCACCAAATCTTCTCATTAATTTGTCATTCTTTTGAGTTTTAGCATCACCAATAATAACTGCTTTACCACCTCCTAAGTTTAAACCAGTAATGGCAGATTTAAAAGTCATACCACGAGAAAGGCGTAACACATCATTTAATGCTTCCCATTCACTTTTGTACTGCCACATTCTTGTTCCTCCTAAAGCTGGACCTAAAGTAGTATTATGGATACCTATTATTGCTTTTAAACCTGTATCTTCGTCGTTACAAAAAACGATTTGTTCATGATTGTCAAAAGATAGTTGACCAAATACTGGATCTCTTTTAAGATCTTTAGTATCAATGATTTCTGATGTCATCTAGTATATGTTTATTGTTGAGGTTATTTTGTTGAATTAATAAAAATTCGATGTAAAAATATATAATTGTTAAAACATGTGCAAAAAATGGCTGTTATTTTGTATTATATTTAACAGGTGTACGTTTTTAAATAAGTTATTTTTGTAAAAAGAGTATATAGAGTTTTGAAGGCATTACAATATTTAAATAAGTATTTTATAAAATACAAATGGCGCTTATTAATAGGTGTTATTATTACAGTGTTATCTAAATTATTAGCTTTAAAAATACCTGTTATAATAAGAGATTCGTTGAATATAATAGAACATTATATAAAGGGAGAGGTAACTGATTTAGCATTGGTAAAGAAGGAGTTGTTACACAATATACTTTTTATTATTGCTGTAACTTTAATAGCTGGTTTTTTTACTTTTTTAATGAGGCAAACTATTATAGTTATGTCAAGGTTAATTGAGTTTGACTTAAAAAATGAAATTTACCAGCAATATCAGAGACTCTCTATCAATTTTTATAAAAAGAATAGAACAGGCGATTTAATGAATAGAATTAGTGAAGATGTTTCTAAAGTTCGTATGTATTTTGGACCTGCAATTATGTATTCACTAAATATGATTGTTTTATTTATAGTTGGATTTACACAAATGATGCAGATTGATGCGACATTAACTATGTATACTTTAATTCCATTTCCGGTTTTATCGATTTCTATCTTTGTTTTAAGTAGGCAGATTAACAAAAGAAGCACTATTGTCCAGCAGTATTTATCGAAATTAACAACTTTTAATCAAGAGTTTTTTTCAGGGATTAATGTTGTAAAATCTTATGCAATAGAAAAAGAAGTGATAGCTAATTTCGATGTATTAGCTAATACAAGTAAAGAGAAAAATATAGAGTTACACAAAGTACAGGCTTTATTTTTTCCATTAATGATTTTGCTTATTGGAATTAGTAATATTATAGTATTATATGTTGGAGGTAAGCAGTATATAGCAGGAGAAATTCAAGTAGGTGTTATCGCTGAATTCTTTTTATATGTTAATATTCTTACTTGGCCAGTAGCAATTGTTGGATGGGTTACTTCCATAGTTCAGCAAGCAGAAGCTTCTCAACAAAGAATTAATGAATTTTTGAAGCAAGTGCCAGAAATTAAGAATACTTCAGAAGAGGTTTCAAATATTGAAGGAAAAGTTGAGTTTAAAAATGTTTTTTTAACGTATGATGATACAAATATAGAAGCTTTAAAAGGCATTAGTTTTACAGTAGAAAAAGGAGAAACTTTAGCAATTTTAGGTACAACAGGAAGTGGGAAATCAACAATAGTAAATTTAATTTCTAGGCTATATGATGTAACTAAAGGAGAAGTGTTATTAGACGAAAAAGAGATTAAAAGCTGTAATTTATTTGATGTAAGAAATCAAATAGGTTTTGTGCCACAAGATCCATTTTTATTTTCAGATACTATTGAAAACAATATAAAATTTGGAAAAGAAAATGCGACTCAAGAAGAAATTATAGAAGCAGCTAAAAATGCAGTAATTCATGATAATATTCTAGGATTTAAAGAAGGTTATCAAACTATTTTAGGAGAAAGAGGAGTAACTTTGTCAGGAGGGCAAAAACAACGAACTTCTATAGCGAGAGCAATTATTAAAAACCCGAAAATTTTAATTTTTGATGATTGTTTATCGGCTGTAGATACAGAAACCGAAGAGAAAATTCTTTCTAATTTAGAAAGAGTTTCTAAAAATAAAACAACATTTATCATTAGTCATAGGGTTTCATCAGCCAAAAACGCTGATAAAATCATTGTTTTACATGAAGGAAAGATAGTGCAACAAGGTGTTCATAATCAATTAATAGAAGAGGAAGGATACTATAAAGAACTATATGAACAACAACTTTTAGAAAAAGAAATGTAAGGTTTCGCATTGTTAAGTCAAATATTTTTTTAGATTTGTTGAGGAATTTTAAATAAACAACTATTACTTAAAGCAAGAATTATGAGCGAGAGAGTTGAACAAGAAGAAATTTTTTCACAGGTATTAAGAGCTGGTAGAAGAACTTATTTTTTTGACGTAAGGTCTACCAAAGCAGATGATTATTACTTAACGGTTACGGAGAGTAAAAAATTTACACATGATGATGGGTCTTTTCATTATCAAAAGCATAAAATCTATTTATACAAAGAAGATTTTACAGACTTCAAAGAAATGCTTAATAAGGCAACAGATTACATAATAAACGAAAAAGGTGAAGAAGTAATTAGTGAACGTCACCAAAAAGATTATAAAAAAGAAGAAGTACCTGTAGGAGCATCGGCTGATAGCTTTACAGATGTTTCTTTTGATGATATATAAGCAGTAAATTAAAGTTGTTTACCACTATTTTGGAGATAAATTCTCCTAAAGAATAATAGTGTTCAAAAATTTCAATTCAAATTCAATTTACACAACAAAACCACCAAATAAAGTTTTTATCTTGGTGGTTTTAATTTTATAGAACTTATAGCTTTAAAGTTAGTATGTGTAGCTTATAAAACTCTTTTCATAGTAAGAGTTTTAGCTACAGTTTCATCCCATTCTTTTTCAGGGATACTATCTTGTGTAATGCCACCCCCTACATAAATTGTAGCTAAGTTGTTTTCTATTTGCATACAGCGAAGATTTACAAAAAGCTCTGTAGCTTTATCTTTAAGGTTTAATTCTCCTAAAAAACCAGTATAGAACAAACGATTATATCCTTCGTTTTCAAGAATAAATTGTTGTGATTCGTTTTTAGGGTAACCACATACAGCAGGTGTTGGGTGTAGTGTTTTTATTATATCTGTGGCATTGTTTTTTATAACTCCGCTAATTTTAGTTTTTAAATGCAATAAGTTACCTGCTTTTACTGTTTCGGTTTTATTTGTGTAAACTTCTTTACAAGTTTTCTTTAGCTTGGTTGTTATATAATCAGTAACCAGTTGTTGTTCTTCAATCTCTTTAGATTGCCAAATAATCTCTTTGTCAGGGGTGAAAGGTTGTGTTCCTGCAAGAGACATTGTCTCGAATTTAGCCCCGTTTATCTTTACCAATGTTTCAGGAGTAGCCCCCAACCAGAGTCCCACTTTAGGGTGATACCAAATATAAACCAATGCATTGTTATAGGTATTTAAAAGTGTTTGAAGAATAACCTGTGCATCAAAGTTAGATAAGTTAATAATTTCTTTTCTTGATAAAACTACCTTCTTAAATAAACCTGTTTTTATTGCTTTAATAGCTCTTTTAACTACTTCAATATGTTTTGATTTAGAAGAAGTATCCGAATAAAAATTATTTAAGTCTTTTAATTTAGTATCGTAGTCAATCTTTTCTTCTAATAGTGTAGCATTGTTCCAAGGAATTAAAATAGCTTCTTTTCTGTTATCAAAAGGAGCAAAAATAAAACCGCTACCATTATAGTGTTTAGTGATGTTTAAGATGTTGTCATTTTGAAAAACACCTTTTAAAATTGTACTATTAGGTTTTCTATAGGCAACAAACGGTAATTCTTCCTTTAAATAAAGATTTATTTTTTTTAAAATACTCAATAGACTTGTTTTAAAAGTTGTTGTTTTATTTGTGAAAATTGACTCCAAATTAAATCGTGTCCAGTACTGTTTAGCGTGATTAAATTAAATTGTTTGTTAGAAAAGTGCTTTTTTAAGTATAAAGAGTTTTCATAAGGGACAATCCAGTCTTCATTCCCGTGAATACAAACAATAGTATTAGGAGTGTTATTCCATTTATTTTCAAATTTTCGCAAATCGGATTTGTGAGAAATTTTTTCTTTAGAAGCTTCTTGCCAAATTTTAGGAACTAGCCATCGAGTGATTTTCCATTTGTAAAAGTTCAATAACCAAGGCATAGGTTCTACTTTACTATATACAGCAGGCGCAAAAAGTAGTATTTTTTTTACTTGCTTTTTACTGGCTAAAGCTATTGGCCCGCCATAAGAATATCCTGCTATGATTATTTTTTTACTAGGAATAGTTGAAATAATAGCATCTAACAAATCACGTTCAAAAGCAATACTTTCTTGTACATGATTTTTGTCTTGGTAATTATAGCCAATTCTATCGTAAGAAATAAAATTGAATTTTTTTAATAAATCTTCATCCATCATATATTTAGCAAAATCACTACTAGAACCAATGGTACCATGAACAAAAATAATAGTTGGAAGTTCTTGATTGTGGATACTGTTTAGGGTTCTGTACCTAAAACCTCTATAAGTTTTGTATTTTATTACGGGTTTAATAGCGGCTTGTTCAAACTTTTTTAAAAGCTTTTCATCAGAATTTGGAGAAGATATATATACGAATAAAGCATACACTCCAGTAAGGAGGATTGCTAGTGTAATTCCAATAATTTTTAAAAGCTTTCGGAGTTGCCTCATTATTTTTTATCTAACACAATATTGGTTAACTTGCCAATAGAAATCAGGTTATTTTCCTCGTCTACAATTTTAATTTCCCATAAATGAGTAGTTTTCCCTTTGTGAATAGGTTTAGCAGTAGCAAAAACAACACCTTCTTTTTTACTTTTAACATGATTTATGCTTAATTCTAAACCTTTAGCTATTTGAGTTTTGGTGTCAATAAACAGAAATCCAGAAGCACAGCTACCAACTGTTTCAGCTAATGCAGCAGTAGCTCCTCCGTGTAGTAAACCATAAGGTTGATGTACTTTAGGAGTCACAGGCATTTTAGCAGTAACAAAATCTTCACCAACATCTGTAAACTCAATTTCTAAAGTTTCCATCAATGTATTTTTGTTAAAGCTGTTTAATTTATCAAGAATCTGTTGCTTATTCATAAGGTAAAAGAAAAATCATCCAAAAATACGTATTTTTGTAGCTATAAAAAACAATAGAATGTATAAAGTACGTGCAATATTAGATACAGAGGAAGATGTAATTAGAACTCTTATGATTGATGAGAAAAAATCATTAGAAGAGTTACACTCATCAGTAGCTAAAGCATTTGGTTTTGAAGGCAATGAAATGGCATCATTTTATAGAACAGATGATGAGTGGAATCAAGGAGAGGAAATTCCATTGTTTAGTATGGCAGAAGCAGGAGAGGGAATTTCAATGGCTAGTTGTATCATAAGAGAAACGTTACCTAAACTGAATGATAAATTAATTTATGTGTACGACTTTTTAGATATGTGGACGTTTTTTATCGAGTTAGTAGAACAGACTGATACAAAAGCCGAAGAAAAAGTAATTTTAGAAGTAGGAGAGGTGCCAAAAGAAGCACCTAATAAAATATTTAAAGCAGATGATTTTTTAAATGATTCTGGAGAAGAAGGTTTTAAAGATGAATTTGAAAGTCTTGATGATTTTGACTTTGATAATTATTAGTTATGGCACAATTTATAAAGTTATATAACGAAAACCCAAACCCTAAAGAGATTGAGAAGATTGTAAAAGTATTGCGAAATGGAGGATTGGTAATTTATCCAACAGATACTGTTTATGGGTTAGGATGTGATATAACAAATACCAAGGCTTTAGAAAAAATAGCGCAGATTAAAGGAGTAAAGTTAGAAAAGGCTAACTTTTCTTTTGTTTGTAATGATTTAAGTCATTTGTCTGATTATGTAAAACAAATTAATACACCTACGTATAAAATATTAAAAAGAGCTTTGCCTGGACCTTATACTTTTGTACTACCAGGAAGTAATTCACTACCAAAAGTATTTAAAAAAAGAAAGACAGTTGGTATTCGTGTGCCTGATAATAACATAGCACGAGCTATTGTTGCAGCTTTAGAAAATCCAATAGTATCAACTTCTATTCATGATGAAGATGAAATTATAGAATATACTACAGATCCAGAGTTAATTTTTGAAAAGTGGCAAAACATAGTAGATATTGTAGTAGATGGAGGTTATGGAGATAATTATGCATCAACTGTTATAGATTTAACTGATGATGAACCTGAAGTGATAAGGGAAGGAAAGGGAAGTTTGGATGTTTTATAGTTTGCTACAAAAATTTCCTAATGATAGTGGACCTATATATCAAGAAACGATAGAAGGTCGTTTACCAGTGGAACCTTTCAATACTTTTAGTAACCTTATTTTTATAGCAATTCTAATTTATTTTGGTAGAAAAATAGCTAAAAATCCTAAACAACATCCATTTTTTTTATTTGCCATTCCAGTAATATTTATAAGTTGGATAGGAGGAACAATGTTCCATGGTACAAGAAGTCATGAGTTTTGGTTAGTGTTAGATTGGTTACCAATTATGATTGTTTGTTTAGGTGGTATTGTGTATTTCATAGGTAAGATTACCAAAAAATGGGGACAACGAATTTTATTGTTCTTGAGTTTTTTATTGCTTTCTATTTTGCCAAGAATGCTACCATTACCTAAAGAGTATAGAATATCATTTGGTTATGTAGTAACTGCAGTAACTGTAATCACTCCTTTTATCTGGTATGCTTACCGAACACAATGGAAAAACATACAGTATATAATTTATGGCTTTGTTATTTTTGGAGGAGCAGTCTTGTTTAGAACTTTAGATAACCTTGTTGTTTTACTACCCATGGGAACGCATTGGTTGTGGCATACATTTGGAGGAGTTGCTGTTTTTTTTCTACTCTATTATATTTATCAAGATAAAAAAGAACTTTTGAAGAATAATTAGCTTTACCATAATGCTAAAAATGATAAAGCTAATATGAGTTAAAAAAAGATATTATTCGTAAATCGTATTAGTAGTTGAAATCAACAAAAATTTCAATATCATCCCAGCTAAATAAAATTTTACCATTGCCAGCTCTATGCTTACCAAAAGCAATTCCAAAAGCCTCTACAGGTTCACTTGTGCGTTTTACAGGAACATCAAATTCCAGTACATTTTTTGAAGCATCATAATCATAAGCCCCCCAAGTAAATAAATTAGAATTGAAAATGACTTTCCAAGAATCTTTATTAGGAACAGTATAAAGGGTATAACTTCCAGCTTTTAATTTTTTGCCCTGAATGGTAATGTCTTTATAAACGTTTATTTCGGTAGTCTGATTGGCACCAGTCCTCCAAACTTTTCCGTAAGGAACCAATTCACCAAATATTTTTCGATTCTTTTTTTGAGGTCTACTATAAATAATTCTAGCTACAGGTTGTGTGCCTTGACCATCTGGTCTAAAAACAGCAAAATCAAGAGGGCTTGTATCAAGGTCTTTAATTTTTTGACCGTATGAAAGATTAAAAAAACTGAAAAGTAATAATGTTAAAAGTACTTTTTTCATAATGTTAACGTATAAATTAATGTGGATTATAAATTTAATAAATGATTTTTATTTGTGAATTGTCTTTAAATCTCCCAGTAATTAGCCAGCCTCCAAAATCTTCAGAAACAGCCATAAGCAATATGTTTTTTCCTTTCTTAAGAGGTAAGTAGACAGCATCAAATAAACCAATAGTACCTAAGTATCTATAATCTCGAGACCGCCATTTATTTGTTCCTCTATAGATAGGTATTCCATTTAAAATAGTAGTAACTCTATCACTATATCCGAATTCAAATAATTTGGTTTGATTTTTATCTGAATAAATTTCAATTTTTGCAAAAACCGTATTTTTAGATTTATTATTGAATAGTTGTGCTTTTCTTGAAATATTAGCAGCCGTACCTTCTTCAACAGAAATAGAGTTTGTCCATTTTCTAGATGAGATTAGTTTTTTATAAGTATTAGGTGAATCAAGTAACTTTTCTTCAAATTTATCTGAAATTTTCCATGTGGGAATTAAGTTTTTTAATGCTTTTCGTTCTTTAGGCTTAAAGCCTGCAATTCTTGTAGTGCTGGTATTTATTTTAATATTGGCTAAATGCATTCCAGATAATCTTCCACCATTAAAACTAATACTGCCGCTTTGTGCTTTGTGAAATAAGTGCCATGATAAGTTAGGTTTTTCAGTTCCGTCTAAAAAAACTTGTGCTTTATCATTATTAACAACTAGTTTAACATGTGTCCAATCATTAAATTTATAACGATATGGGAAAGAGTATTTTTCTCCAAAATACAGTTGCCATGGAGTAACACCATTGGTAAGTGGTACGGCTTGATTACCATCTGGTTTTCCAGATAAATGTGGTCTTATATACCATTTTTCACCATCAAAATTTTTAGTTGTTCTAAAAGTTATTCCCGGAAAAGCTTGTTCTTCTTTTAAAAAAATATCAAACTCAATAGTCCCATTTAAAAAAGTTTGATTTTTAAGTGTCATACCACCAGCTTGTATATAGATAGCTTTCTTTCCTTTATACTTTTCAATAACATAAGCTTTGGCTTTTATATCCCAATGTGCAGTATCTATAGGAATGTAGTTCTGTGTGTAAATACTATTGCTAAAAAATAGTAAGATTAAGATAGTTGTAAACCTCATAATAAAGAATATTTGTAAAAATTATATTCAAAAATCTATATTTCTGTATTTCAGTAAAAAACAAACCCGTTCAAGTTGGTTCATAGTTGTTCAAGTGGTTATTTTTAGTGATTTTTGTGATTATGAAGTTGTATAAAGATTATAAAGAAGTACAAGTCTGTTTGAACTTAATAGAAGAAAAGTTACAATGGGGGAAAGCTAAAAATTGGCATAATAATGTGTTTATTGAATTGAGTGAAAAAATTCAAGAAGAAACAAAAGTACTTTTAAGTCCAACTACATTAAAAAGAGTTTGGGGAAGGGTTAATTATGAAAGTGCTCCAAGTATAAGTACGTTAAACACCTTAGCTCAGTTTGCTGGTTTTTTAAATTGGAGAGATTTTAAAAGTAAAAGAAAAAAGCCCAAAGTTACTATTTATAAACAAACAGTATTAGCTAATATCAGAGTTATTATGCTTTCTGCTTTTATAATAGCAGCATTATTTTTCTCTATATTTTCTATGTCAACCAAGAACCAGATAAAAAGAGCAGATTATACTAAGGTACTTTTTAAAAGTAGACCTATAGCCAATGGTTTGCCTAATTCGGTAGTGTTTGATTTTGATTTGAAAACAATTGAAGCGGATGATTTTTTAATTCAACAGCATTGGGATCCAACCAAAACTATAAAGATTCATAAAAAACAAAAACAAGCTACAGGACAATATTATTATCCAGGATATTTTAGAGCGAAACTTTTAGTTAATAAAAAAATAATTAAAGAGCATGATTTGTTTATAAAGTCAAATGGATGGATAGGTACTATTGATTATAAGCCAATACCTAAATACATTGAAGAAAAGAAAGTTTTAAAAAATAAAAGTTTGTTGTTTGCCGAAGAGACTATAAATGAAATTAAACAGAGCAGTGAACCAGTAAACTCTACGTATCATTATGTAGATGATCTGGGAAATATTTCAGGAGATAATTTTGAGTTACATACTTCTATAAAACATTTGTTTATTGATAAATGGGGTGTTTGCCAAAAAACTACGATTACAATCATAGGAACAAAAAGCGCAATTTTAATTCCTTTAACTATTTCAGGTTGCGTTTCAGAAATAGGAGTAATGTTTAGTGAAAAATATTTTGATGGAAAGAAGTATGACTTGTCACCCTTTGGAACAGATTTGTCTAGTTTTAAAAATATTAAAATTAGCGTAAAAAATAAGCAAGTACGTGTGTTTTTAAATAAACAAGAAATATATAACGAAACATATACAAAAACACTTGGTAAGGTTGTAGGAGTTCGTTTTAAGTTTAAAGGAGTGGGAGAGGTTAAAGGTTTTTCTTTGAAAAACTTATTAGGTAAGGAGTTCTTGAATTTGTAGACCTAATCTTAATCTAGCTTTTCAAACTTTTTTCTTCCTAAAATAAAATACTGCCAAACAACAGAAGTATGAAGGTTGTAATTAGCTTTCTTTTGTAGTTTTCTTCTTTTACCTAAAAATCTAAAAAAGTTTTTATAAAAACTTAAATGCGCTTTTAAAATAGCTAGAGTGTGTATAGGTCTTAATTCTAAAGCAAATTTAACTCCCGCAATACCATCTAAAACTAAACGAGAAAAAACCACGAATAAAAACCATCGTTTAGGTACACTTTTAACTACATTTAATAAACTGTTTCTAAAATTTAAAAACGTTTTATGTGGGTTACTTTCTTGTAAGGTAGCCCCACCCACATGAAATACAGTAGAGGCTCCTACATATTTAACCGTATAACCTTCATTTTGGGCACGCCAGCATAAATCAATTTCTTCTTGATGCGCAAAATAATCCTCATCAAAACCTCCTAAACTATGATATATCTCAGAGCGTATAAACATACAAGCACCGGAAGCCCAAAAAATTTCGGAAGTATCATTAAACTGGCCGTTATCAGCTTCTAAGTAATTGAAAACTCTACCTCGGCAATACGGATAACCAAATAAATCTATAAAACCCCCGCCAGCACCAGCATATTCGAATTTAGTTTTCTCTTTGTAATCTAATAGTTTAGGTTGAATAATTCCTGTATTGGGTTCTTTTTTAAAGGTTTCTATAACTGGAAGCAACCAATTTTCCGTAACTTCAATATCAGAGTTTAATAAACAATAAATATCGGCATCTATATGCTGTAAAGCATCATTGTAACCTTTAGCATAGCCACCATTTTGGGAATTTTCTACAACCTTTACTGTTGGAAAATATTGTTTTATGTATGCAATAGAATCATCAGTAGAAGCATTATCTGCTACATAAACTTCAGCAATTTTAGAACTAAAGCTAACTACTGAAGGTAAAAATTGCTCTAACAATTTTTTACCGTTCCAATTTAATATGACAATGGCTGTTTTCAAGACGCCAAAAATACACTTTTAAAGCGACTTAAAGAGGTAATAATTTGTTAATTATAAATGGGGATATCTCTTAGAAAAACATACGATTCATTTTTGGTATCTAACATGCAATAAAAATGTTGTAAACCATTTGTAACTACCAAAAAGTTAGCTTGTAATTTCAAGTTATAGCGTGCTATTTGATCAAAAGTATTTTGGGTAATCTTAATATGTGGCGCCTTACATTCCACTATAATGTTAGGAAGTCCATCTTTACCAAAAATAACAATATCAGTGCGCTTTTTTAAATTATTAATTATTAATTGTTTTTCAATAGCAATTAAAGAAACAGGATATTTTTTTTCTTCTAATAAAAAATGAACAAAATGTTGTCTAACCCATTCTTCTGGGGTTAGTACTACATATTTTTTTCGCAAACTATCAAAAATAAGCGTCTTATTTTCGTTACTTTTGAGCCTGAAATCGTATGTAGGTAAGTTCAACTTTTGCATTGGTCAAAAATAGGAAACTTTCAATTTGTAAACATCCATAAAGTTTATTGTTTTAAATGAGTGACGTAAACCATATAGTTAGCGATATAAAAAACGGAAACCTGAAGCCCATTTATTTTTTAATGGGAGAAGAGTCGTATTACATTGATAAAATATCGGAGTATATTGAGAATAATGTACTAGATGAATCTGAAAAAGGTTTCAATCAAGTGGTTATGTATGGACGTGATGTATCTATTGATGAAATAGTTTCTTCAGCCAAACGCTTTCCAATGATGGCAGAACGTCAGGTGATTATTGTAAAAGAAGCACAAGATTTAAGTAGGACTATAGATAAAATAGAAGCCTATGCTAACAATCCACAACCTACCACAGTTCTTGTATTTAATTATAAGTATAAAAAGTTAGATAAGCGTAAAAAAGCGTATAAAGCCATTGCTAAGAATGGGTTGATATTCGAGAGTAAAAAATTGTATGAGAATCAGGTTGCAGATTGGATTAGAAAAACTTTGGGAGCTAAAAAATACAATATTGAGCCTAAATCGGCGCAAATGTTAGTAGAGTTTTTAGGGACTGATTTAAGTAAAATTAACAATGAATTAGAAAAGTTAATTTCCATTTTACCAGCACAAACAATTATTAATCCTTCACATATAGAAGAGAATATAGGTATTTCTAAAGATTTTAATAATTTTGAGCTTCGTAAGGCAGTTGGGCAAAAAGATGTGGTAAAAGCTAATAGAATTATTAATTATTTTGCTCAGAATCCAAAAAATAATCCTTTGGTAATGACTATTTCTTTACTGAATAGTTTTTTTACACAGTTATTAATGTATCATGGGTTAAAGGATAAATCAAAAGCATCAGTAGCAAAAGCTTTAGGAGTGAACCCTTATTTTGTTGATGATTATGTTACAGCTGCACGTAATTATCCAATGCGAAAAGTATCACAGGTAATTGCATTATTACGTGATGCTGATGTTAAGAGCAAGGGAGTTGGAGCTAATGGAATGCCGCAATCAGATATTTTAAAAGAGTTACTATTTAAAGTGTTACATTAGTAAGTATCTAGCTAAAGTGAAAAGTTCCAAGAAAGAATAAAGTTAGTTGTAGTTGTTTTAACTGATTCATTATTTAGGTCATATACACTACTAGTGTTTAAAAGCCCTAAGCTATGTCTAACCTCTATAGTTAATGAGTTAGTCTTGTCTAGCTCAAACTTTTTCCCTAAACCTGCAGATATGGCTAAATCAAATATATTAGCATTATCATTAAGATTGTCTTCTTGGCTTATTATTTCAGAATGCGTATTTAAAAGAAAGCTCATGCTAGGGCCAGCATTTATGTATAAACGATTGTTATTACCAAATTCAAATTTTAGTAGAATAGGTATAGATAAATAATCAAAATTAGTAACTTCCTCTGTTTTGCTAATAAGGCGTGTAAACTCATCATAAACTGTTCTAATACTGCTTATCTTTTTTCTTACATAATTAATTTCACCTTTTAAGGAAATTTTATTTTTTAAATGATATGTAATACCAACTCCAATTAAATAATCCAGTCTAGAATCATTATCCTTTATTAATTCGTTTCCTCTTAAACTAGAATTAGTTATCCCAGCACTTAGGTTGTACTTTTGTTTGTTTTGTGAAAAACAATTAAGAGTATAGAAAAAAATAAAAGCTATAAAAACAAGCGTTTTTTTCATTAAAGTTAATATTAAGCCTTGGTTATGCAAAAGTAAAACATATTATAGTTTAAGAAATATGTTAAACAAGATTATTTTAATAGGTTGTTTTTATATAGCTGGAGGCTTATTAAAAAAGAAAAACACCATTTTTTTAATGGTGTTTACTAATAGTATTTTCTGAATTAAAATAGATTTAAGTTATTTCCAACTACTACCATTTGAGTTTATTTTGTTTGTTGGGTGTTGTTCATTCCAAAGTCTGGAAAGATAACGTTTGTCTGTTAAATCTTTTTGCCAAAAACTTAACCAACGTAGATGTTTATCTTGAGCATTTTCAGAATTTAAAGGATCTCCTGGGTCTAATGTTAAAATCTTTCCTGTGGCTTTGTCAAATCTAACTTGAAAGTCAGGAATATCTGTTTTTTTTATGTAAGGAGTTAATAAATCAATACTTTTTAGAGCATTGGCTCTTATTACTTCAGCCGCTTCTATAGTAGGTTGTTGACAAATATATTTTAAAATTTCAATACTAAACTTCTTTACCTCATCTTCAGAGAAAGCAGTACCCTTTCTAGGTATTTCAAAACCATCAATTTTTTCTTCTAAAAAAGCAATTTTAGTATCAGTTCCATCTTGAACGTTAAAAACAGCTTCTTCGGTAGTAGAAACGCCAAGGTCAGGAGTAAAAACTCCATTCTTTTTCAAAGTTAATATTTGGTCAATTTCAGCTTTAATTAATCGCTCTTTAGATATTGAAGCGCTTAATACAATCCATGAAGAATTGTTAACTCCATAAGCTTTTTTATTAACGCCGCCTCCAAATAAGGTAAAATAAGTTGTATCGGTTAAGTTTTTAGTAGTTGCTAGTTCTTTTACTTCTTTAAAAGATAGTTTACTCATATGGTAAATTAATTTTTAATAATTATGTTTAGTGTATGCAAATTTAAAAGTAAGAATGATGCCTTTAAATTATTATTTTCGCCACAAAAATAAACACAAATGATTACAGTAGATCAATTAACAGTTGAGTTTAGTGGGAAAACTTTATTTAAAGACGTTTCTTTTGTAATAAATGAAAATGATAAAATTGCCTTAATGGGTAAAAATGGTGCAGGAAAATCTACTATGATGAAAATTATAGCTGGTGTTTCTAAAGCAACAAAAGGAGGTGTAAGGAGTCCTAAAGATACTGTAATTGCATACTTACCGCAGCACTTATTAATGGAAGATGACTGTACGGTTAAAGAAGAAGCAGCCAAAGCATTTGATGCCATTTTTAAAATGAAGGAAGAAATGGAGGCGTTAAATAAGCAGTTGGAAACTCGTACCGATTATGAATCGGAAGAATATATGAAGATTATTGAACGAGTATCAGATTTAGGCGAAACCTATTATGCACTTGAGGAAGTAAATTATGAAGCTGAGGTTGAAAAGGCTTTAAAGGGACTTGGGTTTAAACAAGAGGATTTAAACAGAGCCACTTCAGAGTTTAGTGGAGGTTGGCGTATGCGCATTGAATTGGCAAAAATTTTATTACAAAAGCCAGATTTAATATTGTTAGATGAGCCTACGAATCATGTAGATATTGAGTCGGTAATTTGGTTAGAAAATTTCTTATTAAATAAAGCCAAAGCTGTAGTGGTTATATCACATGATAAAGCGTTTATTGATAATATAACTAATAGAACCATAGAAGTAACTATGGGGACTATTCATGATTATAAAGCGAATTATTCACATTATTTAGAATTAAGAAAAGAACGAAGAGCCCATCAATTAAAAGCATATGAAGAACAACAAAAGTTTATAGCAGACACAAAAGCTTTTATTGAGCGATTTAAAGGAACCTATTCAAAAACAAATCAAGTAGCTTCAAGAGAAAGAATGCTTGAAAAATTAGAATTAGTGGAAATAGATGAGGTAGATACTTCTTCTTTAAAGTTACGTTTTCCACCTTCTCCAAGGTCTGGAGATTACCCTGTTAGAGTAGAAGGGTTGACTAAAAAGTACGGTGATTTAACAGTTTTCAAAGACGCTAGTTTTTCTATCGCTAGAGGCGAAAAAGTTTCCTTTGTAGGACGAAACGGAGAAGGAAAGTCAACCATGATTAAAGCTATTATGGGAGAAATAGATTTTGAAGGAGAGTGTGGGTTAGGGCATAATGCTAAAGTTGGTTATTTTGCTCAAAATCAAGCGTCGTTATTAGATCCAGAATTAACCGTGTTTCAAACGGTAGATGAGGTGGCTGAAGGAGATGTGAGAACGCAGATAAAAAATATTTTAGGACGTTTTATGTTTGGGGGAGATGATATAGATAAAAAAGTAAAAGTTTTGTCAGGAGGTGAGAGAACACGTTTGGCAATGGTGAAATTATTATTGGAACCAGTAAACTTATTAATATTAGATGAGCCAACCAATCACTTAGATTTACGCTCTAAAGATGTGATTAAAGAAGCATTATTACATTTTGATGGTACGTTGATTCTAGTTTCTCATGATCGTGATTTTTTACAAGGGCTCTCACAAAAAGTATTTGAGTTTAAAGATCAACGTGTTATAGAACATTTTGAAACAATTGATGCTTTCCTAGAACGTAATAATATCAATGCCTTAAAAGAGATTGATTTGTAAAAGAAAGGCTTCATGCACTTGTGTATAGCGTTTCCTTAACAAAACAAAAGCTTCGTGCACTAGTGTATGGTGATTCCTCAACAGAACAAAAGCTTCTCGCACTAGTGTATGGAGTTTCCTCAACAGAACAAAAGTTTCTCTCATTAGTGTATAGCGTTCTTCAACAAAACAAAAGCTTTCCGCACTAGTGTATAGCCATTCTGTAACTGTACAAAAGTTGCTTGCACTAGTGGGTAGCATTTGTTTAACTAAGTGTATCAATTAAAAATTTATACGTGGCGTATTACTCTTTTACTAGCCATAAAACAGAATCGCCTTTATCATCATCTTGTGTGGTATCTTCATCAATTCCAATTCCGTTAATCAGATTGGGTTGGTACGATTGAATCATTTGATATCCGCGATTAGCTACATTAGGAACATTACTCATAGATTTCCAAAAGTGTTGGAATTTTAAATCCCAATATAATTGTTGACTATCTAATACAGCGTTGGCTCCAACGTAAATACCCGGAATGTATTTGGCTTTATAAACAGCATCATACCAAGCATTACAGTAAGCAATTACATCATCACTAGTTGTTCCTGTAGCAATGCCTTCTAGATCACACCAAATATTCATTCCTTTAGGTAACCCTATAGAAGTTGCATTATAGGCGGCGTTTTCTCCATAGGTAGTTCCTAAACTTCCAGTAGGAACCCAACCAGGATTAGATACGTGTTGTACTGCACTTAAAGCTAATCCTGAATTTAGAATATCGTTTGCTTCTTGAAAACTTAAATCTCCGTCATGTTGACCTTTTCCTCTTGATAGATAACGAAAGCAAAAGGAATAGCCATCTTCTTTAAATTTAACAGCAGTATCTTTACTAATAATTGTGTCAGAGTCAAAACCTCTAAGTCCAGCAGGGGCTTTGGTAACCTTTCCAGGTAATTGTTGTATTGTGGTATTCATAATTAAAATTGGTTAGTTTATTGATAAAAATAATTAAAAAGGTGAAGGACTTTTTTCTTTTGCAGCTAAAAATTGATTTACAATTTGCAAAACAAAATTAGGTGGATTACCTAATATAAGATTAGATCTTGAATGATGTGGAGTTCGTTGTATTATATCACTGTCATTGTAGTATATTTCAATTAAACGAATATCTTTTGTAGGATTGTTTTTAGCTGCCTGTTGGTCTTTTTTAAACTGCTCTTCATTAAATATACCTCCTTTTTTATAATTAGGAACATCTTCATACAAAATATTTCCATAGGCATAATTAAATCCTTGTCTTCTTGGATGCCAACCAATGTTTCTGCAATTGGAATGCTCAAGAGTTAATCTACCATTTTGAAAATATAACGTAGGTAGTTGAGTAGGAGAAAATTGTGTATATCCTATTAGGTTACCCATTTGTTCAGCTTTGATAATAGGGCGTATAGCTATATTTTCATATTCAGGGCCATTTACATGTTTAAAAAATACCCCCAAAGAATAATTATAGATAACCTTATCTTTAGGATATAAAAAGTATAGATCGGTATCATCGGCAAAATAAAAATCAGGAAAATAAGCATTAGCTTTATTTCTAGATACCAATACAGGAGGCTTTTGGGAATAATCGTAAATCATAATTAAAAATTTTAATAAAATGCCTACTCTATGCAGTTTTCGGCTTCCCTGTTATTTGTATTTTTATAGGGGTAATTGTATTGTTGAAAATAGGAATCGACTTAATGTTTTTGTATTTAAATGTTTTTTGGAAATCCTCCAGTTTCAAATCAAACCAACGCTTATCTTGAGTTTGTTTAGGACTTGTATTTTTAGAGTGAATATGACCTATATATAAACTAATAGCTTCATGATTTGGGCATATTTTTTTAGAAGAAGAGGCCCATACAAAAGCATTGTCTTCTCCGCAGTTTATATTGGGGAAGGGGTTAGATTTCCAAAATTGATACGTATAACATAAGGTAGCTCCGTAAACCCACTTTCTTTGATGCAACGGGTACTTATATTGTGAAACTTTAGAAGTTAAAGGTTCATAAAAACAAGGAGAGCTTAATCCAGTTATGTCTAAATTGTTATCAATTAGAAAAGTGATTTGTTTTTCAATCCAATTAGTAGCATAAAAATCATCATCATCTAAATGAATTATAAAGGCTCCATTACTCATTTGGCAAGCCATATTTCTTTTACTACCGATATCTAGTTTTTTATCAATATGAACGTAACGTATCGCTGGATTTTCTGGAATCAGTTGTTTTATGCTAGACTCACTATCATCAATAATAATTAATTCTTTATTAGCATAAGTTTGATTTAAAAATTGCTGTACAGCATTTTCTATAAATTCGGGACGATTATAAGTTGGCATAATACAACTTACTAAAGGCGTATTTTGTTTTTTATAAGTTAAAGGTTTTACTTTTTCTTTGAGGTTTAAGTTGTCAACGCTTTTTTGTAATGCAATTAAAGAAGAGCTTTGCTTTAAAATTTGATATGAGTTTTGATTAATTAATTCATTAACAAAAGATAATACACCAGGGAAACTAGTACAGTAATCATGAAAAAGAATTAAAGTGTCTTTTTTAAAAAGCTTTTCAAAATGGTAGAAATCTCTAGCTACACTTGCATAATCATGAAGTCCGTCAATTAGAATTAAATCTACTTTAGTAGTATAGTTTGTTAAATGAGGTGTTACTTTAATTACTTCAATCATACCCGCTATTTCTAATTTATTAAGTGTATCATAAAACTTATCATAGGATGGAGGATATTGATCTATTGTGGCATCTTCAGCTCCTAATCTCCCTGTAAAATTATCAATAGCTACTATTTTAGATGCTTTATTTATGTGTTGTGCTGTTAATGAAATGACAGAAGTTGCTTTACCACAATAACTTCCTATTTCCAAGAAAACTGGCTTTTTGTTACGTTTAGCTGTTAAAAATGCAAGCTCAACAAGTAATGCTAGTTCATCATTATTCAACCAACCTTCAATAGGGTTTGTTTTTATTTGAATAGTATTAATTAGTGAAAGTATTTCTTTATTAATAGGGCTATATGGAAGAATGTAATTTGAGAAAGCATTTCTAACATACTTTCTGTTTATATCTTTTACGTCTCTAGAAACTGGGTGAATCCAATAGCATGTTTTCTTATCTATTGCCTGCTGTATTTGTTGCGTAGTATATTCTGTTTTATATTTTACATAATCATAGGTACACGGATTTTTAACAATTGTATATCCTAAGGCAATGGTTAGTGTGGGGAGTAAAATTTCTTCACTAGCCCAAATTTTAGTAGTTTTTAAGAGTTCTTGTAATAATGTATTATTTCTAAAAAGCAAAACCAAATCTTTAGAAGCATTATAGGTAAATACAGTAGAAGGCCAAAAAGTCCAATGTAAAAAAGCGTCTTTACCATTGGGTAGTTGATTTAAAAAAGGTTGCCATAACTCTTTTTCTTTATAAGCAGTAACAGCAGGATGAATTTCGGTATCTATTGGAAGCCTATCAGGTATTTGACCTAGCATTCCTAAGTTTGGATTTTGTGAAAATGTATCAGCTATAAATGAACTATAGTTTTTTTTACATGCTAATTGATCCGAGTCTACTATGGTAATAGTATCAAATTCCATATTATCAACAGCGTACTCCATACAGTCTATAGCAAAATCATGAAGCCATCCCCATTGTAAAGGTTTGGGATTAGGAAAAATAATAACATCATATTTATGAAAAGGGAAATGTTTAAATAAATCAATGTTAGTACCGCCATTGTAGAGTATGATTTTTGATGTAGGATCTGAATATTTGAGGTTTCTTACTAAATCAATAATGCAATCTTGATTTTCATGTACCAAACAAATAAATATGTTTTTAATAATAGTCATTACTATAAGTTTACTAGGTTATTAAAATCATGCATATCATTCAACCCAGATAAAGAATAAGTATACTTTATTAAATAATTAATGAAAGTATTTACAGGTCTTGTTTCATATTGACTTACTCTTACGGAGGACGGATCATTTTCACTGGTTGGAACTCCGGTATAGGCATTAGTATTTACGGTAGAAGTTCCTTCACTACTTTCACCAGGAGCAGGAGCACCTGTAGGTTTAGTATAGGTGTGTTGATGTGTTTGGAGCGCATCTTTTTGAATAGAACCTACTCCTGTTTTGGTGCCACCAGGAGGAGCAATTCTGTTTTCAATACTAGCTGTATCTGTACCAATACCTCTTAAAAACTGTCCTCTTAAGTCAGGAAGATTAAAACATAAGTCATTTCCTGAACCAGAACTTCCATACAGTTTGCCAATAGCAGCATATAGTTCTGGATAGTTAGCAGCTTTTAAGGCTGTTCCATCACAAAGCATCCAACCATAAGCCTCAATTGGAGAAGTTACAAAAGGAGTAGTGGTATTTTGTATATTTTTATAACTATCAATATTTCCAGCAAAAGCAATTACTGTTCCTACTGGTGTAGTAATATTATATAAAGAAGAGTTCATATTATTTATGATTTTTAATATTCATATGTTTTTTTTCTTGAAGTATTTGCATGGAAGTAGGAATACATATTTCCCAAGAATCAATTACTTTGGAGTTTGTTTCGGAGTGTTGAAATATTTTTTTTATCTCATAAATAATAGATTTTTGATCTTTAATAATCTCAGTAGTTGTTTCTGAATCTTCAAAACAAGGCGTAAGTTTATCTAAAGAAGCCCATATACTTCCTGTAGATAAAAAATAAAGAAAACTTTGATTGAATTCAGGGAAAACTGGGATTAGAACCCTAACATAATCAGCATTAAGAAAAGCCGAAAAAAAATTAGGAGAGGCAGATGAGATGGCAAAATGATTATTGGTATTACTATACTGATCGAAAAAAGTATAAGACATTTCACTCCACTCTAAAACCTTGTTTAGATATTGGGTTATTTCTGGTTGATTAAAATTAAAAGAAGGGGGGACATTCTTATTAATTAGGTTTGAAGAATAACCGTTAATACGAAGTACATTTTGTAATAACAGTTTCCGTACACTTTTCTCTATTGAATTTATAACTATTAATCGTTCTTCTAAAGGGTTTTTTAACTCTTTTTTTGAGTTAGAAGCTTTTGTTTCTTCATGATAAATTGTACTCTCTTTGGTATAAGCATTATCAAATAAATCATACATCTCTATTTGCCAAGAAAGTATAGTATTAGGAAGCGGTAAACATTCAATACTAATACTCATTTGGAATTCTATTTCCGAATTCGGAGGAGACATTTCAATATTAGTATTGTATACAGCACTAGCAGCAATTTTGTTTTGCTCTCCATTTAAAGAAGGAATTTTTTTAGTACCAGTTACCCCTTCTGATTGTTGAAAAGAAAAACTATGTTGCCCTATAAATCCATTTACTATTGAATTTGATTGTTGAGAACCAAAAGCATATTCAATAGTGGCAGAGCCAGCATAATAAGCATCAGGTAAATCAATTAATTTACTTTGCGATAGTGAAATTACCTCAGAAATAATAATAGTTTCTTGTGGATATAAGTTGAATTTTTTAAGGTTGTAATATTGTGCTACTGTTAAATAGTTTTCCTGATTAATATCTTTGTAAGAATTGATATGAAAATCAGAAAGTGATTTAGGCTTTTTTAAATCAAGTCCTTTTAAAACAATTGTTTGTTCAATATAATCTTTAGCAGGATGAGGTATGTCAAAGCTAAATAACATTCGATTTCCATAATTAATAACTTTAGTTTTATATACTTTATTTAACCAACAATAAAAGCCATATTCAGGAAAATTATTTTTTTTATTAGTAATGGTACTAACAGTGGTATCTTCTAATTCTCTTAACTCTGAATGGGTTCTTATTTTATTAACTTTATCAGACAAACGTTTAGCCGTTTTGTTTAATACTTTTTTAGCAAAAGAAGCCAGTTGTTTTTTATCGGGTTTTTGGGTAGTCTTTTTTTTAGTATAAGAACCCTTTATAGTTATATTGGTTGGTGGTCCATAAGTAGAAATTAATCCAGGGTTAGGATAATCTGTAGTTTCAGAAGTTTCTGCAATGGCATTCCATAATTCTTCATTAAAATCGTTATTACTTTGGTTGGTTGCGTTATATGAATTATCTATTGAAGATGTTTTAGAAATTTCTTTAGTAACTGTCCGATTTATTTTTTTATTGGTAAGTTTTCTTTTTTCACCAGGCATTAAACTAAGAATATTAGCCAATTCACCTATTTCATAATGAGAAAGCTTATACTTTACCAATTGTAAATTACCAATAGCATAAGGAATAAAAGTGCTTTGAGCAGAAATAGGAGGAGAAGAAGGATATGGAGGTAAGGGGAAAATACCTTTGTATAAAATAATAGTGGCATTTAATAAAGATGATAGCTGTTCTTTACTAAAGGTACTGGTTGGATGTTCTTCATCTATATGTTTAAAAATTATTTCTAAAAAATTACAAAGAGTTAACACCTCTATTATGCTGGTAAGTTGTTCGTGTTCATACCCCATTTCAATAATTAATGCAAAATAAGAGTCCCATAACCGTTCTTTGCTTTCTAAATAGGTAGTACTTTTAAGATAGGTAGAAAAATCAGGTATATTAGTTTGAAAAAACGCACAGGTTTGCGCTACTATTGAGGTTAAACTTTTTGAGGTGATTAATTGATTATATAAAGCTTTAAAATTAGTTAAGTAGCCAGGGAGTTTAGTTGTGTTTGAAACAAACTGTGAATTATAAGGAGGCTTCCCTTCTATAAAAAGAATAGCTTCTTGTTGCATTCCAAGTCTATTATTTGTTTTTTTTAGAAAAGACAGTTTATCTGTAAAAGAATCTATAGGAAGTCCTTTAGAATAGGGTTGGTAATAAAAAAAGTTCCATTTTATTTCTGAAGAAGCAATTTTAGGCCAATCAGTAACATAAATATAAGGGAATAAATCACTATAAGTATCTGATGAAATTATTGGATCTAATGGTGTTGGTTTATCTTTAGGAGGTTTTTTACTAGGATCTTTAACATTTTTTTTAAAATCTGGATCAAACCCTATAAGAAACCCTTCAGTATGCCATATATAATTAACGTCAGTTTTATTAAAGTAATAAAAATCAGCAAAAACACCTAGTGTATAACTAGAGTTAAAACTGCTAAAGTTTTTTATAGATAATTTTCCTTTGATAGAAATTCCATTATGAAAAGAATAAAGCAGATTACAAGGAGTAGTAGTTGTTATCTTCTCAGGATGATAAACATCTTGATTACTTTTTTTCCAAAATATTTTAGAGGAAATTTCAAAATCATTTTTACTACCACCTGTAGGAATTTCAAATTCAATAATTAAATTATCATTTACATTTGGGAATATGCGATCCTCCCATATTTTTAATATAGTTTCCATAATAAATAAATTGAAAGTTTTAATAGTTGTTTTTTACCATTTTTTAATGGCATCAATTACTAATTGATGTTTCATACTGGAACCAAGAAGAATAAGGTGAACAGATTTTAAGGGGATAAAATCAATACAAAGAGTATTTTTGCTCTCATATCTTGGTATTTCTTGGTGTGTAAAATCAGTAGTGAGAATATTGATATTAGAATCTATCTGAAAACAAATTTTAGAAGTGTTAAAAAACTGTTCTTTAATAAGTAAATCACCTCTGTATAACTGTATTGCTATAAACTCATTTCCTTTTATCTGTTTAAAAAGTATAATTTGATTTCCATTATTACAAGTTTGTTGAACGGATGTACTTCCTTCTTTATAGATAAGAAAGAAGGGACGTTGTTCATTGTGTACTGTTTTTAAATTATAAATAGGAGTTAGGTTACCAGATTTTTTCTTCAAACGAAAACTTAAACTCCATGACACTCTTATTTTATGACACCAATTAAAAGGGCAACCTTTAATGCTGGCAAAAACATTATCAATATTAGGTGTTTCAAAAGATGTATTTTGAGAAAAAACAATATCCTTTATTTTTTCATCAGTTGATAAGTTTGTAAAGTAAAAATCTGTATACATAACATAAATTGTTTTTTATAGTAAACAATTATTTAATCTTCTACATATTCATCAAATTGTAAAATAAAGCCTAATTCTTCTCTTGTTCTATTAGTTTCACCATAGCGAAATTGAATTTGCAAATAAATGCCTGTTGTGGTAACATTTAATTTGAGTTTTCCTAAATCACCATTTAGATAAATTCCAGTTATGGTAAAATCGGTATTAGGTTCAGGAGGAGAAACATTTGTTTTATCAGGAATAGTAATCTCATACCATATACCAGTTCTACTAAGCTTAATAGTATTAGAAACGCCATTAGGGTCTTTGGTAAAATCTGTAATTGTAGCATTAACAGAAGTCAGTTTTCTTTTGGAAGGAGGGCTTGTAGGAGATGTGTAATTAGGAGTGGCTGTAATTTTAACCCCATTGTATGGAATGGTATCATTATTATGTTGTTTCCAGTCTCCAGAGTACCAGGTGTTTTTATCTGTATTATCCATTGTTTAGTCGTTTAATGTATTATTAATTTAACAAGGGGCATGAATAAAGCATGCCATGCCACCTTGTATAAATGAAAGAGATGATTATTTATTTATATTTTCTAATGTAAAATTAAAAGGTTGAGAGTTTTTACCTGGTCCACCTCCGGTCATTACTATATCAGCACTTCTAATACCAAATAAATTAATTTCCGAATTTACTTGAGAAATAATAGCAGAATTCATAACATCTCCCTCTTCTATTTGAGAAACTACTCCAATATAAATTTTAGGTTGAAATTCAAAAACAGCTTTTTGTCCTGGAGCTAAACCTGTTTTAGATGCCAATAATTTACCATCTCTATAACAATTAGCATTGATAGCTCCATTAGCTAAGTTATTACGTATTTCTACTTCATTTGGACTAGTAGCATGGGTAGATGATTTTTGTAAAACATCACCAGAACTATCTTTTACCATATCAAAAGCATCTCCATTGTATGCTGCTAATTGTGGCGTAAAGTTTCCATATGAATCACTTGATGAGACATCAAAGTTTAAAGGGTAATTAAAAGGATGGTTATCTAACCTACCACAGTTTTCTATTACTTTCCAAGCAATGGCAAGTTCTCCAAAATCTTCTGCAACATTTTGTTGAAAAATTACAATACTACTATTATTGGTGTCCGCAGACTTGTTTACGAAATTTAATTTAATTTTATCCATGATGTTTGGTTTGTTTTATTATTAATTTTTTTGATTAAACTTTTACCCAATTGTTTCCGTTCCAACGAAATTCTTTACCTTCATTTGGTCTTGGTTGATGAGACCTAAATGGACCAGGTTGTATGTTTTGGCAACCTTGACCTTGAAGGTATGCAGTAACATCAACGGTAAATTGAACAGCTCTGTCATGATCATGAACATCTTGTTGTCCGTAACATAGACTATCTCCAGGTCCATCATAAGTGAAATTCTGAACATTGTATTGTGGCATAGTGTTATTTTTTATAATTATTTAACTTATTTTTAAATTTCAAATTCAAAAAAGAACGATAAAGTATCTTTAGAATCACGGTTTTGTTTTAACCATTTTTGATATATTGTATATCAGGAACTTTTGTTGTTTTTTTTCTCTGAAACCTAGTTTGTCAATTCTTAAATCTGCAGCTTTAATTCATGACATTAAAAATTCTAATTGTACAATTGTTGAATTCTTATATGTCAAATTTACTAGTGTTTTAGAGAGTTGTTTTGTACTCAAAAGGCAAACTTTTAACAATTTGAAGCATATGCTAATTAAGTAGTTAGTTTTAAAAATAAATAACATATTTACCCTAATTTCCATGGTGTTTTAAATGCTTTTACTTTTGAGTTTTTATAAATTGAAAGTAGAAAAGAATCCTTAATTTTTTTGATAAAAGGTTATAAGTGTTTTGTATTAAGGGATGGATTACAATTAATTAGTTATGTCTTTTTAGAATATGTAGTAAAAATGGGAAGGTAAGAAATAAGTAACCATGTTTTAGTAAGTAACTTTTATTGTAAAAAATGATAAGAATCAATTATTTGATTCTTATACCATAAATAAAACGTATAAACTAAAAAAAGCAACAATAAAATATTGTTGCTTAGATATAAATTATAGAATGTTTTTTTAATTATAATTTGAATAAAACGCCTAAGTTAAAACTATGTCTAATATTAGAAAAAATATCTAAAAGATCATTTTTGGCAATTTCACTAAAACCAAATTTACCTTCATATTCAATATAAAGTTTTGTTTTGGGGTTAATATAAAATTGGTAACCAAAACCAGAAATTATTCCAATATTAAAGCTATTAAAACTCTCAAAAGAGTCAATTTCCTCGTTACTATCGTTAATTATTAGTTGTTGACCTAATGTTGTATTGATGTTTTTTTCTTTTTCATTGATAAGAAAATCTACATACGGTCCAAAATTAAGGTACCAATTTTTATGTTTTCCAAAATGCCAGTTTAATAAAATAGGTAAAGTAATTTGATTTAATTTTAAATCAAAATAATGCACATTATTGAGTTTAAATTCCCAACTTTTAGAATCGTAAATTAGTTTCGATTTCAGTCCTAATTCTTTTGAAAAATAATATTCTCCAGAAACACTAATATTAAGAGAAGCTTTAGGAAGAATACTAATGGATTGTAATTGTGTATTACTATTTAATAATTCAATAGTAGCTGATGAACTAGTATAGTTTATACCTATTCCTGCACCAAATTCAAAATCTCCTTTTCTTTGAGAATAAATAGAAAAAGTACTAACTAGGATAATGAAAATAAATAATGATTTTTTCATGATAATAAATTTAAGATTGGTTGTTGTTATGTTTAATATTTAAAATTTTTCTATAGATAAAATCTCCCCATTAGCCTTATGAAAAACAACATGTACTTCATTGGTTATAGGATCAGAAATTGTATTATTATTTAAGTGATAAGGAAGTGTTTCTAAAGGACGATTGGTTAAAGAAATTAGCCTATAATCTTTAGAATTATTGATTATTGTTGCTAATATTCTTTCTTTTAATATTTGTTTTTTTGAAGAGTTGAACATAAAGCTGCGTTTTTTGATTTGTATTAAGTTATAATGATTCAAAATTAGATAGCTAACCACTATTTGATTTGTATTTAACAGGCTATTAATTGTCAATTTGATTCATTTCTGAAGACAAAAGAATTTCTATAGATTTAAAAAATGGTGTTATATTTCTATACTCTCCGGGCGAGCAACCAAAAGTTGGTTTAAAGTATCTAGAAAGATGAGCAGCATCAAAAAAACCAGAAAGCATAGCTGCCTCTGAAACAGATTTATTATAGAAGTTTAATAATTCAGCAGCATTTTGTAAACGTAAATCTCTAATCAATTTTGTAGTAGGAAAACCAAATAACTGTTTGGTTTTACGGTTGAGGTTAGAAGTAGATATAAACAATTCACTAGATAATGTATCAACAGAAAAAAGTTCATTATCTAAATTATTGATTACGATAGTAAAAAATTTTTGAAGCCAATTATTTTTTTTTTAAGGAAAATTATTTGATCTAGTAAGGCTTGTGTAAAAGGAAGTGTCCAATTTAAACTGTTAATACCGTTATAGGAATTTTTTGTTCGGTATTTAGAAGGGGAGCAACTGTTTTCTTGTTTAAATTTTCTACTAAAGCTACTTAAGTTTTGAAACCCGGAGTTTAAAGCCACGAGTTCAATTGAATTAGAAGTAAATATTAATTGTTGTTGGGCAAGCTCAATTCTGTGTTTTAAAATTAATTTACTAGGAGTATACCCAGTTTGTTCAAGAACTTTTCTGTTTAGTTGAGATTTGCTTATTTGTAATAACTCAGCCAATTGTGTAACACCAAATAAAGGATTCGTTTTTTTTCCTGTATTATAGCGTTCAGTTGCTCAGCAAACTTTGTTACGTTAATAATAGGGGTTGATTGATTGGTTTTGTCGTTTTTTAAGTTTGTTTTTTTCATGATAAAATTAATTTTTGTTAAAAAAGTTTTAGTGAATTATGCATATGCTAACCTAGACCACATCCCAATAAATAATTGGATGTAACCTTTATGTGTTTTATATGAAAGGTTAGTTTTACAAGAATTACTTTCGTGGGATTTGTTGAAAAGAGATTCTAGATGGGGAGATAATCATTTTTCACTTAAATCATTGATATAGAAAACAAGGTTTTAAATGTTGGAAAATCTAAAAAAGCTAGGAAACAAATAAGAATAGTAATTTAGATAAAATAATATAGTATGGTTAGCCTTTGTATCTTTTAATAAAGATTTATTCTTTCTGTAAATATTTTAAGGTTATGGATGGAAATTGTTTTCGTATTAAGCTAAAAAAAGTAGAGTTCATGATTTAAGTTTTGGTTAGTTAGCTTAAAAGTAAAAAATAGATAGGAAGAATGGGGATTAATAGCTATAAAAGCCATTTTTTTTGTAGTGAAGGTAGAAAAACTTGGCGTGAAAGCTATATAATAAAAAGATGACTGACTGATTTAAGATCAATCAAAGTGAATATTTCCTAAATTTAAGAAGTGCTATTTACCTATTAATTCCCTGTTGACTAATCCATCTTTGGTACTTCTGAGCATTCCTATTATGTTGTGCTAAAGAACTAGCAAATTCATGAAAACCAATTTTGTCAACACTAGCACACATATAATAGTAGTTATGTTTTTGATAATTTAATACAGCGTCAATAGCAGAAATATCTGGCATAGCAATCAAGGTAGGAGGTAGACCTATATTTTTATACGTGTTGTAAGGAGAGTTAATTTCTAAATCTTTATTTAATACTCTTTTAACTACAAAGTCTTGACCTTTCAATTGTTTTACACAATAAATAATTGTTGGATCAGCTTGTAAAGGCCAATTGTTTTTTAAACGATTCAAATATAAGCCTGCTACAATAGGTCGTTCACTTCTCTGAGCAGTTTCCTTTTGAACGATAGAGGCTAAGGCTATAACTTCATCTTTAGATAAATTCAATTTGTTTGCTTTTTCTAGTCTAGAAGTATTCCAAAAACGTTTGTACTCCTTTAACATTTTATTTCTAAACTTAGTAGCAGAAGTATTCCAATAAAATTCATAACTATTAGGTAAATACATGCCCAAAGCAGATTTAGGAGTGAATTTATTTTTAATTAAGAAAGAATTATCTAACATAGCATTTAGAATACTTAATGAATCAGCTTCAATTTGAGTAGCAATTCTTCCAGCTAATTTTTCTAAAGTATCTTGATTATTAAAGGAAACCTTCACAGGGGTTTGGTTACCACTTCTTAAAAGGTTTACAACATCATTGGCACTCATCCCTTTTTTTAAAAGAAATTTACCAGCTTTAGGTTTTGTGTATTTCTTCCTATTTGCTACCCATTCAAAATTTTCAATATTATGAAGATGATTTTTGAGTGTTTGTGTAACATCCGCTAATGAGTCATCAGATTTTATAAAAACAGCTATGTCATTAATAACAACTTTACTAAAAATTTTTTGATAAAAATTAAAACCAACTATTGCACCAATTATAAAGAAAGTTATGATGCCACCGTATAAAAATTTTCTACTCATTAATTAATTGAAATAAAACTTCGTCTTTAAATTTTCCTTGACTAAAAATCCAATCCTTTTTTATACCAATCCTCTTAAAGTTCTTTTTTTGAAACAAATGTAAGCTTTTTATATTATCAGTAGTAATATTAGCATATAGTTGATGCAACTGTAAATGAGTAAAAGCATAAGTAACAACTAAATCTAAAGCTTCAGAAGCAAACCCTTTCTTTTGAAAAGAAGGATGAATTAATATACCAATACCTGCTCTTTTATGTTGTGGATTAAAATCAAAAAGGTCAATCATACCAATACATTCCAAAGTGTCATTTGATTGAATAATTAACCTTAGTTGTTTAGCTTCATAAATATCTAGATGCGCATTTTCAAGATATTGCTTTAATAAAAACTTAGAGAAAGGAGTTTGCGTATGACTGACTTCCCAAAAAGCTTCATTATTCTCTATAGTAAATAAAAAAGATAAATCCTCAGGCTCAATGGCTCTTAAAGTAGTATGTATTCCTTTTAGTGTTTGCATTAAATTGAAATTTCACCCTTAAAGACAAAAGTAGCTGGTCCAGTTAAAAAGACTTTAGAATATTTCCCTTTATTTTCTTGAAAAGAAACACTCAATTCACCACCTTGTACAGGAAGTTTAACAGTGTTGCTTGCCGTTATTTTAGTAGCGTGCATGGCAATAGCAACAGCAGTAACACCAGTTCCGCAAGCTAAAGTTTCATTTTCAACTCCACGTTCATACGTTCTTACCTGAAAAGTATCGGTGTTTAACTGTTCAACAAAATTTACATTACTACCTTCTTTACCATACATATCATTTCTGATGCTTTTTCCATTGGTAAAAACATCATAATCATTAATGTTGTTTACCAATTGAACATGATGAGGCGATCCTGTATCTGCGAAAATATAGCTGTCATGAATTTCTACAGTGTTAACATCAATCATTTGTAAAGAAACAATACTATCATCAATAGAAGCATTGTGTAATCCATCAATAGCCATAAAAGTAGTTTCCTTTTTAAATAAACCTAATTTATGAGCAAAAGCTACAATACATCTACCTCCATTACCACACATGGTACTTTCATTACCATCAGCATTGAAGTAAACCATTTTAAAATCGGTAGTTTCATCATTTTCAAGTAAAATTAAACCATCTGCACCAACTCCAAAATTTCTATGGCATAAAGAAGCTATTAATTTATTGTTTTCACTAGGAAAAGTTTTTGTTCTGTTATCAATAATAACAAAATCATTTCCTGTACCCTGATATTTATAAAAAGTAATGTTCATAATGGGCAAAGATACATATTTAAAGCAGGAAAAGGCATTGTTAAATGGCGGTTAAAAATCGTTAAAACAGCGTTAAACGTATTTCTTTAAAATGTTAAAATCGTATATTTGAATAAGTAAATTATCTTGATACAAACTCAAGAGATATTTAAAAAAGCAATTAAGTTTAATTTTGAGACAGGTTTCAGGGTGTTGTACCCTTTGTCGTAGCTAATAAAAATATTTGTAAGCATAATGAAGAGATTTTTAGGAATTTTAGGGGTAGCGTTTGTTGGGGGAGCGGTAGCGCTTTCAGGTTACAAAATGTTAATAGAAAAACCAGAAACAGTTATACAGCGAGTTGAACAACCTGCAATGCAAACTGTAAGAGCTAGTTATACACCAGCTACTTTAAACACATCGTCTGTACCTACCAACTTTACAGAAGCAGCTGAGAGTACTGTAAATGCAGTAGTGCACGTTAAAAATACAGCATTAAGGACAAAGCAAGATCCTTTAAGTTTCTTTTTTGGAGGAGGAGGCGCTAGAAAATATGAACAAGTAGGAACAGGAAGTGGTGTAATTATTTCTCCTGATGGTTATATTGTAACAAACAACCATGTAATAGAAGGAGCTTCTGATATTGAAATAACGTTAAATAACCGTAAAAAGTTAAAAGCTGAATTAATAGGAGCAGATAAAGAAAGAGATATTGCACTTTTAAAGGTAGTATCTGATGTTGATTTGCCTAATATTCCATTTGGGAATTCAGACAATGTAAAAATAGGAGAATGGGTATTGGCAGTAGGAAATCCTTATAACTTAACATCAACAGTAACAGCCGGTATTGTAAGTGCAAAAGGAAGAGATTTAGAAGGAAATAGAAATATAGAATCTTTTATACAAACAGATGCGGCTGTTAACCCTGGAAATAGTGGAGGTGCTTTAGTAAATACAAGAGGAGAATTAATTGGGATTAATACTGCTATTTCTTCAAGAACAGGATCCTTTATTGGGTATTCTTTTGCAGTGCCTTCTAACATTGCTAAAAAAATCATTGATGATTTATTAGAGTTTGGTTCTGTGCAAGAAGCAATTTTAGGAATATCTATAGATTCTTCTGAAAAAGATATAGAAGGAGTAAGGATTGGTTCTGTAGATCAAGATAGTGATGCTGTAGAAGCTGGGTTGAAAAAAGGAGATGTAATAACAAAGGTTAATAATGTTAAAATAACAAAGTTTTCAGATTTAAAAGGGCAGTTAACAGCAAAAAGGCCAGGGGATTTGGTTGATATAACAGTTAATAGAGATGGGACAGATTTAACTAGAACTGTAAAACTAAGCAAGAAAAGTACCTTTACCTCTTTTTCTTTTGGAGTACAGCTAAAAGATTTAAACGATAAAGAAAAAAGAAAGTTAGGAGTAAAAGGAGGGGCAAAAATCACAGCAACAAATAACAAAGGTTTTCAGTATTATAAAGTGGGAGCAGGTTATGTGTTAACCAAAATTAATGGTAAAAATATTTCGAGTGCTGCTGAAGCAGTATCTATTTTAGATAGATATACAGGAAATGAACAAATGATTTTAGAGCTTATTAGTCCTTCAGGTCAAAAAGAACGTTTCAGATTTTAAAATTAACTGTTTTGTTACGAGTTTTCTAGGTAGGTAATAAGACCATAAGTTTAATTTCGAAGTAAGCTTCTAGGTATTATATCCTTTGGAGATACCAACAAAGAAATATAATAATTTGTTAATCTCACTAAATGATTTTTAGTGAGATTTTTTTCTTTAATAAATACTATACGAAATCGATTGAAATAACTACTTTTGCAGCAAATTTTTTAAAATTTAGTTAACACACAACTATGTCAACAATAACAAATTACGAAAAAGAAGTAGTAAATCAAGCTCAATTAAGAAGAGCTACTGTTGAGTTTATCAATATTGTTAATGATTTATGGTATGACAAATCAATTGAATTAGTATTATTTAGAAATCCATTAGTAGATAAAAGAGCTAGTGAGGTTTTAAATTTAATAGACTATGCAAAAGAGTTTGTATCTAAACCAATTACTCTACAAGATGCTTTAGATATAGCAAAAGCTATTCAATCTATTGAGTTACCTGCATCAAAATTAGATATAGGTAAATTAGCTTATGAATACCATTTGTCTGATGAGGAAAACTTAGATAAAGTTGATTTTGTAAAGAACCAATTAAAAGATGCTACGCAGGCTAATGGAATTCAACCAAGAGATGTAGTTTTATATGGTTTTGGGCGTATTGGTCGTTTATTAGCACGTGAGTTAAGTAGTAAAATGGGAAAAGGGTCTCAATTGAGGTTAAGAGCCATTGTAACTCGTGGAAAAATAGATCAAACAGTACTAGAGAAAAGAGCTTCTTTGTTAAGTGTTGATTCTGTACATGGTGATTTTTTAGGAACAGTTCAGGTTGATGCAGATAATAATGCGTTAATCATTAATGGAACTACTGTTAAAATGATCTCTGCATCGCAACCAGAAGATATTGATTATACAGAGTATGGAATAAATGATGCTTTAGTAATTGATAATACAGGAGCTTTTAGAGATAAAGAAGCATTAAGCCGTCATTTAGTAAAAGGAGCAAGCAAAGTGTTATTAACTGCTCCAGGAAAAGGAGTACCTAATATTGTACATGGTGTAAATCACTTAGAGAATAATCCAGATAATGTAGATGTTTTCTCAGCAGCTTCTTGTACAACAAATGCAATTACACCTGTATTAAAAGTATTGGAAGATAATTTTGGTATTAAAAAGGGACATTTAGAAACAATTCATGCATATACTAATGACCAAAACTTAGTAGATAATATGCATAATAAATACCGTAGAGGTAGAGCAGCAGCTTTAAATATGGTAATTACTGAAACAGGAGCTGGAAAAGCAGTTTCTAAAGCGTTACCAGCATTGGAAGGTAAATTAACTTCAAGTGCTATACGTGTACCAGTACCAAATGGATCGTTAGCTATTTTAAATTTACAATTAAATAGTACTGTAACTGTAGAAGCAGTTAACGCTATAATGAAGCAATATGCTTTAGAAGGTGATTTAGTTGAACAAATTAAATATTCATTAAGTAATGAATTAGTTTCTTCAGATATAGTAGGAACAACTGCACCTTCAATTTTTGATAGTAAAGCTACCATTACTGATGGAAACACAATTGTTATCTATGTTTGGTATGATAATGAGTATGGATATTCTCACCAAGTAATGCGTTTAGCAAAGCACATAGCAAAAGTACGTCGTTACACTTACTATTAATAGAAACATTTTATAATATTGTAAAAAGGCTACCTTTTAAGGTAGTCTTTTTTATTTACACCATTTTAAACTATATAAAATCTAAAACTCGTTCCGTAGTGATGGTTGTTGGTTTTTTTGTTTTTAATAGGTTCATAATTAGTGTTTTGTTTTTGTTTTTGTAAGGAAATATGTAAATTGTATATCACTATATAATACAAAAACAATTATTTATTATGAAGAAAATTACCCCCGTTATCTTTTTTATGTTTATGGTTTCTTTAGGGTACGCGCAAGTGTTTCCTATTGATTTTTCAGAAACAGCAGATGAAAATTTTGATCCATTTAATGGAGCAGCTACAAGCTATGAAGCTGACCCCAATGATGCTAATAACAAAGTCTTGAAAATAGTTGGAGCGAATCATGCTTGGGATGGAGCAGGACTAGTGTTAAAACAGTTTATAGATTTATCAGATGATAATAACAACACCATCACTTTTAGAATAAACCCATTAGGAACAGGATCTGGAACTAGTGGTAATCATTTGTTAAAGTTTGAAGGTCCTAACGGAAATACAGAGCTAGCTTTTACAACTACAGGTACAGGTTGGCAAAATATTTCATTAGATTTTGGATCTGGTTTGTCTCATTATTCTAAGATTGTCATTTTTACAGATGCAGGAGATGCAAACACTGGTAATGATGACGCTTTTTTAGTTGACGATTTTGATGGAGGAGTGGTTATTGCAGCTACTTGTTCTGATGGATTACAAAATGGTGATGAAGAAGGGGTAGATTGTGGTGGTTCATGTGCTAATGCTTGTACAATATCAGAGCCAGCTACAGCGGCTCCAGTGCCAACAAGAGATGAAACAACTATGGAAGTACTTTCTATTTATAGTGATACTTATACGGATGTAGTGGGAACTAATTTTAACCCTGGATGGGGACAAGCAACTACTTTTTCTGAAGTGATGATAGAAAGTAATAACACTATAAAGTTAACAGGGTTGAACTACCAAGGAAATGCTTTAGGGAGTGCTATAGATGTTTCAGGAAAAACACATATGCATATTGATTTTTGGGCGAAAAGTTCTACAGATTTAGGGATATTTTTAATTAATTCTTCAGCAGTGGCAAATCCAGCTGCAGAAAAAGAGTATTTATTAATCCCTTCAGGAACGGTTGAAACATGGAATAGTGTTGATATTCCCCTGTCTAGCTTTAGTGATGTGGTTGACTTAACTAAAGTAGATCAACTCAAATATGATGGTAATGGTAATATTTGGATAGATAATATTTATTTTTATAAAGAACCAACAGCAGGGGTTGAAGAGAGAGAAATAGCGTCTTTTTCAGTTTACCCTAATCCGTCTTCTTCAAGTTGGAATATTAAAATGAAATATAGTATTATAAACGATGTTGTAGTGTATAATATTTTGGGTAAAAAAATGATGACATTATCTAATATAAATAAAGATAAAGTATCTATTCCAGTTACAGAATTAAATTCCGGAGTGTATTTTGCAAAAGTGAAAATGGATCACGAAGAAAAAACAATAAAGTTAATAAAGAAGTAATTGAGAATTAGAATAAACAAATGAAGTAAGCCGCTCTTATGAAGCGGCTTTTTTATAAAATAATCTTAGTTTTTAATAAAAGTTTGTTTAAATTGTGTTTGAGAACTATTCACTTTTAAAAAGTAATTACCTTTAGGTAGTTCGTTAACATTAATTTCACTTGTGAAAGTGCCTTTTGAAACTATAATACCATTTTTATTAGCTATTTCAAAGCTTTTAGTTTCTGAGTTTTTATCTTTTAATAAAAGCTTTTCAGTAACAGGGTTAGGAAAAACTTTCATATTATGATTAGGAGTAGTTTTACTAGATGAATTTTGAATAATAACAGTATAATCTTCCACTTCTCCAAAACCAGAAGCAGCAGTTCCACAAGAAGACCTAATAAAATCTGCACTCATTCTTACACGCATTCTAGTAGCTCCGTTTCTAACATTTTTAGGTACAGTAAAATTTCCACTAACTAATCGTTGTGGCGTAGCATTTTGAGTCCATATAAGTTCTCCTTGATCATCAAAATCACCATCTTGATTGTAGTCAATCCATACTTTAAAAGCCTCCCAATATTCAATAGGGGTAGTTAATACAGCTTTTATAGATATAGTATATGTTGTATTCTTCGTAAGTACAGTACTTAGATTAGTAAAATCACTATAACCTGTAGCGTTTGTAGTAGAAGAATTATTAATAGTTCCTAATTGTACACTTCCAATGTGCTCGTCAGTTGTTGTTCCTCCGTTTGCGCTACAGTAATTACTTGGTCCGTTTTGAGCCTTTGCTTGAAAACTAAAAACTATTATAGTTAATAAGCTCCATAGAATAAATGAGTTTGGTTTCATAATTAAATTTTAAGTTGATAAAGTTTGTGAGAATACTTACAAGTTCAAGTAAATTACTTGATTTAGTATAGTATTCTGTTTTATTAATGAAGATAAACCTATAAATAAATGACCTAAAGAAATATAAGAAATGTTATTTTATATGTAACAATTTTAACAGACTTAACACTTGTTGTTTTTAAGTTTTTTTATTAAATTTGGAATATTAACCCCCAAATTCCCCAAGAATAATGAAAAAAGCAATCTTATTAATTGCATTTTTGCTTAGTTTTTCAACGTTAGTATCTTCACAAGAAATCCAGAAAAAAACATGTTTAACCTCAGGTAAATGGCAGATAGAGTCATTAGCAATAGGTGAGCAAAAAGAAGATTTTTCTGATTGCCAAAATAGCTGGATGGTTTTTAACAATGACGGAAACTATCAATTAGTAATGCGTAAAAGTGAAAAAAAAGGTCAATGGAAGTTTAGTGAAGATAAAAAAGTAATTCATTTTGAAAATGAAGGAGAGATTGATAATTTCAAAATTATGCAGTTAACAGACAAAGAGTTATTATTTTCAACTATAGAAGACAATATTGTGTATACAATGAAGTTAATAAAGTAAATAAATCATCATTCTGTTTGATTTAAAAGGCCGAGGCAAATTGCTTTGGCTTTTTGTTTGGAAAAGGTTTAGTAGGTAGTAAAAGTTTGATTTTTTGACTTTTGGTTAAAAATCTTAAATACAAAATAACTCTTTCATTCTACCTAATGAATAGCGTGGGGAGAATCTACGAAAAGTTTTCCTTAAATTAGCGTCAAAATACTTCAATGAAATTAATAATCGCAAGTGTCTTTACACTATTATTTACGGTACAAATGAATGCACAAAACCTTCCTTATTACGAAATATCAGAATCAGCAAAAAACTATACTTCTGGAACAGTAGCAAGTAGACTAGTTGATGGTTTAGGATTTAGATATTATTGGGCAACAGAAGGTTTAACAGAAGAAAATTTAAAGTATAAACCAAGTGCTGAGGCAAGAAACATGTTTGATACATTAGATCATATCTTAGTTTTATCAATAATGACATTAAGTGCTTTGGAAGATAAAGAAATGCAATTTCCTGAAGAAGGAACATTGTCATTTAAAGAAATGCGAAAAATGACGCTAGAAAACATCAAAAAATCAAGTGAAATTTTAAAGAGGGCTGATGATTTATCTGGTTTTACAATGAAGATTAAAAGAAAAAATGGAAAAATAGAAGAATATCCTTTTTGGAATCAGTTAAATGGACCAATAGCAGATGCAATTTGGCATGTAGGACAAGTGGTTTCTTTTAGAAGGTCAGCAGGGAATCCATTGCCTAAAGGACCAAGTTTTTTAACAGGAACAGTAAGAAAGTAAAAATACCTTACATTTTACACGTATGACAATAAAAGAAAAGATAGAAAAGTTACGAGAAGAATTACGTCAACATAATCATAATTATTATGTGTTAGATAATGCAACCATCAGTGATTATGAATTTGATATTAAATTAAAAGAATTAGAAAAGTTAGAAGAAGCCAACCCTAATTTTTTCGATCCTAATTCACCAACTCAAAGAGTAGGAGGAGATATAACTAAGAATTTTGAAACCATAGTTCATAAAAATAGGATGTACTCTTTAGATAATTCATATTCTAAAGAAGACCTATTAGATTGGGAAAAAAGGGTTCAAAAGAATTTAGGAACTACAGATATAGAATATACCTGTGAGTTAAAGTATGATGGTGCTTCTATAAATCTAACTTTTGAAAATGGAAGTTTTGTAAGAGCAGTAACAAGAGGTGATGGTTTTCAGGGAGATGAGGTAACCACTAATATTAGAACTATTAAGTCAATACCGTTAGTGCCTAATGGCGATTTTGTAAGTGATTTTGAAATGAGGGGAGAAATCATTCTGCCCTTGGAAGGTTTTGATAAAATGAATGAGGAACGAGTAGCGAATGGAGAGGAAGCGTATAGAAACCCTAGAAATACAGCTAGTGGAAGTTTAAAGCTACAAGATAGTGCTGAGGTAGCTAAACGACCTTTAGATTGTTTATTATACCAAGTGGTAACTAATGAAAGAAAATACAAAACACATTATGAAAGTTTAGAAGCCGCCAGACAAGTAGGTTTTAAAGTTCCTGATACTATTGTGTTGGCAAAATCTATAGATGAGGTTTTAGACTTTGTAAATAAATGGGATATTAAGCGCCATGACTTACCTTATGAAACCGATGGAGTTGTAGTAAAGGTGAATAGTTTACAGCAGCAGGAAGAGTTAGGGTATACTTCAAAATCTCCACGTTGGGCTATTGCCTATAAATTTAAGGCAGAACAAGTTGCTACTGTTTTAAATGAAATTACCTATCAAGTTGGTCGTACAGGAGCAATAACACCAGTTGCTAATTTAGAACCTGTGCATTTAGCTGGAACAATCGTTAAAAGAGCTTCTTTACACAATGCTGACCAAATTGAAAAATTAGACATACGTGTTGGAGATACTGTTTTTGTTGAAAAAGGAGGCGAAATTATTCCTAAAATAATTAAAGTTGATGTAACTAAAAGACTAGAGAATTCAAAAGTTACAGTATATGCTACGCATTGTCCTGAGTGTAATACTGAATTAATACGTACAGATGGAGATGCAAAACACTATTGTCCTAATGAATTTGGATGCGCACCACAAATTACAGGAAGAATTCAACATTTTATTAGTCGTAAGGCAATGGATATTGATGGACTTGGTGGTGAAACTGTTGATTTGTTGCGTAAAGAAGGATTAATAAAAAATTATGCCGATTTATATGAGCTAAAAAAAGAGCAGATAATTCCCTTAGAAAGAATGGCAGAAAAATCGGCTCAAAATATGATTGATGGTATTGAAAAATCTAAAGAAATTCCATTTGAAAAAGTATTATATGCTTTAGGAATTAGATTTGTTGGAGAAACAGTAGCTAAAAAACTAGCAAAACATTTTAAATCTATAAACCATTTAATGAATGCCGATTTCGAAACATTAGTGGCAGTTGATGAAATAGGAGATAGGATAGCACAGAGTATTATTGATTTTTCTTCCAATGAACATACACAAACATTGGTAGAAAGATTAAAGTCTTATGGAGTACAATTAGAAGTATCAGCAGAAAGTTTAGAAGGGCAAACAGATAAGTTAGTGGGCAAGGTATTTGTAGTATCTGGAGTCTTTCATCAAATGAGTAGAAATGAATTGAAAAAAGCCATTGAGGATAATGGAGGAAAAGTTAGTTCTTCTATCTCTAAAAAAACAACTTATGTTGTAGCTGGAGACAATATGGGGCCAAGTAAACTAACCAAAGCTGAGAGTTTGGAAATACCTATTATATCTGAACAAGATTTTATTGATATGATTGGTTAATTAAATCACTTCAATATGAAACTAAAAGATAAAAGTAATAAAGATATTATTAATAGGTTTATTACTTTTTTTTGTTGGGATGCTTGTTAGAAGCTTTTCATTTAATATGGAGGAAATGAGAAAGGGCTTTTTAATAGGTAGGATAGGTTCTTATATTCAGATGATTGGAGTTTTAATGTGTTTCTAAAGATTTGAATAGTAAGTGAAACAATTTTTATTAATACCATTTATTATTTTTAGGAAGTTTTAACTTTGATATATAGTGTGTTAAATAAATAAAAAGATAATTTAAATGACAAAACAAACTAAAATAATTATAGCTACGCTATTATTTTTAATAGTTGCTATGGTAGATGTATATGCAGTAATCACACAAACAAAAATCATAGAAATGATTTTTAAGCCTTTATTGATGACTACTTTGGTAATTGTTTATTTATTATCTGTAAAAAAGCCAAACTTTTGGTTTGTGAGTGGTTTGTTTTTTTCGTTCTGGGGTGATGTTTTTCTTTTAGACAAAGAAAGCTTTTTTGTTTTTGGATTAGGAGCTTTTCTTTTTGCTCACATAATTTATATAAAAATAACTACTAGCTTTTTAGAGAAAGATTTGACTTCTAAGATGATTACTTCCGCAATTCCTTTTGTGTTGTTGTTTGTAGGTTTATTATACTTAATAATTGAAAATCTTGGAGAAATGTTAATTCCTGTACTTGTTTATGGAGTTACCATTGCAACATTTGGAACAGCGGCTTTATTGAACTTTCGTCAAGAAAAATCAATAGCTAATTCATGGTTGTTATTAGGTGCTATTTTATTTATAGCATCAGATAGTTTAATTGCCTTAAATAATTTCTATACACCTAAACATTTATTTGATATTGCTATTATTATCCTATATATCATATCACAATATTTCATATGCAAGGCCATGATTGCAAAAAGTGAATAAACATGGAAAAACCAAGAATTACTAGGTTAACTCAAATTCTAACCGAATTACAATCAAAAAGAATTATTACAGCTGGATACCTAGCAGAGAAATATGGAGTAAGTAAGCGTACCATATATAGAGATATTAGAACGCTTGAAAATTCAGGAGTTCCAATTGTGACAGAGGAAGGAAAAGGATATTCTCTAATAGAAGGATATCAGCTTCCTCCTGTAATGTTTTCAGAAGAAGAAGCCAATGCTTTAATTACAGCAGAACAGTTAATGATAAAAGATAAAGATGCATCGTTAGCTGAAAATTATAAAAAAGCGATCACTAAAATAAAAGCAGTACTCAGGTATTCTCAAAAAGATAAAGTAGATTTATTATCTAAAAGAGTTCTTTTTAGGGCTAATAAAGAAGAAGAAAGGACTAGTACATTTTTAATGCAAATACAATCAGCAATTACTGGTTTTAGAGTTCTTCAGATTGAGTATTTATCATTAGAAAATAACTTCACTAAACGTAGTATAGAACCTTTTGCTTTATACAGTACCAATCAAAATTGGGTATTGATAGCTTTTTGTAAACTTAGAAAAGAGTTTAGAGCTTTTAGGGTAGATTCTATTCAAAAAACTATAGAAACAGCAATTACCTTTGAATCACATCAAATGACACTAGAACAGTATTTTGAACTTTGTAAGGAGAAATATTTAAAAACCCTTGACAAAGGGCTGTCACAGTAGCTATTTAGTTTTGTATAAACTTTAAAAATGTATAAAATGAAAGTAGTACAAAAAGAAACATTTAATGTAGTAGGAATCTCTGTAAGAACTACCAATGAAAATGGTCAAGCAGCTAAAGATATTCCTAACTTATGGCAACAGTTTATGAATACTGATATGTATGGATTAGTTAAAAATAGAATTGATGATACCATATGCGCGGTTTATACAAATTATGAATCAGACCATACCAAACCTTATGATACTGTTTTAGGCTTTATTGTTCCAGATTTAAATACCATTCCGAATGGAATGGTTGGACTAACTATACCTAAATCTGACTATAATGAGTTTAAAGCAACGGGAGACTTAACCAATGATGTTGTAATAAATAAATGGGTAGAAATATGGAATATGGACTTGAATAGAACTTATAAAGCAGATTTTGAGTTGTATGGAGAGAAAGCAAAAAATCCTAAAAATGGTGAAGTAGCAATTTATATTTCAGTTAATTAAGAGTCAGGTTTTTTTAAAAAAAAATATTTTTTTAAATCTAATAAACCCTCAGTTTTAATTTTAAAAAAAAACTGAGGGTTTAACAATTAAACAAACAATTAATTACAAAATTTTATTGTAATAAGGAATCTCTTTTTTGTGTAAGTACATTAATATCATTCCAGAAACTAATGTAATAATAGCTAGTATAAATAAAGTACCACCATCATTATTATGTACAATACCAATTTTGGTAATATGACTCATAATGGCACCACCCATTAAACCAATTGTTAAAAATGCTCCTAACCATGTTTTACTTGGGATGAATAATAGTGCAGCAGCAATTAATTCTAAAATACCAGTTCCAATTCTTATGATGGCTTCGTTTGAACCGGCTACCTTAGTGAACAAATCAACACTTTCCTGAGCACCAGAAAACTTAAAAAACAAAGTTTGGAGCATTATAATAGCAGCTATTAACTTTAATACTATGGGGATGTATTTCTTCATGGGTTTCTAAATCTCTTGCTTGTTTAGACGAATAAAAAAAGCACCCTTACAGATATAAAGTAGTATTTTTGTGTTTTTTAAAATTCTAATTATTTTATAAAGAGGTTTTTATATGAGGAACAACGTGTTTTTTCTGGTGTTATTGATAATCTCAGCTTGTAATAAATCTAAAATAGGTTTAAAATTTGTTGATGAATATGTAGTTAAAGATTCTTTACTTTTTGAAGAATTTCTTATAGGAGGAATATCTGGGATAGATTATTTTAATAATGACTATTACATGGTGGTTGATGATGCAGAAAACCCAAGAATACTAGTTGGGAATATCAACTTCAAAGACGATAAAGTAACTAGTATTGAGTTTACTAAGTTAATTTCTCTTCAAGATTCTATAAATCAATTCTATAAAAACAATGTATTAGATTTAGAATCTGTTTTTTTAGAAGATGAAAACACAATAAGTTTGGTAAGTGAAGGCTCTATAAGAAAGGGTAAAAGTCCTTCTGTATTTGCAATAACAAAGGAAGGAAGGTTTAAAGAAGAAATTACTATTCCTAGTTATTTTAAAAATATTAAAGAAGGAAAGCCAAAACATAATGGAACTTTTGAAAGTTCAGCAAAAAGTATAGATGCTAAAGGTTTTTGGGTGGCTATGGAAGCTCCATTGGAGGTAGATGGAGAAGAACCTACTTTTCAAGAAACACAATCCCCCATAAGAATCACCTATTTTGAGAAAGCTACAAAAAAAGCTACTAAACAATATGCTTATCAATTAGAAAAAATAGACAAGCCATCTAAAGGAAAAGTAAACCTAAATGGAGTAACAGCTATTTTAGAGTACGATAAAAATACTTTTTTTGTAGTTGAAAGAATTTATCAAAGTGGATACGGAAGTTATGGTAATACGGTAAGAATTTTTAAAGCTACAGTTGAAAAGGAGTCTACCAATACGTTAGCAATAACGTCTCTTAAAAAAGAAAAATATATACCTTTAAAAAAAGAACTACTATTGGATTTTAGTAGTATAAAAAATAATTTGACAGATACTATTATTGATAACATTGAAGGGATTACCTTAGGCCCCAAATTAACAAATGGTAATCAAACATTGTTATTGGTTTCAGATGATAATTTTCAGAAATACGGGAAACAACTTAACCAGTTTATTGTGCTGGAAATTGATGAGAAATAAATTATTTTAGTCTAAGAAAACGATAAGATGATAGGAAAGCTAAAGCAGAACTCTATTCAGAAAGAATATAATAAGTTAATAGAAAAACAATCTTCTAAAACCCCAAACCAACAAAAAGTAAAAACGATTGCAATACTTTTGGATAATGAATCGCTAATAAATGTTATAGAAGCCAATTTAACTAACAAATTACCTTTTAAAAAAGAAAACATCACTTTTTTAGTTTATAAGGAACAAGTAAAAAAAGGAGAAGAAAATGATCGACTTTTTACTGAAGAAGCAATTGGTTTTAAAGGAAGTTTGAAATCAGACAATATAAAAAACTTTGTTAAAAAAGATTATGACTTGCTTATAAATTACACAAAGCAGTCAAATTTATATACGAATGTAATAACTTTGTACTCTCGTGCAAAATTTAAAACAGGTTTTGCCAATATTGACGATAGGTTGTTTGATTTGATAGTAGCTGATGATACTTATAATGAAGCAGTCTTAAATCAAGAGTTAAAAAAATACTTAACGATTTTAAAAAAGGTATAATGCAAAAGTTCGTAGGAATGGGAGTTGCTTTAGTAACTCCATTTAATGAAGATTTAAGTGTAGACTATAATGCGCTAAGAAAATTAGTTAATTATAATATTGACAATGGTACCAATTATTTAGTAATAAACGGAACTACTGGAGAGAGTGCTACAATAACTAAACAAGAGAAAGAGCAAATTATAAAAGTAGTAGCAGAAGAGAATAATAAACGTTTACCTTTAGTATTAGGAGTTGGAGGAAATAATACACAAACTGTTGTAGAAGAGCTTCAAACTATTGACTTGTCTGAAATAGACGGAATCTTATCGGTAGCTCCTTATTATAGTAAACCTACACAAGAAGGCTTTTACCAGCATTTCAAAGCAGTAGCTGAAGCAAGTCCCAAACCTGTAATAGTATATAATGTGCCTGGAAGAACAGCAAAAAATATGTCGCCAGAAACTACTTTACGTTTGGCAAGAGACTTTGAAAATATTGTTGGGGTAAAAGAAGCTGGAAATAATCAGCAACAGTATTATGCATTGTTGAGAGACAAACCTGAAGACTTTTTAATTATTTCTGGAGATGATGATTTAACACTAGGAGTTGTTTTAGCTGGTGGAGCAGGAGTAATTTCTGTTATAGGGCAAGGATTACCTAAAGAGTTTTCTACAATGATTCAATTAGGGTTAGAAGGAAAAAATAAAGAAGCTTATGAAATTCATTATAAATTAATGGATATTGTAGATTATATTTTTGAAGAAAATAATCCAGCAGGAATTAAATCAGTATTAAAAAAGCTGAATATTACATCAGATGTAGTAAGGTTACCTTTAGTTCCAGCATCAGAAGCATTACAAAACAAAATATCAAACTTTATAGATAGTTTATAAAAGGTGTAATACACTACTATACCTTTTTTTAATGACGAACTAACTAAATTGTAAAAATCCAGACCTCATAGATTTCAAAACCTATGAGGTCTGAGATCTTTAAGGTTCTATATGTCCTGTGTTTTGTACACGAAAAAGTTGCGAGAAAAAAAACGTGTACAAAGATCAGTTATTTAAAAAGAGTTTTTGTTTAGTATGTTTTTTGAAATCTTATCAAAAATAAAAGCCTTAAACTTCACAAAAAAAGCTCTAAACTTCACATTTTTAATATGTAGATATATTTTAATTTTAGATTTGCGGCAATTTTGTAAACAGTAATACAGCAAAATTATTGGGTTTTTAAGACGCCATAAAATCAACACTAACTAGAACCATTTGAGTCATTAACTTTAAATAATTTATGATGAAAACTACTTATGTATTTTTACCATGGTTACTGTTTGATATAAAGTTGCTAGCAGGCTTTGTAAAAATTTATAAAAGAAAAAACAAAATACAACTAGTAAATGATAAACGGTTGTTTACTACTTTATATAAATTTAATTACTCTCAAAGATTAAAATCTTTAAGACATTCCTAAAAAACACTTATAAACACTTAAAACTATTAGTTACTACTATGAGAAAAATTACTTTTTTCCTAACCATGTTAGTCACCTTATTTTTTATAAGTCATGCTTTTTCGCAGCGTACTAAAAAAACAATAACTAACACAGTGCCAAACTTTATAACTACGGCAATTACTTCCGTAAAAGAAGGAGAAATATATACATACACGATTGATGCTAGTGATGTTGATGGAGATGTTGTTAGCGTAACAGCACCTACGAAACCCAATTGGCTAAGTTTAGCAACAAAAAGTGGAGGAGAGGTAACTACGTTTGCAGGTATTTCGGGGACATTTGGTCATGTAGATGGTACTGGTACAGCAGCAACTTTTGGACAGCCAAGTTCAATAGTGTTTGATGCTTCAGGAAATTTATACATAGCAGAATATGGAAATCATACCATCAGAAAAATTACCCCAAATGGTGAAGTATCTACCTTTGCAGGCTTAGCTGATTTTACAGGAACTACAGACGGAAATGGAACGTCTGCTAGATTTAATCTGCCGATTGGTTTAACTATTGATGCTTCTGGTAATTTATATGTAACAGATCAAGGGAATCATTCCATTAGAAAAGTTACCCCAAGTGGAGAAGTAACAACAATAGCAGGTTCTGGAGGTATAGGAAGTGCAGACGGAAACGGAACATCCGCTAGTTTTAATTCGCCAGTTGGGATTACAGTTGACAATTCTGGTAATCTTTATGTATCGGATACAGGAAATCATGCCATTCGAAAAATTACCCCAAGCGGAGAAGTAACTACGATAGCGGGAACAAAAGGAACTTTAGGAACTGTAAATGCAAATGGAACGTCAGCTAGTTTTCATTTCCCATATGGAATTATTATAGATAGTTCAGAAAATTTATACGTGGCAGAAGGAGGTAATCATACCATTCGTAAAATTACACCGAATGGAGATGTAACCACTTTGGCAGGAACAATGGGCGTATCAGGAACTACAGACGGAAATGGAACAAATGCTACATTTAATACTCCTACAGGAATGGTTAAGGACAAAGTAGGGAATATTTATGTGACAGATTTACAAAATCATGCTATTAGAAAAATTACCCCGAATGGAGATGTAATTACCATAGCAGGAATCATTGGTACCTCTGGAATTGTAAATGGCAATGGAACATCTGCAAGTCTTTCTCAACCAATAGGAGTAGCTATAAATCCTTCAGGAAATCTTTTTATCACTGAATTTGATAAATATACAGTAAGAAAGTTAACATTGCCATCAGCAACATTAACAGGAGATAGTACTGGTAATGCAGGAGTGCATAATGTGGTATTAGAAGCTAATGATGGTAATGGAGGAATTACACAACAAAGTTTTACCATTACAGTAAAAGTAGCTCCATCAGTAACTACAAATACAGTAAGTTTAATTGGTGTAAATACAGCAACATTAAATGCAGAAGTAACAGCAAATGGAGGAGATGCCATAACAGAAAGAGGTTTTGTATATGCATTAACCTCGGAAGATGCTACTCCAACACTAGCAGAAGTAAATGGAACAACAATTATAAAACAAGTGGTTGTAGGGACTACTGGGGTTTTTACTAAAGAGTTAACGGGGTTAATTGCTAATAGTGAATACAGTGTGGTAGCCTATGCTACTAATAGTGCGGGTACTACCGAAGGTAGCGTACAAACATTTACAACAACCAATACAGCACCTACCATTACATCAACAGCAGCAGCTACTGTAAATGAAGGGAATACGTATAATTATGTAGTTACAACAAACGATGCAGATGGAGATGTGGTTACTGTAACGGCTATAACCAAACCAGATTGGTTGTCTTTAACCACTACTAGTAATGTAACTACTATTGCAGGAGCACCTGGAACAACTGGAGCTATTGATGGAAATGGAAACGATGCACTTTTTGACAGACCAATAGGTACAGCAGTAGATGCATCTGGTAATCTATACATTGCAGATACTAATAACCACCGTATTCGAAAAATAACGCCAAGTGGAGAAGTGTCAACTTTTGCAGGAAGTACCCAAGGATTCGCAGATGGAACTGGTACTGCGGCACAGTTTCGTTCGCCTAGAGGAATTGTGATAGATGCCTCAGGGAATTTATATATAGCGGACAATAATAATCACCGTATTCGAAAAATAACACCAGCAGGAGTAGTTACAACTCTTGCAGGAAGTACCCAAGGATATACAGATGGTACTGGTGTTGCAGCACAATTTTATTTTCCTTCTGGGTTGACTATAGATAAATCAGGAAATCTTTATGTAGCAGACCAACTTAATCATCGTATTAGAAAAGTAACACCAACTGGAGTAGTAAGTACATTTGCTGGAAGTACAGCCGGCTTTACAAACGGAAATGGTACATCAGCTCAATTTAATGAACCATTTTCAATAGATATAGATGCTTCAGGTTCTATGTATGTAGTAGATAGGTTAAACCATAGTATAAGAAAAATAACATCTTCAGGTGAGGTTAGTACTCTTGCAGGAAATGGAACAGGAGGTTTTGCAGATGGAAATGGAGCATCAGCCCAGTTTAACTCTCCATTTGATGTGGCATTAGATGTTTATGGTAATGTTTACGTAGCGGATTTTATTAATCATCGTATCAGGAAAATTACTACAACAGGAGAAGTGTCAACGGTTGCTGGTACAGGAACTGTCGGAAATACCAATGGAGCAGCTACAGAAGCAACATTTAATTTTCCAGCTGGGTTAGATGTAGATACCTATGGGAATATCTATGTAGCAGATTATTATGGACATGCCATTCGGAAAATTACAGCACCAATAATTACGTTAACAGGAGATACTAAAGGTAGTGAAGGAAATCATAATGTGGTTTTGGAAGCGAACGATGGTAATGGAGGCGTAGTGCAACAAACTTTTACAATTGAAGTAAAAGCAAAACCTACCGTAGTAACAGGTACAGTAAATATGATTGCTAAGAACGGAGCAACTTTACAAGGAACTGTTATTAATGATGGAGGAGCTACCATAACAGAAAGAGGTTTTGTATATGCATTAACCGCAAACGATGCAAGTCCTACCTTAGCAGAAGTAAACGGAACTACTGTAAAAAAAGTGTTAGTGTCAGGTACTACAGAGACATTTAATAGTGCGATAACTGGCTTAGAAAACAATAGAGCTTATAGTGTTATAGCATATGCTACCAATATGGTAGGAACTACTGAAGGTGAGGTAAAGACATTTAATACACTTCATATTAGTTTTGAAGCTGTAACTAAAACCTATGGAGAAGCAAACTTTGATCTTGCAGCAGGCTCAAATTCATCAGGTAGTATTAGTTATGCAATAGTTGAAGGAGGAACAGGTTCTGCGGAATTATCAGGAGTTAATAATGCTACCGTAAATATAGGAAATGCAGGTACGGTTACTATTAGAGCAACACAAGCCGCGGCAGGTAACTTTTCAACAGGAAGTCAAGATATGACCTTAACTATTGAAAAAGCAACTTTAACTATTACACCAAAGCAACAAACAAAAACTTATGGAAGTAATTACACATTAACAAATATGGTTAGCTATACTGGTTTTGTTAACGGTGATAATGCTGGTGATTTAGCTGCTACTCCAACAGTTATTTCTTTGAGTGATTTAGAAGGAAATACAACAGCAGGTGTAAATACATATACAGAGGTTTTATCAGTAGCAGCTTTTACAGATAGTAATTATGAGATTACCTTTGGTAAAGGTAATTTTGAAATTACTACTAAACAATTAAGTGTTGAAGACATTACAGGAGCTAATAAAGTATATGATGGAACAATAACAGCATCAGTAATTGGAACAGCTAATTTGGTAGGTGTCATAAATTCAGATAATGTAAGTTTAGCGGGTACGCCAGTACACAATTTTGTAAAAGCAACCATAGGAACAAATATTGAAATTACTACTACAGGATATAGTTTAACTGGAGCAGATGCCTATAATTATACAGTAAAACAACCAAACTTATCTGCAACTATTACAGCAAAAGAGTTAGAAATAGTAGGTCTGCAAGGAGTTAATAAGGTTTATGATGGAACAACAAACGCATTGGCAACAGGAACCGCAAGTTTATCAGGTGTAATTGATGGAGAAACGGTAAGTGTAATTGGTACGCCAGTATATACTTTTGCATCTAAAAATGTAGGATTAGGAATTGCAATAACTACTACAGGTTATAGTTTAACAGGAACAGATACTAGTAATTATATACTAACACAACCAAGTTTATCAGGGGCAATTACAGCTAAGTTAATTACAGTAACAGCTGATGCTAAAACAAAAGAAAAAGGAGCAGAAGACCCAGAATTAACCTATCAAATAACAACAGGAGAATTAGTAGGGGTAGATGATTTTTCTGGAAGTTTAGAAAGAGAAGAAGGAGAAGAAGTAGGCGACTATGTTATACGACAAGGAACTTTAGCAGTGTCTGATAATTATAGTATTACCTATAAAGAAGCATTATTTACTATAACAAAAGCATTGAGTATAAGAGAATTTTCAGTGAATACTGATATTACATTATACCCTAATCCAACAAGTGGTATTGTAAATATCAAATCTGAAAAAGGAATAGCGATAAACAAAGTTGTTTTATACAATGTACTAGGAAGAGCATTAAATACGTTTAATAAAGAAGTTTTAGATATTTCAACATTAAAAGCTGGGACTTATATACTGCGTATAGAAACTGAAAAAGGAGTTGGTGTAAAAAGAATAGTAAAAGATTAAATACTATGTTAAAAAAATAAAACGATAAAGTTTTTTTAATTAATAGCATGCCGTTCATTTTGAATGGCATGTTTTTTATATCAGAATCAGAAATGTTATAATACAAATAGACTTTATGTCTATTACTATAAATTTGTAAAGCACTCAAAGTATAATTTAAAAATAGTCCTATATTTATTTTAGGTATGAGACTATTATTATTTAAAATAGAAGTGAAAGCACACCGTTTTAAAGAAATCAATGTTTTGTACATGCTTTTTTCTTGGAAAAAAATGTGTGCAGGAGCTATGGGCTTATAAACTAAATTAATACAAACGTATAGGTAGTTAATAGAAAATATTATTAACCCTTTTTATGTAGTTAAACTCACAGGGATTATAAATGATTAAAGAAGCGTTTTTTGTGTAAGCTGTCTTTTTTTAGCATCTTTGTAGACTTAAATAAAACGGAACTATGTTATCAAAAAAAATAGAGGAAGCGTTAAATACACAAATAAGGATAGAAGCAGAATCATCACAAGTATACTTATCAATGGCGTGTTGGGCAGAAGTGCAAGGATTTGAAGGAGTAGCACAGTTTATGTATGCGCATTCTGATGAAGAACGTATGCATATGTTAAAGCTAGTAAAGTTTGTAAATGAAAGAGGAGGACATGCACAAATATCTGACTTGATAGCGCCACCTAATGAGTTTGGTTCTTTTAAAGATATGTTTCAAACGTTATTTGATCATGAGGTAATGGTATCAAAATCAATAAATGATTTAGTGCATATAACATTAGAAGAAAGAGATTATGCCACGCATAACTTTTTACAGTGGTATGTGTCTGAACAAATAGAAGAAGAGGCATTAGCAAGAACAATTCTAGATAAAATTAATCTAATTGGTGACGATAAAGGAGGATTGTATTTATTTGATAATGATGTAAAGCAATTGGTAGGACAAATGCCAGATGCACCACAGTAAGATTAACAAACATTTAGGAGTCTTTTGTAATTTTAATAAGAAATTATATGGTTTATTGCAGTACGATTTCCACAGTAAAAAAATCGTTTTAATAATCCATAATTAATCCTTAATTTTGCCAGATGCGAAAAAATAAAAATTTAGCGTTTATACTATTGCTTTTCTTGGTGCTAACTTCCTGTAGTGAGTATCAAAAAGTGTTGAATAAAGGAACTGTAGAAGAACAATATAAAATGGCTGTAAAAATGTACGAATCTCAAAAGTACAGTAAGGCCTTACGTTTATTTGAGAAAATTACACCTTCTTATAGAGGAAAACCTCAAATGGAGCGTATTCAATTTATGGTTTCGCAATCAAACTTTAATGAAAAGAATTATAGTTTAGCTGGATACTATTTTAATAGGTTTACGCAAAATTACCCAAAGAGCTCAAAGAAAGAAGAGGCAGCATTTTTATCAGCATTAAGTTACTACAAAGCTGCACCAGCTTTTAGCTTAGATCCAACGGACACAAATAAAGCCTTAGAATCATTTCAGAAATTTATAGATGCTTATCCTGAATCAGATAAGTTGGCAGAAGCGAACAAGTACTATTCAGAGTTAAGATATAAATTAGAGAAAAAGGCTTTTGAAATAGCTAAAACATATTATAGAACTGCGGATTACGATTCAAGAAACTATAAAGCGGCAATAGTTGCGTTTGACAACTTACTATCTGATTACTTAGGTACTACTTTTAAGGAAGAAGCATTATTTTATAGGTTAAAGGCAGCACATGATTTTGCTATTAAAAGTACTGAAAGAAGAAAAGCAGAAAGAATTAAGGAGGCTGTAAAAGCCTATGATAAATTAAAAAGAAACTTTCCTGAGTCTAAATTCATGAAAGATTCTGATAAAATGTTAACAGCATTACAAAGAGAGCAAGAACAATTAGTTAAAAGTTAAAAGATGGATTATAAAGAAACGAATGCGCCAGTAAGTACAGTAACTTATGATAAAGAAGCTATCGAAGCTCCAACAGAGAATATTTATGAAGCAATTTCAGTTATCGCAAAGAGAGCGGTTCAAATTAATTCTGATTTAAAAAAGGAGTTGGTAGATAAGTTAGACGAGTTTGCTACTTACAATGATAGCTTAGAAGAAGTTTTTGAAAACAAAGAGCAAATAGAAGTTTCTAAGTTTTATGAGCGTTTACCAAAACCACATGCAATAGCAGTAGAAGAATGGTTAGACGGTAAAGTTTATTTCAGAACACCAGACGCATAAAAGAGTATGTCTTTATTAAGCGGTAAGAAAGTATTATTAGGCATTACAGCCGGTATTGCCGCGTACAAAACGGCAAGTTTAGTCCGTTTATTTATAAAATCAGGCGCAGAAGTCAAAGTAATTATGACTCCTGCGTCTAAAGATTTTATAACACCTCTAACACTATCTACCTTATCTAAAAATCCTGTACATTCTACTTTTTATAATCAGGAAGATGAGAATGAATTGTGGAATAATCACGTAGAATTAGGACTTTGGGCTGACATTATGTTGATTGCCCCAGCTACAGCAAATACTTTATCAAAAATGACAAATGGAACTTGCGATAATTTATTATTAGCAACCTATTTGTCTGCAAAATGTCCTGTGTATTTTGCACCTGCTATGGATTTAGATATGTATAAACATCCTTCAACTAAGAAGAGTTTAGAAGAACTTCAACGTTTTGGAAATGTAATGATTCCAGCTACTTCTGGTGAGTTAGCTAGTGGATTAGTAGGTGAAGGAAGGATGGCTGAACCAAAAGATATTGTATCTTTTATAGAAAAAGATATATTATCAAAATTACCATTAAAAGGTAAAAAGCTTTTGATAACGGCAGGACCAACTTATGAGGCTATTGATCCTGTTCGATTTATAGGGAATCATTCCTCAGGAAAAATGGGGTTTGAAATAGCTAAAACAGCAGCAAATTTAGGGGCTGAGGTTTTTTTAGTATCTGGACCTTCTCACCAAAAAGTCAATCACTCATCCATTAGCAGAATAAATGTTACTTCAGCAGAAGATATGTATCAAGCATGTCATAAGTTTTTTGAGGATATGGATGTAGCTATTTTATCTGCTGCCGTGGCGGATTATAGACCTAAAAATATTGCAAATCAGAAAATAAAAAAGAAGGAAGCTTCGTTAACTATAGAGTTGGAGCCAACAAAAGATATATTAAAGTCTTTAGGAGAAATAAAAAAGCATCAATTGTTAGTCGGTTTTGCATTAGAAACAAATAATGAGTTAGAAAATGCAAAAGGAAAAATACAGCGAAAAAACTTAGATTTAATAGTATTGAATTCATTAAGAGATAAAGGAGCTGGTTTTGCAACAGATACAAATAAAATTACTATTATTGATGCAGATTTAAACCAAAAAGGATTTGAATTAAAATCTAAAAAGGAGGTTTCAAAAGATATAATTAACGAAATAATACAAAAATTAAATGCGTAAGTTTTTACTTTTAATTGCCCTAGTTTTTACATCTACAATTTTACCAGCACAGGAATTAAATGCTTTGGTAACCATAAATTCAGATAAAATTCAGAGTTCAAATAAACAAGTATATGAAACGCTAGAAAAAGCGTTAACTGAATTTTTGAATCAAAAACAATGGACAGAGAAAACGTATAAAGCGCAAGAAAGAATTAATTGTGCGTTTAATATTATTATTAATGAGCAAAATGGCAATAATTTTGCTGCGAGTTTACAAATACAATCTACTAGGCCTGTTTATAATTCTTCTTATGCAACACCAGTATTGAATATAAACGATACCAACTTTAATTTTAAGTATAACGAGTTTGATCCGTTAATTTACAATCCAAATGCCTATGATTCTAATTTAGTTTCTATGATAGCTTTTTATGCTTATGTTATTATTGGAGTTGATGCAGATACTTTTGCTAAAAAAGGAGGAGAAAAATATTTGAAACAAGCAGAAAACGCAATGTTACAAGCACAATCTAATGGTGAAAGCGGTTGGCAAAACCAAATAGGAAAGCAAAATAGATTTGCATTAGTAGATAGTATGCTTTCTCAAAAGTTTGCAACACTTCGAAACATTATATATAGCTACCATCGTGATGGTTTTGATAATTTTGTAGACAAAAAGGAAGAAGCCAAAGAAACAATATCTAATAATGTGGCTCAGTTAGATAGGTTACATAATATTACTGTTGGAAATTATATGATTCGTGTGTTTCTTGATGCGAAAGCAGATGAAATAGTAAATGTTTTTTCTGATGGAATACCAGCTAAAAATCAACAAAAAATGCTTAATGTGCTTAAAAAAATAGCACCAACTTATGAAGATAAGTGGAAACAAATTAAATAAAAACAAGGTTTAATTTATAAAGCAAAATTCTTACTTTTATCCTTTTGAATCTTTAGAATTTGCTTACACACTTATCTATACATAATTACGCTTTAATCAATCAATTATCTATTGATTTTACGAAAGGCCTTTCTATAATAACAGGAGAAACTGGTGCGGGGAAATCTATTTTACTTGGCGCTTTAGGCTTAGTAATGGGAAATAGAGCTGATTTATCTTCATTAAAAAACGCAGAAAAAAAATGTGTGATAGAAGCACAGTTCTCTATTCATAATTACGAACTACAAAAACTTTTTGAAGAAATAGATGTAGATTATGAAGAAGATACTATTATAAGAAGAGAAATATTACCTTCAGGTAAATCAAGAGCTTTTGTAAATGATACACCTGTAAAATTATCATCGTTAGTTGCTTTAAAGTCAAGATTAATAGACATTCACTCTCAACATCAAACATTAGCGCTTTCAGATGTAGCTTTTCAATTTTCAATAGTAGATGCATTGGCAAAGAACCAATCAAAAATAGCTTCTTATAAAAGGGGACTAAAAAAATACAATGCGTTAAAAAAAGAGCTAAAAGAGCTAGAAGAACAAGCGCAGCAATCAACAGAACAGTATGAGTATAATTTGCATCTTTTTAATGAATTTGAAGAAGCAGATTTACAATTAGGAGAACAAGAAACTATTGAAGAAAAATTAGAAAAGCTTAATAATATTGAAGAGATTAAACTAAATCTTTCTGAAGGACTTCAAATAGCAGTTAATGAGGAGTTAGGTGTACAGTCTCAATTATATTCTTTAGAAAATAGATTGAGTAAAATAAGTAGTTATGCTAAAGAATATGAAGAAATAGCTTCAAGAGTTAATAGTATAAAGATAGAGTTGGATGATATTGTTTCTGAATTAGAATCAGCAAATGAACAAGTTGAATTTAATCCTAACGAAATAGAGCAATTAAATGATCGATTACAATTCATTTACAACTTGCAAAAAAAGCATGGAGTAAGTACTATTAAAGAATTGCAAGAAATTCATGAAAATTTAGCCGAGAAAGTAGCACAGGTTGAAGGAGCAAGTGGAACAATAACTCAAAAGAAAAATCAAATAAAAGATGTAGCAGTAAAATTGGATGAAGTTGCCGCTATGATTACTAAAACAAGAGAAAAAGCAATTCCTAAGTTATTAAAAGAATTAAAGTATTTGTTATCTGAATTGGGAATGCCCAATGCACAATTCCAAATAGAGGTAACGCCAAGTGAACAATATGCATCTAATGGAAAAGATGTACTTACCTTTTTATTTTCAGCAAATAAAGGAGGTAATTTTGGTGAGCTCAAGAAAGTAGCTTCAGGAGGAGAGTTGTCAAGAATAATGTTGTCTATTAAAAAGATTTTATCGGAAAATATGCAATTACCAACGATTATTTTTGATGAAATTGATACGGGAGTATCAGGTGAGGTTTCTAACAAAATAGCTAAAATAATGGATGATATGGGGAACAATATGCAAGTAATGACCATAACCCATTTACCACAAATAGCGTCAAAAGGTAAGCAACATTATAAAGTATATAAAGGAGAAGAGAATGGTGTAACAACTTCTAACTTGAAAAAACTTAATGATAATGAAAGAGTAGCCGAAATTGCTGAAATGTTAAGTGGGAAAGATTTTTCAGAAAGTGCATTAACACATGCAAAAGAATTGTTGAACTTTAATTAAAAGATAATTTGATAATCTTACGAAAGATACAATTAGAAGATATAAAAGAATATAGGTTTTGGAAGAATCCAACACATAAATATCATACATTAAATGGTCCGTATTTTCAAAAATTAACAGAAAAAGAAGTAGAAAAAGAAATAGATAAAATAGAAGAAGCTTTACAAAATAATATAGCAGCTCTTTCTCATAAAAGAATTATTTCTAATAAAGAAAATGAATTAATAGGAGAAGTTAGTTGGTATTGGAAATCAGAAGAAACAAATTGGTTAGAAATAGGAATAGTTGTTTTTAATGACAAATTCTGGGGAAAGGGAATTGGTTATGAAGCTTTAAAAAAGTGGATTCCTATTGTTTTTGAAGAGAAACCAGAAATTGTTAGGCTTGGATTAACAACCTGGTCAGGAAATCATGGAATGATGAAATTAGCAGAAAAATTAGGAATGAAAAGAGAAGCAACTTACAGAAAAGCAAGAATAGTAAACGGTGTGTATTATGACTCTGTTAGCTATGGAATATTAAAAGAAGAATGGGAAAATCAATACTTATAAATTTGATTTTAATAGAACTGGAGTAACTGATAAACGAATTGAGATAAAGGTTTATATTTGCCTTTACAAATAACTAAAGAAAAAAGACTATAGCACTATGTATAATTTATTAAAAGGTAAAAAAGGAATTATTTTTGGAGCTTTAAATGAGCACTCTATAGCATGGAAAGTTGCAGAAAGGGCTCACGAAGAAGGTGCAGAATTTGTACTAACTAATGCTCCTATAGCGATGCGTATGGGGGAATTAAACAAGTTAGCAGAAAAAACTGGCTCAGAAATTATCCCAGCAGATGCTACTTCTCTAGAAGACTTAACAAATTTAGTGGAGAAGTCTATGGAAATATTGGGAGGTAAACTTGATTTTGTATTACACTCTATAGGAATGTCTGTAAACGTACGTAAAGGCCGTCATTATACAGATTCTAAATATGATTTTACTATGAAAGGTTTTGATGTTTCGGCATTATCTTTTCATAAAACAATGAATGTATTGTATAATAAGAAAGCAATGAACGAATGGGGAAGTATTGTTGCATTAACTTATATGGCTGCACAAAGAGTATTTCCAGATTATAATGATATGGCTGACAACAAAGCGTATCTAGAGTCTATTGCTCGTAGTTTTGGGTATTTCTTCGGACGCGATCATAAAGTACGTGTTAATACGGTTTCTCAATCACCTACACCAACTACAGCGGGTAGTGGTGTAAAAGGGTTTGATGGTTTTATATCATATGCAGAGAAAATGTCTCCATTAGGAAACGCTACTGCTTTAGAATGTGCAGATTATACCATATCTTTATTCTCAGATTTGACCAAAAAAGTAACTTTGCAAAACTTATTTCATGATGGAGGTTTCTCTAATGTAGGAGTAAGTGATGCAGTAATGGATAAATTTATTGAAGAATAAATTAGTTCAATTATAAAATAGAATAACTTAAAATGCAAATCGTTAGATTTGCATTTTAAGTTGTTGGTAACTAATACTAAACAAGATGAATCGTATTTTATTATTAGAAAAGGAATTGGCTTCTTTAAGAGCTAAATTGAGAACGCACGAATTGTATGACTCATTAAAAACAATTGATGATGTAAAAATGTTTATGGAAGAACATGTATTTGCCGTTTGGGATTTTATGTCATTACTAAAAGCATTACAACAACAATTAACATGTGTTAGTTTACCGTGGATTCCTGTTGTGAACCCTAAAACTGCCCGCTTTATTAATGAAATTGTATTAGGGGAAGAAACAGATGTTAATGAATTAGGAGAGCCTAAAAGTCATTTTGAAATGTATATAGATGCCATGTTTCAAGTAGGTGCAAATACATCTGAAATGTCTAATTTTATTTCAAATATTATTGATGGAGGAACAGTGAATTCTGTATTACAAAACCTGCATATAGAAGAAGAAACAAAAGAATTTACTTCATTTACATTTGATGTATTAAATACTCAGGAACCTCATATTATAGCGGCTAGTTTTACTTTTGGGAGAGAAGATTTGATACCTGATATGTTTTTAGAAATTGTAAAAAAGACAGAAGAAAAAGAAAATAAAGATTACAGTAAGTTAAGCTATTACTTAAATAGACATATTGAATTGGATGGAGATGAGCATGGGCCATTGTCATTACAAATGATAGAAGAGTTATGTGGTGAAGATGAGCAAAAATGGAATGATGTTTTGTATTATGCAAAAGCTTCTTTAGAAAAAAGAATTTCATTGTGGGACGGAATTACTGCAAGAATAAAAAATGCTGTTTTAATTTAAATGAGTATTAAATTTTCAATCATAATCCCTGTTTATAATAGGCCTAAAGAAATTGAAGAGTTATTAGAAAGTTTAACAAAACAAGAGTATAAGGAAAGCTTTGAGGTTATCATTATAGAAGATGGATCAAGTGAAGTATCTGAAAAGGTTGTAAAAAAATTTGAGTCAACTTTAGAGATAAAATACTTTCTTAAAGAAAATACTGGAGCTGGTTTAAGTAGGAACTATGGAATGGAAAGAGCTTCTGGTAATTACTTTATCATCTTAGATTCAGATGTGTTAGTGCCTTCAAAATACTTGATAGAAGTAGAGAAAGCACTTATAAAAAAATATACTGATGCTTATGGTGGGCCAGATGCTGCTCATAAAAGTTTTACTTCATTACAAAAGGCTATTAATTATTCCATGACGTCTATAATAACAACAGGAGGGATACGTGGAAAGAAAAAAAGCGTAGGAAAGTTTCAACCTAGAAGTTTTAATTTAGGAATGTCAAGAAAAGCCTTTGAAGTAACCCAAGGATTTTCAGCATTAAAAGCAGGAGAAGATATTGATTTAACTTTTCGTTTATGGGAAAATAACCTAGAAACCCAATTGGTTGAAAAGGCGTACGTATATCATAAAAGAAGAAGTACAATTAAGCAATTTTTCAAGCAAACCTTTGCTTTTGGGACAGCTAGACCAAAACTTAACAGAAAATATCCAGAGACAGCCAAAATCACTTATTGGTTTCCTAGTTTGTTTATTATTAGTTTAGATATAGCTATTATAGCTTTGCTATTTGGTTTTTGGCAGTTTTTGCTAGTGTATGTAGTGTATTTTGGTTTACTATTTATAGATTCTTTATTTCAAAATAAAAACATTAAAGTAGCTTTTTTAAGTATTATTACTACGCTAACACAGTTCTATGGCTATGGAATGGGGTTTTTACAATCACAATTTTTAAAAAAGTAAAAGCTCTCGAAAGAGAGCTATATTTTATATAATAGAAGAAATATTTTCTGGTGGGCGGCCTATGACAGCTTTATCACCATTGATAACTATTGGTCGCTCAATAAGCTTAGGGTTCTCAACCATTGCTTTAATTATTTCAGCGTCGGTTAAGTCTTTTCCTTTATAACTTTCTTTCCAGACTTTTTCATTTTTACGAACCAATTCTATTGGAGAAATACCAAGAAGTTTAACAATCGCATTTAATTCTTCTTCAGAAGGCACATTGTCAAGATATTTAATAACCTCAAACTCTTTTCCAGACTCTTCTAAAATTTGTAAACCATTTCTAGATTTACTACATCTATTATTGTGGTATATTTTTATCATTCTAAATCTAAAACTTTTTTATTAATAGCGTAAAAACGCCTTTTTTGTAAAGTATCAAAATTACGATTGCTAAAACTTTTAGACAAATTTTGACTAGGGTAATAAATATTTGATAAGTCCAATAGTGTATGAAATGTATTTACACTAGAAATTTTTTGATAAATATTTTGATTTGCAATAGCAAATTTGTTAGGAAAGGTGTTTTTATATAAATCCGAAAACCAAATTATTAAGGGGATTTCTAATTCATATTTTGAAGGGATATTATAACCATGAACTATTTTATTAGAGCCATCGTCAAATAAATTTTCTCCATGATCTGAAATATAATACATAAAAGAGACAGCTTGTGATTTTTTCAACTGATTAATTACCTGATGTAAAAAATAGTCTGTATACCTAATAGAGTTATCATAGCTATTGATAATTTCTGTTTTTTTAGAAATATTGGTAGCTCCTTCAATAGAAAGCCCTTTTTCTAAAGTAGGTGTAAAAACGTTATATTTTTCTGGGTATCTGTAATTGTATCTAAAATGACTTCCAATGGTATGAAAAATAATTAGTTTTTTACTAGCACTATTATCAGTAATAACCTTGTCTAGTATTGGAAGTAGTGTTCCATCAAGAGTAGCACTATCCATTGTAGTAGAAACATTTTTATAAACATCGGCTTGATCAGCATAAAAACCAAAAATACTTCCAACACTATAAGTTTGATTACTTAACCAGTATGTTTTAAATCCTGCTTCTTTAAATGGTGCAACTAAGCATGGTTCATTAAGTTTTATATTTATGTTATCAGGAGTAGCTCTAGTTAACATAAAAGGAATACTTAAAGAAGTAACATTAGCGCTTGTTTTTACATTTTTAAAAACAGCTAAATTCTTAATAGTATCAAGGTTAGGAGTGGTATTCCTTTTATAATTATACACACCGAAATTATGCTTTCTTGCAGTTTCTCCAATTACTAGCACATATATTTCTTGTTGATTTATCGAATCAATTTTTTTAGCCGAGAAAGAGAAGTTTTCAATGTCTTTTTGATACTCTTCTTTACTTTTTATTCCTTTAATTACATTAGAAGCCTTCATGAAAAAACCAGTGGGAAATGTTTTTCTAAATAAAACATTAAAAGAGTATTTACAAGCGCGTACTCTTTCTTCCCAGTTATCATTCATTTTATAGGCGAGCAAAGAATTTCGAATAAAGAGAATAGATAGTATGGTAATAAAAGAAAGAAGTATTATGTTTTTTGACTTTTTACTTAAAACAAAAGAAGGTTTAAGTTTTATTATAATGTATATATAAAAAGAAAGTGTAATTAAAGTAATTAATAGTAAAGGTAAATTACTGGATAATAATTCTGAAGCTTCGTGATAATTAGTTAAATAAATTGAAAGAATAGCTTCCTCGGAAGAGATGGCTTCAAAAGTTGAAATATGATAAAGTTCAAAAAAGACAAAGGGAATTATAAATGTAAGAAAACCAATGTATATTTTAGGCTTAATCCTGTAAAGAGGTACTAATACTATAGAGGTGCTAAGTAACAGAAATACTATTTTTTTTGTCAAAGTTCCCGTTACAGAATCTATTCCTGTGTAAATGATTAGTAGATTTGGAGAACAGATGATTAAAATTGCTAAAAACAGTAATAAATATTGTTTTTTCATAGCCTATAAAAATATAACTTACTTAACACTTAACCCTCTTTCTGCCCCATCATCATAAGAAAAGCTTTTAAAAACGGATTAATATCACCGTTCATAACTGCATCCACATTACCAGTTTCATGTGCTGTTCTTACATCTTTCACCAATTTATAAGGATGCATTACGTAATTACGAATTTGGCTACCCCATTCGTTTTTCATTTTATTCGCTTCAATATCGGCACGGGCAGCTTGACGTTTTTGCAGTTCTATCTCGTATAATTGTGATTTTAACATCTGTAAAGCAGTAGCCCTGTTATCATGTTGAGATCTAGAGTTAGAACATTGAATTTGGATACCTGTAGGTTTGTGCAATAACTGCACTTTAGTTTCTACTTTGTTTACATTTTGTCCACCAGCACCACTTGAACGAGCGGTAGTGATTTCAATATCAGCAGGGTTAATTTCAATTTCGATAGAATCATCCGCAACAGGATAAACATATACGGAAGAAAAAGAAGTATGACGCTTAGCGTTACTATCAAAAGGAGAAATACGTACCAATCTATGTACACCATTTTCACCTTTAAGCCAACCAAAGGCATAATCACCGTCAAGTTCAAGAGTAACCGTTTTAACACCAGCGACATCACCTTCTTGATAGTTAAGTGTTTTAATTTTAAAACCTTGTTTTTCTGCCCACATCATGTACATTCTCATCAACATTTCTGTCCAGTCACAACTTTCTGTTCCTCCAGCACCAGCCGTAATTTGAATTACTGCACTTAAACCATCTCCCTCTTCAGAAAGCATATTTTTAAATTCAATATCTTCTAAAAAAGACACTGTTTTCTCATAATGCTCATCTACTTCATTTTCATCAACTTCTCCTTCTTTGTAAAAATCGTACAAAACACTTAAATCTTCCTGTAGAGATACCGCAGTATTATAATCGTTTACCCATTTCTTTTTAAAACGTAACGATTTCATTAATACTTCCGCTTCTTTTGGATTGTTCCAAAAATTTGGGTCAGCAGTTTTTTCCTCTTCATTAGTAATTTCAATCAACTTTTTGTCAATGTCAAGATAGCTTTTTAACTTGCCAATTCGTTCAGTAATATCTTTAAGCTGTTCGTGTGTAATCATAAGATTGCAAAAATACACTTTACAAACTAAATTATAACTTAAATGGAAATCAATTTAATAAGCGACACTGTTACCAAACCAACTAAAGAAATGTTACAAGTAATGCTAGAAGCTAAAGTAGGAGATGATGTTTTTAAAGCAGATCCAACAGTAAATGCTCTACAAGAAAAAGTAGCTAATATGTTTGGAATGGAAGATGCTTTGTTTTTTCCATCAGGTACCATGGCTAATCAAACAGCTATAAAAATACATACACAACCAGGTGATAGAATGTTTTGTGATAAGTGGGCACATGTTTATAATTATGAAGGAGGAGGAGCGGCTTTTAATGCTGGAGTAACTTCTTGTTTGATTGATGGAAGTAGAGGAATGTTTACCGCAAAACAATTAGAGAGTTTGGTAGGAGGAAGAAATGATATTCATACACCATATAGTAGGTTGGTTTGTGTGGAAAATACTACAAATAAAGGTGGAGGAGCATGTTGGGATTTTGAAGAGTTAAAGGAAATAGAAAAAGTAGCTAAAAAGAATGATTTGAAATATCATCTAGATGGGGCTAGACTTTTTAATGCTTTGGTGGCAAAAAATGAAACAACTAAGCAATATGGAGAATTGTTTGATACAATTTCTATATGCTTATCTAAAGGGTTAGGAGCTCCAGTCGGGTCCGTTTTAGTAGGGAGTAAAGGACATATTGAAAAAGCATTACGAGTTCGTAAGCTATTTGGAGGAGGTATGCGCCAAGCTGGATTTTTAGCAGCAGCAGGAATCTATGCTTTAGAGAATCAGGTAGCGCGTTTATCAGAGGATCACCGTAGGGCAAAACAAATAGGAGAAGTTTTAGAGGATTGTTCTTATGTTAAAAAAGTAGAGCCAATTGAGACGAACATTATTATTTTTTATGTTGAAGAAACTATAAATCCAGATGAATTTATGCAGAAAATGGCAGATAAAGGAATTTTATTAATCTCTATGGGTGAAGGAAAAATACGTATTGTAACCCATCATGATTTTACAGATGATATGTTAGAAGTATTAATAAAGGAACTAAAAAGTTTTAAGTAAACGATTGTAAAAATATAATGTAACTAAAAGAATATTCGAACTATTGGGGAAATTGGAGAAGCAAAAATACTCTTGTTTTTATCGTACAAAACATCATATCGAATACCAAAAGAAACATGTCCTGTTCTATACGCTGCACCAAGATATAGGGCAGGATAGTTATAGTTTTCAGTAAAGCTTCTAGAACGTCTATTTACAAAAAGATGTTCAAACTCAGCTGAAAGTTGAATTTCATTCATAGGATTGTATAAAGAGATAATACTTCCACTATAAACGTTAGAAGAAAAGTTGTTTTGTTTGTTATATAAATAACCAACTCCTAGTCCTAAAGAAAATTGTTCGTTAAAATCATATACAGCACTTGGAGAAATTGCTACTGTTGTATTATTGTTTCCAAAGCCTAAACCAAAACCACCTCCAAATCTAACTTTATTCCAAAAATTTGACTCTTGAGCTGTTAAAGATGCACAACAAAACAAGAAGGAAATAAAAAGAACTCTCTTCATAAAAAATTAAGTATTAGATTGTTCTAATTTAGTTAATTTTTGATAGTTAATGTGTAGTTTTTTTAATAGGCTACCATAAATAACTTTATAAAATAACCATAGGATAACAAACATTAAGCTAAGTACAAGAACAACAGCAATTATTAATGAAACAATCAGTTGATTTTTACTACTTGGAGCTACAATACCATGCGTATTGTAATAGTTAATAAGTCCATCAAGATCATTAAATATAAAAAGTACAATTATAAGGTTTGCCAAAATAGCATAAAATAAGTTAAAGTAGACGTAGTATTTTACTACTTTTCTAGTGTTTAAAATCTTTTTAATAAGTGTTTTTGTACTATCAGAAACAGAAATAGACTTGTAATTTTTATAAAAAGCAACTAAAAATACTACAATAATGAAGTAGTGAAGGTATATACTGGTATATACTAAAGTGTTTAAATGTAATTCATCATATAAATCAGTATAAGAAGAACCTACAAAAACCATGTTAAGTCCACCCCAAAAAAGGAGTTCTAAAATACCAATAATAAAAATCCATTTCACGATTGATGACGACTTTGAGCGCGTCATTTTATAGATATCTACCTTAGAAACTTTTTCAGTTTCTTCAGGTTGATTATCCCAAGCTTTTTTATATTTATCTAATGCATCCATATAGTAAATTATGGTGTCAATATTTTCTTTAATTTATCTTTAGCTCTATTCATTTTTACCCTAGCGTTTACAGAACTAATACCTAAAGTATCAGCAATTTCTTTGTAAGGTTTGTCTTCAAGGTATAAAAATATTAGCGCTTTATCAATATCATTTAATTTATGTATAGCCTTATATAAAGCTTTAAGTTGTACTTCTTCAGTATCATCATATTCATTAGACTGTATTTTGTAAGCAAAGTCACTAATGTCTTGTGTTTTTACAGTTCTAGTCGATTTTCTATATAAAGAAATAGCAGTGTTTAAAGCCACACGATACATCCAAGTACTAAATTTAGCATCGCCTCGAAATTTTGTGTAGTTTTTCCATAGTTGAATAGTTATCTCTTGAAACAAATCATTATGAGCATCTTGGTTGGTAGTATAAATTCTACACACTTTATGCACAATATTTTGATTAGCTTCAAAATCTGATAAAAATTTATTTTCGAGTTCAGTTTGCACTAAATATAGTAACGTTTGATATTAAATAAGTAGCTCAAAAGTAAGAAACGTTACAGTATCATTATAATTTTTTAAGAATAAAAATATAGTAACTGTTCATTATAGTATTGTATAGGTAGAAAATTATTAGATAAATTGAATTTTACAATTCATCTCAAAAAAAATACAGTTCGGTAGTTTTTAATTTAAAAAGTAAGGGCATTCAAAGATATTTGTAGTGTAAATAATTAAAAACAGCACCATGAAATTATTAATCAATCTTTTGTTTTTTGTGATCAATCTAACAGTACAACACGTGTCTGCTCAAGAACAAAGTATTACAGTATCAGTAACCAATGCTACTTCAGATAAAGGAAAGGTAAATTTTGCTCTTTATACTAAAAAAGGATTTTTGAAAGAACCATTACAAAGAAAATCAGCAACTATTAAAAGAGGAATAAGTACTATTGTTTTTGACAAAATAGAGCAAGGTGAGTATGCGGTAGTTTGTTATCATGATAAAAATAATAATGATATAATGGACTTTGAACCTAATGGAATGCCTACGGAAAACTATGGCGCTTCTAACAATACAATGAATTTTGGACCACCTAAATATAACGATGCAAAATTTATGCTTAATGATAAAAATGTATCTTTAGAAATCAGATTTTAATAACTAGCTAGCAATGAATACAGAGCAAATAAATTGGATAGAGCGATTGAAAAAAGATTTTTGGATTTGTTTAAAAATGACCATTATTTTCGGACTTGTATTTACATTAATAAACCAAGAATTTTCATTAAAAGGAGCAGGAACAGTATTTTTATTTTCAGCAATGTATTCATTTATATTAGGAATGGGGAATGGGTTTATAAATGATTATTTAACTACTAAATGGAGTTGGGTTACTCAAACTAATCAAAGGGTAACTGCCGCAATAGTTACTACGTTGTTGTATACAGTGATAGCTGTACTGTTTATACATTATGTGCAATATGTACTTATTTTTAAAAATGATGTAAGTATTCTTTTTTCTGAAAAGTTAATTATGACACATATGTTTACGGTGGTGCTCTCACTTGGTGTAGCAGTGTTTTTTCATGCTAGAGGTTTTATGTTGGCTTGGAAAAAAGCAGCTACTCAAGAAACACAACAACAACAAATAGTAGCTAAGACAGAAACAGCAAAATTTGAAACATTAAAGAGTCAAATAGATCCTCATTTTTTATTCAACAGTTTAAATGTATTAACGTCTTTGATTGGTGAAAACCCATATCAAGCAGAAAAATTTACAACCAAACTCTCAAAAATATATAGATATGTTTTAGAGCAGAGAAATAAAGAGTTAGTTCCAATACAAGAGGAGTTAAAATTTGCAAAAACATATATGGAATTATTACAAATGCGATTTGAAGATGCTGTTAAGTTTACCATTCCAACACAAGTAAGTAATTCAGAATTAAAAATAGTCCCGCTTTCACTGCAATTATTATTAGAAAATGCAGTAAAGCACAATGTTGTGTCTTCTAACAGGCCATTAGAAATACACATATTTGAACAAGAAGGCTTTTTGCAGGTTCAAAATAATATTAACCCAAAAGAAGCCATAGGAAAAAGCACCAAAGTAGGATTAAGAAATATTGCTGATAGATATGGATTAATAACTGATATAGGTGTGAAAGTAACCAATAATAACAAAACATTTACAGTGAGTTTACCACTGTTAATAAAAGCAACAGACATGAAAATTAATACAGATACATTAGAAAATAGTAAATATGTAAAAGCAGTAGAGAAAGTAGAGAAACTAAAAGAGTTTTACCAAAACTTAGTTTCTTATTGTTTAGTAATACCGTTTTTGATCTATATAAATTTAACGTTTTCATCACAATTCCATTGGTTTTGGTTTCCGATGATAGGATGGGGAATTGGATTATTTTTCCACTTTTTAGAAATAAATAATTACAGCTTGTTCTTAGGGAAAAACTGGGAAGAAAGAAAAATAAAAGAAATAATGGAAGAGGAAAAAAAACGTAGGCACTAATGGAACAAGAATATATAAAGGAAGAACAGTATATAAAAGCTAAAAAAAGGGTAAAAGAAGTAAAAGATTTTTATGGACATTTATCAGTCTATTTAATAGTGAATACATGTATAAGTATTGTTGTTATACTAGGTTTTATATACGAGGAAAAAAGAACCCTTAATCAAGCTATTAAACATTTAGGAGTGTATATGACGTGGTTAGGCTGGGGAATTGGATTAGTCTTTCACTGGATGGAAGTTTTTGGAAAAAATAAATTAGGGTTTGGTAAAGATTGGGAAGAGAGAAAAATAAAAGAACTAATGTCAAAAGATAATAATCTAAACTAAAAATGGAAAACAATAACCTATATCGTTATAAATATTCAAAAGCGAGAAAGAAAGCAAAAAAAATAAAGAAATTATATGTACATACTATAATTACCATTGTAATGATTCCTGTTTTGATTATTATCAATAAAAAATATATACCAATGCATAACTGGTTTTGGTATCCATTAATAGGAATGATTTTAAGTTTGTTTTTTCATTGGATTAATGTTTATAAAGAATACCAGTTAATCTTTGGGAAAACATGGGAGGAAAGAAAAGTAAATGAGATAATGAATAAAGAAAAAGAACCTAATAACTAATTATCTATTATCATGGAAAATAATTATATCAAAGAATATCAATACATAAAAGCAAAAAAACGAACAGAAAAAATAAAAGGGTTTTACATTCATACAATAATCACGGTGTTTATAATAGTAGCATTAATATTTATTAATTTAAAATTTTCAGCTGAATATCATTGGTTTTGGTACCCAATAACAGGTGTAAGTTTAGGGTTGATTGTTCATTTTATAAGTGTCTTTGGGGTAGACAAATTAGGTTTTGGAAAAGACTGGGAGGAAAGAAAAATAAAACAATTTCTTGAAGAAAATCGATAGATATGGAAAATCAGTTTATAAAGGAACATAATTACATGTTAGCCAAAAAGAAAGTTGAGAAAATAAAAGCATTTTATATTCATGCAATAATAACGGTGTTAACAATGCCAATAATAATAGTTGTGAATTTAAAGTTTGTGCCCCATTATCATTGGTTTTGGTATCCATTAATAGGAATGAGTTTAGGAGTGTTTTTTCATTGGTTTGGAGTGTTTGGAGCAGACAAGCTTGGATTTGGAAAAAACTGGGAAGAAAAAAAGATACAACAATTTTTAGATAAAGAAAATAGAAGATGAAAAATGAGTTAACAAAGGAGCGTAAGTATATCTTAGCAAAGAAAAGAGTTGAGAAAATAAAAGGATTTTATTGGCATGCCGTAGCTTATGTTATAGTAAATGTATTTATATCTAGTGTTATTGTGATAGGTTTAATGTCTGATGAAGGAGATACATTTAAAGATGCAATTAGTAATTTTGGAGTGTATGCAACTTGGTTATTTTGGGGTATTGGATTGTTCTTTCATTGGCTAGGAGTTTTTGGATCAAGAATATTTTTTAGTAAGAATTGGGAAGAGCAAAAAATACAGGAATTTATGAATGAAAATAATAGGTAGAGAAAAGATGGAAACGGGTAATTTAAATAAGGAAGAAAAATATTACAAAGCAAAAAAAAGAGTAGAACAGTTGAAAAAATACTATACTCATTTAGTGGTATATGTTGTAGTTAATCTTTTTGTAAGTGTAAAGAAAATAGTTAGAAATTTAGATAATGGAGAAACTTTTCAGGAAGCGTTTTTTGATTTAGGAACCTTTATTTTATGGATTTTTTGGGGAATAGGTATTATTTATCACACATTTAATGTTTTTGGATTTGATTTCTTGCTAGGTAAAAACTGGGAGAGAAATAAAATAGAAGAGTTTATGAGTGATAGAACTATTTAGAGACGAGAAGTGTGACAGTAGTATATTGTGCTATTAAAAAATGAAGAGGTAAACTACTTCGGGATATTATACCCTTTGGAGGTGCCAATAAAAACGAATCAGTAAAATAATACCAAACGAAAATAAAAACAATGAATATAGTAATTATAGAAGATGAAAAACCAGCAGCAAGAAGGTTACAAAGAATGCTAGGTGTGTTAAACTTAGAAGCAAAACAAATGTTGCATTCAGTAGAAGAAGCAATTAATTGGTTTCAAAATAATGAGCACCCTGATTTAATTTTTCTAGATATTCAATTATCAGATGGTTTATCTTTTGAAATCTTTGAAGAAGTAACGGTAAAATCGGCTATAATTTTTACAACAGCGTATGATGAATACGCTTTAAAAGCTTTTAAATTAAATTCTATAGATTATTTGCTGAAGCCTATTGATGAAGACGAGTTGAAAATTGCTGTAGAAAAGTATCAAGAGAACCAACCTAAACAAACCGATTTAAAAGTAAATATAGAGGATATAAGAAAACTGTTAATAAATCCAATTGATAGAAAGTATAAAAAACGATTTACTATTAAAGTTGGCCAACACATTAAAATTGTACACGCTGATGAAATAGAATGTTTTTATTCGGAAAATAAAGCAAGTTACATTCATACCAATGGCAATAGAAACTATTTATTAGATCATTCATTAGAACATTGGCAAGAGCAATTAAACCCAGAACACTTTTTTAGAGTTAACCGAACCTATATTGTACATATAAATGCAATAAAAGATATTGTATCGTATACAAATTCTCGCTTACAGTTAAAGTTACATAATTATGAAGAAGCAGAAATAATAGTAAGTAGAGAAAGAGTAAAAGATTTTAAAAACTGGATAGATTAACAACTCACTAGTAAAAAATAACAGTTCACTTATTTTAATTTCTACTTTCGTTTTTTCTTTTTCATTTTTGAGGAAAATTAAATAAGTATGAATAAGTTTTTTAAAGCATTAGCAATAGGAATAACAACAAGCATTGTGTTTTGTGTTGTTTTTGTTGCTTTTTTTTATTTTTTTATGAATGAGAAAGAAATGGTTAATAAGTATTTTATATCACGATTAATTTCAATAATCTTTTTTCCTGTATTTTTTTCAGTTTATTTTTTTAGGAGAGAGAATATAGATGAATTGAAGTTTTTAAAATACTTAATAAGGGTAGTGGTATTTTCAGTTTTGGGTGATTTGTTTCTTACCATTATTAAAACATATGGGAGTGGTTTTTTTAATTTTAGTCCAAGTTTAAATCAAACATTTTTTACAATACTAGTAGCTCTAGCTTCGTCTTTGATATTGTATACTTCAAGGTGGAAGCAAAAAGAAATTATTTATAAAAAAGATAATCTATTATATAGTTGGTTTTTGGTAACAGTATTTTGGTGTTTTTTTTCAATATTGAATTCAAAGCTTGATTTTTATCTCTTAGTATTAGCTTCTTTAGGACAAGTTTATGTTTGGTTATTACATTTTATGAAAAAAAGTAAAAACTCAAAACACCTCAAATATATATATTATTTATTTTTAGTAACTAGCCCTTTAGTTTATGCTTTTCTGCTTGGAGAGATAGATAAAGAAGTGTACTATAGTAGCTCTATTATTTTTGAAATAGCATTAGGTGGTATAAGTTACGAAATGACTTTGTTAAGAGAGGTTATAATTCCAGTAGTTTATTTTATGTTAATTAAAATATTGAGTTGTTTTATATATACGTTTAAAGAAACAAAAATAAATAAAGAAAAAGAAAGCAAAGAATTACAAGAGAACTATAAGAATCTAAAAGAAAGGTTAAGTCCAGATTATTTATTTCAAAACCTAAACTATTTAAGTAATATAATAGAAGAAGCCCCAGTTAAATCAATTCAATTTTCAGAAAATCTTTCGGAAGTGTATAGGTATTTCTTAAAGAATGAAAAAGAAGACATTGTAAAATTAAAAGAAGAAGTAGGTTTTATAGAAAGTTATGTTAGTATTTATAAAGCTAAAACTAACTATAGATTAGTTTTTGAAATAGAAATTAAAGAAAAGTACATGGAGAGCTATATAGTTTCAGGAGTTGTTTATGCAATACTGAAACAACTAGAAAACGCCCCCAAAAAAGAGGTGAATTATAGGTTTAGTGTGATAGAAGAGCAGTTAACTGTAGAAATAGATAGTATTCTAGAACTAGATAATGAAATGGAGTTTATAAAAAATAAGTATTCCTATTTTACAGAAGAGTGTGTACAGTTTTTTAACTCTAATAATAAAACATTAATCAAACTTCCAATTTTGTCAGAATATTAAAAAAACTATGATTATGAAAAAAAATAGAATAATACAGTTATTAAAAATAATTAGTATTTCAGCATTTTGTGTTATAGCTGTATTTATACTTGATTACAAGTATATCAACAACCAAGAAATATATGAGAGTTTTTTTTCTAGTGGAAGAATTATAGATTTTATATCCTTTATTATACCAATAACACTGTCAAAATACTTTTTAGAACAAGTTAATGAAAAAAAAGTAAGTAGTATACTTTATTATTTGTTTTCTTCGGTATTATACTCAATCTTGGTACAGATTATAATAAATCCGTTCATTAGAGAGAATGTTATATTGATAGAAGCTTATAATATAGCATTAGATGCAAAATATATTATGTTTACAATTCATCAGGCATTAGTAAGGGCGTCTCTGGTTAGTATTATTTTATTTGTAGTTTTTAAAAATAAAGAATTAAAAAATCAAGTTCTAACATATTCATTAAGTACATTAATACTGTCTTGGTTTTTGGTAACTTTATTAAGGAGCTATTATTATTTCTATTTTACAACGCCCTTTTTTTTAATTATAAATATAATAATAGGGATTTTAGGTGTATTATACATTGCTATCTTGTATTTTCTTTCAATTAAACAAATGAATACTTTAAAGAGATTGTTGTTTGTTAGTATTATTTATCCTGTTGTTATATGTTTATTGTTCTTTGTTTTAGAAAAAATTGAAGTTTTAAGATTTGAAAGTTTGTTAGATTTGTTAGTGTTCTTGTATGTTTATATAATACCTATGACAATAACCAATCATTTTTTTGCCTTATATAAAACAGTAATAAGAAAAGAAAAGCAGTTTATAAAAAAAGGACTTAGGTCAAAAGCAGAATACCAGCAGTTAAAAAAGCAATTAAGTCCGCATTTTTTATTTAATAACATAAATGTATTAACCTCATTTATTGAAGAGTCTCCTAAAAAAGCAGCTATATATTGTAAAAAGCTGTCAAATATTTATCAGCATTTTTTAGAACAAGAAAAGCATGATTTAGTGAGTTTAAAAAGAGAAATGGAGTTTGTTCAAGATTATTTAGATTTACTTGAGAGTAGGTATGAAAAATCGTTTTCGTATTGTATATCTATTGAAGGAAAACATTTAGAGAAGAAATTGGTGACTACTTCCTTACAACAGATAATAGAAAATGTTGTAAAACATAATGAAATTAGTAAGCAAACACCAGTAAGAGTAAGAATAATTTCGTACGAAGATTATATAGTAATAATTAACAATGTTAATTTGAAATTAACAAAAAGTTATAGTGGAAAAGGAATTAAGAATATTGTTGAACGTTATAGTTATTTTACAAAAAATAAGGTGATGGTTGAAAATAGTGAAACCAACTTTTTAATAAAACTCCCTCTTTTAAAAGTTTAATATGAATTCATTAATAATAGAAGATGAAATGCCTTCGGTAAGAAAGCTGGAAAGAATGCTTGTTGATTTTAAAGTAGAAGTTTTAGGTTCTGTACCTTCTGTAAAAAAAGCAATTGATTGGCTACAGAAAAATAAGCATCCAGATATTATTTTTTTAGATGTAGAGTTGTCGGATGGAGTCTGTTTTGAAATTTTTGAGAAGATAGAGGTTTGTTCTAAAATTATTTTTACAACTGCATATAGTACCTATAGTATTAAAGCCTTTGATTATAATAGTATTTCCTATTTATTAAAACCAATAAAAAAAGAACAAATAAATAAGGTCATGCTAAAAGCAAGAAGGTTAAAAGATGAAGAAGAAGATTTTATAAAGTTAAAAGAGATGTTTAAAAATACTCAAGTAGAATCTTATAAAAGTTCATTTACTATAAAAAATGGTAAAAAGATTAAAATAATAAAAGAAGAAGAAGTATTGTGTTTCTATAGTTTCGATAATGCTACTTTTGTTAAAACTATAAAATTTAATGCAGTTATAGATTATTCTTTAAGTGGTTTAGGTAATATTTTAAACCCAGAACACTTTTTTAGAGTTAACCGAACCTATATTGTACATATAAATGCAATAAAAGATATTGTATCGTATACAAATTCTCGCTTACAGTTAAAGTTACATAATTATGAAGAAGCAGAAATAATAGTAAGTAGAGAAAGAGTAAAAGATTTTAAAAACTGGATAGATTAAAAAAGAAAACCCACTCAAAAAGATGAGTGGGAAAAATTGCTATGAAAAAGAAAAAGTCTAAGGACGTCTCCAAAGACATTCCAAAGATACAAATAAAAAGCATTGTACCAAGAAAAAAGTAAAATATATTTGAAATTATTTTTAAAATAGATGATTTTGTATTACTTTAAATTAGTAGATGGTATGAAATAGGTAAGTTTTAAGCAAAAAAAAAAAAGCCTGCATTGCAAGCCTTTTTTCTTTAATCCCCTAAAAAAATCCGAAGCGTTAACTTCGGATTTGCGGAGAAAGAGGGATTCGAACCCCCGGACCTGTTACAGTCAACGGTTTTCAAGACCGCCGCATTCGACCACTCTGCCATTTCTCCTTTGTGGTATCAGGTATTCCCTGATTGCGGGTGCAAATATATGACCTTTTTTTAATTCTAAAAAAGTTTTTTTGAGTTTTTTTTGAATAAAAATCTAGAGAAAATACAAAGGTGATTGTAACATGTTTGTAGTCAGTGTTTTTTGCTTTTTTATCAAAAGAAAAAAAATAATAAAAAAATTAAACAGCCATACATATATAAAGAGTGTTCAGCTAAAACGTAGCATGAAACAGTAATTATAAGGGAATAATTGACGAATAATTATTAATATTTCATTGTGTTATTTTAATAATTAATTCTACTTTCGTTCCCAAAATAACTATAAGATGTTTAATTCATTCGGAAATATTTTAAAATTAACCACATTTGGTGAATCGCACGGTATTGCTATTGGGGGAATCATAGATGGTTTTCCAGCGGGCATGAAAGTAAATTTTGAGGCTATCCAAAATGAATTGGACAGACGTAAGCCTGGACAGTCGAAAATTGTAACGCAACGCAAAGAACCAGATACAGTAGAATTTTTATCTGGAATATTTGAAGGGGTTACTACAGGAGCTTCAATAGGGTTTGTTATAAAGAATACAAACCAAAAGAGTAAAGATTACAATCATAATACAAATGTGTATAGACCTTCTCATGCAGATTTTACCTATGATAAAAAATATGGTATAAGAGACCATAGAGGAGGAGGAAGAACTTCTGCTAGAGAAACAGCCAATTGGGTAGTTGCAGGAGCTTTAGCTAAGCAACTTATTAGTCATATTAATATTAATGCTTATACTTCTTCTGTTGGTAATATTTTTTTAGAAAAACCATATCAAGATTTAGACTTTTCCAAGATAGAGGAGAATATTGTTCGCTGCCCTGATGAGGAAATTGCGGAAAAAATGATTGATAGGATTAAAGAAATAAGAAAAGAAGGAGATACAATTGGTGGCACCATTACTTGTGTAGTTAAGAATACGCCAGTAGGTTTAGGTGAACCAATCTTTCATAAGTTACATGCAGAATTAGGAAAAGCAATGCTTTCAATTAACGCTGTTAAAGGTTTTGAGTTTGGAAGTGGATTCTGTGGAGCTAAGATGAAAGGATCTGAACATAATGATATTTTCAATTCAGATGGAAGTACAAAATCTAATCTTTCTGGAGGAATCCAAGGAGGAATATCAAATGGAATGGATGTGTATTTCAGGGTTGCTTTTAAACCAGTAGCTACAATTATGCAAAACCAGGAAACAATAAATGCTGAAGGAGAAGCTACAGAAATACTAGGTAAGGGAAGGCATGATCCTTGTGTAGTACCTAGGGCAGTACCAATTGTTGAAGCGCTGACAGCACTTGTCTTTGCAGATTTTTGGTTATCCAATAAAACAAGAAAAATATAAAAATGAGGCTCTTAAGAGCCTTTTTTTATGATATTGTTTTTTGTATTATTTGTGTTTTGTTTGTAATATTGCAGTGGGTGATTTTGTGATAATGCAAAAGGGTGTTTAGGGGACTTTTACTTCTTTATTCTCAATAAGGTCATTCAATAATTTAATGATTTTTAATAATGAGTTATATAAAGGGTAGAGGAGCGCAACACAACGTCCATAATAGGTTTTTACAACATAAATATGAAGTTTTAGATGATTTTTTAAATTATTGTGAAATTGAAAAAGAAAAGTCAGATAATAATAAAACATCTTATTTAGAAATTTTCCCTAAAACAATTTTAAATAAAGCGCCCAGCCCTGATGTTGGTTTTTTGTATTCAATGAATCCCTATCAAGGATGTGAGCATGGTTGTATATATTGTTATGCTAGAAATTCACATGAGTATTGGGGATATTCTGCGGGTTTAGATTTTGAGCGTAAAATCTTATACAAAACAAATGCGCCTGAGTTATTAGAAAAGAAATTAAGAAGTAGGAGTTGGGTTCCTAAAAACATAATGTTATCAGGGAATACGGATTGTTATCAACCGATAGAAAAGAAACTTCAAATAACGCGTAAAATGTTAGAGGTTCTATTAAAACTTAAACATCCAGTAAGTATCCTTACTAAAAACTCTTTGGTATTAAGAGATATAGACATTATAAAAGAAATGGCGTCAATGAACTTGATACGAGTTAATATTTCAATAACGTCATTATCTGAGGAAGTAAGAAGAAAAGTAGAACCAAGGACAGCTTCAATAAAAAAAAGATTAGAAACAGTAAGAATTTTATCAGAAAATAAGGTACCTGTAGGTGTTATGATGGCACCAATAATACCAGCTATTAATAATCATGAAATTATACCACTAGTGAAAAAAGTGAGTGTTTTAGGTGCAAAATCAGTTGGTTATACCGTTGTTAGGCTAAATGGCGCTATAGGTGAAATTTTTACGAATTGGGTGAAAAAGACATATCTAGATAGAGCGGACAAAATTTTAAATCAAATAAAAGCTTGTCATAACGGTACATTAAATGATTCTAATTATGCAACAAGAATGAAAGGTGAAGGTGAGTTTGCAAAGCAAATTAAAATTCAATTCCAATTAGCTAAAAGGATGTATTTAAAAAATATAGAATTACCTCCTCTAGATTTTACTAAATTTGATAAAAATCAAACCAATCAAATGAAACTATTTTAATGAGTGTACACAATCAACTTTTAAATATTCTTGAAAAAGCTTGGGAAGATGAAATAGAATTAAAAAGAGGTCAGTTTTTAGTAAATAAAGAAGAAGTAAATACATATTTGTTTTTGGTTGTTGAAGGAAGTTTGAGGGTTTTTATTGAAGATGAGGTTGAAGAGCATACGATTAGGTTTGGTTACAAAAACTCAATAATCACAGCTTTAGATTCTTTTTTAACAGATCAACCGACTTCTTTTTATATACAAGCGATAAAAAAATGTAAGTTAAAAGTGATTTCCAAAAAAAGCTTTACAGAGTTAATGAATTCAAAAAAAGAGTTCAAAGATACTTGGGAACAATTATTACAAAGTTTCGTGTACCAACAAATAGAAAGAGAGATTGATTTAATAACATATTCACCACAAAAAAGATTTGAACGTGTTATGAAAAGAAGCCCACAGGTTTTTCAAGAGATACCTCAAAAGTACATTGCATCTTATTTGAGAATGACACCAGAAACATTATCAAGAATCCTTAAAAACTCTTGATTAGAATCAATATTTAACCATTTTTATTTTTAGAAATTTGAATAAATAATAATTGAAATGGTTTTTAATAAACAAAAATTACTTTCCGAGTTAGAGAATTATGTATGTTCTCATATTGAATATGCCCAATATTTAAAAACAATACCAGAAGAAGAGCTTCAAAAAAAGAGGGAGAAAACTTCTTGGTCTATCTTAGAATGTATTGAACATTTGAATAGATATGCAGCCTTTTATAATGAAGAGATAGACAAGAGAATTAGGACATCAAGATACCAAAATTCATCTGTATTTAACCCTGGATATTTAGGGAATAAATTCGCTATAGATATGTTGCCTAAAGAAAACATGAAAACAATGAATACGTTTAAGAGTAAAAACCCTATTTATTCAATATTAGAAAAAAATGAGGTGTTAGATGGTTTTATAGGGTATCAAAATGAATTATTAGAGTTGTTAAAACTAGCTAAGGATAAAAACCTGACAAAAATTAAAACCTCTATCACATTACCATTACTAAAATTAAGGTTAGGAGATGCTTTTCGATTTGTAATTTATCATAATGAAAGGCATATTGTTCAAGCACAAAAAATAAAAAAGGAATAGCTTTAACACTATTCCTTTTTAAGTTATTCTTTTAAGATTCTAAAAGATTTGAGTCTATTTTGGGCAAATACCTTTACAAGATATGTTCCAGAAGCATAATTAGAAAAATCAATATCGAGAACGTTATTAAACTCTTTAATTGGCTTATCTAGAAGTTTTCTTCCAAGTATAGAATAAACTTCTACTTTAGTAATTAGCTCAGGACTATTTATTTTTAAATTATCTTTTACTGGATTAGGATAATAGGAAACATTATCTAAGATATTAACTTCTTTAGTTCCTAAGGTAGTTAGGTTATCAATTCTAACATCATCAATTAAAATATCATTATGATAAGGAGACTCAGGGCTATTTTCTGTGATTATAAATTCTATATGTATCAGATTAGATTCAATATAATCAGATAAGTCATATGTAAATGTTTGCCAACCTCCATTTTCTGTAGCACCTTGTAGCTGTAAAAGTGTATGGGCTGTGCTTGCAGTATTATGTACTTTAACTAGTAAGCTATTAAAACTATTACTTATAGTGTTTTTACTGAATACTGAAAACTGTAATGCAGGTTCTGATAGGTTAGAAATATCAATAATCTCAGTAAATAAATTACTTGTTTGATTTGGACCATTAGGAGAAGAACCATCAATCCAAGCATAATTTGTATTTCCTCCAGATGTAAAATCACCAGCATTTTGTGCATCATAATCTGCTCCTGTGCTAAAATTCCAATTTTCGCTTCCATATTGTGTCCAGCAATTAGGAACAGAGTTACTGGAGAAGTTTTCATAAAATGGAGCAGTTAAATTACAATTTGTAGCAAAACTAAAAGGACCAGCCCATAAACTATTGTCAGTACTTCCACAGTTGGCTCTTACATATACATCATAACTTTGTAATTGTCCTAAATCATTAATTGTATAGTTGTTGTTGTCAACTTGGATAAGAGTACCATTACCTTGAGTAAAACCTGTTTGACCATATTCAATTTCCCATGATTGTTCGTTAGAACCAGCTATCCAGTTTATATCTACTGAATTTTGCGTGATGTTTTCAATTTGAATATTTGTAGGTTTAGGACAAGATAATGTTCCACACTCAACAGTAGCATCCCAACCTGAACTGGTTATTGAACTATCTGATGTAAAGCTAAAGGTTAAAGCACCTGTTTCATGAGTAGAAATAATGGTTCCAGGGCTATTGTTACCAGCATAACTACCTATTAAGATGGCGTTCGTATTGTCTCCATCATAAATGTATAACCTATCACAACAACCTTCCGTAGAAAAAGAGTTAAATGTAACAGAAACAAAATCAGCATTATCTTGTGGGTAGATTGTAGTAATATAGTTTTCATTATTTTTATAACTACCGTCAATACCTCCTGAATCGTAAAAACGATCTCCATTACAATAGTTAGGTGTTGTTTTAAAACTATAAGGATTTAAGATTGTACTAGGAGTTCCTTCACAATTAGCAGTTACATATATATCATACTCTGTATCTGAGGTTAAATTGTTTAAGGTAATAGGATTGGTTAATATTTGAATATTATTTCCTGTTCCAGGGGTGAATCCTTTTTCTCCATATTCAATAAACCAACTAGTTTCGTTACTTCTAGTTTCCCATTGAATTTGAGCAGAATTATAAGAAATATTTGTTGCTAATGTGTTAATCGGTGTTAAACAAGTATCACTTTCACATAAAACAGTAGCATCCCAACCACCGTAATTAGTATAATTACTAGAAGTAAACTTAAAGGTTAAAGCTCCTGAGCTATGAGTAGAAGCAATGTTACCAGGAGAATTGGTACCATTATATTGTCCTATTAAGTTAGCATTCGTATCGGGACCATCATATATATATAAATAATCGCAACAGTTTTCAATTTCAAAATAATTAAAGAATACTGTAACTATATCAGTACCGGTTTTAGGGTAAATGGTAGTTGTGTAATTTTCATTATTGCTATAATTCCCTGAAGCTCCACCAGTATCGTAGAAATGGTCTCCGTTACAAAAATCAGCTTTGGTTTTAAATTTAAAAGGACCATTCCATTCGCTAGAATTATTGGTGTTACAATTGGATTTTATATAAACATCATAGGTAGTATTTGAGTTTAAGTTTTCTAAAGTATATGGATTGTTAGAAACGTTAACCTGTGTACCAGATCCAATACTAAAGTTTTCGATACCGTATTCTAATGTCCAGTTATTTTCATTGTTATTAGTAATCCAGCTTAAATCAACACTATTAATAGTTTCATTACTAACTTTAATGTTTGTTGGTTTGATACATGATGGTTTTTCAATAATACTAATGTCATCAATATCAATTTCTTTAAGACCATAGCCTTCAGCAGTAACAGCTCTGAATCTTACTTTAATAATATCTGTAAATTGTGATAGATCGATAAAATGCTCATCCCATAGATCATGAACAGAAGTTTGTTGACTTCCGGTTATGCTAAATATGTCATTAGTCCAAGTACCGTTATTCAAAATATCAACATGTAAACTACCAATATTTTCACCATGCATAAAAGTGTAAAAATGTAAAGTAGGGGTTGTTACTGTAGAAATATCAATATTTGGTGTTAATAAGTTAGCTTCATCACCACTAGTGCTATTGTAGGCTCTAGCTCTGTAATATTTATTTCCGCTTTGCGCTTTATATGGTCCATAAACATTTGAACTGTTTTGAGGTGAGTATTGAGCTTCCCAAAAATAATTGCCTTGATAAATTTCAGGTAAACCAACAATGCAATTTTGTAAAATAGAATTGGTATTTTGATTTTCAGCACCATTGGTGTATGGGGTAGAGTAAATACCACAAAGTGTTTTGATTTGGATAGGGCCAATAAATTCACTGTTATCTTCATTAGAAGCATTTCCACATACAGCTCTTAAATAAATATCTAATTCAGTATTAGAAGGTAAGTTTTCTAAAGTGAAATTATTAGTATCAGTTTGAACAGTAGTTCCATAACCAATTGTAAAACCTTTTAAACCGTATTCAACTTCCCAATTATTTTCTTCTCCATTTGAAGTCCAAGTTAAATCAACTGTGGTAGCAGTAATATTATCATAATTAAAATTTGTAGGATTAGGACAGCTTGGTTTTTCAATAATATTGATAGAATCAATATCAATCTCGTTATTAGTTTCTCCTCCTGAGATAGCTCTAAAACGAACAGTTATCTCACCAGAAAAGTTACTAAGGTCTACTAAATGCTCTTGCCACAAATCATTTGGAGACGTTTGTTGTTGTCCATTAATAACATAAATATCGTTATTCCAATTTCCATTATTTCTAATATCAATGTGTAAGCTACCTACATTTTCACCAAACATGAAGGTGTTGAAGTTTAAAGTAGGGTTATTTGCACTATCTATATTTACTACAGGAGTAAACAGGCTAGCTTCATCTCCTTGTTTGCTATTTTGATATGGATTATTGGTGCTATAGTACTTGTTCCCTTCATTAGCTTTGTATGGGCCAGTTGTAATAGAATTACTATAGTTTGAGTACTTAGCAACCCAGTAATAAGCGTTTTGATAAACATCAGGTGTTGCACTCATACAATTTTGAATTGTATTGCTTGTGTATTGATTTTCTGCTCCATTATTAAAAGGAATCGAAAAAGTACTACAAAGAGTTTTTAAACCAATAGGGCCTATGGCATTGCTATCATCTTCATTAGGATTTTCGCCACAAATAGCTGTTAAATAAAAATCATATTCAGTTTCAGGTAAAAGAGTGTTAATCGAAGTAGGATTTGTTGTAGTCATTATTTTAACACCGTTGCCTTTTGTGTAGCCTTTGTGTCCATATTCTAAAACCCACTTAGATTCTCCTCCGTTAGCATCCCAAGAGAAATTTACGGTGTTACCGTTAATTTTTTCATAAGTAATTTTGCTAGGGTTAGGGCAAGATGGTTTTTCAATAACACTAATAGCGTCAATATCTATTTCATTAGTATTAGTTCCACCAGATATTGCTTTAAATCGTATTAAGATGTCACCAGAATAATCACTTAAATCTATTAAATGCTCAGACCATAATTCTGTAGCGGAGCTTTGTTGTTCACCATTTATAACAAGAACATCTGTAGTCCAATTATTATTAGACCATACATCAACATGTAAACTACCTATGTTTTTACCATGCATATAACTAAAGAAGTTTAAAGTAGGTACGGTAAGATTATCTATATTAATAAAAGGAGTTTGTAAAAAAGCTTGGTCTCCAGAATTCGAGTATGAGGAAGGAGAAGTTCTGTAATATTTATTGCCTTCATAAGCTTTATGTGGCCCAGTACTAATTGTAGAGCTGTTTGTTGAAGAGTAAGTTTCCCAGAAAAAGTTTGCTTGATAAATATCTGGGGTTGCGCTCATGCAATTTTCTATAGAGCTTCCTGTGTTTTGATTTTCTGCTCCATTATTAAAGGGAGTATCAAAAGTACCACATGGTGTTTTTACGGATATTGGACCTACATTGAAACTATCATCTTCAGAAGGAGTTTCACCGCAGATGGCCTTTACATAAAAATCGTACTCAGTTTCTGGAGTTAACCCTTCAATAGTAATTGGGTTAGAGGAAACTTGTGTTTTAATACCATTTCCAGGGGTAAAACCTTTAGAACCGTGTTCTATTAACCATTTATTTTCACTACCATTTACAGTCCACTCTAAGTCAATAGAATTTCCAGAGATGTTTGTATAATTAAAATCAGATGGTTCAGGACAAGTAATGGTAATACAATTAACAGTTGCTTCCCATCCTATATCTGTAACAACATGATCAGATGTAAAAACAAAGGTTAAACCTTGGTTTATTTTTGACCTAAGTAAACCAGGAGAATTCATCCCCGTATATCTACCAATTAGTGGAGCATCAGTATCGTTACCATCGTAAACATATAAATAGTCATATCCACTCTCTATTTGGAAATAGGAAAAGTTTACTTCAACCACATTGGCGTTTTCTGGTAGTATAATAGTTTTTACATTTTGATTTTTAGGATAGTTTCCTTCAATTCCAGGATCGTAAAACTTATCTCCATTACAAAAATCAGCTAAGGTAGTCACGCTATAAGGTCCAGCCCAATCACTTGAATTAGTATCAGAGCATAATGATTTTACATAAATGTCATAAGTTGTTCCAGACTGTAAGTTGCTAGCAGTATAAGGATTAGTGTTTGTAATAGTTCCTATTCCAGTAGGTAGGGTATTGTTTAAAACAACTTCTATTTCCCAATTATTGGAATCATTTGAATCTGACCATGAAATTTGAATATTGTCTTTATCAGCTGTAGTATTAATTGAAGAAGGAGTTGAACACTTGGTAGTGAACGAAAAAGCTTCTGAGTAATCACTATCTCCACAAGTGTTTGTTGATTTAATTCTCCAAAAATAAGTAGTATTAAAGTTAGTTACTTGCTTAGTATTGTAAGAGTTTTCGCTTAAAGAACTACTTTCTATTATTGTATTGAAGTTATTGTCCGTAGCAATTTCAAGAAGATATGTAGCGGAATTATCATCGCTTTCCCAAGACAATAAAGGAGAGATATTTATACCTGTACTATTATTTACTGGAGAAGTTAGAGTTGGAACAAGAATTGTGCTTTCAAATATGTTAAATTCTAACGAAGCTTTTTTTACAGTAGTATTTGTAGTTCCAACTACATTAAATGTATAATTGTCAATTGCTAAGTTATTAGTTCCAGTAATTGTTAATTTAATAGGAGTATTATTGTCTATAACAGTATTAGGAGAAAAACTAGCAGTTAAATTATTAGGAAGATTTTCTACAGTAAATGTAGTAGTTTCTCTAAAGCTTAAGTAAGTTTTGTAAGTAAAGTCATATTCAATAACATCTGGTTTACAAACTTCTTGAGAGCTTTGGTTAAAACTCATTATAAACTCTGAAACTTGAATGTTTATATTATTACTGTTGATGGCATAAAAAATATTATCAACAGGTTTAATCATAATTCTTCCTTGTGTGGTAGATTCAGGAATTTCAGGTATTATGATTTCTTGACTTCCATCGTTAGGTGTATTAGATATAATAGTATGTGGGTAGGTAAACCCTCCATCAGTAGAAAGTAAAATCTCTACATGAGAAGCATTAATAGGAGCGACGTCAGTATTGGCAACATCCCAAGTAATCGTTTTAGTGTCTCCAACATTCCAGTTTTCTGCAGAGTTTTGAGAAGTAACAACAAATGGACCAGCTGTATCAGTAGTGTTAATAATCATTTCGTCTGAAGCAGTTTTTGCTCCAGAACTAGCATTATCTCTAACTGTTAAAACAAAGTTTATGGCTCTACTTACTGAAGGTACTACTTCCCAAGTAGGAGTTAAGTTTCCTTGAACTACATCTTCTAATTGTGGAATATACCTGATAGGTGACTCAGTTGGCAACTTTGACCTGAATAAAGGGCCTTGGCTCCATGTTGGTTGAGGAGTACTAGTAGATAAAGGATCTTCAGGGTTATTTTGCTCCCAACAGTAAGTTAAACTAGAATTAGCATCATTATCACTTCCAGCTCCTTCCAGTATAAAAGGAGTGGAAATAGGAATGGTATAATCATTTCCAGCATTTGCTGTCGGATCATTATTTCCAGTAGCTATTAATTCTGCACACGAACTATTATTTCTTGTCCATTCAATTACATCTCTAATATCTACATAGTTAAAATAATCATCAGAATGGAATTGGACATTAGGAGCACAAATACCTGCGTAACTCATAATAGTACTACCACTACCTGGTTCTACTTCTTGCAAACCAAAAGCACTTCTACAATTGGCACTACTTTGAACATGAAGTCCTCCATATTGATGTCCGAATTCATGAGCTGCAAGCATATTAAAATCATCAGTATCGGGAGAATGGTGTGCTGAAAAAGCACTACCTTTTGATCCTTCAGTACAAACACATGCTATACACCCTGCGCTTCCATATTTTCGATTACTAAGAACAAATACATGCCCAACATCATAGTTTCCAGTTCCAATGGTCGTGTCTAAAGTGTTCTGAATTTGATTATTGAAACCACCAGTACTAAAAGGATCATTATTACCATCAAGAAAAATTAGTTGATCATTATTGTCAATCAATTCCATGGTTACACCAAAATCTCTCTCAAAAATACTATTGATTCTTGTTAAAGAGTTGTTTATAGCAGAAAGAACAACGGCTTTCTTTTCTTCATCAGTAGTTTCTGAACCTGTTAAAAAAAAGTTTGAAAACTCTCCAGTAGTTGCTAGAGCTAACCTATATTTTCTTAGATATCCGTCATTAGTGCTAATCTTATTATTAAGTTTAAAAAAGTTTCTTTTGGAAGTTTCTATAGTAGTGCATTCAAAATCATTAAAACTTTTAGTATCTGATCTTTTAAAATGTACATAACTATTAGTTTTATGATCTAGAGGTTTTACTATTCTAGTTCCTTCACTTGTTTGAATGTAAGCATATAATCCAGTATGTTTTGAGTAGCTAATTCTTGCAGTTTTATTAGTGGTTAAACTTTTAGCAACATAAGAATTGATACTAGGGAACTTTTGATGTAATTTTTTACTGAAGTTAGAAGCTTTTAAAATTTCAAAATCTTCAAACTTTTTACCAGTAATAGGTAAAGTAAGAATAGTTTTAGTGTGGTGCTTAGAAAATCTATTGGCAGATTTCCTTAAAATGGTAGCTAATTGATTTTGATTTAATTTTAGTTGATGATAATTGCTTGGAGCATCGCTAATTTTTTGAGAATAATTGATTTTTAAATCGTTTCTCCATACTTGTTGAGAATAGTTTTTAGCTACATATACGCATAGCAATAAGAAGCATAGTATTTTCTTATTCATAGTTAATAATTTTTTAATTTGGTAGTACAAAACTATAAAAAAATAGCTTTTTAAAAAAGTTAAATAGCTGTTTTTCATGTTAAGCTTTCATTAATAGATAAAAAAGAGTTGTTACGTAGTTAAAATATGTGGTTGGTCTAAATTATTTCTCAAGGAGCAGAAAATAGAGTAATATGAATGCAACTAAAATTTATTTAAAACTCTTCTAACTAATGATTAACCAATCTATAACTAAACAATTACTGTTGTTATTTATAGTAGCATGTACTAGTACTATAATAGCAACCCCCAAAAAAAACTGTAAAAAAGAGGTTTTCTCAAAAAAAGAAAAAATAAACCAAGAACATCCATTAGTCTCTGAAGCCATGTGGAATATTTTGTTCCCATATCGTTTTGGAGCTAAAGATAAAGGAGGTGGAAACTGGGAGTTAGACCCTAAAGATGATTTTTATACGTATGCTTCTTTTATTGAAGCTATTAATAGAATGTCTAAAATTAAAGCTGTTTTTGAGAGAAGATGTGCCACTAATGCGTATAGAATTACTAGAATAGACAAGGTTTCAGGAAGTAAGGTAGTAATTAGAAAGGATGCAGATTTTGAAGCTCCTAGAAATATAAATAAAGATATTGTAAGGGAAGAAGTTGACTATGGAAACTTTTTAAAAGAAGGTAATCAAGAAACAAAAAAGAGAGAACTAGCTGCTTTTTTCGCAAATATATCTCATGAAACAACTGGTGGATGGCCAACGGCTCCTGGAGGAAGGTTTTCTTGGGGATTACACTTTAGAGAAGAACCAACAACCTCGTTATACGCTTCACCAGATGTTAACTACCCTCCAACTCCAGGGAAATCATATAAAGGTAGAGGACCTATGCAACTATCATACAATTATAATTATGGACCCGCAAGTGAATTTATTTTTGGTGATAAGCAAGTTTTATTAGATAACCCTGAAAAGGTTATTGAAGATGCTGCTTTAGCTTTCCAAACTGCTATTTGGTTTTGGATGACTCCGCAATACCCTAAACCATCTGCGCATGATGTTATGGTTAGAAATTGGCAGCCAACTGAACTAGATGTTTCTAAGAATAGAGTAGTAGGTTTAGGAATGACAGTAAATATTATTAATGGAGGTGTTGAATGTGGGCAAGGAGTAGAAAAGCCTCAGGTATTAGATAGGATAGGGTATTACGAGCGTTTTGCAGGTATTTTTAATGTAGGAACAGATATGGATGGTGTAAATGATTTATCTGATTGTGGTTGTAAGGATATGGAAAGATATGGAGGAGATGCAGCTGATATAACAACAGAACCATGTGCAATGAAACCTTCTATTAGTTTTACATCTCCTAAAAATAATCAACTATTTAAACAACCAAATTTCGAAGTAATACCTTTTACAATTGAAGTAGACAGAAAAAACACAACATTAGCCAGTATTGTAACAACGATTAATGGACAGGATTTTAATGGCACTTCTTTTTCTTGGACACCAAGTACGTATGGGACACATTCTTTTAATACAAAAGCGTTGTTTCAAAATGGTTTGGAGGCTGTTGCTAATATAAAAATTACAGTATGGGATGGTGTAAATCTTTCATGTGATGATATTCCTGAATGGAATAATGCTATTATTTATGATAAAGCTGATAACTATATAAAGTATAATAATGTAGTGTATAGAAATAAATGGTATGCAGATAGTAGTAATATTCCTGGAGGAAGTAATGTTTGGGAGAAAATAAAATCTTGTGGAGGAGATGATGGAGGTGGAACTGGTACTTTTTGTGGAAAAGAAAAGTGGGATGCTAATAAAGTGTATTATAAAGGAGATCAAGCTTATTATGAAAGTAAAATATTTAGGGCAAAATGGTGGACTCAAAACAATATTCCAGAACAAAGCCAAGAATGGGAGTTTGTAGAAAATTGTTCTCAATTAAACAAAAAACAAAAACAACCATTCAATGCATACCCTACTATAGTTGTAGATAAATTGTATTTGAATATGGCCCCTGATATAAAAGAGAGTGTTAAAGTACAGGTGTTTGATTATTCAGGGAGCTTAATAAAGAGTTTTAGAACAGATAATTTTCAAAAAGGAACTTATAATTTCACTTATGATGTATCAGACCTTAAGAGAGGTTTATATATCTATAAAATTTCTGTTGGAGGTAAAACTTATAACAGGAAATTTATTAAGTATAATAATAAATAAAATAACTTCAAAGAACATTTAAATAAGCCTTTTCTATAAGGCTTATTAGGCTATATATTAAGATTTTTTTAATCAAACATTAACTAATAAATAATTAACAAACAACAAATAATCCTTCTAGGAATTACAAAAACTAAGTAATAATGAAAAAAACAATACTAACCCTTATACTCTTAATTTGTGGTGTAAGTCTTTACGCACAATATCAATTTCCTGATTGTTACCCAGCATGGGATCCTAACAAAGAAAATTATGTAAAGGGAGATCAAGTTTCGTTAGACGGTGTCAATTATGAAGCGAAATATTATACAACAGCTAAGCCAGCAGATCAATCTTGGCAAGTTATTAGTGCTTGTGGAGATGGTGGTTTAGGGGCAGATTATAAAGGAAAACAGAGAATCATAGGATATTTGCCTACCTGGATTCCTGATTATGATATTAAAAATAATTTTAAACCAGAAGTAGTGACCAACCTTAACATTTCTTTCTTAATGTTTAAGCAAAATAATAACAACTATAACAGTAGTGATTTTGCTTCTATAGGATTTAATGAAAGAGAATTATTTAAGGTTGATTCTGTTTTAACTGATTGTAAAGTTTTATCAAAATCAAGAGCTAAAAATGTAAAAGTTTCAGTGGCTGTTGGTGGTGCTACTGATTATGCCTTTTTATGGTTAATGACTAAGTATTATAATAATGACCAAAAATTAGAGGAAATAGCAAATCTTTTAGTAAACTATGTTAATCAACGTCAATTAGATGGATTAGATTTAGATTTAGAGTGTTGGTGGGCAGATCCTAATATTTCTGGAACTTCTGATCAGGGAGGAAGAAAAAGAGGAGATAAATGGGGAGGAGCTGATGATGGTCCGCATCCAGCGGCTATTGGTTTAACGACTTTAAGTAAGAAGTTAAGAGAAAAAATGCCTAATAAGTTAATAACCGCTGCTGTTTTTGGAACTTCTTGGTACGGTAACAATTACGATGCGAAAATGGCTGATTATATGGATTGGATTGGGTTGATGACTTATGATTTTACAGGATCTTGGGATAAATCACCTATAGGACCGCATAGTTCGTTGTACAAAGTCCCTGAAAGAACATATACAGGTCAATCAGCAAATGACCCTATTTATTCTGTACAAGATGCTTTAGAATATTGGATGGGTATTGCAGAACCTGTATGGAATCATGCTGGCGGATTAGGAGTGAAGAAAAATAAATTAGTAGTAGGTGTACCTATTTATGGTTATGATTTTTCTGAAAGAAAACCAGCAGGGAGTAATGGTTTTAAATTTGTTCCTTACAGAAAAATATTAGAAGAGTTTCCAAATGCAGCTACAAGTTATGATCCTAAAGATACCAAGAAATTAAACGGGCATATTGGACTTAATGGGAAGAATATATATTTTGATACACCTAAACAAGCAGGTGAAAAAATAAAATATAGTAAAAGGTTTGGGCATCAAGGAGTAATTGTTTGGGAACTAACACAGGATGCTAATTATAATTCATCATCAAGTATATTGAAGGCTCTAAACGAGGCAAATGGAAATACAGATCCAATTAACCAATCTCCTGTAATTACTTGGAATTCACCAACCAATAATCAGGTTTTTGAAGTTGATAGTTTATCAACTATTAATTTAAAAGCAACAGCAATTGATAGTGATGGTACTGTGGATTCTTTTAAATTTACGAATAACGGAACTGTAATAAATTCATCAAAATCAGGTAATGAATATACAGGGAGTTTTACGCCTTCAACATTTGGTAGTTATACAATTATAGCAGAAGCAATAGATGATAAAGGAGCGAAGTCTGAGAGTAGTATTACATTCACTGTTAGAGAAAAGTCAAATGATAACACACCACCAGTAATTTCAGGAGTTAATCCAGTTGACAATAGTACAATAGAACAAACAGATTTATCAGCCATTACATTAAAAGCAATGGTAACTGATAATGAGTCTGTAAGTACAGTTGAATTTATAATAAATAACCAAACTTTCAATGCAGTAAGTTCAAATAGTGATGAGTACATAGCTAACTGGACTCCTAATCAATTTGGAACTTTTTCTCTAAAAATTAAAGCAGCAGATAATGCAGGTTTGTTGTCTGAAAAGACAGTTAGTTTTACGGTTAAAGAGAAAAGTACTGGTGGAGGATGTAGTGGAGTTGCTGCATGGGAAGCAAAAGTGTACGCACAAGCAGGGCAAGAGGTAGTATATAATAATGTAATTTATAAAAATAAGTGGTATGCAGAAACAACAGATGTACCTGGCAATAGTAATGTTTGGGAAGAAGTAAGGTCGTGTGATGGAACAGGAGGAGGAGATTTCTGTGGAAGTTCAGAGTGGAAAGCTAGTAAAGTTTACAATAAAGGTGATAAAGTATACTATGATAAAAAAATATATGAGGCTAATTGGTGGACACAGAATCATACACCTGGACAGTCAGCAGAATGGAAGTTTATATCTAATTGTCCAGAAAGTACATTGTTGAGAGTTTATCCAACATCTGTTTCTGATAAAGCAAATATAGATGTGCAATTAGAGAAGAAAAGTGCTGTTAAAATTCTACTTTTTGACCATTCAGGTAAATTAGTGAAAACATTTGTAGATGATAACGTAAGCAAAGGGCTAAGTACTTTTGATGATAATTTGTCAATGTTAAAAAATGGACTGTACATTTATAAGATATTTGTAAATGGAAAGTCATATACTGAGAAAATCATAAAAAACAATTAGTAAACAATAACTTTTAAAATATAACGTCTTATAGTGTAATAACATCAACTGAATAAGTCTTTTAAAGACTTATTCAGTTTTATTTTAACCCAATTAAAAACTAAATAATTTGAATTAATAATTAAAACTTAAAATAAACAAACAACAAAACCCCTTAATCATGAGAAAAAAACTCTTAACCTTAAGCTTTCTAATTTGTAGCATATTTCTGCATGCACAGTATCAATTTCCAGATTGTTATGGCTCTTGGGATTCCTCAAAACAAAATTATGTTAAAGGAGATCAGGTTTCTTACGAAGGTATCAATTATGAAGCTAAATATTATACAACAGAAAAACCGGGACATGAATCATGGCAAGTTTTAGGCCCTTGCGGAGATGGTGGATTAGGAGAAGATTATAATGGAAAACAGCGCATTATAGGTTACTTACCTACGTGGATAAAAGATTATGACATTAAAAATGACTTCAAGCCTGAAGTAGTAAGTAATTTAAATATTTCATTTTTAACTTTTAAACAAAATAATACGAATTATAATAGCAGTGATTTTGCTTCTATAGCATTTGACGAAAAAGAGCTGAAAAAAGTAGATTCAGTTTTAACGGAGTGTAAAGTGTTATCAAAGGCAAAAGCTAAAAATGTGAAAGTATCTGTAGCTGTAGGTGGTGCCATAGATTATGCTTTTTTATGGTTGATGACTAAGTACTATAACAATGATCAAAAATTAGAAGAAATAGCTAATTTATTAGTGAATTATATTAAAGATCGAAATTTAGATGGTGTTGATTTAGATTTAGAGTGTTGGTGGAATGATCCAGCAATTACAGGAACTGTAGATCAAGGCGGAAGAAAAAGAGGTGACCAATGGGGTGGAAGTGATGAAGGACCACATCCAGCAGCAATTGGTCTAACCAATTTAAGTAAGAAGTTGAGGGAGAAGATGCCCAATAAACTTATTTCTGCAGCTGTTTTTGGAACTTCTTGGTATGGTAATAATTATGATGGAAAGATGGCTGATTATATGGATTGGATAGGGCTAATGACATATGACTTTACAGGGTCTTGGGATAAGTCACCAATAGGGCCTCATAGTTCTTTATATAAAGTACCAGCTGGGTCATATACAGGACAAACGGCAGATGATCCAATATATTCCGTACAAGATGCGTTAGAATATTGGTTGGGTATAGCGCCACCAACATGGAATCATGGAGGAGGTTTAGGTGTTAAAAAGAGTAAGCTAGTAATAGGAGTTCCTATGTATGGGTATGATTTTTCTGAAAGAAAACCAGCAGGAAGTAATGGTTATAAATTTGTTCCTTATAGAAAAATGTTAGAAGAGTTTCCAGATGCAGCAACAAGTTATGATGCTAAAGATCCTAAAAGCTTAAATGGACATGTTGGGTTGAATGGAAAAAATATCTACTTTGACACACCAAAACAAGCAGGGGAGAAAATAAAGTACAGTAAAAACTATGGACATCAAGGTGTTATTGTTTGGGAGTTAACACAGGATGCAAGTTATGATTCTCCATCAAGTATTTTAAAAGCGTTGAATGATGCAAGTGGAAATGGTACATTGAGTGAAGATGATTGGCAGTTTGCATCAGTACAATCTTTAAAGTTATATCCAACTATTGTAAAAGATGAGGTTAAATTATTAATAAATTCATCAAAAGAAAATGTAATTAAAGTAAAAATTTACGACTACTTAGGTAACAGAATAAAAACATTGATGAATGGTAAGGCACCAGTAGGTGCAAGTGTTTTTAATTTACAAGTTCCTAATTTAAAACCAGGAGTATACTTATGTAGTATTGAAATAAATGGTAAACGAAAAGTAAAGAAGCTAGTTAAAAAGTAAAAAGAAGTGTAATAAATATTTGTTTGAAGTAAAAGCGTCTAAGAAATTAGACGCTTTTTATGTTTATACTAGTTTTTGCTAAAAATTAATATACTTAAGAAATTATAACTACTATACGCCTAAAGCCTTTATAGTTATACTTATGAAGTCATTCCTACTATACAGTAAAAGATTTTAAGATTATACTTGTGAAGTTGTTACTGCTATAAATATAGAATTAGATATAATAGAAATACATACTATTTTAGAAAAATATACTTTAAGCTTTAGTGAGTTTATATTTGAGGTTTCATTATTAAGTTATAAAAAAATAGGCTGTTTAAAAGAAAATTAAACAGCCTGTTTTTATATATTAAGTTATTATGTTTAAGCTAACATAGTAACTGGATTTTCTAAGTAAGTTTTTAAGGTTTGTAAGAATTGAGCTCCTACAGCACCATCAACTGTTCTATGATCACAAGCTAAGGTAAGCTTCATTGTGTTACCTACAACAATTTGTCCATTCTTAACAACAGGCTTTTCTACAATAGCACCTACAGATAAAATAGCAGAATTAGGTTGATTAATAATAGAAGTAAAACTTTCAATACCAAACATACCTAAGTTAGATACTGTAAAAGTACTTCCTTGCATTTCATCTGGTTTAATTTTTTTACTTCTAGCTTTACCTGCTAAATCTTTTACTGCTCCACCAATTTGAGTTAAACTTAAAGAGTTGGTATGTTTTATTACTGGAACAACTAATCCTTCGTCAACAGCTACAGCAACACCTACATGTATATGACTATGGTATTTTGTAGCATTATCAGACCAAGAAGTATTTACTTGCGGATGTTTAATTAAAGCCATTGCGCAAGCTTTAACAACCATATCATTAAACGATACTTTAGTATCAGGTATCGCGTTTATAGTTTTTCTAGAAGCGATAGCATTATCCATATCCACTTCAATATTTAAATAGAAGTGAGGAGCATTAAACTTAGAGTTCCCTAAAGATTTAGCAATTGCTTTACGCATTTGAGAGTTTTTAACCTCTTCTGTTCTTTCTTCACCAGCAATAGCAAAACTAGTAACCGTAGAAGGAGTAGAAGTACTAGCTGGAGTTGAAGTTTCAACTTTTGCAGAAGGTGTATAATTTTCGACATCTTTTTTAATGATACGACCATTTTCACCAGACCCCTTAACGTCAGCTAAGTTAATACCCTTGTCCTTAGCTATTTTTTTAGCTAAAGGAGAAGCAAAAATTCTTCCTCCAGAGTTAGTGTTTACTACAGTCTCTTTAGTATCCACTTGAGTATCTGAGCTAACACTGGGAGTTGAAGCAGGCGCTTCTTTTTTGTCTGCAGTACTATTAGAAGTAGTTAAACTTCCTGATTTATGAGCTTCTATTAAACCGGCTACATCTGTACCTTCACTACCAATAATAGCTAGTAGGCTATCTACAGGTGCACTATCTCCTTCTTGTACTCCAATATGTAATAAAGTCCCCTCATAGAAAGACTCAAATTCCATAGTAGCTTTATCAGTTTCAATTTCAGCTAATATATCACCTTCTTCAATTTTATCACCAACACCTTTTAACCAAGTAGCAACTGTACCTTCAGTCATCGTATCACTTAAACGTGGCATGGTAACTACTTGTACACCTTCTGGTATTACAACATTATTAGTGTTTTCTGTATTTGCGTTTTCGTCGGCTTTTGGAGTTTCTTTTGTTTCTTCTTGAGTAGTAGAATTTCCATTTAAAAGGGCAGAAAAGTCTTCGCCTTCTTCACCAATAATAGCCAATAAACTATCTACAGGTGCAGTTTCCCCTTCTTGAACACCAATGTGAAGTAAAGTTCCTTCATGGAAAGATTCAAACTCCATAGTGGCTTTATCTGTTTCAATTTCAGCTAGAATATCACCTTCTTCTACTTTATCTCCAACGTTTTTTAACCATTGCGCCACTACACCTTCTTCCATAGTGTCACTTAAGCGTGGCATGTTTACTATTGTAGCCATATTTTATAATGTATTAGTTGGATTATTTATTTAATAAATGGATAATCTTCTTGTTGGTATACCATGTCATGTAAAAGATTTAACTCTGGGTAAGGAGAATCTTCAGCAAATTGCTCACATTCCTTAACAGATGCTTTAACTTCTTTATTAATGGCTTCTATTTCTTCGTCAGTAGCGTATTTTTTATCCTTGATAACGTCTAAAACTTGCGTTATAGGATCTATTTTTTTATACTCTTCAACTTCGTCTTTAGTACGATAATGTTGTGCGTCAGACATTGAGTGCCCTCTATAACGATACGTTTTCATTTCTAAGAAAGTAGGACCATCACCTCTGCGAGCTCTTTGTATAGCTTCGTCAACAGCTTCAGCAACCTTTATAGGGTTCATTCCATCAACAGGACCACAAGGCATTTCATATCCTAACCCTAGTTTCCAAATATCAGTATGATTAGCAGTTCTTTCAACAGAAGTTCCCATTGCGTATCCATTGTTTTCTACAATAAATACTACAGGTAATTTCCAGTTCATAGCCATGTTAAATGTTTCATGTAATGAACCTTGACGAGCTGCACCATCACCAAAATAACATAAAGTTACGGCGTCATTTCCTTTGTATTTATCTCCAAAGGCAAGACCTGCTCCTAAAGGAATTTGACCTCCAACAATACCATGACCACCATAAAAACGGTATTTTTTAGAAAAAATGTGCATAGATCCACCCATTCCTTGAGAAGTTCCAGTAGCTTTACCATAAAGTTCAGCCATTACTCTTTTCGGGTCTTCACCCATTCCAATTGGTTGAACGTGGTTACGATAAGCTGTAATCATTTTGTCTTTAGTTAAGTCCATTGCATGTAATGAACCTGCTAAAACAGCCTCTTGACCGTTATATAAGTGTAAAAAACCTCTTACTTTTTGTTGAATGTAAACCGCTGCTAATTTATCTTCAAACTTCCTCCAAAATAGCATGTCTCTATACCAATTGATATAGGTTTCTTTGGTGATTTCTTTCATTTATACTAGTTGTTTATTTAAGTTGTTTGTTTTACTTTATATAAAACGCAGCTACAAAAGTAGTAGTTTTTAGCAATTTAAAAAAAGGTTCTTGTTAAAAGTTGTACAACTAGATTGGGTGAAGTTATTTTTTTTCTTTTTCTCTAATAATCATAGCTATTACTTTGGCTCCTTTTGCTAGATTCCACATGTCTGAAGATACAATATCTTTATAGTCATCATATATAGTAAAAGCTCCTGTATTAGGTCTTAAGTCACCTTCATTAATAGCAATAATTTCTATTTTATTAAAACCTAAACTTAAGGGAATACTAAAGTTTTTTAAATCTCTTTTTAAAGTATAGTTTTCAAAAACAGGAATTCCGTTTTTATAAATAGATATGACGTCTCCATCAATTCTTCCAAAATCAATAGCATTAATGTGGATATTTCTTGATGTAGTATGGAAACTTCCCATGTCTTTATCAGTCATAGGAATTTTTAAATTAAACTTCTCCATTTTTTTTTGAAGAACTAATTGTCGTCTTAAACTTGGGGTTAAAACACCTTTATTTTCTAAAGCTTTTTCGGCTTGTTTTTTTTGTAGTTCTTGTTGTTGTTTAGCATGTGCAGACTTGAAGCCGTCATTATTTTTAAAATCTAATGATTCTGGGCGTTTTACTTCTTTAGCGTCACTATTTATAATACCAATACTCGTTTTACCTTTGTCTTTTCCTCCAAAGCTTCCATCTAATTGGGCTGCTACAGATTGAGTGAAAGTTAAAAAAACTACTGCAAATGTGATTTTAAAAATATTCATCATAAATAATTCTTGAACAAAGATAATGCCGATTTTATAAGTTGGTCTAAATAAAGCGTTAAAAGTTACTATTTTATAGGAAAGTCAAAATAGGTTTTGGGAAAAGGTTCATTATTTAATGTAAAATGCCACCATTCATTCTTATAAGGCCTAAACCCGTTTTTAATCATTATATTTTGTAGTGTTTTTCTATTTTTTTGTTGCTCTTTAGTAAGATCTTGATAAGTAATATGTGAAGAAATACCAAAAAAGTCATACGGGCTTCCCATATCTAATTCAGTTCCTGTTTTTAAATCAATAATAGTTAAATCAACTGAACTTCCTCTCGAGTGCCCTGATTTTGAAGCAATATAACCTAGTTTAAAAAGATGACGTTTATTTATTTTAGGGTAATAGTACTTTTTCATTACAGTGTCATTAATTACTCGTGCCCATCTTACAAAATGATTTACAGCAGTTTGTGGTCTGTATGCATCGTATATTTTTAAGCTTAAGTTTTTCTTAAGTAATTCATCTTGTACTTTCTTTAAGGCTTTAGCTGTAAGAGTAGAGGTTATTAAAACATCATCTTCATAGCCATCAATAGGAATACCTACAAAATTATTATGGTTACAGTACCTTAATTCTTGTTGTATGGTTGGGGCAATTTCACTAACATAGGAAAAACCTTTTGGTAGTTGAGCAAAGGAAATTGTAGTGATTAGTAGAAATAGAGTATATGTTAATTTGATTTTTTGCATTTGGATTAAATTATAGTAATTAAATAAGTTTTATTAATTACATTTTCTCGGGTGTTTTTATTAACAAACTGAATGTTTAATTTGGTGATTCTAAAGTTATTAAATGTCTTTATTAATTGGAATTTAATTTTTTGCTGCTTTAGTAGTTCAATTTGATTAGAACTAGCATAGAAATTTTGTCCTTTGTACTTACTTATTTCTTTTAAATCTACTCTATTTAAAGGTTTATTATTATATAGCTCAAAGGCAAAATCACCTTGATCATTCTTAAAAATGTTTATATTTTTAAACTTTTCATTTACATGGCGAGCTGCGTAAGTTCCTCCTTGGTATTTTAAAAGAGTAGGATAAAAACTTGTCATTAAAAACGAATAAACTATTAAAAGACTAGTTGAGCAAATTATAAAATTTTTTTCAACTTTATCAATTTGAGTATTCTTAATCGTTTGAAATATTAGAAATATAGCTGCTATTGTAATAATGATAAAAAGAGGATTTATACTTTCAATCATCAAATAAAAGATAACAGGAATTAGAATTAATATAATAGTAGATATGGCTAATTGTATAGCTGTATATGTTTTTTGAAGCTTTTGATATTTACTTTTGAGTTTGTATATAAAGTCAGCAGTAATAATTGCCATAAAAGGGAAAATAATATTGGTATAATGTGCCAACTGGAACTTGCTTACAGAGAAAACTATAATAGCAGCAAGTGCAGCAAATATTGAGTAAAACTCTTCTTGTTTGTTTACTTTTTTTAGATTTCTTTTTATTTTTAAGAAAGTTGCTATATAAAACAAGAATCCCCAAGGTAAAAAAGCCCATAAAATAGTATGTAAAAAGAAAAAAACACTGCCATTTCCAATAACAATAGGACCAGTGTTGAAAAAACGACCAAATTGACTGTCCCAAAAGAAAAATTTAATACCAGAAACATTATTTTTTCCAAATACTATTTTTTCAGGATGCAAATCAAACTGTTGGTATAAGGTATATAACTCTGGAATGGTAAATATTAGTACAACAGTAAAAGCTAATAACCAAATTGGAGAAAGTAATGTTTTCCAATTTCTTTTGACAATAAGTTCGCCACCCAAAGCAGCAATAATAGGGATTAAAGTAAAAATACCTTTTGTCATTAAAGAAAAAGCTGCGAATAAACACCCAATAATTAAGTGTTTTAGTTGTCTATTGTTAATGTATTGGTAAAAATAATAGACAGAAGCTATGATAAAAGCTGTTAAAAAAGGTTCAGCTCTAACGTCAAAATTTGAAATAACACTATGAAGAGACGTACTTAGAATTAAAGAAGCTAAAATGGCTGTTTCTTTATTGTAGTTTTCTTTAGTAAACTTATAAGTAATACAAACTCCATAGAAAAAAATTAAAACGGCAGGGAATTTATAAGCAAAATTATTGATTCCAAACAGCTTAAAAGAAAAGGCCGAAAGCCAGAAAGGCATATGAGGTTTGTCTAACCAATCTTTTCCTAAAGAGTATAGGTTTATAAAATCATTATTTTCTGACATTGTTTTAGCAATTGAAGCATATAGAGCGCCATCTGGAGCCATTATGTCTAAGAATAAACCTAATATAGTTACAAAACCAATTAAAAAATAGATACTTATATATAGTTTGTTTTTGCTCATAATATTTTTTAAATGAGCAACCAAAATACTACAAAAATAGAAGGTATAATAAGTTTTAGTATTAATTTATAAATGATGATAAAAATACAAGCCAAAGCAATGAAGCTTTGGCTTGTAAACTAATAAAACCAAGTATTAGTATCATTTAACGTTAGCTAGCAAATGAACTAATGTTGTTAAGGTTTATTACCTAGTATTTTTAAATATTTATATTTTCTAATAGTGATATTAAAAGGCTGTATAAAAAATTTAAGATTTTTATAAAAAGGTCACCTTTAAAGAAAAAATCAAAAAGAGAATCCATAGTTTTTAGCTTTAGAATAGTTACCAAATTTTAAAATTAAAAGACTCATCGTCATAACTTCTGATAAATCCATGTTCATCACCATTTCTAATTATTATTTTAGAAGTTGTTTTGCCTTTATAGCCATCATTACAATTAACTTTTAGACTGTAAGTGTTAATTTTACCATTTTCATGAAACGTAGATTCTGAGAAATCTATGTCAATGTTTTTACGTTTCTTAAACCATTTAGCTAATTTGATTAATTGTTTTTCTGTGGTTTCATCTGTAATGGTAAGTTCAGCTTTAATATTATTAATAGTACTATCAAACAAAAAGCTAACATTTTCATTAACGCTATCATCATAATCTATATCAGCATCATCAGTTTTTTCTTTTTCTTCCTTTTCCTGTTTTTTTTCACAATCGGTACATTCAAAACCTTCAGAGGTCATTTTAAATTTATGATTAGCCATGTCTCGATCATAAATATCCTCAGTATTCTCTATGTTGTATAAAAAATTACGAGAAGACCTTTCAAAATACACGGTGGTGCCTTCTGGAATATAAAGCGTAACTTTAACTTCTTCGTCTTTTCGCATATTTTTTAAATCGCTTAAAAAGTAGGCATCAAAAACTAATGTATTATTAGCTGTTTTAAAACTATAGTCTATTAATTCTGCATTTTTATTAGCTTTATTTCGCTTTCTGCCTTCTGATGTTTTCTTTATTTTTATATAAGCATTGCCTGTCTCACTTTTTCGTACATTGATATGTATATCATTAGAATACTTTACAGTTTTATCATTATGTGTAACATTAATAGCATTATCTCTATTTCTTAGGTTTCCTAAATCATACAAATTGTCATCGTTTATTACACGTATTTTAATAGGATTTTCTGTATTGTATGTGAGACTGTGTTTTTCAACATGAGTTCCATTATAAGCTTTTGAAGTTCCATATTCAATAGCTGAGAAACCAACACCTAATAAGGCAACTAACCATAACCCAAGTAATGTTAAAACTGTAGTTGTATTTAGCTTTTTTATATTAGGAGAAAGAATTCTTAAACCTAAAATAAATAAAACTAAAAAGGGTATACCTGCAAGGATAAAGAAAAATAAAAACATTAGCCATTTAGGCAATAAAGAGTCATATAAAAACGGAATATTAAATTCATTATCGAAATTTAAAACTTCTAAACTACCAATAGAAAACATTCCTAAAATTAGTGACACTAAAGCTATTCCAGCAATAAACAACAAAAGTACGCCCATGAACTTACCAAACACTTTAAAAACTGCTAGTAAAATTTTTCCTAAAGTATCTATAAAATCTTGCGCTCCTGATTTAGTTTGGTTACGTAATTTATCATAATCAGCGTTAGAGATTTTATCGGTCAACTCATGGGCGCCTTCCTTTACCTTTGCAGAAAGACTTTCAAATTCGGTTCTAATTTTTTTTTCTATGTTACTTATATTAACAGCTTCACCTTCCATTTGTAACTTTTCAGCTGTAGTTCTAGCTTCAGGTAATAAAACCCATAAAATAATATACCCAATTACACCAAAACCAAATCCAGCCAAAGTTAAAATAAGGAATGCTAAACGAATCCAAATAACATCAATGTTAAAGTAATAACCTAGACCAGAACATACACCAGCTAAAAACTTATCTTCACTATTTCTAAATAGTTTTTTTGAATTACTAGTTCTGTTTGATTTGTAATAAGTATTGTCACTGTAAGTTTCTTCTGCTTCAGTATAATCTTCTGGTTGTCCCATGATGGCAATGATTTCATCAATATCACCTTCATTAACTACTTGACGAACATCGGTAACTCTTTCAGATAAGAGTTCACTTATTCTAGCTTCTATATCAGCTATAATTTCCTCTTTTCCTTGTGGATCATCACTTAAAGAACGAGATATAGCATCTAAATATCGTTTTAATTTTTGAAAGGCAATTTCATCTATATGGAAGAAAAATCCGCCTAAATTTATATTTATTGTTTTATTCATTTTTAGTTGATTTTGAGCTTGTTACTTGGTTTACTGCTTCTACTAAATTATTCCAGGTTTTATCTAATTCTTTTAAAAATAGTTGTCCATTTTCGGTTAGTACATAATACTTTCTAGGTGGGCCAGAGGTTGATTCTTCCCATCGATAGCTTAAAAGTCCAGCATTTTTGAGTCTAGTTAGTAAAGGGTAAATAGTACCTTCAACAACTATCATCTCTGCACTTTTAAGTGTAGATAGGATTTCTGAGGTGTAAGCATCTCCATTTTGTAAAATAGTTAAGATGCAATATTCTAGCACACCCTTACGCATTTGAGCTTTTGTGTTTTCTATCTTCATTGAGTGTGATTTATAAATTATTTAATAAAGTTAATGGTAAAAGGATACTTATAATTTTCTCCTTTGTTAGCTTTCATTGCAGCAATAATAATAAGCGCAATTTTAATAAGAGTGATTAAGCCTACTAATGAGAAGGCTCCAAATACCCCAAAAATACCATGGTTAGAGAAATGGTTGTTTCCAAAATCAATGTTTACATTAATACCATTAAAGACGTCAAAAAAGTTCCCAAATATGATAGAGAAAAAAGAGGCGCTTAAGATGAATATGTATATGCCAAAGCTGATGTTAAAATTAACTGCTTGTTTTCCATGCTCATCTAAAAAGTAACTTCTCTTTTTTAAAGTTTGCCATATTATTAATGGAGTTATAATACTTCCAAAAGGAAATAAATAACCAGCAAAAGCTGAAATGTGTATTAAAAAAGCATTGGTGTTTTCGTCGTTTTGTTGCATGATAAATAGTTTTGTATAATACCTTACAATGCAAATATATGTATTTAAAAAGGTATTATGCAATACATAGTACTAAAATTTAACATTTTTAACATTTCAATGTGTATAAGATAAGTTTTGATAAAAAGTTGTACATTGCCTTTAAACACTAGAGATAATGAAGTTTACACCACGAAAAATTAACCTATTTTTATTATTTAAATTACCATCAGCTTTTTTTACAGGAGTAAGAGTTAAGTCTATTACAGATGCTAATTCCATAGTTGTAGTTAAACATAGATGGATTAATCAAAACCCTTTTAAGTCAATGTTTTGGGCTGTTCAAGGTATGGCATCTGAGTTATCTACTGGTATTTTAGTGATGAAAGAAATTTATGAGTCAAAACATAAAATTTCAATGTTAGTAACTAATATGGATGCTACATTTACAAAAAAAGCAACAGGAAAGATTCGATTTGAGTGTAATGATGGACATTTGATAAGGGAAGCGATTTCAAAAGCAATAGAAACTAAAGAAGGTCAGGTAGTAATAGTTACTTCTGAAGGAATAAATGAAGAAGGAGTTTCAGTTTCTAAATTTAAGTATGAATGGAGTTTAAAAGTTAAATCGTAACAATTAAGCTTTTTTTGAGTCTAACATAAAAAACTAATTATTTATGAATGCACACGAAATTGATTATCGCATTTTTGGAGAAGAAATGCAATATGTAGAAATAGAGTTGGATCCTCAAGAAGGTGTTGTAGCTGAAAGTGGAAGTTTTATGATGATGGATGCTGATGTTAAGATGAACACTATTTTTGGCGATGGGTCAAATCAAGAAAAAGGATTATTAGGTAAGATTTTTTCTGCTGGAAAAAGAATCCTCACAGGTGAGAGTTTGTTTATGACTGTTTTTACCAATGATGGAGTGGGAAAAAAACAGGTTTCTTTTGCTTCCCCATATCCAGGAAAGATTATCCCTATTGATTTAACTGAGTTTGGTGGGAAATTTATTTGTCAAAAAGATGCTTTTTTATGTGCAGCTAAAGGTGTGTCTATCGGAATAGAGTTTTCTAAGAAGTTAGGAAGAGGTTTATTTGGTGGTGAAGGGTTTATTATGCAAAAGATGGAAGGAGATGGTATGGGCTTTATTCATGCAGGTGGAACTATGGCGAAAAAAGTTTTGCAACCAGGAGAGGTATTAAAAGTTGATACTGGATGTATTGTCGGTTTTACGCAAGATGTTGATTATGATATAGAATTTGTAGGAGGTATAAAAAATACTGTTTTTGGAGGGGAAGGATTGTTTTTTGCAACTTTACAAGGACCAGGTACCGTGTATATTCAGTCATTACCATTTAGTAGGCTGGCAGGAAGAGTACTTTCCATGGCTCCTCGATCAGGAGGAGATAGAGGTGAGGGGAGTATATTAGGTGGTATTGGAGATTTGCTAGATGGAGACAATAAATTTTAATCTGATGTAGTTTATAAAAAAATCCGCTTTTGAGCGGATTTTTTTATGATTTATATTAGTAAAATATCTTAAATACCTAATTCATCAAACATACTTAATAGTTTTTCTCCATCAGAAGGTCTAGGAGCGTTTGGACTAACAATAGTTCCGTCAGGAGCAACCATAATAAATCTAGGAAGACCTTTAATTGCAAACTTCTTAATAAAGTCTGAGCCAAATGATTTATCAGCAAATAACTGAACACCTCCCATTTCTTTTTGTTCAACAGTTTCTTTCCATTTATTCTTAGCATTTATATTATCAACACTAATACTAACAAACTCAATGTTTTTATCATGGTATTGTGTTTCTAGTCTTTTTAATAAAGGAGTTTCTCTTTTACAAAAGCTACACCAAGTTGCCCAAACATCAATATATATATACTTGCCATTACCTAGTAAGTCGTCTAAAGAAGTTTTGTCTCCATTATAGTTCTCATAGTTGTCAAACTTAGGGCAAGGTTTACCTTTAGAGGTTAATTTTAATGAATTAAAAATTTCAGTAATTCTTCCTTCGTGGCTTGGGTTTGTAGAATAAGACATGAATTTTTTGTAATACTCATTTAGGTATTCGGTATAAGTAATTCCATCTTTAGCACCCACCTTGTCTTTATTAAATAATAAATCGTTTTTAGCTATAGAATCTGTAACTTCAGTTTGAACAGTTTCTAGATAAGTAAGGTAGTAATCCCCTCCGTCTTTTAACTTTTCATTGGTTTTCTTTTCCATTTCTTTACCTAAGATTTCTCTATAAAAATCCGAGTTTATATAGTCTTCACCGCTGTCAAATCTTATATTTTCTGTAGGAGAAGGGAAGTTGTTAGAAACCTTAAATTCATCATCACCTATCAATAGTCCGTGGTAATCAGGATAAAGATATAAGTCTCTTAGGTATTCGTAATTAATATTTTTTAGCTCTTTTTTAGTAAAATCTTCAGATAATTTACTGTCTTTAACTAGTTTTTCTAAGGAGTTTTTATAGCCTTTCAGAGTTGATAAAAATTCATCTTCTTCAAGAGTAAGTAGTTTTCTAAGATTACCAATCTTATCTATGAAAGTTTTACTTTTTTTAATAAAGTAACTATTAATAGGAGCATTAGTACCTTGAAAGTTAATAACATTCAACTTGTTAAAATCAACAGCTAGTTGCGTGTCATCAGTTTTTGTTAAGTATAGGTTTATAGGTTTCTTGTTTACAATTAATTTGTAATAACCATTCCTTTCTATTTTGATAGTATCAAGAAAAGTTTTCTTTTTTCTATCAAACTTAAGCTTATGTTCAAAGTTAAAGCCTTTTAAAGTTACACTTCTTTTTTTGAAATTCTCAATAGATCCTGATAAAATTAAGTAATCTTTTACAGGTTTTTCTTCTTTACACGAAATTATAATACCTCCTATGAGGGCTAAAAGTACTAATTTCTTCATATTCTTATATTTAGGTAAATGTAGTGTTTCAAACATCGAAAGTAAATTATTTAGTATTTTAATCAAAGAATTTAACAAAATTTTTCCAATTAATATCTCATTTAACCTGTTTTTTTAAGAAATAAGTCTTGAATTTTAACAAAAAAACAAGAAGTAGTTTTTAATAAATGATTGTAAATGTGTTAGTTTAAAGGGAAAAACTTAACTATACCATTGTAAATATAGTAGTATTTCTTAATAAATGAAAAAAAATTGAGTAGATTTTGGTAGTAAAAAAGTAAAAGCTGAGTTATGCAACTCAGCTTTTAAAAATTTTCTCTTTTCCAATAACAATTATCCCCACACATTAGTTTTAGATAGTTCGTAGTTTCTCATAGTAGATATATTTAATTGTTAAAGCTATGTTAAAACAATAATTGTGCCGAGATTACTGTTTTTTCAATAAAAAAATAGTTTTATTGAATTATAGATGTTTATTTGATAGTTTTATATTGATATGTTTAATTAAGTTTGGGAGAAAATATAGTTATTAAGGTGTTGTTTTTTAGTTTTTTATAACTGTATAGCTTTAAGGGGAGTACTATGAAATAAAAAAGGTTCTTAAAATATTAAGAACCCTTAAAGTAATGATTTTTTCAAACCTAATTACATTGATAACATTGAGTATTTAAAGTTATGTCTGAGATTCCAAATCAAACATATCGCAATTTATATATAATTTGGAATAAAAAAAATAGGGAGTATCCCTTAAAAAACAACTAGGGTAAACCATTAGTTGTATACTCAATAACCCTCGTTTTTTTGATTTTGTTATACAAGTTTAAAAAATAACCTTTTCGAAGAAATTGTTTAAATTGTTTAAAACTAACGAGTACTGTAAATATGATGTTGAAATTCTTCCTTGAGATAGAGGTTTTTTTAATCTAGATTGAAAAAATTGAGTTTTTGTATTGATAACAAGACGTTGTTATACCTAAGGTTGTGAAGAAATATGGTATAATAAAAGGAGCTCTAAAATTAGAGCTCCAAAACTATTCACTTAAAAACCCTTCTTACAAATAAATAAGATAAATAGAGCTGCAAATTTGTGAAATCTTAATGATATAGACAATCGATAGTATCCCTGTTTTTTTACTAAGGGTTTTCCCTTAGAATCTTTTTAAGCAATATTTAGGTTAAAAAAACTAGAGAAGTATTTTGGATAAATACTTCTCTAGCAAACTAACTAAACAATAATGAAACAAGTCTTTTGAACTTACTTCAAAATTAAAGCTATTTAGTAGTTGTTTTTTTTTAATAAGGTGAATTTATGTTAAGTGTAGGTGAAAAGAAGAAAACTAAAGATGAGTTGTAAATTTGTTAAAATAAAAAATAACATAAATATGTTGTTTAGTTTTTTAAATTAAAAAAAGCTCCCTATATGGGAGCTTATAAATAAAGGTAAGAAGGTAAAATATGAAAGTTTGGTTAGTTTTAATTTTTTAAAAATTCCCACTCTCTGAAGAGTAGGAATTTTCCCCTTGAAATATTAAGCTGTCTGAAATTTCTGCTTCAAACACATTGCAATTTAGAATAAAAAAGAACTATACGCAATAAGGATGAACCCTGAATGTAATCTAATGGTTTTCACTTAGTTTGTTAAGGGTTAACCATTAGTGTAGTTTTTGTTAATAATAAATAAAACGATTTGGTTTTGGAAAAAGATGTATTTAAAACTTAGCTTGTCTGACTTTAACTATAATGAATAATAAATTTGGATTTATAGTCTTCTAATCCACCTTGGATTATTTAGGTCAACATATAATAAGAGGCATAAAATAATTAATAGTAAACAGTATAACATGGTGTTTTAATTAAGGGTTAATAAAAGTGATACTATTCCAAGGGAGAGAAAAGCAAGCTCCTACTTTAAATACTTGAGGAGTTTATTCTTTTAATTTGTTTGGTAGGTAATTAAAATCTTACCTAATAACAAATTACTATAATAATTAAGAAGAGACAATAGGTAAAATTACTTAAGAAAAGCTAAGTGTTACTACTTAAAGTAATTAAGGGTAATATGTTAGTTATGGAAAGAAATAAATTAAGGATATTGTATTAAAAGAAAACACCATTAAGTATAGGTTGCTTAATAGTGTTTAATTTATTGTATAAAATTTAGAGTAAATAACTCAAAGTTTATTTTATTCTGACCAGTAAGATAATGTAACTGTTATTTCATTATCAATAACTAAAGCGTAAGATAGAGAAACTACTTTACTACTTGCTCCATCAAAATAACCATCATAAGCATCAAAACGATACCTTCCTTGTGGTAAGCTTGTGAAAAGATCAATATTTCTCCTATTTTCACCTGCATAATAATATTTGCTAGTGTCTAAATTTAAAGCTGCATAACCAGGTAAAGTTTCAGCAGGAACTTCGTTACCATTTCTGTCAATTAACCTTATTCTTACGTTAAATACTCCAGGTGTTTCTTTTAAGTCTATAGCACTTTCTTTAATGAAGTTAGAGTAATTTAAAATGCTTTTAAAATCTTGACTAAGTATACCAATTAATCTAGAAACTTCTGAGGTATTTCCTGCATTAATGGCGGTTACTAAAGCAAGAGAGTTTACCTCGGTATAATCCCCTTTACCTTCAATTTCAGTAGAAGCATCTTTAATTTCAGATACATCTAAATCGTTGTCACTTAAATCTTCTGTAAGGTTTGCGTATTGATTTATTTCATCAGAATGCTCTTCTATGGTTTCAAATTCATTGTTTATAACTGCCATAAATCCATTCGTGTTAACTTTTTGTCCAAAGAAGTATTCAATAGTAATGGTTTTTAAAGCAGATTCGGCTTTTTTAGTACTTGTATCAATAATGTTTGTAGAAGCAATGATTTGGTCTAAAGCTTGGTGAGCTGTTTGTTGTCCAAAAGTAGTAACTCCTGTAATTAACAAAAGGCATGTTAAAATAGTTTGGTAAGTAATTTTTTTCATAATATAAATTAGTTTTGGTTAATATGGGAAAGATCTTGTTTTTCTATTTATATAATGAAAATATAGGCTTATTAGAAGGTTATGAGATTATTAATTAACGTTTCTTGAATCAAGAGATAAGAATTAGTTTTGTAGCTGATTTTTATAGATTTATTATTATAAATACTATTCTAAGCATAGAAGAGTTTAACAAAGAGTTAGAGAATTGGATAAACTATAATGGAAAGGAAGTGTTTGATTTTATAGGGATGTTATATATTTTGAAACCTTGTTAGTCTAATCTTAAAAAAAAATATTAGTGTAGGTGATTTTGAAGGTTTGGAAGATTTTTTTGATAAAGAAGATGTGAAAGTTTTGAGTTTACTGATAAAAAATGCTAAAATTTAGGTGGAAAATATGAATAAAAAATTAAATGCGGACTACTTTAAAGTAAAGGAGGTTCATAAAAAAAATTATAAGAAAAGTAAGTTGACGCTTAAAAAGATAGTTGCTAACTTATTATTAGCATTTGTAATGATTGTAATTTATAGCTCTTTATCAAAATCTTGTACAAGAACTATTAATGAAAGTAAAATAGAAAAAATTAAGTAAAAGGTAATTATTAAAATAAAAAGAACCACACCAAAAGGTGTGGTTATATTCAAAGGGAAAATTCTCGGCGATTTGTGTTTGTAATATATATTAGGGAATCTCTATGTTTTTGTCTATTTATTTGTCTGCAAGATACAATCAATTTACATTTTAATGTTTTGATTTTCGGTGAGTTGTGGTTATGTGTGGTCGAGTTGTAAAATGTTTAAGGTGAGTTAAATATAATTTAATTAAGAGTAAAAAATAAAACCATAGCATTTACTATGGTTTTATAAAAGATTAGTGTATAAAATGATGTTAAGAAACCACTTTAGCAGTATTTAAAAAATCTTTTAAATCGTTATAAGAACTAATAGCGATAGCACTTTTTTCTTTGTCTAATACAGATTCGATTTGTTTTGGAATACTTACTTTAACTTTTAAAGTTTGTTCAACTTCATCTAAAAACTTAACAGGGTGAGCAGTTTCTAAAAAAATACATAAATCATTTGGTTGATTTTGTAGGTGTTTTTTAGCTCCTAAATAACCGACCGCTCCGTGAGGATCTGCAATATATCCACTTTCTTTATAGATCGTTAACATTGCTTCACGAGTAATTTCATCCGTAAAAGAGTAGGAAGAAAAGACTTTCTTTAAACTATCAAGATTATTTTCAAAAAGTTCTTGAATACGAATAAAGTTACTTGGGTTTCCAACATCCATAGCGTTAGAAATAGTAGCTTTAGAAGGTTTAGGTTCGTATATACCATTTACTAAGTAATTGGGTACAGTATCATTTATGTTAGTTGAGGCCACAAAATGCTTAATTGGTAAACCTAACTTTTGGGCCATAATACCGGCGCAAATATTACCAAAGTTACCGCTAGGTACAGAGAATACAACATCTTTTTGTTGTTTATATACCTGTTTGTAAGCGAAGAAAAAGTAGAACATTTGTGGTAGCCAACGAGCGATATTAATAGAGTTTGCGGAAGTTAATACACGGTTAATATTACCATCTAAAAAAGCTGTTTTTACCATGTCTTGACAATCATCAAAAACACCATCAACTTCTAAAGCAGTAATGTTTTGACCTAATGTGGTTAATTGTTTTTCTTGAATATCACTAACTTTTCCACTAGGATATAAAATAACAACATCAACTCCTTTAACACCTAAGAATCCATGAGCAACGGCACCACCTGTATCTCCAGAAGTAGCTACTAAAACAGTTACTTGGTTGCTGTTGTTTCTATTAAAATACCCTAGGCATCTAGCCATAAATCTAGCACCAACATCTTTGAAAGCCATTGTAGGGCCATGAAAAAGCTCTAAAGTATGTACATTTTCTTCTATAGAAACTACAGGGAAATCAAAAGATAAGGTTTCACTAATGATTTCTTTTAAGGTTTCTGTAGGAATTTCATCACCAACAAATTGTTTAATAGCTTCGTATGCAATTTCTTCATTAGAGTATTGATCTATATTTTCAATAAACTCCTTAGATAATGGAGTAATGCTTTTAGGGAAATACAAGCCTCTATCTGGGGCTAATCCGTTTACCACCGCTTTTTGAAAGCTAACATCTGGTGATTTTTTGTTAAGACTATAATACTTCATCTTGTGTTGTTTGTTTTTGTTTACAATGTAAACTATAGTTTGTTATGTTGTTTCTAAAATTTGTATTCCTTTTGTGTTTACTTTAGATTGGAATACATAGTATTCAATTCCTGTATTTGAATAGGCATTTTCTATAGCGTTATGTACTTTTTGAGCAACAGCATCACCTTGGCATAAAGCAAAGATTGTAGGACCTGCTCCAGAAATTCCAGCACCTAAAGCTCCAGCTTTAATGGCTTCATTTTTAACAGTATCAAAATGAGGAATTAAATGCTTTCTAGCAGGCTCAACAATTACATCTGTTAAGGAATTACTAATTAAATTATAATCATTAGTATATAAGCCACTAATTAACCCACCTACATTAGCCCACTGTGTAATTGCACTTTTAAGCGGAACATCTTTAGGTAATACATCACGAGCGTCTTTGGTTTTTACTTCGATTTGTGGGTGAATTGCAACTAATCTAAGTTCTTCAGGAACAGGTAGACGTATAATATCTAAAGGGTGATAATTTCTAATTAAAACAAAGCCTCCAAAAATAGCAGCAGAAACATTATCGGCAATAGGAGTACCACAGGCAGCTTCTTCCCCTAGCATAGCAAACTTAGTAAGTTCAGTATTAGAAAAAGGTTGACCTAGTAATTGATTTACACCAAAGGCAGCTCCAGCTGAGCTTGCTGCACTACTTCCCAGACCACTACCAGGAGCAAAGCCTTTGTGCATGGTAATTGCAATACCAAAATCACAAGGGTGTTTAGTTAACATTGCTAAAGCAACTACACCAGCAGCATTTTTGGTAGGATCTAATGTTAATCCTTCAGCACCAGTAATACTAGTTATGGTTACCCCTTTTTTATTTGTTTTGGTAAAGGTCATTTCATCTCCTTTGGTTTCTACAGCGAACCCCATAGAATCAAATCCACAGGAAACATTGGCTACAGTTGCAGGAGCAAATATTTTTATTGAATTCATTTTTAGTCTATAAAAGGTTACAATAAATTAATTATTTCCAGTTCTAATAACATCAGCAAAAATACCTGAAGCAGTTACGTCTGCACCAGCACCAGCTCCTTTAATTTGCAAAGGTTGTTTAGGGTATCTATCTGTGTAGAATAGCACAATATTGTCGCTTCCTTCTAAATTATAAAAAGGATGTTCAGTTGGGATTTGTTGTAACCCAACCTTAGCTTTTCCATTAGAAAATTCGGCTACATATTTTAAGCGACACTTTTTGTCGTTTGCTTCTTTAAATAGTGTTTGAAAATCATCCTCAAATTCAGTAAGTGTAGTATAAAAATCGTTATTATTGGTAGTATTCAAGCTTTTTTCTGGCAAGAATGCATTATTTTCAATATCAGATAGCTCTAATTCATAACCACTTTCACGAGCAAGAATTAATATTTTTCTAGCTACATCTACTCCGCTTAAATCAATTTTAGGGTCTGGTTCTGTATATCCTTGATTTTGAGCTTCAGTAACTACATCATGAAAAGTAGTGGAAGCATTAAAGTTGTTAAAAACAAAGTTTAAACTTCCTGATAAAACAGCTTGTATTTTATGAACTCTATCACCAGAAGCAACTAAGTTTTTAAGCGTGTCTATAATAGGTAATCCAGCACCAACATTAGTTTCAAATAAAAATGGGGCATTGTATTTACGTGATATTTGTTTTAATGTTTTATAGTTTTCTAATTGAGAGGCGCAAGCTATTTTATTACAAGTAACAACTGCTATATTGTTGCGTAAATATTTTTCGTAAACTTCAGAGACTTTTTGATTAGCTGTATTATCTACAAAAACAGCGTTACGTAAGTTTAATGATTTCGTTTTATTAAAAAAGGAATCTAAAGAAGCTGGTTCTCCATTAGAAAGGACAGAATTCCAATTATCTAAATCTATTCCAGAGGTATCAAAAGCCATTTTTTTTGAGTTAGCAATTCCTACAACTCTAATGCTCATTTTTAAATGCTCTTTTAAATATTTACTTTGTTGATTTATTTGAGCTAAAAAACGTTCGCCTACATTTCCTACTCCAGTAACAAATAAATTTAGTTGTTTAATTTTTTCTTCAAAAAACTGTTCATGTAAAGTATTTAAACCTTTTTTAGCATCTTTACTATCTATTACAGCAGATATGTTTTTTTGTGATGCACCTTGTGCAATAGCTCTTATGTTAACATTATTTTTACCTAAAGCACTAAACATTTGACCACTTAATCCTTGGTGATTTTTCATGTTATCTCCAACTAGAGCAAGAATAGATAATCCTTGTTCTATAACAACTGGATTTACTTTGTGGCGTTCTATTTCAATTTCAAAAGCTTGGTTTAATGCTTTTTCTGCTTTTTCTGCGTCATCGTCATAAATTCCTACACAAATAGAATGCTCAGAAGAGGCTTGTGTAATTAGCACCACATTTATTTCTTGATTGGATAGCGTTTCAAACATACGTTTTGAAACACCTGAAACTCCAATCATACCACTTCCTTCTAAAGTTAATAAAGTAATATTTTCTATATGACTGATTCCTTTTACAGGACTATTACTCTGTATATTATTAGCTATTAAAGTCCCTTTGTTATCTGGTTCAAATGTGTTTTTTATTACAATAGGTATTTCCTTGTAGAGTACAGGTTGGATAGTTGGAGGATAAATCACTTTTGCTCCAAAATGAGATAACTCCATAGCTTCTTGATATGAAATCTCTGGTATAGGAAAAGCTTGTTTTACAATACTAGGATTCGCTGTAAACATACCGCTTACATCTGTCCATATTTGTAACTCATTAGCACCTAGAGCTGCAGCGTAAATAGCAGCTGTATAGTCAGAACCGCCTCTTCCTAATGTAGTAGATAAACCGCTTTCCGTTTTAGCTATAAACCCAGGTAAAACAGTTACTTGGTGTTGGTTTTGTTTAAAATAATTTACACAGTTTTGATTTGTAGTTTTAAAGTTGACTACAGCTTTATCAAAAACATTATTAGTTCTAATTAATTCCCTACTGTCTTTATAAGTTGCATCTAAATTATTTTTTGCAACTTCTGAGATAATATAAGAAGAAAGTAATTCACCAAAGCCACTAATAGTTGCCATTGCTTTTGGTGTGATTTCTTGTAATAAGAAACATCCTTCTAATAAAGTTTTTAACTGGCTAAATAGCTTGCTAACATGTACAGTTACAGCTGATTTTTGTTTAGTATTTACTAAGGTGTCTATTACTTGTAAGTGGTGTTCTTTAACTTCATTATATAGCTCTAAATAATCAGTTTGATTATTAGCTGCAAAATTTGCTGAAGCAATAAGTTTATTAGTTGTTTTACCAAAAGCAGATACCACTACGGCAATTTTTTCTTTTGAAGCAGTTTTAGCTACAATGCTAACTACTTTACTTATGTTTTGACTGTTAGCTACAGATGAGCCTCCAAATTTTAAAACTTTCATTTTAAATGTTATGTATGTGTTGTTGTCTAAAAATTAGTTGTTTGTTTATTTTTTATTTTATAAAAAATATATAGTATGAAAAGATTATATGTTTATAGCTACCCCCTAAAGGGTAATAATAATGATAGTAGAAATGATTGTAATAGCAAAAGAAGCCACTGTAATGGTGGTTTTAGAATAAGTTATATTTCTTTCGTCTAATAACATCGGGTCAAATATATATAAATGATTTTAAATTACTTGTTAATTTGTTTAAATTTTTCTTGAATAATTTCACCAACAGTTTTGTTTGCTATTTTGCTTTCTAACCAAGATAAAATATCTAAATACAGGAAAGCTCTTTTTTCATAAGGATGATTTTCAAATATTTTTAAACGTTCATATATCTTTTTAAATTCCTTTTTTATTTGGTGAGGATACACATCTCCAAGTGATTTTATTGAAGAAATAAATTCTTTTTGTACCTCTTGTAGGTTTTCCATTTTTAATAAAAAACGGTAGGTATCCTTAAACTGTACTTCTAAATGATAATCTAAACCAGATTCATAATGAGCAATTAAACTTAGTACTCTAGCAAAGCATTGTAAGTCTTCAGCAACGTGTAAGTTTTTAGATTTTATAATCTTATTTAGATATAAGATACAGTTTTTGTTATCTCCCATTCCAAAATATAGACAAGCAATTTTATAATATAACACAACAACATGATGATTATCTAAAAGGCTTCTATATTCTTCAATTTTTTGGTTAATAATAGCAACTAAATATTCTCCTTCTTTAAAGCTACCTTCTAAAAAATGCAAATGAAGTTTGTTAGCATAATAATATTGGAAAATTAAAATTTCAGTATTACTATTTTGTGGAATTGTTTTCGTTTCTATATTTTCTTCAAAAAGAGCGAATTCTTCTTTAAATTTATGATAATGTTTTACAAAGAATAAGCTTTCTAATAAATAGTTAATTCCTTTAAGATAGAATACTGGGTGTAAGGATATGTTTTTTGGATCTGATTTAAATAATAAAATCCATTTGTTAGCATGTTTGTAGCTTTTTAGAAAATCTTGGGTTAAAAAACTATGCCATAAATTAGCCTTGTATAACCATAATTTTTCTCTAAAACCTAATGTGTTAAAGTTGTATTTAGGTAATCTAGCCTCAAAATAATCATTAACTTTTTTAAGCTCTTCATCATTTCTAACATATCCTTTTTTTAATAATATACCATATAACTGTAATGAAAGGTTAGAAAGTTTACTAGTAATAACATTTTGTTGGCTTAGTTCTTTGGCTTGAATAGTTAATTCGTCTGCTCTAGTATTAAGGCTTCTAGTTATATATTGACTTTCAATAATTTTTTCAAATTCAACAATTTCATAGGCAATATTTTTTTCTTCACTATCAAGAGCCATATTTTTGGCTTTCTCTAATAGTTTTAAACTCTGTTTATACAACCCTTTCAAATAAAGAACAGTTGCAAAATCTAATTGTTCTCTAATTTGAATTCTAATGTTTTTATGGGCTGGGTTTAAACGTAAACTAGTTAATATTTGTTTATACAAATGTGCTTTAAGATTAGAAAGCTGTTGCTTGCTAACAACACCACTTTTAATGATTGCTTTTTCATCATAGCTTTTTTGTTTTTCTAATAATTTAAAAAGTGCAAAAAATTTTGCATCTACATTACCACCTAAACGCCCAACATAAAGATTAAATTGACGCTTTTCTGACTTTGATAAGGACTTTATCAAAATAAAAAGAGAATCATTTTGTTGGTTGGTTGATGTAATTGTTTTGCTCATAACTAACTGATATTCAGTTTTTAAAAAATAATTATTTTGTGTTAAGTCTCGTAGATAACCTGTTTTAAAAAGGTTACTTAGAAAAACCAATATATACATTTGAATTAACATTAAGACAAAAGTTTTTAGATTATGCCAAATGATAAAGTCCAAATTTTCGATACTACATTAAGAGATGGAGAGCAAGTCCCTGGATGTAAACTAGACACACAACAAAAGTTAATAATTGCAGAAAGATTAGATGTTTTGGGAGTTGATATTATTGAGGCTGGTTTTCCAATATCAAGTCCAGGTGACTTTGCTTCGGTGAACGAAATTGCTAAATTGGTGAAAAATGCTTCGGTTTGTGGGTTAACAAGAGCCGTTAAAAAAGATATAGAGGTAGCAGGAGAGGCGCTCAAGGTAGCTAAAAAACCAAGAATACATACAGGAATAGGTACAAGTGATTCACATATAAAACATAAGTTCAATATTTCTAGAGAGGAAGTAATTGAAAGGGCTACTAAAGCAGTAGCTTATGCTAGAAACTTTGTAGATGATGTTCAGTTTTTTGCTGAAGATGCAGGAAGAACAGACAATGCTTTCTTAGCAAAGGTATGTGAAGAAGTAATAAAAGCAGGTGCTACAGTACTAAATATTCCTGATACTACGGGATATTGTTTACCAGAAGAGTATGGAGCTAAAATAAAGTACTTAAAAGATAATGTAAAAGGTATTGAAAATGTAACAATTTCATGTCATTGTCATAATGATTTAGGTTTAGCTACAGCAAATTCAATTGCAGGTGCAGTAAATGGTGCACGTCAAATAGAGTGTACAATTAATGGAATTGGAGAGCGTGCCGGAAATACAGCATTAGAGGAAGTAGCCATGATATTAAGGCAACACTCACATTTGAACTTACATACAGGTATTGATGCTAAATTATTGTACGATACAAGTTTAATGGTTCGAGAAAAAATGGGTATGTTAGTGCAGCCTAATAAAGCAATTGTAGGAGCTAATGCATTTGCGCATAGTTCAGGAATTCACCAAGATGGAGTAATAAAAAATAGGGAAACTTATGAAATTATTGATCCAGCAGAAGTTGGTGTAACTGAAAGTGCTATTGTTTTAACAGCAAGAAGTGGTAGAGCAGCTTTAGCATATAGAGCTAAAAAAATTGGTTATGAATTAACCAAAGTACAGTTAGATGTTGCTTACAAAACCTTTTTACAATTTGCAGATAGGCAAAAAGAAGTAATCGATGAAGATATTCACGTGATAATGAAACAAGTCAGTAAAATTTCAAATATAGCAATAGCCTAATGGGAAAAACACTATTTGATAAAGTGTGGGATGCACATGTGGTAGATACAGTAGAGAATGGCCCACAAATATTGTATATAGATAAACATTTAATTCATGAAGTAACAAGTCCGCAGGCGTTTAAGGAATTGGAAGAAAGAAATATTCCAATTGCACGACCAGATAAGATTGTTGCTACTGCAGATCATAATACGCCAACGGTAGATCAGCACTTACCAGTAAAAGACGAATTATCTAGAAACCAGTTGGAACAGTTAACAAAGAACTGTGAAAAAAATGGAATTACATTGTATGGTTTAGGGCATAAATATAATGGTATTGTGCATGTTATGGCACCTGAACTTGGAATTACACAACCAGGAATGACTATGGTTTGTGGAGATAGTCATACATCTACACACGGAGCTTTTGGAACAATTGCTTTTGGAATTGGAACAAGTCAAGTAGCACAAGTATTTGCAAGTCAGTGTTTACTATTAGAGAAGCCAAAAAGTTTACGAGTAAATGTTAATGGTAAACTGAAAAAGGGAGTTTTACCTAAAGATGTTATCTTATATGTTATCTCTAAGTTAGGAACCAATTCAGGAACAGGATATTTTTGTGAATACGCTGGAAACGTATTTGAAGAAATGTCTATGGAAGGAAGAATGACAGTGTGTAACATGAGTATTGAAATGGGAGCAAGAGGAGGAATGATTGCACCAGATGAAACTACTTTTGAGTATGTAAAAGATAGAGAATTTGCGCCTAAAGGAGAAGAGTTTGATAAGAAAGTAGCTTATTGGAAAACCTTAAAAACAGATGAAAATGCTGTTTTTGATCAGGAATATTCCTTTAATGCAGAAGATATTGAACCTATGTTGACGTATGGAACAAACCCAGGTATGGGAATAGGTATTTCTGAAACAATTCCTAAAGAAGATGATGATTCTTTTAAAAAGGCGTTGAAGTATATGGACTTTCAAAAAGGAGAGAGTTTAATAGATAAAGAAGTAAATTACGTTTTTATAGGTAGCTGTACTAATTCTAGAATAGAAGATTTTAGAGTAGCGGCAGATTATGTTAAAGGTAAGCAAAAAGCAGCTAATGTAAATGCATGGCTAGTACCAGGTTCACAACAAGTAGCTAAACAAATTCAAGAAGAAGGTTTACAAACTATATTTGAAGAAGCAGGATTTCAATTACGCCAACCAGGTTGTTCAGCTTGCTTAGCAATGAATGATGATAAAATACCTGAAGGAGAATATTGTGTATCAACTTCAAATAGAAACTTTGAAGGACGTCAAGGACAAGGAGCTAGAACTATTTTAGCAAGTCCACTAATGGCAGCAGCAACCGCTGTAGAAGGTAAAATTATTGACTTTACAAAACATTTGAATTAATGGAGAAGTTTGTTAAACTAGTAGATACAGCAGTACCGTTACCAACAGAAAATATTGATACAGATCAAATTATTCCAGCACGTTTTTTAAAGGCTACGGATAAAAAAGGGTTTGGAGATAATGTTTTTAGAGATTGGCGCTTTCATAAAAATGGAGATTTAAATACAGACTTTGTTTTAAATAACTTAAAATATAGTGGAAGTATTTTAATTGCAGGAGATAACTTTGGGTGTGGATCAAGTAGAGAGCATGCTGCTTGGGCACTATCAGGATATGGATTTAAAGTTATTGTTAGTAGTTTTTTTGCTGATATTTTTAAAGGAAATGCCTTAAATAATGGTATATTACCTATCCAAGTTTCTAAAGAGTTTTTAGCTAAGCTTATGGATATAGTTACTATAGATCCAACGACAAGGATTATGGTCAACTTAGAAGCGCAAGAACTAAGAACTCCAATAGGAAATGTAAGTTTTGATATTGATGCTTATAAAAAAGTGTGTTTGATAAATGGATATGATGATATTGACTTTTTGGTAAGTAAAAAGGAAGAAATACAAGCGTTTGAATTAAATAATACAATATAAGGACACAACTAAATTCTAAAACGTCTGCCCATTTTAATTGAAGGGTAAAAAGGGCAGACAGTGTCTAAAAGAATATAGAAATGAAAGTAAATATTACAGTTATACCAGGAGATGGAATTGGACCAGAAGTTACGGCACAAGCAAAGAAAGCATTAAATGCTGTAGCAGATGTTTTTGATCATACTTTTTTATATAAAGAAGCCTCAATGGGAGCTTGTGCAATTGATGCAACTGGTAATCCATTACCAGATGAAACCGTTGAGTTGTGTAAAAGTTCTGATGCCGTTTTATTTGGTGCAATTGGAGATCCCAAATATGATAATGATCCAACAGCAAAAGTTCGTCCAGAACAAGGATTATTACGTTTACGTAAGGAGTTAGGATTGTTTTGTAATGTACGTCCAGTAAAAGCTTACGACAAGTTAATAGAGAACTCTCCGCTTAAAAGAGATCGTATTCAGGGAACGGATATTAGTATTTATAGAGAGTTAACTGGAGGTATCTATTTTGGTAAAAAAGAGTTAAGTGAAGATGGTCAAGTAGCTTCTGATGGTTGTACATATTCTGTAGAAGAAATAGAAAGAATAGCACATTTAGCTTTTAAAACAGCGCAAACTAGACGTAAGAAATTAACGTTAGTAGATAAAGCAAATGTTTTAGAAACTTCTAGATTATGGAGAAAAACAGTAACAGCTTTAGCTAGCCAATATGAAGATGTAGCATTAGACTTCTTATTTGTAGATAATGCAGCAATGCAGTTAATTTTAAATCCAAAACAGTTTGATGTAATTCTTACAGAAAATTTATTTGGAGATATTATTTCAGATGAAGCAAGTGTAATTGGTGGATCAATAGGATTGTTAGCTTCTGCTTCTGTAGGGAAAGAAAATGCCTTGTTTGAGCCAATTCATGGTTCTTTTCCACAAGCAAAAGGAAAGGATATAGCTAACCCTTTAGCTTCAATTTTATCAGCAGCTATGTTGTTACAACATTTAGGTTTGCATGAAGAAGCAGCTGCTATTGAAAGAGCAGTACAAAAATCGTTAGATTTAGGAGTAACTACAGAAGATATTAATCCTGAAAATCCATTTTCAACTAGCAAAGTAGGAGATTTTATTGAAGACTATATCCAAAATGAAGATGATAGTGATGTTAACTTTAAAAACTTACATATGGGGCAAAGCACCATTATATAATTAATTAAGTTTTTAAATGTATAAATAAATACCCTTGAAGTTATCGCTTAAGTGATACAATCAATTATTAAAAGTTTAAAATGAGCTCCCTTAATTATCATTGTGTGAATTAAGGGAGTTCTTATTATACTACAGTTAGTATTGGTTATTATCCTGTTTTTGTCATATCCATAAACCAGTTCCATTCCCAAGTTTTACCTTGATCATTTGAAAAAGCTTGTCCCCATTTAGGATTATTTTCATCGGTTTTATCCCAACGAAAAACAACAAGAACATTTTTACCGTTAATAATGTCTTTAGTAAAAAAATAGCCAATGTTATTTTTAAATGACCCAACAACTGGCGGGTCAAATTTCCCTCTGTTAGAATCCGCCCAATACATACTCCATAGTTTGGTTTCTGGATTAAATAGTCTAACTGTCATTCCTTCAAAAGGCTTACCATCTCTAATAGCTAAAAAATTGTCAATATTTCCTAAACCGTGTAGAATTTTATACATTTCTTGAGTTGAATCAAATGTTATCCATTCATTACAATTATTGAAAATTTCTTTTCGTTTTTTGTTTTTAAGCACAAATTTTCCTTGAAAAAAATCAAAATCATCTTTAGAGGAAGTAGTAGAAGCTTTGATAATTAATTCGTTATTATTATCAAATAATACATTTGGAATGCTAAAAAATGGTTGTTCCATATTATATACTTTTTATTAATTAGGTAAGTTTTAATTTATATTGCAAGTATATATAGTAGGTATGACAACCCTATGTCAGTGATTTTTGTAAAACTAAAAAATCTTCATATAATCTTGAATAGTAAAGGAGTGCTCTTTAGTGTATTCTTTTGAGGTAAGTATTAGGTGATTGATTTTTGAAACTTTAAAATCTCTATAAGCTTTCCTTAAACAACACCAAGCAATTAAGTGCCATTGATTGGTATAGAAAATTAAACCGATAGGTTCAACTTCTCTTTGAGTTTCATTGTCTTGATTATCCGTATAGGTAATACTTAAAATATTTTTAGTAGAAATTCCTGTTTGTATTTTTAATAAATGATCAGTGTGATTTTCATTGTTTTCAGGGATGTAAACTTCTATTTTAGAGCTGATGTCTTTATTCTTTTTCCAATCTTCATTTTTTAATAGCGCTTTAATTTTCTCTAATGCACTTTCTGATTTTTTATAGACAGATTGGTCGGCAAACTTACTAGCTAAGGATTGTAATAGTACTAATGAGTTTGCTTCTTCAATAGTAAAAGAAAGTGGAGGAAGGAAGTAACCATGCATAAGGCTATAACCTTTATTAGGTTCTAAATATATTGGAACCCCAATTTCGTTTAAAGCTTTCAAGTCTCTGTAAATAGTTCGTTCGCTTAATTTATACTTACTAGCAAGTGTTTTTGCAGGAACAAATTTTTTAGATTGTAGGGTTAGTAAAATACTCATTAATCTATCAACTCTATTCATAGGGTGTTCAAAAGGGATTAGAAGATTGTATTTTCAAAAATAAGAGATTTACAATTTAAATTCAGTAATTGTGTCATTAGTATCAAAAATATGTGGATAATGTGCCTTGATGTTTTCTTTCATAAAGTCTAAAGGCACATCCTCAAAATGTCCGTAATCTTCCGTATACTCCATAAACAAACTACCATTTTTATTGTACTGCTGTAAAAAAGAGTTGTTTTTACCGTCAAAATCTAAAGGTAAAACATTGAATTTTTTACAAAGTGAGCTATTAAAGGCAGGAGACATTTTTAACCATTTATTGTTTAAAAATACGTTAACCATGCCGTGAGGTGTTAATTCATTTGATCCAAACTTTTCAGTTAATCTTTCCACAGCTAAATGATTTTTAACTTTTCCTAAATGTAATCGAGCAGGAATATGCAAGGCTCTAAGACATGCAATTAGAAGTATGGATTTTTCAACACAATTACCAGAGTCTTTACCTGCAATGATGCTTGCTTTATAGTTTTTTTTGGTAAAACTAATAGCATACGGATTGTACTTCCAATTATCACGGACTCTAGTATAAATACTAATGGCTTTTTCTTTATCTGATAAGTGTTGGTAGTTAGTAATGAGTTTTTGAATGTTGCTTTCTTCAAAATCAAAATAATAAGAAGGGTTTAAATAGGTCATTTTTGAGCTTTATTTAAAGTAGTATCTTTTGTTATAGATTAAAGTGTAGCTTAAAAGTTAAAAATTATATTTTACAATTCCTTTAGATATATTAAAAGAAATTAGTTGTAAAGTTCAAAACAGAAGTCTATTTACTTCTATTTATAGCAAACACTAAGGTAGAATTCGGGATAATTTTAATTGACTTAGTAGATTTTATATCGTTTAATACAATTTCTTTTGTAACTCGGATGATCAAATATTCAGTGCTTTTTTCTGATGTATACGAATATTCAAGACCATTAATAATTTGTTCACAAGCACCATCAATTACTGAGAGTTCGTAATGAACTCCTTGTAAGTAAATAGCTAATGCGTTAGCAAAAGCGTAAGTTTGATATATTATTTTTGTTCTCCCACTAGTTGTTTTTCCTGTGTATTTTTTATAACTAATATCGTAAATCTCATGTTCATCTTTTTCAATGTCTAATTCTGCATAACTGCCTTGAAAGTCTAGTAAAAGCTCTTTGTTTTGTGTGTCCTTTACAATTAAAACACCGTTAGCTGTTCCGTTAAAATTTCCAGATTCTAAACCCTGAAAAACAGAGTTGAATTCATGATTATCATTAACTGAAATAGCATAGTTTTGACTCAGTAAATTGAAGGTTGTAAAAAGGAAAAAGAACACAAGTTGTAGGGTGTGTTTTTTCATAACTAATGTGAGTTCGATTTAAGAATATGTTTTTTTAGCATATAAACCAATGGATTACGTCCTTACGAGGAAGGTACGACGAAGTAATCTTTCTTTTATATAGCAGATTGCCACAAAAAACTCCATTAAATTCCATTTTTTTCGCAATGACTTCCTTAATTTACAAAGGTTATCAAGATAGAGTTATTCACGTTAGCTATATTTTTTTGTTAAAGACAATTAAACTTTTTTAGCTCTTTTAGCTAATTGTTTTCTTAAAAAATGCACCCAGAAATTCCATTTGGTAGATTTTTGAGCTGATGAAAAGTTATTCTCAAGTTTGTCAAATCCATCTTCAATAAGTGCATTATGTAAAGAACGAATGGCTAATCCCCAAATAAAAGTTCCTTTACCTGCGGTATTCATATCAATGGTATGCTTTATTTCTGTTGTATTGTTGGGCAGTTCTTCAATTTCAAACTTATGAATTCCATTAAACCCAGTAGGTTTTGAAAATCTAAATTGAATAATTTGTTCAGGATTGTATTCTTCTATGGTGTAACGGATAGGACCGTGTCCGCCTTTAGCACCTACTTTAATTCCTTCTTTAAACTTCATGGCAGGCCATTTCTCTTTTGGCCAAATTTTATCGTTTTCAGTAGCTAAGGTTTTTAATAGTTCAACCACGTTGCTTTTAGGTTGATTTATGGTGCGTTTGTGAATGTTTAGTACTTTCAATTTGTTGAATTTCTTAAGAGTTGTTAGGTATGTTTAATTTGGTATTACCTAGTAAAAATAGCTAATAAACAAGTAGGGTAGGTGTTACTTTTTGTTAATTTTAATTGAAAGTTTTCTAGGGCTGTAGATTGTATGACAAAATGAGTGCTTTGACTGTTTAAATTGATAAATAGTTGTTTTTTATGTACAAAAAGAATAGTAAAAGAGTAGATAGATTTGTGATGGAATCAAGAATAAATATTTGATTAATGATTTCAAGGTGAAGCTCGAAAAACCCAATTTTAAATAGAGTAGAGAATTTTAAATTTTTATTATTATGCCATATAGAAGTGTTGCTAATCAATCGGGGCAGACAGTTAATGTTTTATTTCATGATGAGGTACCTCCTCGTCAAGGATTAAGGCCAGTTCCTTTAAGGAATGGAGGAACTCTAACGTGGTCTACTAACTATATTACTTATGACGGTTTAGAGGTTAGTAGAGATTCAGGTGATGGAGTTTATACCATTGATTAGAATTTAAGCTAAAAAACCTGATGTAGGATATTTGCATCAGGTTTTCTCTTTTTGATTATATGCTACTGCTAGTTTTTAAAACTAGTAACGTAAAAAATGGTCTTTTTGTAATACTATTTTTAGCAGTATATATAGTCAGTCAAGCATTAGTTAGTGCTTTTAATTACTCATTTTCGTGCGATGAGGGGAACAGTCTTCTGTTGACGTTTTAAAATGTTTAGCAGATGTGTTTGGGTAGCTATTGATTACATTGTAAATGGTACTTTATAAGAAAAAGTAGAAAATACATAAAGTAATATTGAGCCTATACACTAGTGCGAGAAGGTTTTGTTGCGTTGAGGAATGGCCATACACTAGTGCGAGAAGGTTTTGTTGCGTTGAGGAGTGGCTATACACTAGTGCGAGAAGGTTTTGTTGCGTTGAGGAATGACTATACACTAGTGCGACAAGCTTTTGTTGCGTTGAGGAATGGCTATACACTAGTGCGACAAGCTTTTGTTGTGTTGAGGAATAGCTATGACTAGTACGACAAGCAAATTATTCGGTTCGCTGCTGTGTTTCTGTAGTCCATTGATGCTTTCCCACGGTTCGCTGCTATATTTCCATAGTCTGTTGATACATTCTCACGAGTTATTTTTGTTGAAGTATATGCTAAACGTATAGTATTCGAATAATATTCGTTTATTCTAATTTTTATTTTATGAAATATAGGTTTACCATTTCTGTGTTTATTGGCTTAGTATTAAAGTGGTTTGAAGTTAAGGTGTTTGCAATTAGTTGTTTGTGGGCTTAAATTGAAGTTGAGTTATTTTGTGGTTTTTAATTAGTGAAAAACTAGTAGATTTGTAGATAATGGGAATAAACACATTGTGTTTATCTTTTCGTTGGGCATAATACAAAAGAGCATTCACGAATATTTCGAACTATGGATAAAAGATTATTGACATTTGGATATAGTATTAATCAGATTCAAGGATTAACTGATATTAAATATAGCAATTATACTCTCAGCTACACTAGTGAAAAACGGTGGGAGAATAAACTGAGAAAAGTTGAAGAAATGATTGCTAATAATGAATTACAATGTATTCTTTTTGTAGTAAGTAGGTATCTGATAGATGAAATTGAATCGTTAGGAATGACGCGATTTCAGGAATTATTAAATATTTGTGCGAAAACGAACTGCTTTATTGCAATTCAGGAATATTTACAAGAAGACAAACCTCTATATTATGATTATTTAAAAGATAGAAAATTGACTATTGAGGAATTGAAGGAATTTGCCATACAAGAGGAAAAGGAGTTTAAATCAACAAGACCATTAAAATCAAAACCCTTTATACCTAAAGAGGAAATTGCTCCATTTGACATAGAAGAATTACTTGATGAGAATCCATTTACTGCTAAGGATAGTTCTGAAAAGTTCGTCTCTGATTATAGAAGGAAATTGGAACTCCTAACAGATACAGAGAAGGTTCTTCCCAAAGCTAAAAAGATAATTGATACCCTTAAATCCTCTTTTGAGGATGTAATGGTTTTTAGGTACTTAAGTCAAATCTATGATTATGTGAAAAGTGAAATTATTGAGCGCTTTTCGAATGAGATTTTAAATATCTATATTCCAAGGCAATACGGCTTTAAATTTGAGTTTGATGACTTCATTCAAGTTTTTGAAAAGTATCTAAAAAGTGTAGAGCAACTTAATATCTCAGTTGAGATTAATGAAACACAGAAAGGTGTTAATTACAAGTTTATATCAAATGATTTAGTTGAACGTATTTCTGATTTGCCTGAAAAGTTTCAGCGGTTCACAAACTTTATCGATATATGTGAAAAGGAACCAGAACAAGCCCTGAAGCTTTTAGAGACAAAAAATATTGCTCCCAAACAAGCTCTTGAAGTTATTCAGCGATTATCTAAAAAATATAAAAGGTTAGTTCTTGATATTCAACAACAACAAGAGAGACTTGAGCTTGCTTATAAACAAGAGGTGCAATCAGAACTTTTTGAATATGGGTATTCTGATACTCCTTTTAGTTTGGTTAAAAAAAGCTTTTCTGTTGAGTCCCTTGATACGATATATAAACCTAATGAAGACGAACAAGAATTTATTAGGATAGTACAAACACATAGTAACGATATTGATGTAACAAACTTAAAATCTGATTTAGGGATAATAAATGACCCAGAAATAAAGCAAGATGACAGAAAAAGGTCAGCATATAAGTTAAAAAAAGTATTGGGTAAGTTACTTAACAAAGGACTTGAACATGCTGAAAAAATAGCTATTGATGCATTGATGACATATATTAATAGCAAAGTAGGATAAAGTACTATGCCCAACAATAAATATACGTAATGCGAGGCGATTTTATAAACTTGAGCATTAAAGCAATTAATAAACAATATAGCTGTTTGATAGTGAAGTGCCCCTGCTCCCGCTAGTTTCTATAACTAGTGGCGGATACGAGTAAGAAAATACAATCATCATTGTATAAAACCAATTTTATCTATTACTAAAACTGTATTGTCATCTTGGAAGTTCCTTGCACTAGAATATTTCCAATCTTCTATATTAGTTACTAAACCACTTACTACTGGATTATTATGAATATAATCTATCTTTTGTTTAATTACTTTTTCACTCCATAACTCTATTGGTTTATTATGCTGTTGCCAAAATTGATATTTTGTAGTAGTGGCGTTCTTTTTTCCTGCTCGTTCAAACATCCATAACAACCATTCTTTTCTGCTTTCTTGTTGGTTATTCTTTATTGTTTCTACTACTTTTTTGGAGGTATGACGTTTAAAATCTCTTAATAATTCTTATGGCTTTGATAAGGAGGAGCGAAAAATAAAATGTACATGACTTGGCATAAAACAATAGCAATACAACTCCATTCCTTTTTCTCTTCTACAATAGGTTATGCTTTCCGCTAAGATATCAAAATATACTTGTCTTGTAAATTCATCTATCCAATGAACCGTAGCAAAACTGACAAAATATAATCCTGATTTGTTATGAAATTTATAGTTTCTACTCATAGCAATGCTAAAGTAAAAAAAACTACACCAATTTGTCTAAAATTAAGATAGTGATTTATATTTTATTGCTTACTCATACGCTCCACTAGCAAATGCTAGCGGTAGCCACTACTTTTTTGTTACTCATTCTAACAGGATTTTGGGGAATACCCGAAAACCTCCCGACTCATGCAGGAAGCTTTCGGATAAAAATAAAATTGTATTTAAAAGGTGTTTTTAAGTGTTTGCGTTAAACTTTTTTCTAATAGCATCTATACATAAATTACCAATACTACCAGCATGTGTATGTACTTTAGAAGTATCAGGAACATAAGTGTTGTTTTGCACAGCACCTCCAATAGTTTGATAAGCCTCTCTAAAGCTTACACCGTTTTCAACAAGCGTGTTGATGTTATCAACGGTAAATAAATACTTATACTTTTCATCATGAATATCAACATCATGCACCACAACTTGCTGAATAGCGTAGTTAAAAATGTCTAGAATATCCTTTACATCTTCAAAAGCCGCAATGCTATTTTCCTTTAATAATTGATAATCTCTATGGTATCCACTAGGAAGATTATTTGTAATTAATAACATTTCGGTTGGCAACGCTTGTATTTTATTACACTTACCACGTAACAACTCAAAAACATCAGGATTCTTTTTATGCGGCATAATACTACTTCCAGTAGTTAACTCGTCAGGAAAAGAAATAAAATTAAAATTCTGACTATTATACAAACAAATATCCATAGCAAAACGTGCTAACGTATTGCATAAACTAGTTAATGCCATAGCAATAGTACGTTCACTTTTACCTCTACTCATTTGTGCTGCTACCACATTGTATTTTAAGGTAGCAAAATCAAGTTCTTTAGTCGTAAATTCTCTATCAATAGGAAAAGAACTTCCGTAGCCAGCAGCAGAGCCTAGTGGGTTTTGATCCACTATTTTAGTAGCTGCTTTTACTAAATGTACATCATCAATCAATAATTCAGCATATGCAGAAAACCATAAGCCAAAAGAAGAAGGCATAGCAACCTGTAGGTGTGTATAACCAGGTAATAATTGGTTTTTATGTTGTTCCGCCAACTGTAATAACGATTCAAAAAGTACAAGTACCTTTTCAGTTACTTGTTGTAAATTATGTTTATAATATAATTGTAGGGCAACCAAAACTTGATCGTTTCTAGAGCGTGCTGTATGAATTTTTTTACCAACTTCACCATACATTTCTGTAAGTGCAAATTCTATTTTAGAGTGTACATCCTCAAATTGAGGCTCTATTACAAAAGAACCATTGGTTACTTGTTCTTGTAATATTTCAAGACCTTCCGTAAGCTGTGCAAGCTCTTCTTGATTAATAATACCAATTTTTGCCAGCATTTTAGCATGTGCTAATGAAGCAGTAATGTCATAAGAAGCAATAAAAAGATCAATTTCTCTATCATTACCAACGGTAAACTGCTCTATTTTTTTATCTATGTTAATGCCTTTGTCCCAAAGTTTCATATCTGAATATCAGTTTTAATGTTAAGTAGAGAATTATAGTTTAGTGTTTGCTAACAAAATTCTCCAGTGTGCTTTTAATCGCAGAGCGATAACCAAGGTTTTAATTATTGGAAAGGTGAGTTTTATATTGATTTTTAATTTTAGTAGTTTATTAAAACAATACTCTACTTAATAACTTTATATATAAATCAATACCTTCCTCAATTTCCTGTATATAAATAAACTCATCCGCGGTATGAGACCGTCTGCTATCTCCAGGGCCTAATTTTAATGATGGGCAACTCAATACTGCTTGATCTGAAAGAGTAGGAGAGCCATAAGTTTCTCTACCTAATGCTATTCCGGCTTGTACTAAGGCATGTTCTTTAGGAATAGAAGAAGAGTTTAAATTTAAACCTCTTGGTGTTATGCTAGTACATGGAGCATGTTCTTGTAAATAATTACTAATTTCTTGATTTGTATATTGGTCATTTACACGCACATCTATTACTAATTCAACATTAGCAGGTACCGCATTATGCTGTTTACCAGCATTTATTTGTGTTACTGTTAGCTTCACATCGCCTAAAGTTTCCGAAGTTTTTTCAAAATTAATATTTTGAAACCATTGTAATACTTCTATGGTATTGTATATAGCATTGTTATTGTTAGGATGTGCAGCATGACTAGGAGTTCCTTTTACTTCAGCATCAAACACTACCAATCCTTTTTCAGCAACTGCCAATTGCATCAAGGTAGGCTCACCAACAATAGCAACATCTATGTTAGGCAAAGTAGCCAGTAAACCGTTTAAACCATTAGGCCCACTACTTTCTTCTTCTGCTGTGCCTGCAAAAACTAAATTGTATTGTAGGTTAGATCGTTCATAAAAATAAGTATAGGTAGCTAATAAAGAAACTAAACAACCACCAGCATCATTACTTCCTAGTCCAAATAGTTTCCCTTCTTCAACTATGGCTTTAAAAGGATCTTTAGTATAACCATTGTTAGGTTTTACAGTATCATGGTGTGAGTTTAATAATAAGGTAGGTTTGTTTTCATTATAATTGGGAGTTACAGACCATACATTGTTATTAGTTCTAGTATATGGAATATTAAATTCTTTAAACCAGTTTTCTAATAACTGAGCAGTTTTATCTTCCTCAGAAGAAAAAGAAGGAGTTTCTATTAAATTTTTTAATAGTTGAATAGCTTTGGTAGTGAGTTGCTTTTCCATTATAGTACGAGCGATGTGTGTTTGGTTTGGTTGTGAAGTAACATGGTAGTTTTACCAATGTGTACCCTATGCACCTTATGTTGTAAGGCATGGAAACAATTATCTAATTTAGGAAGCATTCCTTCAAAAATGATATTGTCTTTTTTTAATTGTTGATAGCTTTCTGAGGTAATTTTTTCAATTACAGAAGTATCGTCATTAATATCTATGAGCACTCCGTTTTTTTCAAAACAGTAATACAGCTCTGTGGTATATTTTTCTGATAAAGCAATGGCTATTTCAGAAGCAATAGTATCAGCATTTGTATTTAGTAGTTGTCCGTTAGCATCATGAGTAATAGCACAGAATACTGGTGTCATATTGTTTTGAAGTAATAACTCAATAGGTTGCGTATTTACTTTTAAAATATCTCCAGCATAGCCATAATCTATTGGGGTTGAAGGACGTTTTTCTGAAAGAATAGTATTTCCGTCACTGCCAGTTAATCCCATACAATTAATAGACTTAGCTTGTAGTTTTGCTACAATATTTTTATTGATTTTTCCAGCATATACCATCGTTATGATATCTAAGGTGGCTTTATCAGTAACACGTCTGCCATCAATCATAGTAACCGGAATGTTTAGTTGTTTAGCTAGTTCAGTAGCTAATTTACCGCCTCCATGTACCAAAATTTTAGGTTCTTGAATGGTTGAAAAATGCTGTATAAATTCGGTAAGCGCATTTTCATCATTAATAATAGTACCACCAATCTTAATTATTTTTATAGTTTTCATGCGTTTTGTAAGATTTGTTGTAATACTATTTGAGCAGCATAGGTTCTGTTATTGGCTTGTTCTATGACTAAAGAGTTGTTACTATCTAAAACAGCATCTTCAGCAACTACATTTCTTCTAATAGGTAAACAATGCATAAACTTAGCATTGTTTAACTTTTCCTGAGTAACCATCCAATGCCTATCTTTATTAGTTACCTGTCCATAATTATTATAAGAACTCCAGTTTTTAGTGTAAATAAAATCGGCGTTTTCAAAAGCCTTTTGCTGATTGTATTCAATAGGAAAGTCTTTAGTAACCTCAGGATTTAACTCATATCCCTTTGGATGCGTAATGGTAAACTCAACATCCATTTTGTGCATAAGGTGTACAAAAGCATTGGCTACAGAATGCGGTAAAGCTTTAGGATGTGGAGCCCATGACAATACTACTTTAGGTTTCTTTTTAGGGCTATTTTCTATAATGGTAATCGCATCAGCTAGAGCTTGTAATGGATGGTCTGTAGAGCTTTCCATATTAATAATAGGAACTGTGGCGTATTTTACAAAACTGTTAATTACAAATTCAGAATTATCTTTAGACTTGTTTTCCAGAGAAGGAAAAGCTCTTACAGCAATAACATCGGCGTATTGTGATACTACTTTAGCGGCCTCTTTAATATGTTCAGAAGTGTTTAAATCCATAATAGTACCATCTTCAAATTCTAAATTCCAAGTATTTGAAATGTTTAAAATACTTACATTCATACCCAAGTTTTTAGCCGCTTTTTCAGTGCTTAATCTTGTACGTAAACTGGCATTGAAAAAAAGCATTACTAAGGTTTTGTTTTTTCCAAGTTCTGAAAATTGAAAAGGCTGTTTTTTTAATTGAATAGCCTTATCAATAGTTTTTTTAAGATTTTGAATGTCTTGTAAACTTACATATTGTTTCATGGCAAAAGTGTTTTTAATTCTTCTTGTAGTGCCTGTATAAATACATCAATATGTGCTTTTTTAACACATAAAGGTGGTAATATTCTAAGCTGATTAGGGTTCTTTGAGCTTCCTGTAAAAATGTGGTGCTTAAAAATTAAGTTTTTTCGTAGCTCTGCAATAGGAAAGTCAAATTCTATCCCAAGCATTAAGCCTCTACCTTTTATGCCTTTTATTTGAGGAATGTTTTTAAGCTGCGTTATAAAATAGCCAGAAACTTGCTGTGTGTTATCTAATAGTTGTTCGTTTTCAATAACTGATAAAACGGCTAAAGAAGCGGTACAAGCTAAATGATTACCACCAAAGGTAGTGCCTAACATTCCATAAACGGCTTTGATGTTTGGATGAATTAAAATGCCTCCAACAGGAAAACCATTTCCCATACCTTTGGCCATTGAAATAATATCTGGCTCAATACCGTGTTTTTGAAAAGCAAAAAAATCGCCAGTTCTTCCAAATCCACATTGAATTTCATCAGCAATTAAAAGCGTATTGTATTTTTTACAAAGCTCAGAAAGCTGTTGAAAGAATGTGGTAGAAGCTTCATGTAATCCGCCAATACCTTGAATCGTTTCAATGATTACAGCACAAATATCATTGTTTTGAAGAGCTTTTTCAACCCCGTTTATATCTTCAAAATCTAAAAAAACTACTTCTTGTTGCTCATTAATAGGCGCAATTATTTTGGGGTTATCAGTAGCGGCAACAGCCGCTGAGGTTCTTCCGTGAAAAGAGTTTTTAAAAGAAATGACTTTCTTTTTTTTAGTGATAAAAGAAGCTAGTTTTAGTGCATTTTCATTCGCTTCAGCACCAGAATTACAAAGAAAGAGTTGATAGTCTTTGCAACCTGAGACTTCTCCAAGTTTTTGTGCAAGCTTAGATTGTAAAGGATTTTGAACAGCGTTGCTATAAAACCCTAATGTGTTTACTTGTTCACTTATATTGTTAACATAAGTTGGGTGAGAATGTCCGATAGAGATAACGGCATGGCCTCCATATAAATCTAAATATTGGGTGTTGTTTTCATCGTATACATATACATCAGTAGCCTTTACAGGAGTGATGTCAAATAGGGGATACACATCAAATAAACTCATATTTGTTCTTTTTTAATGTTGTTAATTTTGTTAAATGAAGCTACCATTCCTTGAATAAGAGCAGCGCTTAAACCTTTGTGTTCCATTTCGTTTAAACCTTCAATAGTGCAGCCCTTTGGAGTAGTAACTTTGTCAATTTCTTCTTCTGGATGATTTCCAGTAGTGATTAACAGGTTGGCGGCTCCTTCACTAGTATGCATGGCTAATTCTTGTGCTTCTTTTGCATCAAAACCTAGTTGAATAGCAGCCTGAGTAGTTGCCCGTATTAAACGCATCCAAAAAGCAATTCCGCTAGCGCATATAACAGTAGCAGCTTGCATTTGAGTTTCGGGAATAATCATTGAACTTCCTAACTGGTTAAAAATGGTAGTAGCTATGTTTATTTGTTCTTTCCCTTTAGTATTGCTACAAATACAAGTCATAGATTTTCCAACTGCGATAGCTGTATTAGGCATAGATCTAATAATAAAATTATCAGCACCAATAACTGCTTCTATTTTAGAAATAGAAAACCCAGTAATAGTTGAAACAATTACATGATTTGTTGTTAAGTAAGGTTTGCTTTCTTGAAGTATGTTTTCAAAATGCCTTGGTTGTACAGCAAAAATTAAAATATCTGACTTAGTAATGGCTTCTTGGTTATCAGCTGTAATAAAAACATTGGTGTATTCTTTAAACTCATTTAGTTCTTCAATGTTTCTTTTAGTTAAATATAAACTATCAAAACCATTGTTTTTAATTAATCCTTTGGCAATAGACTTCCCTAAATTTCCAGTTCCTATAATGGCTATCTTCATAATGTTTGCGTTTAAAAATAAGTGGCTTTAAGTTGAATTCCAGTGTGTTCCTCAAGTCCAAGTAATAAGTTCATATTCTGGACAGCTTGTCCAGAAGCACCTTTTAATAAATTGTCAATAGCACTGGTAATTAATAGTTTATTTTGATGCTTGTGTAAGTGAATTAAACATTTATTGGTGTTTACTACTTGTTTTAAATGTATAGGATTGTCTGAAACAAATGTAAAAGGAGCGTCTTTGTAATAGTTTGTATATAAGTTAACCGCTTCTTCAATAGTTTTATCAAATTCAGTATACAAAGTAGCATAAATACCTCTAGAGAAATCACCTCTATTAGGTAAAAACAAAATATCCGAATTAAATCCATTTTGCATACTATTAATAGTTTGATTAATTTCTCCTAAATGCTGATGTGTAAAAGGTTTGTAATAAGAAAAATTATTATCTCTCCATGTAAAATGAGTGGTGGCAGACAAGGAAGTTCCTGCGCCTGTAGCTCCAGTTACAGCATTAATATGAATGTCTTTATTTAAGGTTTTAGCATTAGCTAATGGCAATAAAGCTAATTGAATTGCAGTTGCAAAACAACCAGGATTGGCTATGAAATTAGCTTTTTTAATTTGTTCTTTTTGAAACTCAGGTAAACCATACACAAATTGCTTTCCTTGAAAATTACTATCATTTTCAAGCCTAAAATCATTACCTAAATCAATAATTTTAGTGTTTTCAGAAAAAGAATAATTTTCTAAAAACTTTTTAGAATTCCCGTGTCCTAAACATAGAAATACAATATCAACTTGTAGATTCACCTCGCTACTAAACTTTAAATCAGTAGAACCAACCAAGTCTTGGTGAATATTAGAAACTTTATTACCAGCATTTGAGGTGCTAAAAATAAAATTGATACTAGCTTTAGGGTGTTGTAATAATAATCTGATAAGTTCTCCGGCAGTATAACCTGCGCCGCCAATAATTCCTACTTGTATCATGTTTATTGATTTACTTGTTGATAAATTTTATTTTGATTACCTAGTATTTTAATAAAACCTTTAGCTTCTTCGGCAGTCCATTTATTGTTCATTTCACCATAACTTCCAAACTTAGTATCCATTAAATCATGAGGAGAATCAATACCGTCTAATGTAAAATGGTAAGGCTTCAGTGTGATAAATACATCGCCAGATACTTTAGACTGACTGTTTTTTAAGAAAGATTCAATATCTCTCATTACAGGATCTAAGTACTGACCTTCATGTAAATGCATTCCATAAAAGCTAGACAAATACTCCTTATGTTGTAACTGCCATTTTGTTAATGTATGTTTTTCTAGTAGGTGATGTGCTTTTATAGTAATCAAAGCAGCAGCAGCTTCAAAGCCAACTCTACCTTTAATTCCTACAATAGTATCGCCAACATGAATGTCTCTACCAATTCCAAATTTAGAAGCAATAGCATTAAGGAAACTAATTGCTTCAACAGGAGTTTTATTTTCTTTATTTATAGCAACAAGTTCGCCTTTTTCAAAAGTAAGTTGTATTTGTTCAGGACTAGTTTTTTCAAGTTGAGAAGGATAAGCGCTTTCTGGTAAAGGTAATTTAGAGGTTAGTGTTTCATCACCGCCAACACTCGTTCCCCATAAACCTTTATTTATTGAGTATTTGGCTTTTTCCCAAGATAAATCTATGCCGTTATTGTGTAGGTATTCAATTTCCTCTTGCCTAGATAATTGTTGGTCTCTTATAGGAGTAATAATATTAATTTCAGGAGCAATGGTTTGAAAAATCATATCAAATCTTACTTGATCATTTCCAGCACCCGTACTACCATGAGCAATATATTGTGCGCCAATACTTTTAGCATAATTAATAATTTCTATGGCTTGAACAATACGTTCAGCACTAACTGAAAGTGGATAGGTATTGTTTTTTAAAACATTACCAAAAATTAAGTATTTAACTACTTTGTTGTAAAAACTGCTAACAGCATCTATGTTTTTATAGGTAGTTGCACCTATAGAAAGCGCATTGTGTTCAATATTTTTTATTTCTTCAGAAGAAAAACCTCCTGTATTTACGCTAACAGCATGTACCTCATATCCTTGTTTAGATAGACTAACAGTACAATAGGATGTATCTAAACCTCCACTGTATGCAATGACTAATTTTTTCATTTATATTCTATTTAGTTGCGTGTTTTTTTAAATAAATGTGTTCTTTAATTCTTTTTAATCTGTTGAAAACTTTTTCTTTAACTTTAGTTTTTTCTAAGGTTTCGTTAGGGTCAAATAACATGCCGGTACAAAGACACATTTTTTGCTGTGTTCTTTGTAGTACGTCATAGTTAATACAAGTTTGACAACCTTTCCAGAATGATTGATCTTCAGTTAATTCAGAAAAAGTTACGGGTTTATATCCTAGATTAGTGTTCATTTTAATAACAGCTAATCCAGTAGTAATACTGAATATTTTTGCATTGGGGTATTTGGTTCTTGATAAATTAAAAATGGTATGTTTTATTTTTTTAGCAAGCCCCAAACCTCTATAACTAGGATGAACAATTAGCCCTGAGTTAGCAACAAATTTTCCATGTTCCCAAGACTCGATATAGCAGAAACCTGCAAATTTTTTACCATCAAGAGCTATTACAGCATTCCCTTGTTTAAGTTTGGATATGATGTACTTTGGGTCACGTTTGGCAATCCCTGTACCTCTTTTTTTAGCTGCATCTTCTATGGTGTCACAAATAATTTGTGCATATTTAATATGAGATGCATTTGTTGTAACAATTTTCATTGTTTTAAATTAATTTAAAAAGAATTTGTTGTTTGGTTATTTGAATTGAAGAAGGAATCGGACGCACCTAAATTCCATAAATATATAGCACCCTTACGGGCGAGGTCGATTAAAGTTAGTTAAAGAAATTTTAGTAAAGTTCTTATTACTTTCCTTAATTATTATGTATATCGTTAAAAAATATATTGTAGTTATCAAAACAGAAAAATTAAATTATATAAATACTTCAGTATAGGGTAGGTGGTAATCTGCGCTTAACTATGACCGCACAAACAAACTGGGTATATGTATATATAACTTAAGTTGCATAACGCCACAAATGTATAAATTAAATTATATTGTCGTGTAAAAAAAATGTAAAAAACAGGTAAAATTATGTTTCTAATGAATAAAAGATGATTATTTAAACAAATATCTGTTAATTGTTTAATTTTTGTTTTTTTTTATTGAAGTTTGGATATTTTAGAAATATTTTTAGATATTTGCCACATATATGAAGAAACAAGTATTAAATATTATCTCTGTCATTATTGTCATTGTCATTATCTCAATAGGATAATAAGGGAGTTATATTTGATGTACTAAAATAAAATACTAAAAAAGCTTCCTGAATTCAGGAAGCTTTTTTAGTACAACAAAACGGCATGGTAAAAATAGTAAGAGTAATTATTATAATTATAGTCATTATTAACTTTTTTAAAAGTTGATACTGGATGTTTATGTAAATAAAAAAAGCCTGTATCAATTAAATTGATACAGGCTTTTTTTATAAAGTGAATATCATTAGTGGTTTTAAGTTAAATTGTTGTTTTTAAGTGTTTTAGATGTTTTTTTTAAATATTAGGAATCATTACTTAAAAGAAATTAAGAGTAAAACGATAAATCAATAAAATAATTTCGAATAACAAAACTATTAAGTATGTATAGTAAGAAAGAAATAATAAAATCAAGAAAACAATGAAATTATCTGATTAATAGTTTTTTATAAATGGCTAATGATAGAAGAAGTTTAGTATTAATAGTAGCTAAGAATTAAGAGTAAGAGAATAACAAAAGACAAACAAAATATAAAAACAAAGCTTTTAAAAAAGAGCTGATAAAACTAAAAATGGAATTAAACAAATTTAGTAAGAGAGTTACACAAGATGATACCCAGCCAGCGGCACAAGCAATGTTACATGCATTGGGATTGTCTAATGAAGATTTAAAAAAACCTTTTATTGGAATAGCTAGTACTGGTTATGAGGGGAATCCTTGTAATATGCATTTAAATGACCTAGCTAAGTTGGTGAAAGAAGGTACTGAAAATGTTGATTTAGTTGGATTGATATTTAATACAATTGGAGTTTCAGATGGAATTTCAATGGGAACACCAGGAATGCGTTTTTCGTTACCGTCTAGAGATGTAATTGCAGATTCAATGGAAACAGTTGTGCAAGCAATGTCTTATGATGGATTGGTAACAGTGGTAGGGTGTGATAAAAACATGCCTGGAGCTTTAATGGCGATGCTTAGGTTAAATCGTCCTTCAGTTTTAGTGTATGGAGGTACAATAGCTTCAGGGTGTCATGAAGGTAAAAAGTTAGATGTGGTTTCGGCATTTGAAGCTTGGGGAGAGAAAGTAGCTGGAAAAATAGATAACGAAGAGTACCAAAGTGTTATAGAAAAAGCTTGCCCAGGAGCTGGAGCTTGTGGAGGAATGTATACGGCAAATACTATGGCGTCAGCAATAGAAGCTTTAGGTATGAGTTTACCTTATAACTCTTCTAACCCAGCAATAAGTGAAAATAAAGAAAATGAGTGTGTGAAAGCTGGGGAAGCGTTAAGAGTATTACTAGAGAAAGATATTAAGCCGTCAGATATTGTAACTAAACAATCGTTAGAAAATGCAATTCGTTTAGTAACGGTTATGGGTGGGTCTACAAATGCTGTATTACACTTTTTAGCTATAGCTAAAGCAGCAGATGTAGAGTTTACATTGAAAGACTTTCAACGAATTTCTGATGAAACACCTTTCTTGGCTGACTTAAAACCAAGTGGAAAGTTTTTAATGGAAGATGTACATAGAGTTGGAGGAACACCAGCGGTTTTAAAATATTTACTAGATAAAGGATTATTACATGGAGATTGTTTAACAGTAACAGGTAAAACTTTAGCTGAAAATTTAGCTGAAGTTCCAAGTTTAACTGAAGGGCAAGAAGTGGTGAAACCTTTGGAAAGTCCTATTAAAGAAACAGGACATTTAAGAATGTTGTATGGGAATTTAGCACGAGAAGGTTCTGTGGCTAAGATAACAGGTAAAGAAGGTTTGTTATTTAGAGGTAAAGCTAAGGTATTTGAGGGAGAGTATGCTGCTAATGATGGAATTCGTGATGGAAAAGTAGAACGAGGAGATGTCGTGGTTATTCGTTATGAAGGACCTAAAGGTGGACCAGGAATGCCAGAGATGTTAAAACCAACGGCAGCTATTATGGGAGCAGGTTTAGGAAAAGATGTTGCTTTGATTACGGATGGTCGTTTCTCTGGAGGAACTCATGGGTTTGTAGTAGGACATATTACACCTGAAGCTCAAGAAGGAGGGGTAATAGCATTAGTGAAAGATGGAGATTTAATAACAATAAATGCAGAAACTAATACTATTAATGTTGAAGTTTCTGATGAGGAGTTAGAAGAAAGAAGAAAGGGGTGGCAAGCACCACCTTTAAAGGTAAAACGTGGTGTTTTGTATAAGTATGCAAAAACTGTGGCATCAGCATCTAATGGATGTGTAACAGATGAGATTTAATTTGAAAAAATAAAAAGCTTATAGCCAAAAGCTAATAGCACAAAGCAAAATAAAATGGCAACAAAAACAGAAGAACAAACTAAAGAAATCTTGAATCAAACAGAAAGAATATCAGGAGCAGAAGCGGTAATCAAGTGTTTACTGGAAGAAGGTGTAGATGTATTATACGGATATCCAGGAGGAGCGATTATGCCTGTTTATGATGAGTTTTATAAGTATCAAGATAAAATTCATCATGTATTAACTAGACATGAGCAAGGAGCAACACACATGGCACAAGGTTATGCTAGAGTGTCAGGGAAAGTAGGGGTTGCAATAGCTACTTCAGGTCCAGGAGCAACAAATTTAGTAACTGGTATCGCAGATGCACAAATTGACTCAACTCCTATGGTCTGTATTACAGGTCAGGTTGCAGATCATTTATTAGGAACAGATGCTTTTCAGGAAACTGATATTGTTGGAATTTCAACACCAGTAACTAAATGGAATTATCAAATCACTAAGGCTAGTGAAATTCCAGAAGTAATGGCTAAAGCTTTTTATATAGCGCGTTCAGGACGCCCAGGACCAGTGCTTATTGATATCACAAAAAATGCTCAGTTTGAAGAGTTTGATTTTTCTTATGAAAAATGTACTTCTGTTAGGAGTTATAAAGCAAAACCTGAAGTTGAAGAGGTGAAGCTAAAAGAGGCTGCGGCTTTAATAAATGCAGCTAAAAAACCTTTAGTGGTTTTTGGCCAGGGAGTTATATTGGGTGAGGCAGAGGAAGAATTTAAAGCGCTTATAGAAAAAGCTGGATTACCATCTGCTTGGACTATTTTAGGGTTGTCTGCTTTACCAACATCTCATCCATTAAATGTAGGAATGGTTGGTATGCATGGTAACTATGGGCCAAATAAGTTAACAAACGAATGTGATTTGTTAATTGCTGTTGGAATGCGTTTTGATGACCGTGTAACAGGAGATTTAAATACTTATGCAAAACAAGCTAAAGTAGTGCATTTTGAGATAGACCCAGCAGAAGTGGACAAGAATGTGAAGACAGAGGTAGCTGTTCTTGGAGATGCAAAAGTGAGTTTGGAAAGAATATTACCTTATATAAATGAAAATAAGCATGAAACTTGGTTGGAAGAGTTTAAAAAATACGATGCAATTGAGTTTGATAAAGTAATAAAAGATACTTTATATCCTGAGAAAGAAGGTTTGACAATGGGAGAGGTAATAAAGGAGATAAACAAGGCTTCAGGAGGAGATGCTGTTATTGTTTCTGATGTAGGACAACATCAAATGTTTGCCTGTAGATATGCTGAGTTTAATAAAACAAAAAGTAATGTAACTTCAGGAGGTTTAGGTACAATGGGGTTTGCTTTGCCTGCGGCTATTGGAGCTAAAATGGGAGCGCCTGAAAGAGAGGTTGTAGCTATAATTGGTGATGGAGGTTATCAAATGACAATACAAGAGTTAGGAACTATTTTACAAACAAAAACAGCTGTTAAAATTGTTGTGCTAAATAATGAATTTTTGGGCATGGTACGTCAATGGCAACAGTTGTTTTTTGACAAAAGGTATGCGTCTACAGAAATGATAAATCCAGATTTTGTAGCGATTGCTAAAGGATATCATTTAAAAGCAAACAGGGTAACTAAAAGAGAAGATTTAACAAGTGCAGTAGAGGAAATGATGAAAGCTGATGAAGCTTACTTTTTAGAGGTTTGTGTAGAGAAAGAAGATAATGTATTTCCAATGATACCAACAGGGGCATCAGTGTCAGATATAAGATTAGAATAATTATGGAAAATAAACAAACATATACCATTTCAATTTATACCGAGAACAATATAGGTTTATTGAATAGAATTTCAGCAATTTTTCAAAGAAGACATATTAATATTGAGAGTGTAAATGTGTCTAAGTCTGAGATAAAAAGTGTATCTAGATTTACTTTGTTAGTTAAATTAACTGAAGAACAAGTAAAAAAAATATTAGGACAGCTAGAGAAGCAAGTAGAGGTGATTAAAGCATATTACCATACAGATGATGAAACAATATATCAAGAATCTTGCTTGTTTAAATTAAGTACAGATTTGCTTACTGAAAATGATGATATTCAAAAAATAATAAACAGTAGTAAATCAAGAGTAATTAATATAAATAAAGATTTCTTTGTTTTGGAGAAATCAGGAACAAAAGAAGAAGTAGAAGAATTGTATCATATCTTAGATAACCATGGTATAATGCAATTCGTAAGATCAGGTAGAATAGCAATAACAAAAGCAGAAATGCCTGTTTCAGAAATGCTAAAAGCACTAAAATAAAACAATAACACAACAAGAAAATATAATATAAACAAACAATGGAAAATTATTTTAACCAATTATCTTTAAGAGAGCAGTTAGAGCAATTAGGGAAATGCAGATTTATGGAGGCTTCTGAGTTTGAAGATGGAATCAAAGCTTTAGAAGGAAAAAAAGTAGTAATTGTAGGATGTGGGGCTCAAGGATTAAACCAAGGGTTAAATATGCGAGACTCTGGATTAGATGTTTCGTATGCGCTACGTGCAGCAGCTATAGAGGAGCAACGTCAGTCTTATAAAAATGCAACTGAAAATGGTTTTAATGTAGGGACGTTTGAGGAGTTGATTCCAACAGCTGACCTAGTTTGTAACTTAACACCAGATAAACAACATACAAGAGTTGTAAATACGGTAATGCCTTTAATGAAAGAAGGAGCAACATTGTCATATTCTCATGGATTTAACATTGTGGAAGAAGGAATGCAGATCCGTAAAGATTTAACTGTAATTATGGTTGCGCCTAAGTGTCCAGGTTCAGAAGTGAGAGAGGAGTATAAAAGAGGATTTGGTGTACCTACATTAATGGCTGTTCATCCAGAAAATGACCCACAAGGAAAAGGATTTGATCAGGCTAAAGCTTATGCTTTTGCTACAGGAGGAAATAGAGCAGGAGTTTTAGAATCTTCGTTTGTAGCTGAAGTAAAGTCAGATTTAATGGGAGAGCAAACTATTTTATGTGGTGTGTTGCAAACTGGTTCTATTTTATCATTTAATAAAATGGTTGAAGAAGGAATTGAGCCAGGATATGCATCTAAATTAATTCAGTATGGTTGGGAAACTATCACAGAAGCATTAAAGCATGGAGGTATTACTAATATGATGGATCGTCTGTCTAATCCAGCTAAAATTAAAGCATATGAAGTGTCTGAAGAATTGAAAGATATTATGCGTCCATTGTTCCATAAACATATGGATGATATTATGTCTGGTCATTTCTCTAGAACTATGATGGAGGATTGGGCTAATGATGATAAAAACTTATTATCATGGAGAGCAGCTACTGGCGAAACTGCTTTTGAAAAAACAGCACCACAATCAGGAGAAATAAGTGAGCAAGAATATTTTGATAATGGAGTATTAATGGTTGCTTTTGTGAAGGCAGGAGTTGAGTTGGCTTTTGAAACAATGACTGAAGCTGGTATCATTGATGCTTCGGCATATTATGAGTCACTTCATGAAACACCATTAATTGCTAATACAATTGCACGTAAGAAGTTGTTTGAAATGAATAGAATTATTTCTGATACAGCTGAATATGGATGTTATTTATTTGATCATGCTTGTAGACCGTTATTAGTAGATTTCATGAAAACAGTTTCTACTGATATTATTGGAAAAGCATACGGAGAAGGTAATGGGGTAGATAACCAAAGATTAATAGAGGTTAATAGTGCAATAAGAAATCATCCAATCGAAGCTACGGGAACAGTTTTACGTTCTGCAATGACAGCGATGAAATCAGTAAAAACAGAAGCAAAAGAACCAGCTTTAGCTTAATAAATGAAAATCGAAACGGAAACATATTATCCTAAGTTGGCAGATATACAGAGTGCAGCTTCTACCTTGAAAGAGGTAGTTGCTGTAACTCCACTGCTGCCTAGTGCAACTTTTTCAGCAAGATATAAAGCAAACATACTTGTAAAAAGAGAAGATTTACAGCAAGTACGTTCTTATAAAATTAGAGGAGCTTATAATAAAATCAGTTCTTTAGCAAAAGAAGAATTAGTAAATGGTATTGTTTGTGCTAGTGCGGGAAACCATGCACAAGGAGTGGCTTTGGCTTGTAGTAAAAAACAGATTCAAGGTACTATTTTTATGCCAGCTCCAACACCAAAACAAAAAGTTGAGCAAGTAAGAATGTTTGGAGGAGAATATATAGATATTCAACTAACAGGAGATACTTTTGACGATGCATATAACGCTGCAAAATATGTTTCAGATAGTTTAGGTAAAACGTTTGTGCATCCGTTTAATGATGAAAAGATAATTGAAGGGCAGGGAACTGTAGGTTTAGAAATTATAAATCAATGTGAGAAGCAGATTGATTATGTTTTTGTTCCTGTAGGAGGTGGAGGATTGGCTTCTGGACTATCTAGTGTTTTTAGGGTGTTATCTCCAAAAACTAAAGTAATAGGGGTTGAACCTAAAGGGGCGGCTTCAATGAAGTTGGCTATTGAAAACAATAAAAACCTAAAGTTAGATAAAATAGATAAGTTTGTTGATGGAGCAGCTGTAAAACAAGTTGGAGATTTAACTTATAAAATATGTAAAGAGAATTTAAGTGATATGATTACTGTTCCTGAAGGGAAGGTGTGTCAAACAATTCTTGATATGTATAATAAAGACGCGATTGTTGTTGAGCCAGCAGGGGCTTTAACCTTGGCGGCTTTAGATGAGTTTAAAGATGAAATAGAAGGGAAAAATGTGGTGTGTGTTATAAGTGGTAGTAATAACGATATAACAAGGACAGCAGAGATAAAGGAAAGGGCTTTGTTGTATGGTGGTTTAAAACATTATTTCATAATTCGGTTTCCACAAAGAGCTGGGGCTTTAAAAGAGTTTGTAATGGATGTATTAGGGAAAAATGATGATATTACTTTTTTCGAATATTCTAAAAAAACAAGCAGAGAAAATGGTCCAGCTGTTGTAGGTGTTGAATTAGAGAAAAAAGAAGACTTAGCACCATTAATGACTCGTATGAAAGAAAGAAATTTTTACGGAGAATATTTAAATGATAAACCTAATTTGTTTGAATTTTTAATCTAACAAATTGTAAGTTAATATTGAGTAGAGAGCCGCTTTTTAAGCGGTTTTTTTGTTTTATGAATTAAGTTGTATAAAATATTGATAAGGTAGTTGTAAGGGCTAATATAAATAGCTTTAAATGTAAAGTTTTTCATAATACAAACAGATGAAATGTATTCGTTTAATAGAGGTAACATTGTTTTATGTCTTTATTGGAAGTATGATCCTGGATCAATACTCAATTATTTTGATAACCGAAGTACAAATGTATTAGTGGAATGGTTCAATGCGAAAATAAAAGCTTTTAGAGCGCGGTTTAGAGACCTAAGAAATGTAGAATTCTTCTTATACAAATTAACTCAGGTTTTTGTATAACCACAACATTTAGAAGTGATCCAAAAAAATAGCGTATACCAAACTAGCGCATTGGTTTAAAGAAGTGGAAGATTCAGGATTTAAAGCTTTTAATATTGTAGCAAACTCAATAGCTCTAAATTATCAATCAATACTCAATTATTTTGATAATAGAAGTACAAATGCAGCGGCAGAATCTTTTAATGCTAAAATCAAAGCTTTCAGGGCACAATTTAGAGGTGTGAGAAGTATAGAGTTCTTTCTCTATAGATTAACTCAAATTTTTGCATAACCACAACAATTGAGAATGATCCGAATGATCCCTTGTTTGGAATATATGTGTTTTTTTAACCAAAAAACCCAAACTTAAAAGTTTGGGTTTTGGTGGTGGTGCCTCCAGGAATCGAACCAGGGACACAAGGATTTTCAGTCCTTTGCTCTACCAACTGAGCTAAGGCACCATTGGTACTTAGTTTAGTAGCTTTTATATAAAGCTCACAATGTGAAATCATGAGCTTTATTTTTGTGGTGCCTCCAGGAATCGAACCAGGGACACAAGGATTTTCAGTCCTTTGCTCTACCAACTGAGCTAAGGCACCAGTTGCTACTTTTACTAAGCGGATGCAAATATACAATCGTTTTTCAATTTACCAAAATAAAAGAAGTAAAAAATCTATCGTAACTTTGGAAACTTATAAAATTATACCATGTTTTTAATAATTGATGTAGGTAATACTAGAATAAAATTAGCTGTATTTGAGAAAGATATCTTAATTCATAAAACCATTTTTAAAAAAGAAGAAATTTTTAAAAAAATTTTAAAAATTAAAGAAAAGTACTCAATAAAAAGTAGCATAATATCATCCGTAGCGTCTTTTAGCCCTGAAGAAACTATTAAAATAAAGGAGTTATTAGAACCGATATTTCTAAATAATGAGACTAAAGTGCCTTTTAAAAATTTATACAATACTCCAAAGACGTTAGGGGTGGATAGGATAGCATTAGCTGCAGCAGCAGTGAAAAAGTATCCCAATAAAAATTGTTTAGTTATTGATGCAGGTACTTGCATAACTTATGAATTTATTACAAAAACAAAAGAATACCTAGGAGGAGCAATTTCCCCAGGAATTAGAATGAGGTATAATGCACTGAATAATTATACATCTAAGTTACCATTATTAGAGCCTACAGAAATAACAAGTATTATTGGGACAAATACCCAAACATCTATTCATTCTGGAATTGTAAATGGAGTATACAATGAAATAAATGGGCTTATTAATCAATATAGAGTTAAATATCAAGATTTAACAGTAGTTTTAACAGGAGGAGACACAAATTTCTTGTCAAAACAATTTAAAAATGTCATATTTGCCCATCCAAATTTCGTTTTGGAGGGATTACACACTATTTTGATATATAATATAGCGGATGATTAAGAGGTTTATAATAGGATTATTTTTAGTAGGAACAACTACAATTAGTGCACAACGTAATAGCGCTTCACCTTATTCTTATTTTGGAATTGGAGAAAATTTTGACCCAGTAACTGTTGAACAGTCGTCAATGGGAGGAATAGGGGTAGCATTAAAAGATAGCTATCACTTGAATTTTACAAATCCAGCAGCTAATGCAGATTTAAGATATGCAACTTATGCTTTAGGAGGAAACTTAACATTTTTAACACTTAAGGAAGCACAAGCTTCTCAGTCAGGAAATTCGACAAGTTTAAGATATGTTTCTTTAGGTTTCCCTATTGGTAAAAAAGCAGGTTTTTCTGCAGGGTTGCAACCTTTTTCTTCAGTAGGATATTCATTAGTGAATAGAATTTATGATGGATCGGGTAACATATCTTCATTGACAAAATTTACAGGGAGTGGAGGAACAAATAGACTATATGGTAGTTTTGGTATGTATGTGTTAGATGGTTTATCGTTAGGACTTGAAGCCAGTTTTATATTTGGAAATATAGAAAACAGTATTGTCAATCAAAGATCGGGAGTAATGTTAGCTACTAAACAAGAAGAAAAACTTAATATTAAAGGAGGGCAGTTTAAATTTGGAGCACAATATAAGAGAGAGCTTAAAAATAAGTTAGAGCTATCTACTGGAGCATCGGTAACTTTTGAAAGTGATTTATCAGCAAGAGGAAATGAACGATTATATTCATTAACATTCGCAAGCAGTGGAGCAGAAAGTCCTAAAAAATTATCGTATGATACATCTGTATCAGGAAACATTACATTACCATTTAAAGCTGTTTTTGGTGTAGGATTAGGAAAACATAACAAATGGTATGTTGGATTGAATCAGGAATATCGTGAAGCAATTGCTAATTCAAGTGGCATTAATACTACAGCAAGTAGTTTTCAGTATGAAAAAGGAAATAAATTTTCTTTAGGAGGATATTACATTCCTAAAAAGAATTCTATTTCAAGTTATTGGGATAGAGTTGTTTATAGAGCTGGGGTTCGTTTTGAAAAAATAGGTGTTTTAGCAGATGGAACTGGAACAGGGCAAAATTTAACATCAATAAACGATTTTGGCATAAATGTTGGTTTTGGTTTACCATTACCAAAGCAATTATCCAATGTTAATCTTGGGTTTGAGTATGGTCAAAGAGGAACTACTAATAATAATTTAATTAAAGAGAATTATTTCAATATAAAACTAAGTTTATCTTTAAACAGTTTTAATTGGTTCCAAAAGAGAAAAATAGATTAATAAAAAACAAACAATATAACGATGAAAAAATTTACGTATTTATTATCAGGGGTATTTTTGTTTGTAGCTGTAAACACAACTAAAGCACAAGCAAGTCAAGAATGTAATGTAAAGTATAACCTATTTAAAGGGAATGCAATAACCAAAAAATATGATGCTGCTAAACCAGATTTAGAGTATTTATTAACTAACTGTGCTAAATTATCAGTTAATATATACAAATATGGAGCTAAGGTTGCGGATAAGACAGGGGACCATGCTTTAATGAAAAGAGTGTATGAGGCTAGATTAGTCAATTTTCCTAAAAAAGGAGCGGCTAAGGCACACAGTGATTACGCAACTTATTTAATTAAAAATAAATTAGGAACAGATGCAGAAATATTTACTTTATTAGAAAAAGCATACAAATTGTCTCCTAAAGATATGGGAGTTAAGAATATCTTTAGATATTTTAAAGGTATTGTAGAAAAAAATAAAGACTCTAATCCACAATTAGTATTTGATACTTATGATGATGTGGTTGAATCAGTACAAGAAAAGTTAGATGATTATAATGTGAAAATTGCAAAATTACAAGCTAAAGAAGAGGCTGGTACAATTGGAGCTAAAGAAAAAAAGAGATTAAAAGCGTATACAATCAATTCTTCATCTTTAGGAAAGGTTGAAGGAGGTTTAGATGCTATGATTTCTGAAATAGCTACTTGTGAAAGATTAATACCTATATACAGCAGAGATTTTGAAGCTAATAAATCTAATGGGGTTTGGTTAAAAAGAGCTGTTTCAAGGATGTATAATAAAGGTTGTCAAACAGATCCTTTATTTGAGAAATTAGCAAAAGCTTATGCAGATGTAACTCAGTCTGCAGATGCCTTTAACTTTATTGCTGGTGTATTAGAAAGAAATGGAGATAGAAGCGGAGCTAAAGAAATGAGAAAAAAAGCATTTGATCTAGAAACTGACCCATTAAAGAAAGCTAAATTAAAACTTAGAGAAGCACAAGGTAAAGGAGGAGCAAGAGGTAGAGCTTTAGCTTATGAAGCATTAAAATACAATCCTAATTTAGGTAAAGCTTATTTATTCATTGCTAGTTTATATCAGAAAAGTGCTAACTCATGTGGTACTGATGAGTTTGAAAAGAGAATGGTATACGTAGCAGCTTTACAAAAAGCATTAAAAGCAAAAAAAGTAGACCCTGGTTGTGGAGCAGGTAGATATATTTCAAGTTATAGAAAGAATGTGCCTTCAAAGAAGTTAGTTTTCCAAAAAGGAGTTTCTTCAGGTTCTTCTCACAAAGTAGGATGTTGGATAGGTGAAACGGTTCGCGTACCTTAGTAGTCATATGAAAACTAAACAAAATATAATTTTTAACATTGCTATCATTAGTTTGATGGCAATGTTTTTTTCTTGTACTAATAGTAAAAAAGAAGTACAAGATTTTTTAGCAGATAAAAATTTACCCATTGCAATTGGTAAAGATGTTTTTCATGTTTATAAAGACTCAGGTAAAATTACCTCTAAGTTAATAACCCCATTATTACATGATTTTACAAATAGAAAAGAGCATCCATATAATGAGTTTCCTAAAGGAGTAAAAATTATAAGTATAGAAAAAAATGGTGTCGACTCTACAACTATAACAGGAAAGTATGCCCTAACTTATAACAAAACTAGAATTTCTGAAATAAAAGAAAATGTAGTTATCATTAATCATACAGAAAAAAGTAAGTTAGAAACCAATCAGTTGTATTGGGATCAAAAAGAAAAATATTTTTTTACAGAGGATGGGTTTAGGTTAACTACCCCAACTGATACAATAAATGGATTTGGTTTTGAGTCTAAAGAAAACTTATCTAAATGGATTGCAAAAGATATTACAGGAAAAATAGAAACTAAAGAAAACGATTTATAATGAATACATTATGGAAATACCTACAATATGGTTATTTAATTGTAGGAGTTATTTTTTTTATAGAAGGAATACTAAAATTTAATTCAGATCGAACACAGGCGTTTATTATGTTTGGTTTTGCTATATTTATTACGTTAATTTTCTTCTTCAAACGTCACTTTAGAAGAAAGGTAACTAATAGAAATAACCAAAAATAACTTACTATATGGAGGTAGACCTACTCATTATTTTTATATCTATATTGTTATCTGCTTTTTTTTCAGGAATGGAAATAGCGTTTGTGTCAGCTAATAAGTTGCATATAGAATTAGAAAAGAAAAGAGAAGGTTTATTGCCTAAAATTCTAGCTAAACTCACAGAAAAATCTTCTAAGTTTATTACAACAATGCTTGTTGGTAATAATGTGGCCTTAGTTATTTATAGTTACTTTATGGGGAAGTTACTTATGGGGTGGTTTCAAACATTTTTACCATCTGATAATGAAGTGATAAATTATATGTTGTCAGATGTAAGTTTATTAACCCAAACTTTAATTTCTACATTAATAATTTTAGTAACAGCAGAATTTTTACCCAAAGCAATATTTAGAATTTATGCAAATGAAATGCTAAAAATATTTGCGATCCCTGCGTATTTTTTTTACCTGATTTTTTACATAATAACTTATGTAGTAACTAAGATTTCAGATTTCTGTTTACGCGTATTTTTTAAAACAAAGGAAAATGAGGTGCAAACTGAGTTTAGTAAAGAAGAGTTAGGAAACTATATTTCTGAGCAGTTAGATGGTGGAAATGATGAAGAAAAAGTGGATTCTGAAATACAAATTTTTCAAAATGCATTAGAGTTTCATAAAGTAAAAGCGCGTGAAATAATGGTGCCTAGAATTGATGTAGTAGCTATTGATATTCATGACTCTGTAGTGAATTTAAGAGATTTATTTATTGAGACAGGTTTGTCTAAAATTTTAGTGTATAAGAATTCATTAGATGACATAGTAGGATATGTAAATGCTTTTGAATTGTTTAAAAAGCCAAGAACAATTCGTTCAATATTACTACCAGTAGAATTTGTTCCAGAATCAATGATAATTAATGATGTTCTAGGTGCTTTAATGAAAAAAAGAAAAAGTATAGCTGTTGTAGTAGATGAATATGGAGGAACCTCAGGAATTATTACAGTAGAAGATATAGTAGAAGAATTGTTTGGTGAGATAGAAGATGAGCATGATACTCAAGAGTTTTTAGATGAGAAACTAAGCAATAATGAGTTTAATCTTTCAGCCCGTTTAGAAGTTGATTATCTAAATGAGGAGTATAGTTTGAATATTCCTAAAGAAGAAGCTTATGAAACACTGGGAGGTTTTATTATAAATCATACTGAAAACATTCCAGAACAAGATGAAGTATTAGTAATAGGAGGTTTTGAGGTTAAAATACTAAAAGTTAGTGCTTCAAGAATTGATTCAGTATATTTTAGAGTGGTTCAAAAAGAGGATTAAAAATTTATTGTTTTTACAAAAAGTATATAACTTCAAAATTTGTAAAACAGCTAATTATCTTAACTATCCTTAAAAAAAACATTGCATTATTAAATGTGAAATTGTATTTTCGCACACTGTTAATAAAATAAACTGACGTATGGCAATTTTATCGAAAATTAGAGAACGATCAATGTTCTTAATTCTTGTTATTGGTTTAGCGCTTTTCGCTTTTGTATTAGATCCTTCAACAATTTCAGACTTCTTCAATGCAAGTAAAGTAAATGAAGTAGGTGAGGTAAATGGAGAGAGTATTTCTAGACAAGAATTTGTAGAAGCTTTAGAAGCATATAAAACACAAACTGGAAATAGAGTATCTGAAATGCAAGCGGCTAAAACTGTTTGGAATAATTTATTACGTCAAAAAATATATAAATCTCAATTAGAAGAGGCAGGAATAACTGTTGGTGAAGCTGACATTATGAATGCTTTATTTGAGTCTTCTGCAGTAAAAAATGACCAAAGATTCCAAACTTCAGGAATTTTTGATAAAAGCAAACTAAAAGAGCATTTAGCTAACATTAAAGCAGAAAACAGTCAAGAATGGAAAGCTTGGCAAAACTATATGGTATCTTTAAGAGATAATATAGAAAAAACAGCTTATGATAATTTAGTAGCTTCTGGTTTGGGGGCTTCTTTAAAAGAAGGTGAGGCCAAGTATTTGTTAGAAAATACTAAGGTTTCAGGTAAGTATGTATATGTACCTTATACATCAATTGCTGATAGTTTAGTGGCAGTAACTAAAGGTGATGTTAAAAAATATATTGAAGCAAACCCTAATAGTTACCAAGTAGAAGCATCAAGAGATATTAAGTTTGTAAAATTTGATATCAAGCCTACAACAGCTGATGAGGAAGCTTTAAAAGCTGATGTGGCAAAGTTGATTAATGATTCGGAAATTAATGGGACTCCTGTAAAAGGATTAAGAAATACTACTGATTATGCTTTTTTCTTTGAAGACAATCAATCTGATCTATCTTTAGATGAAAAGTTCAAATTTAAAGTAGAAGTACCTCAGGTAATAGCAGATAAGCTTTTTGAAGGTAAAGAAGGAGATGTTTTTGGTCCATATAAAGATGCAGATCACTTTAAATTATCAAAAATAACAGAAGTAACTCAATTACCTGATTCAGCTCAGGCTAGACACATTTTAATTCCTTTTGTAGGAGCTTCAAGTGCAGATGCATCAGTTAAACAAACAGAAGAAGAGGCTAAGAAGACAGCAGATAGTTTATTAACAGTTGTAACTGCAGATAAATCAAAATTTGAAGATTTAGCAAAAGAATTATCATCAGATAAAGGTTCAAAAGATAAAGGTGGTTTTTATGATTGGTTTGGGTACAATAGAATGGTACCTGAGTTTAGAGACTTTGTATTCAAAGGTAAAAAAGGAGACATGGGAGTTGTAAAAACAGCTTTCGGATTCCATGTAATAAAAATTGAAGATCAAAAGAACTTTCAGCCAGTATTAAAGTTAGCTACTTTTGGACGTAAAATTGAAGCTTCTGAAGCAACAGAAAATACTGTGTTTCAAAATGCAGAAACTTTTGCTTTAGATTTAACGAATGGTAAAAAGTATGATGAGGTTGTTAAAGAGAAAAGTTTATTTTCTCAACCAGCAGTTGGTTTAAAAGCTTTAGACGAAAATGTTCCAGGAGTAGGAAATGAACGACCAATTATTTCTTGGGCTTTTGAAAAAGAAACTAATGTTGGAGATTTTAGACGTTTTGATGTAAATGGAGGTTATGTAGTAGCTATGGTTACAGCTAAAACAGCTAAAGGATTAATGCCAGTTGAGAAAGCTACAACTAAAGTTAGACCAATTATTGTTAATGAGAAGAAGGCAGAAATGCTTAAAGCTAAGCTTACAGGTGCAACATTAGAAGATATAGCTAAGGCGTCAAAGCAAACTGTAAGAAATGCAACAAATGTTAATTTACAATCGCCAACCATTTCTGGAGTAGGATATGAGCCTAAAGTAGTAGGAGCAATGATTAATGCAAAGGAAAGCAAGGTGTATAATCCTGTTGTTGGAGATAGAGGTGTATTTGCTTTTGTAGTAAACAAAAAGGAACTACCTACAGCTTTACCAAATTATGATACCTATAGAAAAAGAATAGCTAATGAAAGAAAAAATAAAACTTATCAAATGTATGAAGCTGTTAAAAAAGCTTCTAACGTTGAAGATAATATTAATTATTTCTACGGTATTCAAGAATAGAAAACAAGTTGTTTAGATAAATATTTAAAAAAGCTCGAGTAATATCACTCGAGCTTTTTTAGTAAAATAAATCGAAAATAGCACAACTAACCTTGCTGACTAAAACCTCCTTTATTATGGGGATAATTCCATAATAAAGGAGGTTTTGTTCCTCACGTGTGTATGTTTTGTTTTTCTTTTTAATCCAAGCTTAAAATTGACTGCTTTTTCTATGAGTAAATTTACATCAGAACTAATTTTAGTTATAGTTTATGTTTATTAAAAATCGCAACCAATAAATATTGATTGCGATTAAAACAAATAATAAACTTGATAGTAATTATATTATAATTGGCATTATTTCTTTATTACTTTAAATGTTTTCTGTATTCCATTTCTATTTACATTTAAAAGATATAAACCATTAGTTAAATTAGAAGTGTTTAATAGGTAAGTATTCCCATTATTATTTAAATTTTTAGTAATAATTTTTTGACCATGAATATTGTATAGACTCACATCTATTTGAGTATTTTTAATAATAGAAGCATCAATAATTTGTAATTCATTAGAAATTAAATTGGATTTAAGGCTTAAAAAAGAGTCGTTAGTGAATGATTGTTGCAGGCTTTTTAGTTTAGACACGTTTAACTCACCTACTGTAAACCCAGTTATTAAAGACCTTTTAAAGTCTGTATGTTTTCCAGTAATAAATATACTGTATACTCCTTCATCAAAGACAGAAGTGTTAAGTCTAAAGTCTTTTGTTGTTCTATTACTGTTTAAAGAATACATAAAAGTTTCTTCTGGAGATTTATTACCTAATAAATTATTTGTCTTAGTAATTGTCATATTCACTTCTATATTATCAACTTCAGCATTGGTATTGATAAATGAAATAATAAGTTCCTTATCCTTTTTTTTGAAGATCATTTTAGGTCCATTTGGTTGATGCACTAAAGCAGTATATTTCCCTTTTGCTTCTAACTCAATTTTATTAGATAAACTATTTAAAACATAAGTGCTATTGAGTGGGGTGTTATTGTTTCTACCTCTTAGTCTTTCAATTACACCGTTATTTGTTTTCAATTCAAGGTCAGAATGCTCTATAGTATGAAATAAGTTTATAACTGCAGAACTATTCCCTTTATCTAAATAGATGTTATCATAATCATTTTCGGAATGAATAATTTGATAGTCGCTGATAATTTTAGAGTCAATATTTTTTGAGGAGTTATTTGATACAGGTGTTCTTTCTTTTAAGCCTTTTAAATATGGTAAAATATGTTTCCAAGTATATTGACCTAATGCAACATCAATATGGTCTAATTTGGACGCTCCTTTGCTAAAAACGTATTCTCCATTAGGGCGTAAAGTACTACTATATGGAGCAACACCATCGTTTGTACCTTGATGAAGGTACAGTATACCTCCGCTAGCTAACATTAATGGAGCTATTGGTGTATGACCACTAGCAAATCCTGATGTACCTAAAATAACGAATTTTTCTGGTTGGTTGTTTGGATGATTATCAAAAAAAGGACGGACTACATCTTTACTATAGTAAGTAGTAGAAGTAGCACTACCTTCATTAAGCCCTGTTTTTTTCCATAGCCAATTAAACCACCATTGTTGTGATAAATCAGCTAAATAGGTTCCCCAATATGGTGTGCCTAAAGCAAAAACTTTTTTAACTTTGTTGTACTTTCCATGATGAAACATAGCTACTTCTGAAGCTTTTCCTCCATTGCTATGTGCAACAATGTAAACCTCTTTTACTTTATATTTTTCAGTAATAATATCTATGGATTCTGCTAGTAATTTTCCGTTTTCCCACATACCTTCACCTCTAGTTGTGGCAACAAATACAGCTTGATAACCTGCGTTATAAGCTTCTTCGTAGTATGTGTTATTTGAAAAATAGAGTTGATTTAAATCTATATAACCATGGTTGAAAATAATAACCTCTCCATTATAATTTGAAGGCTTAGCACCATAATGGATGGTAGAGTTGATTAGTGGACCAATAAAGAATGAACTCAGATTCTCAGGAGTTGGTAGTTGTTTTTCAATAAAGTTTTGACAAAATGAGGCATGGGTAATCATGATAAGGCATAAAGCCTTTAATAATTTTAATTTCATTTTTGAAGGGATTAATGTTAATTAATTTAAATATATGTAAAATAATAGTGTTAAAAATAAGTATAAGTTACTTTTTTGAAATGTTTATATGTAGTTTGTTGTTTTTTAGTTGGTTAGTTTTTTGTTCAGGAATAGATTCTTAAATATAAATAAAGAGTATTCTAAGGGGTGTTGAGTAAGTTGCTAAGGGTAAACCCTTAGTTGTGAACTAGGGGTATTAGGTATTTTTTTTTTATAAAAAAGGTTTTAAGTTTGGTGGTGCTGAACAAACTTAACTAACTATTAATCAATTGTAATAAGTTGCTATAAACTTATAAATACTTTTATATTTACTCAAGTAATTAATTTAAAATTATAGAGTAAATATGAAAAAAACAGTATTATTTTTTTTAGTTGTTTTTAGTTTAGTTGTAAGTGTTAGTTGTACTGATAACACATTAGAAGAAATTAAACAAAATGAATTACAAAAAAGAAACAGACTTGTTGACCCTTCAGACAACGGCGTCCTTGACACAGAAGATGATGATGAAAGTTAAATTGAGACCTATGGTTTTAGGCGTAGCTTCTTTTCTTATAGTTGCTATGTCTATTTTTCATATTTTTTTTTCTTCCGTATCAGATGAGTATTTGGCTCATAAAAAAACACATAAGCTTATATTAAAAGAAAGAGATTCAAAAACTATTGAATTACTTAATGAATTTAACGAAAAAGTAAAATCTATAAAGGATAATAAATCTATGCTTTTATTGTCAAATAAGTTATTAAAAGATTATAAAAATCATTATAAAGAATCAAAAATAAAATTGAAAAATTATAATGATAAAAAAAGAAAACTAGTAATAGAGCATTCGTTTAGAGGTAGAAGTAGCTTTCATTTTTGGTTATTCATTTTTGGTTTGGTAACTGCATTATTATTTTTCAGTTGTAAGTCATTGTATGATGATATTGTAAAAGGGAGTGCCTATAAATTTCAATTCCTGTCATTAACAGGAATAGCAGTATCTTTTTTCTGGTTAATACACTTATTTTTCTTTACTCAAAAAGATTTCTCACAGAATAGTTATGTGGCATTTATTTTACTATGTGCAATTTTATCAACCTTTTTCGTCTATTTTTTAGTTAAAAATTATACTTATAAAGATGATATTATATTAAAGCAACTGTCATTAATAGATAGAATTAAAACAATACATTATCCTAAAATAGCTATTAAAGCATTGTATTCTGAAAGAAATGATAGAGCGTTGAATAGTAATGAGAGTGTAGAAGATAATACAAATGCTTTTGATAAAGATATACTAGTAACCTTAAACAATATTTAAAGAGCTATGAAAAAAATGATAAAACTTCTAGAGATTTTTTTTAAAAGAAAAACATATTCAACGCCAGATCAGGTTAAGAATAGAGAGAAAATGACAATTATAGAAATTGCTCAAAAAGTAATAGAAGAAGAAGAAAAAACGTTAGTATTGAGAAATGAGTTAGAAAAAAAAATGAGTCAGTTTTTAAATAAAACCACTAATAAACCATTATTACTTTAGTTTATTATCAATTAGTTTTTCATATTTGTCAATTTTTTCATACATGCTTTGAAGTTTCTTTTGTTGTTCAAAGTTTGAAAATAATGAAACAATAGCCTCTATTTTAGGTTCATCTCTAAACTTATCAGCATTGGCTAAAATGTAATCTAAAATACTTTCAATACTTATAGATTCTAAATCGTCAATATTAGCATCTTTTAGCATAGTGCCATTCCCAGTAATTAGCCAAGAAATATTTAAGTCTGAATATGTTTTTGTAATCTTTAGTAATAATTCACTATGAATTTCAATATTGTTATCTATTGAATGACTTATTACTTCATTAAAATCACCAATACTTATTTCAAAATCTGTGACTGAGATGTTTTTAAATACTATAAATTCTTTAATTCTATGTATAATCATGATGTTAGGTAAAAATACTTGAAAGGGGAATATCTATTTTTAAGATATTAGCATATCTACTTCTAACAAATATATTGATTTTTAAGATGAAATAATAGTTGTTTAAGTACAAAAAAGAAGTATTCTCCAACTTAAGAATACTTCTTATCAAACTAATTTTAGCTTATATAAAAAATGAAAAAGAATACTTTAATAAGTATAATGTAAAAGTATCTTATTTTATTAATGAATTTTGAGTTAGGTAGATAAAATTAGAAAAAGTTTAGATGTTTTTTAAGCTTAGTAGTGCTTTGTTAGAGTAATTATATCATTTAAACATAAACTGATATAGCTTTTGTTATTATAAAAATAAAAAGGCTCTCAATTAATTAAGAGAACCTAGATAATAAAAGTTACTTTTTCTTCTTTCCTAAATAAAAAATAACTAATGTCTATAAATAGGAAACATTAAAAGTTAAAAAGTCACAATATTTATAAAAAAAACTGTCTAATTTTTAGACAGTTTTCGTGTTTTATAATTGTAGTATTTTAAATTAAGCATTTAAAGGTTGCCCATCCCATGCGGCTTTAGCTGCTTCTTTTACAGCTTCCGAATAAGTTGGGTGCCCGTGACAAATACGAGCTAAATCTTCAGCAGATGCTCTATATTCCATTGCAACGGCAGCTTCCATAATTAAGTCAGCAACACGTGCACCTACCATATGAACACCTAATACTTCATCCGTATTTTTATCAGCTAAAACCTTTACAAAACCATCAATATCACCACTTGCTCTAGATCTACCTAAAGCACGCATTGAAAATTTACCAGCTTTATAATCAACCCCAGCGTCTTTTAATTCTTGTTCTGTTTTACCAACAGCAGCAACTTCAGGCCAAGTATATACAATACCAGGAATTAAGTTATAATCTATATGAGGTTTTTGACCGGCTAAATATTCGGCAACAACAACACCTTCTTCTTCTGCTTTGTGAGCTAACATAGCACCACGAACAACATCACCAATAGCATATATATTACTAACGTTAGTTTGTAAATGGTCATTAACATCAATTTGTCCTCTTTCACTAACTTTAACACCCGCTTTATCTAAAGCCAATCCATCTGTATAGGGACGACGACCTACAGAAACTAAACAATAATCTCCTGTGAAGGTTACTTCTTCTCCTTTTTTATTAGTAGCTTTAACTATTACTTCATCACCATTTCTTTCAACAGAAGTAACACCATGACTAACATTGAATTTCATACCTTGTTTCTTTAAAACTTTGGTTAGTTCTTTAGAAACATCTTTATCCATTGTAGGTGTAATGGTTGGAGCATACTCAATAACTGTAACATTAGCCCCTAAACGTTTGTATACAGAACCTAATTCTAAACCAATAACTCCACCACCAATCACTAATAAGTGCTTAGGTACTTCTTTAAGTTTTAAAGCTTCAGTAGAAGTAATCACACGTTCTTTATCAATAGAAATAAAAGGTAATGTAGAAGGTTTAGATCCAGTAGCAATAATAATATCAGTACCTTCAATTACTTCAGAAGAACCATCATTTTTAGATATTTTAACATGAGTAGCATCTTCAAAAGAACCTAATCCTTCGTAAACCTCAATATTATTTTTATCCATTAAGTATTTAATACCTCCAGTTGTTGTTTCTACAACATTTGCTTTACGAGCTACCATTTTTCCAAAATCAAAAGAAGGTTTTTCAACTGAAATTCCATGCTCTTCAAAATGATGTACCGCATCGTAATAATGATGAGATGAATCTAATAAAGCTTTTGAAGGAATACATCCAACATTTAAACAGGTACCTCCTAATGTAGCATACTTTTCTATAATAGCTACTTTTTTTCCTAATTGAGCGGCTCTAATGGCAGCTATATACCCACCAGGACCAGAACCAATAACGATTACATCGTATTTCATTGTTGTTTATTTTTTAAAGCTAATAAGCTTAAATTATTTAGTTCTTTTTTAGGTGTACAAATGTACAATTATTTGTGATATTATACCTTACAACTAAAGAATTACTATTTTTAGCATTTTAAAATTATAACGTAATGAAAACAATAAAAAGAGTAGCAGGTGTTGTGTTAGTTGTATTAATAATTAGTCAGTTTTTTCAGCCTAAACAAAATGAAAAAGGCTATGTAGAAGTAGATGAGTTTTTAGTACAAACAAAAGCATCTGAAAACGTAAAGGAAATACTTACCAAGGCATGTTTTGATTGTCATACTAATAAAACACAATATCCTTGGTATAGTAAAATAACACCTGTAAATTTTTGGATGGCACACCATATTGAAGAAGGAAAAGAACACTTAAATTTTGATACGTGGAATAGTTACTCTTTAAAAAGAAAAGAGCATAAAATGGAAGAGATTTATGAAGAAGTAGAAGAGAAACATATGCCATTAAAATCATACACATTGACTCATGGAGATGCTAAATTAACAGAAGAAGAGGTTAATTTAATAGTAGCTTGGGCAAAAGAAGCAGAAGGGAATTATAAAAAGCAGTTAGAGAATTAGTATTGAAAAAACAGATTTTAATAATAGGTTATGTTTGGGTTGAACCCAATTCTTCTGCAGCAGGCAGTAGAATGCTACAATTAATAGAGTTGTTTAAAAAAAACGAATATGCTGTAACTTTTGCCTCACCAGCACAGAAAAGTGAGAAAGCTATTGACTTATCTGAGTTAGGGGTAAATGAAGTTTCTATAGTGTTAAATGATTCTTCTTTTGATATTTTTATACAAGAGTTAAGTCCAACGGTAGTTCTTTTTGATCGATTTATGATGGAAGAACAGTTTGGGTGGAGAGTAGCTGAGTATTGTCCAAAGGCTTTACGAATTCTAGACACAGAAGATTTACATTTTTTACGAAAAGTGAGACATCAAAAATTTAAAAAAGGTGAGATTTTTGAGGAAAGCTCCTTACTTGCATCTACAGAAGCTAAAAGAGAAATAGCTTCAATTCTACGTTGTGATCTTAGCCTAATTATTTCTTCTTATGAGATACAATTATTACAAAATGTTTTTAAAATAGATAAAAACTTAGTGTACTACTTACCCTTTCTTTTAGATAAAATAGAGGATGCACAGGTTGAGCTATGGAATTCTTTTGAGCAAAGAAGTAATTTTGTTTTTATAGGGAATTTTTTACATGCTCCAAATATGGATGCAGTTATTCAATTGAAGCAAAACTTGTGGAGTTTAATTAGAAAGAAAATCCCAGATGCTGAATTGCATGTATATGGAGCTTACGAAAATCAACAGGTAAGAGAGTTTCATAAACCGTCTGAAGGTTTCCACTTTAAAGGCTATGTTAATAATGCACAAAAAGTAGTGGAAGAGGCTAGGGTTGTTTTAGCGCCATTAAGATTTGGAGCGGGAATAAAAGGAAAATTAACAGAAGCTATGATCTGTGGAACGCCTAGTATTACTACAAATGTTGGAGCAGAGGGAATGCATGGGAATCTACCTTGGAATGGGGGAATAGAAGAGAACTTTGAAAGGATGGCTGAAAAAGCAGTTGAGCTATATAATAATAAAGTTACTTGGATTAAAGCTCAACAAAACGGAGTTGTTATTATTAACTCAATTTATGATAAAGAAATTATAGGTTCCCCTTTTATAAGTTTTATTGAAGATTTATATAGCAGGTTAGAAAAGCATAGGCAACATAATTTTTTAGGTAATTTATTACAACACCATACAATGCAAGCCACAAAATATATGAGTAAATGGATAGAGGAAAAAAATAAGTAATAAGAAAAGGAACAACGTTTAATATACTTTACAAACTATAAAATCAATTAATTAAACCCAACTTAATTGTAATAGCTATTAATAAAACCTTCTACTTTTTTATAAATTTAATAGCTATGTTGATTAAATAAAGCTTTTTAAACGTGTTCCTTATTTTTAATATTATAAATAAGTTTTAAAACAAACTTTTTAAATAGTAATTATTTACTTAAATTTGGTAATATATAAAAGGAACATCAATCGAATCGCTCTATAAACGATAAAATCAATTAATTAAACCCAACTTAATTGTAATAGCTATTAATAAAACCTTCTACTTTTTTATAATTTAATAGCCGTTGATTAAAATAAAGCTTTTCAAATTGTGTTCCTTTAGTTTTGCGTTTAAACAATAAAGTGCTTTTAAAGTTAAAACATTATAATACAGTTATAAAATAACTATATCATTAAGTATATATAATAAAGAAAATTTTTACGAACACACAGTGTAAGGTGGGGCTCTAAGTCTTTTTAATGTTAATACTATTGAAGTGGTATTAGTATTAATGTAATTATTAATGTTGTTATCAACTGTTATAATTCTAGAAAATTCAGGTAAGGTTACAGAGAAGCCATTAAATGAAGAAAGAGAAAAATAACAAACCTCACAATCACTTTCTGCTTTTTGATGAAGATGTGTTGTTTTTTTATGACAATCATGGTGTACATCTTCCTCATGATGATGATGAGTAGCTTTAACAATAGAAGGCAACATAAAAATAAGCACTAGGAAAAGTGCGTTAATTTTCATTAGTATGTTCTTATTGTTTTTCACTTTGAATAATTAGTTGCGGCTAATATACTAATTTTATCAATAAAAATAAAGTTTATTTATTATATTATAATTGGGTATTTTGAAACTATTCTCCCAAAACTTTTAAAAGTAGAAAAGCTTTAGGAGAAGTTAAATTTTATAATAAACCAGCACGTTTTAAAAGCGCATCAGCATTAGGTTCTTTACCTCTAAAACGTTTGTAAAGTTCCATTGGTTTTTCTGTACCTCCTTTTGAAAGAATATGATCCTTAAATTTTTTGGCAACGTCTTTATTAAATACACCTGCTTCTTTAAAATATTCAAAAGCATCTGCATCTAAAACTTCTGCCCATTTATAAGAGTAATAACCAGCTGAATATCCTCCTTGAAAAATATGAGAGAAAGCAGTACTCATACAATTTTCTGATACTTCAGGGTATAATTGTGTTTTTTGGAAAGAAGCGCTTTCAAAATCTTTTACAGAAGTAATGTTTTGAGGTGTTTTATTAGCGTGCCAAGCCATATCTAATAGTCCAAAACTCAATTGACGTAAAGTTTGCATTCCTTCATGAAAACTTGCTGATTCTTTTATTTTTTCAACATATTCCATAGGAATTGTTTCACCGGTTTCATAGTGCTTCGCAAATAACTCTAAAGCTTCTTTTTCATAACACCAATTTTCTAAAATCTGACTAGGTAATTCAACAAAATCCCAAGATACAGAGGTGCCCGATAAACTCTTATAAGTAGTATTTGCTAACATACCATGTAAAGCATGTCCAAACTCATGGAACAAGGTAGTAACTTCATTAAAAGTTAATAAAGAAGGTTTGGTTTCTGTTGGTTTTGTGAAATTACAAACAATAGAAACATGCGGACGAATATTCTCTTGTTTAAGAATTTGCTGAGACTTATATGAGGTCATCCATGCACCATTTCTTTTACCTTGTCTTGGATGAAAATCAGCATATAAATAAGAAATAAAGTTTCCTTCAGTATCATTAACAGCATAAGTTTTTACATCTTCATGATATTTATCAAGAGAGTTAACTTCTTTAAAGGTTAAGTTAAATAAGCGTTTGGAAACTTCAAAAACACCATTGATAACATTTTCTAATTTGAAATAAGGTTTTAAAAGTTCTTGATCTAAATTATATAATTCCTTTTTTAACTTTTCTGAATAATAAGCACCATCCCATTTCTGTAATTGGTCTATATTATCTAGTTTTTTAGCATAATTTTCTAGATTAGAAAACTCACGTTTTGCTGCGGGTTTGGCTTTCTCTAATAATTCATCTAAAAAAGTTAAAACTTTTTCAGAGTTTTCGGCCATGCGTTCTTCTAATACAAATGCAGCGTGTGTTTCATAGCCTAGTAAATTTGCACGTTTTTGTCTAAGGTTTACAATTTTTAAAATGGTCTCTTCATTATTGTTTTCATTATTTTGAAAACCTCTTTTACCAAAAGCAATAGCTAACTCCTTTCGTAATTCTCTATTTTCAACATAAGTCATAAACGGAATGTAACTTGGATAATCCAATGTAATTAACCATCCCTTTTTCTTACGTTGCGTAGCTAACATTTTAGCGGCTTCTTTGGCGCTTTCAGGTAGCCCGTTTAAATCATTTTCATTAGTAATAAGCATTTCAAAAGCATTGGTGTCAGCTAAAACATGTTCACCAAAAACCAATGATAATTTGGCTAATTCAGAGTCAATTTTTCGTAGTTCATTTTTATCATCGTCATTTAAATTAGCTCCATTACGTGAAAATTTTTTGTATTGTTTATCCAGTAACATTTTTTGTTCTGGAGATAAGTCAAGTTTTTTTTGTTGATTGTAAACATTTTTTATTCTAGTGAATAAATTATCATTTAAAATCATATCATTCCTAAATTCACTTAACCAAGGAGATACTTCTTTAGCAATGGTTTGAATTTTGTCATTAGTTTCAGCAGAATTCAAATTAAAAAAAATAGAAGTAATTCTTCCTAGTTTACTACCTGTATTGTCAAGTGCCTCTGTCGTATTTTCAAAAGATGGATATTCAGAATTTTCTGCAATAGCCTTAATTTCTTTTTTGGCAATTTGGATAGCTTCTTGTATGGCTGGTTTAAAGTTTTCTTCTTTTATAGATGCAAAAGGAGCAGTATCAAAGTCTTGTAAAAGTGGATTCATTTTAAACTGTTTTGATAATTAATAAAACCTCACAAATTTACAATTGGTGAGGTTCATATAGTATTTGGTACTAAGGTACTTATTTTTTTACGCTTTCAGAAGCTTTTTCTACTTTAAGCTTTAAACCTTCTTTGTATGCTATAATTTTATCCAATACGCATTTATCTGAAGCACCAATAATTTGTGCAGCCAAGATTCCAGCATTTTTAGCTCCATCTAAAGCAACGGTAGCTACAGGAACTCCTCCAGGCATTTGTAAAATAGATAAAACAGAATCCCATCCGTCAATAGAGTTTCTACTTTTTACAGGAACGCCAATAACTGGTAAAGGGCTCATACTAGCAACCATCCCAGGTAAATGTGCAGCGCCACCAGCTCCTGCAACTATGGCTTTTATTCCTCTTTTGTGAGCATTGGTAGCATAATCAAAAAGTTTTTCAGGAGTACGGTGTGCAGATACAATGTCTACTTCCACCGGAATATCAAAACTTTCTAAAATATCAATTGCATCTTGCATTATTGGAAGATCAGAATCACTTCCCATTATAATTCCTACCATAATTTATCTAGTTGTGTTTAATTTTTGCAAATAGCTTTTCACGCCAAATTCAGGACTTGATAAAATATCAATGCCTAAGTTTTTAAGATGTTTTTTAGCACCATCCATAGAAGCTTGTGCTAAAAACACGGCTTCAACTTTTGGAGCAATTTCTTTTACATATTTAGCTATAGTTTGTTCGTATTTTTCTATGTTGTTTTCTAAAAAGTGAGGCCAAGCTTCCGTAGCATCACAGTTTATAATGATTGTATTTTTATTTTGTTTTGAAATTTCTTGTGTAACTAGTTGCTGGCTTACCTTTTGTGTAGAGGTTACAGTGTAGGCTATTGCTATATCATTATAGTTAGTTACTAAAAACTCAACAACAGGAGCATCTATTCTGTATACATTATTATATTGTTGGCAAGCTTCTCCATAAGTAGAGCATGTGCAAATAATTATTTGAGGTTGGTTATTTTGTATTTGTTTTATCTCTTTTTCAAAACCAATTAAATCTAAAGAAGCTTTTTTAACAGCATAAGTTAACAAGTCTTCATTTACATAATGTTGAATGGAAATATCTGCATCATACTTTCTAACCAAACTTTCAAAACGATCTATATGAACTTCAGAGGTATGTAAAAATGCAATAGCCATTATTTGCTAATAACTTTTATAGTTTCTTTTACCTGTTGTGCTATTTCTCTAGCTTTATTAATGTCTGAATTAACAATAGTTACATGTCCCATTTTACGGAAAGGCTTGGTATGTTTTTTCCCATAAATATGTGGAGTAACGCCTTCTATGCCTAAAATTTGCTCTATGTTTTGATAGACAACATCACCAGTATACCCTTCAGCTCCAACTAAGTTAACCATAATACCAGCTACTTTACTCTCAGTATTTCCAAGAGGAAGATTTAAAATACTTCTAACATGCTGTTCAAATTGATTGGTATAACTTGCTTCAATAGAATAATGCCCTGAATTATGAGTTCTAGGAGCTACTTCATTTACTAGAATATGATCCTCTTTAGTTTGAAACATTTCAACAGCTAATAAACCAACAAAATCAAATGCATCCGCTACTTTTAACGCTACGTTTTTAGCTTTTTCAGCTACTGAATCATCTATTCTAGCAGGACAAAGTACATATTCTACTTGGTTAGCTTCTGGATGAAATTCCATTTCAACTACTGGGTAAGTTTTGGTTTCTCCTTTAGCATTTCTTGCTACTATAACTGCTAGTTCATTTTTAAATGGAACTAACTTTTCAGCAATACATTCTCCCTTTGGTAAGCCTTCTAAATCTTGAATAGAACGAACCATCTTTACACCATTACCATCGTAACCAAACCTTGCAGATTTCCATACAAAAGGAAGTGTAGCTTTTTGATTACTTATAGCTTCTTTTAAATTATCTAGAGATGAAAATCTTAAAAATTCAGCTGTAGGAATATTGTTCTCTTGATAAAAAGCTTTTTGTAGTGCTTTATTCTGTATAGTTCGTAAATTACTTGGTTTTGGATAAATGCTTAAACCTTCAGCTTCTAGTTTATCTAAAGCGTCAATATTAACATTTTCAATTTCAATAGTTAATAAATCTACTTTTTTTCCAAATTGATAAACTGTATCAAAGTCTAATAAATCACCTTGATGAAACTCATTGCTTATCTGCGCACAAGGAGCTTCATTATTAGGATCTAAAATGGATGTGTAAATATCTAGTTTCTGCGTTTCTGTAAGTAACATTCTTCCCAATTGTCCGCCTCCAAGTACGCCCAATTTAAAATCTGAAGAAAAATAATTTTTCACGATAAATTTGTTAGTAAGTTGTGTTGTAGCTGCAAAAATAAGAATCTATTTGTTACTAGGTTTAAATTAATTAGATATTTGTAAACTACTACCATTTTGTGAAACATTATAAAGTTTTGCACCACCTTCACAATTATTGGTTCCTTTAATAATGCTACCATTTAACATACTATATTTACTATTGTCGCAAGAACATTCTAATACAGGTGGGTTTATAATCATTGGTGTGCTACAATCTTTACTAGGGCATTCTCTATCTATAGCTACATAAGGTGTAAAAGACCCACCAGTACCTTTGTTAAATAAAACAATATTACGAGAACTTCCACTAATTTCTGCAGTTCCATTAGGAGTTAAAAGCCCATTTAATTGTGGTGTATTTAAATCTAAAGAAATAGGGGCAATACTATGGTTAAAACAACTGTTAATAGGTGTGTCACTACTACAGTTGGTTAATAATGCTAATAGCATGATGCCTAGAAGTTTTTTCATAATGTTTGAAAATATTGTGTGACGAATTTACGAAAATTTCTTACATTTGTAAGACGATCTCATCCCTGACGGAATGAGATTTTTAAATTTATTGAAGTTATGAGTAACGTATCATATTACACTGAAGAAGGACTAAAAAAGTTAAAAGAAGAGTTAGCACATTTAGAACAAGTAGAGAGGCCGCGTGTATCTCAAGAGATAGCAGATGCAAGAGATAAAGGAGATTTAAGTGAGAATGCAGAGTATCATGCAGCTAAAGAAGAACAATCTTTATTAGAAACTAAAATAGCAAAACTTAAAAATGTAGTAGCTAGTGCACGTATACTTGATGAGAGTCAACTAGACACTTCTAAAGCTTTAATTCATTCTATAGTAAAAATAAAGAATACTACTAATGGTATGGAATTTACGTACACATTGGTTGCTGATAGTGAAAGCGATGTAAGAAATGGTAAACTATCAGTAAATTCACCTATAGGTAAAGGATTATTAGGTACACAAGTAGGCGATATAGCTGAAATAAAAGTACCTAATGGAATTATGAAATTTGAAATCTTAGAGATTTCTAGATAAGTGAAATTTAGTCCATTAAATCATGAAAAGAAATCGGATTTTGACACTGTCAAAATCCGATTTCTTTTATATTTGTGAACAAACAAACTATACAAAACTTTAAAACAAAAAATAATATGGCAAGTATTTTTACTAAGATTGTAGCTGGAGAAATTCCTTCATATAAAGTTGCCGAAGATGAAAACTTTTTCGCTTTTTTAGATATTAGTCCTAATGCTAAGGGGCACACATTGGTGATCCCTAAAAGAGAAGAAGACAAGCTGTTTGATTTGTCAAAAGAAGAATACGATGGATTAATGTCTTTTTCTTATAGAGTAGCAAAAGCGCTAGAAAAAACGATTCCTTGCAATAGGGTAGGTATGAGTGTTATTGGATTGGAAGTACCTCATGTACACGTACACTTAATTCCTATCAATAAAATGGGAGATATGCGTTTTATAGACAAAGAAACCTTAACAAAAGAGGAATTTGTTGAAGTTGCAGAGGCAGTAGCAAAAAACTTTGAGTAAAAACAATATTTAATACCACTTTTTGAATAACAAAAAAACCGATGAAGCATATCATCGGTTTTTTTATATTTTTAATGTAAATTACTCTTACTCTACTAAAGTTTTTAAACTAATACTTTTTTGATTATCAAAAGTTAAGTTAATAATGTAAATCCCCTTAGAATAGTTTCTTAAGCTGATTTTAGTATGTTTGTTAGCTAATTGACTATTGATAGTTCTTCCAGATAAATCAATAACCTTTATTCTTTTTAAGGTAGTGCTGTTATTACTTTGTTTTACATGCAAAATTTTATTTTCAATAAGAACATCAATACCTTTTAAATAAATGTCATCTTCCACATTTAATGTACAATTTGGTCCTTCATTACACGCACTCACTTCTTCCCAAACATTATGCTCTCCAGGAATTTCATTAGGGTTAGCCCACCATTTATTTTTCCAAATTTTACACTCATAATACACTTTAGTACCAGTAGTAGGATATTCGTTAGTTTTTACATATTCAGAAGTATCACAATAAGTGTTAGAAGTATCACTACCACATCCTTGTGCACCTCCAGTATAAGGCGATAAACTAAAATCATTTGCTTGACTAATAGCTGTAGTTTTATCAGTTCCATTCAAAACTTTACTAGCTACATTTAGATAAGAATAAGCAGAACTATTAGTACCTTTCATTAATAACTGCCAAATCATAATACCATCATTTCTGTTTCCTTTATCAGGATGATTCGTAATGTGATGAGAAAGATCAGCGGTATTTTCATGAGTGTATTCATAAAATGGCCCCCAAGGTTCATCAGGATAATGAATTCCTGCTACTACATCAAATCCATAAGTTTTTGCATAATGCGCATAAGCATCATACATAATAGCTCTATTTTTACTTCCACCAGCATTGTAACCTTGATAGGCAATAATATCAATTTTATCACCAACGCTTTTAATTACAGGAATCATGTGTCCGGTAGCAGAAAAACCAAAAAGGTTAATACCGTTGGTTTGTGCTTCACCTTTATATAGGTTGTCATCATTTTCTCCTGTTAGTGTATTTCTTTTTTCAAAAGCAAAAGGAGAGGCTGTGTCATTGTTTGTTTGTCCTCCAAGGGCTCCAACTCCACTAGGAGCACAAGCTAAAACATAACCTTCACTTCTAGGCATTAACGCTCTAGATTTGTTAAAGAAGTCTATAAAGTGTTGTACATTTTCAGTATTCCCAATAGTTGCAAAAGATCCTGAAGGTTCAAAATCCCAGTCAATACCCACACAACCTAAATCATCTACTAAATCTTTTATTTGTTGGTAATTAATTCTTTCATAAACAGTATCGTCTCTCCAAAAAGTTTCACCACCAACAGATAGTATAACTTTAATTCCTTTGTCTTTTAAAGCAGATACACTTTCTTTTAATAAACAGCCATCATAAGGAACTTCAATACCTGTTTTAGAAAGGTCATAAGAACCTTTTTCATAAACCAAATCTGGTTTTGCAAAAGATAAGAATACATAGTTCACAAAATTAGGAATGTTTCTTAGCTTAGAATCTTGATTGGCGCCAGCATAACTTTCAGACCACGAAGGGAAGTATGCAAGAATAATAGGGTCAGTACTTTTCTTAGATTGTGAAAAAGAAAATTGACTGATAAGTATTACAAAAAGTAATAAACTTTTTACAACACATTGCTTAAGGGTGCAATAATTTTTCATCAAGGGGTAATTTTAGTTAAATAACTTTTGAGTTTATTTAGGTTTTGTTTAACATTATTTCGAAAGTAGTTCCTCTATTCAATTCAGATTTCAAAACAAAAATTTTACCTTTATGATAATCTTTAATAATTCTTTTAGATAAAGATAAACCTAATCCCCAACCACGTTTTTTAGTAGTAAAACCAGGTTTAAATATTTGTTTGAACTGAGATTTTGGAATCCCCTTTCCTGTGTCAGAAACGTGAATTTTAAGGTATTTATTGTGTTCAGAAATTTTTACAACAATGCTACCTTTCCCTAACATGGCGTCAATAGCATTCTTTATAAGGTTTTCAATAACCCATCCGAACAATTCAGTATTAATATTTGCTAAAATTTTATTATTGGAGCTTTGAAATGAAAAAGATATTTGTTTAGAACTTCTAGATTCCAAATAGTTAAAAACAGTTTTTGTTAAAGTAACTATATTGTGAGGCTTTAACTCTGGAAGCGAACCGATTTTAGAAAACCTATTGGCTATTATATTTAAGCGATCTACATCTTTTTCTATTTCTGAAATATACTTATCATTTACACGTTCCGTTCTTAAAATAGCTATCCACCCTAATAAAGAAGATAAAGGAGTACCTATTTGATGAGCAGTTTCTTTAGCCATACCAGTCCAAAGCTTATTTTGTTCAGCAATTTTACTCGAGGTAAATACCATATAAATAACAATTAAAAAAAGCCCTAGTATTAATAAAAGAGCAAGAGGATAATATTTTAATTTATATAATAAATCAGAGTTTCGGTAATAAACATATTGTTTATCGGTATTTTTATAACTAATCTCAATAGGTGCATTTTGGCTTTTCATTAACTGTAGCTGGTTAGCTACATATTTAGGGTTAGATAATTTAAGGCTATCTAGGTTTTGTGTGTCAATAATCTGACCATTAGCGTCAGTTAATATTAAAGGAATATTTTTTATGTTTTCAATAACTTTTCCTTCTATATTGAATTGATCATTTAAGTTTTGATTGGCAGAAAGTTCTTTCATCGCAGCAGCAAAAAGCTCCATCTTCATCCGTTCTTCATCTTTAAACTTCTGAAAAAAAGTATAGGTATTCCATAAAATAAAAGAAACAATCACTACAGAAATTAAAACGGCAATACGTTTTAGCCAAAATGTATTATTAAAAAAAGTCATGCATCAAATATAAACCATTACTAGTTATAACATCTTATCTAAAACTGTATTATATTTACACATAAAATAAAATACATATATGTTATCTATAAATCCAAAAGATATTCCAATAGCCAAGTTACATAGTTATCTTTTAGGAGCCATTGCACCAAGACCTATTGCTTTTGCAAGTACTATTGATAAAGAAGGAAACCCTAATTTATCGCCTTTTAGTTTTTTTAATGTTTTTGGAGCAAATCCGCCAATTATGATTTTTTCTCCTGCAAGAAGCGTACGAGCTAATAGTACCAAGCATACATTGGATAATGCTGAAGAAGTAAATGAAGTGGTAATTAATGTAGTTAATTATGCAATTGTTCAGCAAATGTCTTTAAGTAGTACCATGTACCCAAAAGGGGTAAATGAGTTTGAAAAGGCTGGATTGACTATGTTAGCTTCAGAAAAAGTAAAACCGTTTAGAGTTGCAGAATCTCCAGTACAGTTTGAATGTAAAGTTAAAGATATTATATATACAGGAAATGAAGGTGGCGCAGGAAATTTAATAGTTTGTGAAGTAGTAAAAGTTCATATAAATGAAGATGTTTTGGATGAAAGTGGAGCTATAGACCAGCATAAAATAGATTTAGTAGCCAGAGCTGGAGGAAATTACTACACAAGGGCTAGAGATGGATTTTTTGAAATACCTAAACCAATATCTACCTTAGGAATTGGAGTAGATAAAATACCTTTTGAAGTAAGAAACAGTAAAGTTTTAACAGGTAACAATTTAGGAATGTTAGGAAACGTAGAACAAATACCATCTAATGAAGATGTTAATAACTTTGCTAAAGAACAAGCACAATTTGTAGGATTATCTGAAGAAAAAAAGCATACTTTTGCACAAGAGTTTTTAGAAAAGAATGATGTAGAGAGTGCTTGGAAGGTACTTTTAATTAAATAGAATAGAAATGGAAGTAATTGGTAAAATTAAATTAATTAACGAAACACAAACTTTTGGTAGTAACGGTTTTAGAAAGCGTGAACTAGTGGTAACTACGGATGAGCAATACCCGCAAATGATTTTAATTGAATTTATTCAAGATAAATGTGATTTATTAGATGCTTACCAAGTAGGACAAGATGTTAAGATTTCTATTAATATAAGAGGTAGAGAGTGGATAAACCCACAAGGAGAAGCAAAGTATTTTAATTCAATCCAAGGATGGAGAATTGAAAACTTAGCACAAGCAGCTTCACAAAACATTCCTCCGGCTGATCAATTTGCACCAGCTCCAGATTTAACGGATAATGAACCAGATGATTTACCGTTTTAATTAGGTAAATACATTTTAATAAAAACAAAACCAGCGTCTATTAAACGCTGGTTTTATCTTTTATATTAAGTTATGTTTTAGCTAGCAATACTTTGTTCTAACACTATAATAGATCTTGTTTTACGTATAATTCTATTTTCAGATTCTAATGTTTTTAAACCTCTAGATATAGCTTCTCTAGAGAAATTTAAATCCTCAGAAATTTCAAGCAAAGGTACTTTCACTTCATTAGTATTGTACAAATCTACTTTAACTTTTAAATAATTATATAAAATAGTTTTTAAAGGTTGATCAGAAGTGTTTTGAGTTCGCTCTAAAATTGAAGTATAATGCTTATGAAAAGAAGCAATCATGAGTGCTCTAAACTCACTAAAAGCATTCACCCATTCTAAAAATTGATGATTAGTCATTCTTAAAATGGTAACATCGTCTAAACAAATACAACAAATATCACTGTTTTCTTTTGAGTAGATACCAGAATAATTAATCATATTAGGTTGTTTACCATTTATATGATATAAAAAGATTTTTTTGTTATCACTTTGTACTGAAACCTTAACAATACCTTTTATAATAATACAAACACCTGTATTGTAACAGTCGCATTTTTGTAATAAATCTCCTTTTTTGTAATGTAAAACGGTTCCATGTGTTTGAAATAGTTGAATCACTTCCTTTGGTAAATGTAAATTTTCTAGCATAATCTATTTTGGTAAAGTTTGATGTAAAGTTATTTTAGTTTTATAGTAACTTTTTATGATTTCAATCAGTAACTATTATTTTGTTTAATACTTAAGTTAAGCCAGTTATATTCCAAGGAACTTTTTAAAAGCACCCTAAATAACTATTATAAGTTGAGGTATTTGTCTAAAGTTTAAGCAACTAATAAGATTGATCTTGGTTTTCCTATAACTTTATGTTGGTTTTCAAGTCGTTTAATGGCTCTAGATATTGAAGCAAGTGGAACTTTTAAATCTAAAGAAATTTCAGTTCTAGAAATATGAATATCCTTTTGCTGATATATTGAAGCTTTATTTTTCAAATAATCAAAAAGTCTATTTTCTAAAGTATGCGTCATTAAACTTTTTAAATTATAGAGCATTTGTTTAAAGTTATATTCACTTGAACTCATAACAGCTTTTTTTATAGGAATCGTGTTTATTTCAGCTTCACCAAATTTATCATCGGGTATCCATAGTAGCACACTTTCTTCTATAGCGGTAACTGAAATTGGAGCAGCAGCTACTTCTGTCATATCCATAACAGCAATAATAGGGTTAATATTAGGAGTAATATGATACAGTAACAGAGAATTATTTTCTTGATCTAAGTGTGCTTTTAATACGCCCTTTAAAATAATTGCAGTATGATTAACCGGTACATCTTTTAATAAGATAGGGTCGCCTACTTTATATTTTCTAGTAATAGCATTAGATTTAATTAATCTAGCGGTTGTTTCTTTGCAATTGATAAGGGTCTCTAGTATCATTAATAAATTATTTTATGGTATAAAATTATTTAACTCTTTGCTTAGTAGTAAAATCTAAAAGCTACTTACATATACTATAACGTTTAAGTAAGAAAAAACCCTATCAGAGTGTTATATAAAATATTTATTGTTGATAAGTAAAACTTATAAAACGTATTGTTTAGTTGATTTAGAAATGTTTTATTTTTTTTGATTTTTAGGTTTCTATGGGGTTTTTCTTCTTGTGATCTATACAAGTTTTATATTTTGAGATTAGATGACAGATAGTATATTTTTTATGTTAAAATAATGTTAAATAAAAATACTTCTGACTTTCAGATATGTATATAATAGATAGGTACTAATTAAACTATTACTTCCTTTTTATTACCTCATTTTTTCAGGTTTTACAGTAAGTTGATGAATAAAACTACAAGAAAAAAGATACAAAAAGGATTACAAAATGTGATCTAAGTCAAATATTGATCTAAGTCAAATAGTGATGTCTGTTAAATATATCAGTTTTTCTTATCTGAATTTTGTATCTGCATAAGCAATTACTATGTCATTGTTTATGGGGTAACATTAAAAAGTATAATAATTAAAACATTAAAAGATGAGAAATAAGATGATTAAAAAAATTACAATTGCAGGAGCATTGCTTCTAGGAACAAGTGCTATGCAAGCACAACATGTTATAGAAACTGTAAGGGCTATACATATTAAAGCAGATACAGATAAAGCTGGAGGTTTAGAGGGGATAAGTTTTTATGCAGCAGGGCAAGAGATGGCAGAATTTAATCCAAGTAACAATATAATGTATAAGAAAACTTTTTTTGAGAAAGATATCATAGCACAAGGAAAGAGCACATTTCAACAAAATGTTGAACTACGTCAAGGTCTTTTTGTAGATGGGATTAGTACAATTCAAGGAAATTTAGATGTAAATGCAAAGTTCTTTGCTAAAGAAGAGGTAAAATCTCCTAAAATACAGACATTGACAGTTAATACTAATATAGTAAACTTTGCAGAGACAACATTAAACACTGAAACAAAAGATGGAGAGAAATTTTTGACATTTAGAGGAGGTAAAACTAGATTTATTGGCGCATCGTTTCATGAAGGGAGTATTCATACTAATGAATATTTACAAACAAGAAGGGGGGTTTTTATAGAAAATGAAGGGGCTTTGGTATCTAGAAACTTAGCTTCAAATAGTGATATAACTTTTCACCCTAGTAACAATGGAAAAGTGATTTTTGATACTGATGCAGATAAAAAATCATATGCTTTTATAGAAAAAGGTCACTTAACAGCTAAAGGAGTAACTTTGGATGTGGGTTCTTTTCCTGATTATGTATTTGCAGAAGACTATAACTTAATGCCTTTAGAAGAAGTTGCTAGTTTTATTAAGAAAAACAAACATTTACCTAACATGCCATCAGAAGCAGAAGTAGTGGAGAAAGGAATGAATGTAGCTCAAATAAATACCATTTTAGTAGAAAAGGTAGAGGAGTTAACCCTGCATACTATTAAGCAGGAAGAAAAAATTAATACGCTTTTAAAAGAATTACAAGCTATTAAAAAAGCAATATCAGCTACTAAAAAGTAATAATCTATGAACAAGTTTATTTTTACAATATACCTATTTCTAATAGGTACAGGAATCGCTATGGCTCAAGATATAGAGCTCTTTAGGTTTTCTAATCTACAATTAGCGGAAGGAAAAACAATGGTATTGCATCATAATAAAGTGAATAATAAAGTAACCTTAATAGAAAAGTCTGAAGGAGATTTTGGAGTTAACAGTGGTTTTTTACAAGCCTTTATTTTAAAAAGATTAACCAATGGTAAGGTACTAATAGCATCAGCGAAACAGAAGAACTACTTTCTACGCTATAAGCCAAGTACAGATGAAGTTGATTTTGCATTAATAGAAAATAAGGAAGTATTAGAGAATTATACTTGGCAACTTCAGTTTGCGGGTAAGTTGAATAATAACAATGCTAAAAATATTATTGCCATTTCACCTACTAGCGTATTAAGTAAAGGATTAGTTCATAAAAGTAATAATCAGGTAGGGGTAGAAACATTAAAAGCGAATCCAACTTCTAGTGGAAGAGGAGGCACAATCATTGGAAATCAATACAGGTTTACCATGGAAAAATTAGCAGATGTACTTTAAAGCTTTAACAAATGAAAAAAAATAGAATTATAAATAAAAGTAATATAGTGGGCTATTTAATTATAGCACTATTAAATTCTTTTACTTACATACAAGCACAGCAGTCACATGATTTGGCAGTGTTGCATATGCAAGGTAAAGGAAAATACGACAGGGTATTTAACCCACAAACAAACCTAAATCGCTTATTACAAAATGGCGTACAAAATAAAGCGACTATTGAGTTTTGGGCAAGACATGATGCTCCTAAAACCGGAGAAATAGTAAGCTGGAAACTATCAAATTTAAAAACAAATGGCAGAGAATTTACAATAGGAATTCAAGAAGATAAGATATCTTTAAAGGTAGGAGCACATGAACAAGAAACCAATCTACTTTTAAATGATAAATTATTTAAAAATGCATGGTATCATTTTGCGCTTGCATTAGATAAAGAGAGTCGTGAGTTAAGAATATTTATTGATGGTGTAGAACGTTTATATGCTAATAATTTAAGTTTATCAGTAGAAGATATCTATCTTGTTAATGATAAAAAAACGGATTTATTTTTAGCAGAATACAGAGCATGGTCAAGAAAAAAATCAAAAGATCAAATTCAACTTCAGCAATTCCGTACTTTCTATAAAGAATCAGAAAGCGCATTAAGTGAATTAAAGAGTAATGGATTGGAAATTGTTTATACAAATACCAATTATAAAAGTGAAGATTATTTATTAGGAAGAGAGGTGATTAGTACTACTTGGGAAAATTTATTATACGAATACTTTCCTAATGATAACCTAGTAAAAGAAGCAGAAGTAGCTACTACTTTACAAGCGAATAAAATTGGAGAGATAGCCTCTAACATTCCACATCCAATATTAAATTTAGACAAGGTAATTGTAAGAGCTAGTGATGGTGATGGAATAGATGAGCAGTTATTATCAGGAACTAATGGGGTTTTAGTAAAATGGCAACATATTGATGGTATTGAAGAATATGAAGTAAAAAGGAGAAATGTAAGAACTGGAGAAACCAGTCAACAGTTAGGAGACAGAATTGATGCACGTTCTAAAAATCCATCTGAAGAGTTGTTTATAATAGATAAAGGAGGATTACCAAATGAATTGTATCAATATACAGTTTCAGCTAGAAAAGGTAATATAGAGAGAAAAACAGGAAGTGATATAGGTTTTGTATTACCAAATGGTGTTGTAACAGGAATTGTTCAAACTTCTTCAAGTGTACCAACAAAGTTTGCTAAAGTAGAAGCTATTGCAAAAAACAATATAAATCCTGGAGGAGCTTTAAAAGTAAATGTAGGTAAAAAAGCAATTGCTATTAAAAATATAGATGCATTTAGGCAAGCTACTGGTGGAGGTACTTTTGAGTTTTGGTATAAAAGCCCACAAGTAGCTACAGGAGAAAATGTAGTATTACAAATAGGGAACAGTAAGTTAACAGTAGCAGGAAATAAAATTAGCGTAAAGTTAAATGAAACAACTTATTTAGAAGGAACAAAAGTAAATGATACCAATTGGCATCACTATGCTTTTACTTTTGGAAGAGAAGGATCAAGCTTATTTGAAGACGGAGAACTAATGCAGGGAGCTACTACAGCTAACTTATTTGCGTTAGATTTAAGAAATACCAATGCTTTTTATTTAGCGGAAACTACTAGTGCTACTTATCATTTAGATGAAGTTAGATTTTGGAATACAGCAAAAACACCTGTACAAATTCAAGAATATGCAAACCATATTGTTGGAGGAAATGTAGAAGGATTATTTGCTTACTATCGTTTTGATTTTAACGATCCTAATAAAGTATACAATTTCTCAACAACTAGAAGAGGAAGTTATGTAGGAGAAAGTGAAGATATATTGGAACATTTACCAGCCAATGCACAACCATCAATTACCTATGCAACTTATACTAATGAAACAGGAAATTATGAGTTTAATTCTTTAAATACTGGAATACAAGGGGTTACTAATAATGATAATAAATTTGAGTATACCATTCAACCTTCAAAACCTAGATTTGAGTTTTTACCTAGCACAAAATTAGCGAACATACCAAGAAGGTTAAATGGAGCAGAAGTAAAAGATGTAAACTTTACAGATGTTTCTAGTTTACCGGTTACAGGAGTAATTTCTTATAGAATAGGAGAGAATTTATATCCAGTATTAAAAGGAACATCACTAAAGTTAGACGGTGCTGTAGTTCAAAGTATAGAAAAAGACGAAGTAACTACAGATAGTAATGGAGCATATGCTATTAAAGCATCGCCAGGAAAGCATACCATAACTCCAGAAAGAAGACCAGCTTTAACCAATGAGGAGCGATTAAACGAAGGAAGTTTAAAATTTGATGGAAAAACAGGATATGCCCGCTCAGCACAACGTATAAATAATGAAGGGAATAGTTTTACATGGTCAGGTTTTGTACGTCCATTTTTAAAAGTAAAAGAAACAGACGTTATACCAGCTACACAAACTATTTTACAATGGGGAACGTTGTCGTTAAAGTTAATCAACAATAACACATTAAAACTGTATACAGGAACTCAGGAAAGATTATCAGAGTTGTTACCAGCCAATAACCAAGGACAATTTGTGTTTTTTGGAGTGAGTTTTAATAAAGAAAATGGAACCCTAACACTATACGTTCATAATAGAAAAAAGAACACAGCTTTAAGTACACTTGAAATAGCTACTAATGTAATTGTAGGAGCAGAAAGTAATGCTAATGCATTTACCAATTTCTCAAAATCACATTTAGATATCTTAGAGTATAGAGCAACAGCGTTTGATGATGCTACTATTACTAAATTAAGAGAAGGTAAATATTTAACACCTGAAGAATCAGCATTACGTTTATCATATCGTTTTGATCAGAAAGCAGGAACAAAAGCAATAGATTGGGTAGCAAACGGGCTAGACAATAATTATTTGCAATTTGAAGGAGCAGCTAATTTTGACAACGCAGTAACAGTTAATTATAGAAGAGAAGTAGAGTATACTTATATTGCAAGTGAAGCAAAGTTAAATCCTCAAGGAGAAAGTTATGAAGTAGTATTAGAAGAGCCTTTACAAAATGTAAACTTCGAAAATATAACAAGGTTTAGTTTTGTAGGAAACATAGTAGTACCATGTAATAATAATGTAGGAGCTTGGACAGGTAAAATTGTACGTACAGATATTGAATTTCCAAAGTTTGAAAAAACAATTGATAACAATAACTTTAATAATGACGCTACGGTTTTTAAAGTAGAAGGGTTACTACCAGGACAGTATAGGGTAGAGATAACTAATGTAGATTCAAATAGAACGCTGCAAAGCCCTATTATTGATTTACGCCGTTCTAATGTGGTGTATGATTTTGAATTTAGAAACCCTATTGAGTTAGAAATAGAGTTGTTTGAGTTTGATATGGCAGGAGCAAATGATAGAAATAATATGAAGGATTATGTAGGAGCTCCAATAAATAGTACTTGTGATGGTAAATATAAATTTGAGTCACATGATGGTTTTAAAATGAATGTTCGTGTTTTTGAAAGGTATGGAGAAAATAAATGTATTGTTGAAGATGCAGAGGTTACCTTAGGAGGAGATGCTATTTTATCTAGCGAAAACCTAACAGTATCAGTAGTATCTGAGGTAAAAGAATTTTTCACACAAGTTTCTTCACCAAATTTCTTAGGAGATCATACTAGAAGCTTTTTAATATCTGCAAATCATAATGGAAGAACAACTTCAACTACTGAAACAGCTATTATTTTAGGAGCTCGTCAAGGAAACTCTGATTTTACATTAGTTGAGCCGCAGGTAGGATTTGTATTGCATGATCCTCCAGGAGATAACAGTTTTGCTACGCTAGAAAAAGGAGCAACTTTTACAAAAACGTTATCTAAAGAAAATGGAGTAAATACAGCTATAGATAATTCTATAGGTGCTAAAGTTAGATTAAAGCAAACATATATAACAGGAACAGCAACAGGAATTGGTGCTGCAGCTATCGTAGCTACAGGAGGTTATATTTACAATGCAAATTCAGAAAATAAATTTTTAATAGGAGGAGAGTTTCAATACGCAAGACACAGTGGTAGTGAAACAACAGTAGTTTTAGAAAAATCAATTTCTACACCTTCTGATCCTACTTATGTAGGAGAAGATGCAGATGTATTTATTGGTATGTCTCAGGTAATTACATTTGGAAAAGGGCAAGAATTAAAATTAGAGGGTTGTACACCAAGAGTTATCAATTTAAGTAATGTAGCTAAACCATCTACACTTACTCCTTTTGCATATACTAAACAAAGTATACAAGATAATGTAATTCGTAATTTATATGATTTAGCCATTCAGAAGTACGATCAAAATCACGGTATTACAAGTACCCCTGAAGGTAGAGATCATTTAAATTTAGATCAAACATTAGAAAAACTATTAGCAGCAAGTCCTAGTGATAGAGAGGATAAGGATATTAAAAACTACCAACATCAAATAATGCGTTGGAAGGAAATTATCCAAAAGAATCATGATAAGATTACGAAAAACTTTGCAACCAATGGTAAAGATTTTAGTGATACTACTAAAAATTTAAATACCAATAATAATCAAGGGCCTGCAGGAGTAGGATTAGATCCTTCAAGTTTAGATCAACGTATTACATTAGATGCGTTAACAGAAGTAAGCTATACACTAACAAGAGAAAAAACAAATAATGCAGGAAATGAATTTAGTGGAGGTCCATATGTAGGTGGAAGTTTTTCAGGAGAATTTACAGCGGTAGGCCCTGGTGCTTCTTTAAGTAATGAAACAAAGGTACATAACTTTAATAGTAGTACAGATACGGATACGCATGGTAATAATAGAGTAGATAGTTTTACATTGAATGATGATGATGCAGGAGATCAATTTGATATTTCTATAAAAAGAGATCCAGAGTATGATACACCAATGTTTAAAACAAACGCAGGTAGAAGCTCATGTCCGTTTGAATCAGGTACAGTACCAAGAGAAGGTGTTGAATTAATAGTAGATAAAGTAGTAGGGTATGGTACAGGAGATGAATCAATCTTGTATAACTTAACTTTACGTAACACACAAGTAGCGAATGATGCAACTAGAAAAACCTATATAGTAGGTATGGCAGGATCATCCAATCCATTAGGTGCAGTAGTAAATTTAAACGAATCACCAATTTTTGAGCCAGCTACTACCTCTAGGTTTGTGTTTGACTTAGACCCTAATTCATCAACGGGAGTACAACAAGAAGTAAAAGCACAACTGCGTATTGCAAGAGGTACAGATGCACCTTCTGAAATTTCATACGAGAACATTAAAATTCAAATGTATTCAGAGTGTGAGCAAGCAGGAGATCGTTATCGTTCGTATGGAGTAGATGAATATGCTGAAGTTGGTGTAGCACCATATGCAGAAATCTTAGTAACTGCTCATTTTACAGGAGCTTGTATTGAAGAAATTGAAGCAGATGCACCTCAAAACGATTGGATTGTAAATGGATCTGATAAAAAAGAACTAGATTTTACATTTAGAATACCTGAGTTAAAAGACAAACCAGATACAGATGATTTCTCTGTAGACTTAGAGTATACTATTAAAGGGAATAATACGCCAAGAATTTTAAAGAAGTTAGACTTAAAAACATTAAAAGAAAACTTAGATGCAGATACAGATCAAGTATCGTATAGTGCAGATGTTTCTGGTTTAACTGATGGAGAATACAGTTTTAGAATAGTACCTGTATGTGGTGATGGTGGTTCAGACAATCCTAACAATCGAAAAAATCCAACACCTTTTGTAAAAGGAAAAATTTCAAGAAATGCACCTCAATTAGTGTTAACTACTCCAGATAACGGAGGTATACATACAAGTGGAACCATTTCAGCTAAATTCTCTGCGCCTATTAATCCGGCAACAGTAAACTTAAACTCACTGGCATTAAGAGGTATTTTAGGAGGAATTCCTAAGCCGTTAACTTCTGTGAAATTAGACAATGTATCGGATGAGATCACAATTCCGCACAATAACAAATTTAATTTAGAAGATAAATTTACGGTGGAAATGTGGGTTAATCCAGCAAAATTCCCGTCAGGAGTACAAGTGCCAATTTTACAAAAAGGAAGAAACTACCATGTTTCATTAAAGTCAGATGGAAAAGTAGTAACTAATGATAATGTACAGTCTAATGTTGGTTTACAACCATTTACTTGGACACATGTGGCTGTGGTATATGAGAAGCAAAACGGAAATGCGGTAATCTACTTCAATGGAAACCCAGTAGGTTCGGGTAGAATTTCAGATACAGCCAATGCAGCCAATGAAGAAGCATTGTTAATTTCACCAATGGCTTCAGGAGATTCTTTTGTAGGATCATTGGATGAGGTTAGAATATGGCAGGCAACAAGAACCCCTGCAGAAATAGCTAGTAACTTTAAGAGTCAATTATTAGGTAATGAAGATGCATTAGAAGCTTATTTTGTGTTTAATGATAATAAATTAGCGAAGCAAGGTTTGTCTGGACAACCAGATGAGGCGGTGCAAGACTTTACAGGAAATGCCGTGGGAACTACTGCTACAGGAATTAGTTTTGTAACTAATGAAGAAGCTGCACCTTTAGATAAAACTAGAACAGTTGAAGACATTCAGTTTGAAACTACCATGTCTGAAGGCAATACGGTTATTAACTTCAATATGAAAATTCAAGACTTAGAATTTGTAGAAGGAGCACAATTAACGGTGTTTATTAAAGACAAAAAACTACAAGATCCATTAGGAAATAAAGTAGATAAAGCATCTTGGAGTTTTATAATTGATAGAAGCAAGCTAACTTGGAGTCAAAACAATATTTCAGTTACACAAAATCAAGGAGAAGCAACAAGTATTGAACATATTGATTTGGTAAATGAAACTGGAGGAGTAGATGTTAGGTATGAGTTTAAAAACTTGCCATTCTGGATGAAAGTTTCTGATAACGATGGAGAAATTAAAGAAGGAGATGAGAAGTTTATAAGAGCAAGAGAAACAAAGAGAGACTTTAAGTTTGAAGTACAAAGCTTCTTAAGCCCTGGTGTATATTCATCTAATATTTATATTTCAACTTCTAACAGAGTAACAGGACATAAATTAGGTATTGAAAGCTTTAGGGTTGAGGTAACGGTTAATTGTCCAGAACCAATAGTTGATAGAAGTTTTGAAAATAACCACCCATTCTCTATGAGTTTAAGAGGAAATTTATTAATCAATTCACAAATTTCTACAGATGTAAAAGATGCTGTTAAAGTATACATTAATAATCAAGTAAGAGGGTATGCAAACGTTAGAAACAACGGATTAGTAGATATGACTGTGTTTGGTAATGTATCAGAAAGTGATGCGTTAACATTTAAAGTATGGGATGCATCTGAATGTACAGAATATGAAGGAATTGTAGAGAATTATAACTTCCAAGTAAACCAATCATTAGGAGTAAATAGTCCTGTAACATTTACGGTTGGAGAAAAGGTAACGCAAAGAATTGCAGTAAGTAGAGGATTTCAAGAGTTAAGCTTTAATTTAAAAGATAACAACGTAGCAAATACCTTGTCATTATCAGCAATTAAAGGATTACCAGTGAATTCACAAATTATTGATATTATGAATCCAACACAAATGGCTACTGTAGAAAGTGATTTAAGTTTCTCAGGTGAGTTAACAGTGTTAGATGTATCTAAAGCATACTTAGTAAATGTAGCTTCTGCAGAAGTTAAGTACATTCAAATCACAGGAGTACCAGTAAACTTGAATACAAATATTACTATTACAGGCAATAACTTTAGAAATGCAATTCCATATTATCCAAATGAATTACAACGCACAGGATATGCTTTAAGATCATTTACTGCTAATAACGTAAGTGATGGAGATAGAATTGAAAGAAGAGGATTATTTGCTGAATATTCAACTACAGAAGGATGGCGTGGTAGTTTAACACACCTAACACCTGGATACGGATATTATTTCAAGGCTAGTAATAGTGGCGCTATTAATTATTCAGGTATTGTAGCAAGGCCATCATTAGCAAGATTCGCTAAGTCAGCAAATAAAAATCAAGTAAATAATGATTCAAGTGAATTAGAAGAAGCACCAGCTTATCAAGATTTAGGAGAAACATTTAATGCTAATAATTTTGCGAACTTTATGTATGTAAATGGTGTTATAGAGCAAGATGACTTTAATGTGTCTGATAAAACCTATACCATTTTAGCCTATGTAAACAATAAATTAAGTGGAGTGTCTAAGGCAGAATATATTAACGATGCGTACCATTACTATTTAGGAGTTGGAGCAAATGAAGCTAAAGAAGTAACCTTTAAGTTATACGATGGAGAAAAAGTGGTAGATTTAGAGAATACGGAAGCCTTTACAGCTAATAAAGCAATGGGAGACTTAAACGATCCATATGTATTTAAGCTAAAATCAGAGGTAACATCTGAGGAGGTAGTTAATGAATTGTCATTATCACAAAATGCACCAAACCCAATGCGTGAGTTTACACAAATTAACTATAGTATTCCAGAAGATGCACATGTAAACCTTAGTTTATATAATGTATTAGGACAAAAACTACACACTTTTGTAAATGAGCGTGTAGCAGGAAAACAAAAGCACACAGTAAATTGGAACGGAGTAGCCAATGGTGAAAAGTTAGAAAGTGGTGTGTATATTTATGAGTTAACCGTTGAAGGACAAAAACTACAACGTAAATTAATTATAGAATAACAATTGATTGTAATTATTTGAATTAGATAGGAGGTTGCTTTCGCAACCTCTTTTTTTAGCCAAAAAGTAAACTACCTCGGGGCAAGCCCACTAGAAATTTAATAAGACAAAAAGTTTAATTTCTAGGCAAGCCTCGGGGTATTATACCCTTTAACGATGCCAATAAATACGCTTACTCTTATAAAAGTTACGCTAAAGGAATTTTCCCCATACAAATAGAAGAAGCAAGTATATTTGCTCTGAGTTGATAAACTAAATCTGGGGGGATTTTAGTTTTACTACTAATACATATTAATTCTTAAGTCCAAGCAATTAGCTTGGGCTTTTTAACTGTTTAACAGAGTAAATAATTGAATAGAGAAAACTAAAAAATGTGCTACTAATACTGTTAATTAAAAATTCATAATTCAATATTTTCCATCATTAACCCAAAAGCAAATAGCTAACAGTCATTATAGGTATATAAAAAATTGTTAATTAAAAGCTTAGAGAGTAAAAGCAAATAAAAAACAAGTATATTTAGCATGCTAGAAATTTAAAAACACAAAAAATGAGCAAACAATATGAAACAGGACATTCCAAAAATGTTGCTAATTTTCAAAAATTGATCGAACAAATTGCAGTCTACACTAAGTACAACCCACCAATAGAAAGCTTAAAACTAGAAAATTTAAACATACTATATAATAGTGGACTTACGGTATTAAAAGAGTTAGAAGAAAAAAGAAACGCAAACAAAATTGCCATTCATCAAAGACAAGAAGCCTATGAAAACCTAAAGCCAATCAGCGCACAAATCATCAGTCATTTAGATATATTAAATCCAAACGAAGGAACATTTGAGCAAGCAAAATCATTAAAACGCTTAATACAGGGCAGTAGTACCAAAACTAAAAAAGTAGAAGAAAACAAAGAAGACGAAGAAACAAAAACAACCTCAACCTCTAGGCAATCCTATACAGAGTTAGCCGAAAACTTTTCAAAGCTACTACAAGTATTGGCAACAGTAGAAAACTACCACCCAAATACAGAAGCCTTAAAGTTAGAAAACCTAACAAGCTACCATGTTAATTTGGTAAGTACTACACAAGCGGTAAACCAAACAGAAGCAATATTTAAAACCAAGTTAATAGAACGGAATAATTTATTATATGCAGACAATACAGGACTATATGATATTGCTCAAGACGTAAAAAAGTACGTAAAAAGCGTATATGGTAATTCTGCAAAAGAATATACCAATATTTCAAAAATTAAATTCACAAATAAATAAAATAATAACCCATTTCTAGCACAAAACACCCTTAGTATTTTAATACTAAAGGTGTTTTTTATGTAAAATAATTTTATTTATAATCTAAATTAAGTAAGATAAAAACAATAATGTTTTTACTCAAACCAATTGGCACCAGGATCTCCAGGAAAGAAAGCATCAGGTAAAGCAAGCGTTAAGGCACCAGATATTAAATTAGGATAAAGTAAAGCCAATTCATCAACAACCTCTTGAACAGAAGTAGCAAAACTACCAGATGTTAGTTCTTTAGTCCCTTTAATCAAACCTTGAGCGTTTCTTAAGTATTCAATATTAGCATCAATTAATGTAGGGATATCGGTATGTGTACCTATATGACCAACAAAGACACGATTGTAATTACCAAAATCGTTTTTTAATTGATTTAAGCCAGTAATCCAATTATCTAGCTCATCAACACTATCTAAAGGAGTATATTCACGAATATAATTATGTCTACCATTATACATTAAATCACCAGGGAATAATACACCAAGACTCGGAATAAATATATACCCATTTTCTGCTGTTTCCGCATTAGGAATGTTTGCAAACTTAAACTCTAATCCACCAATAACTTGTGAATCATCAACAACATTAATAGCAGTTGAGTACATTGTTGTAAAACCAGTATTAGCAGCAAGATCAGCAGCAGCCTCTGTATGTGCAAAAACTGGCACATCTGAAAAGTTACTAATATTACCATAATGATCTGGATGGTCATGAGTAATGATAACCGATAAAGGTTTATTAATAGCATTAGCATAGGCTCTCATCTCTGCACCTTCATTTACTTGAGAACCAACATCAATTAAAGTAGCTGTAGTCTCAGTTTCAACAATAGTTGAGGTATATCCACCCGCATTAAAGTTTAATACATGATAACGTACAGTGTTTTCAGTAATAATCTCAACATTCCCTGTAGATAATATAGTAGCATCTGGGGCACTATTAAAATTTACTGTTGTAGGTTTGTTAATGTTAACATCGTCGTTATTACAAGCTATTATAATAAGCATTAGTAAAGTTAAACAAGTTACTATTTTTAAAAGATTGAATTTTTTATATTTCATTTTTTATATTTTAAGAATATTATATGTTAAAGAAAAACTTTAGTGGTAAAAAATTGATAAATTGAGTGTTATGAGGTGTTGTTTATCCGCCGTGAAAAATAGCCATAGCCATTCTGTATACATGTGTTGGAAGAGAATCGTAATTTTTTAAATCCTTATGCTGACGTAATTCAGTGGTTTTAGGCAATGTTTTAATAGCTTCCATAGTTTCTAAGTAACCTTTTTTAGTAGCCTTAATCATGGTAGGAGCTATAGCGTCATAAAGGTCATTATAAAATTGAGACGCTTTAATTAAATGTTTAGGATCTAGTCCGTCAGAATGGCCATTAACAACATATTTTGGATTTAAAGCAGTTAAGTTATTCAGTATTTTTCGTACACCTAACAAGTTAGAGTCTTCAAGCCATTTGCCTTCCGTGATAGCTCCATTAACAAACATATCAACACAGTAAACTACATTTTCTTTAGGTAAATGAACAATACTTGAAGCTACACCATCTCCAGCTCCATAATGATGAAGGTTAACTCTAGTTTTCCCCATCATAATTGTAGCATCAGTTTCAAACCAGTTGTCTACTCTTTTAGGAGTGATCCCTCTAACATCTAATTTAAAAATAGATCGAGCATTATTTTGAGCATAAATTTGAGCGTTAGGAAAAACTTCTGTTCCTCCAATATGATCATAATGTTCATGACTTAATACAACGTGTGTTACAGGTAATGTTGTAAGCTTATTAATTTCTTTTTGAATTAATTGTGCTCTATATGAGTTTGCAGGATCAACCACAAGTACACCTTTATCTCCAATTACAACTAATGAGTTATAATGAAATATTGAAATAGAATAGATGTTATTAGATATTTTTTGAACTTTAGCCTTTCCTTGGCTATAGCTAAAGCTAAATGTTGTTAATAAGATTATGACTAATAGTCTTTTAAATTTTAATTTTTTCATTTCTTTAATTATTTAATGATATTTTTATAAGTACTTATTGTATAATTGCAAAGTTCAGGTACATAGAAAACCTATGCGACAAACTAGATTATGAAAAGAAGTTAAACTAGATTAACATATCTAGTTGTTGTAATAATACTTTTCCTTGATTATCTGTCCATCTTTCCACTCCTGAACAGCTACCTGAGTGTAATTTTTGTTTCCTAAATTTTTATGAGTATAGTCAAATAGCCATTCAACCATAGAGATATTCTCTCCTATAGTTACTTTTAAAGGTTTAGCATTTCAGAATTCAATAATTGAAGCCATGAATTCTTTTTCCCGCTCTCTATTTGCTGGTTTTCCAATAGTAGGAGTATGCTCGTTCTCTTGCATAATCACATCTTGATGATAATACTTTTCAAAAGCTTCTAAAGATTTACCTTCAAGAATAAGATCATTTAAATTGCTTATTTTTTCTAATAATGTTGCCATAAAACATTGTTTTTTGTTTATAGCAAAGTTCAGGTAGGTGAGAAACCTGTACGACAAACTAGATTATAAAAAGAAGTTAAACTAGATTAATATTTTATTGTTCAGAGATAAGTTGACTCTTAATTTTACTTAAAAACTCTTTAGTAATACCAAGATAAGAAGCAATCATGTATTGAGGTACACGTTGTTCTATTTGAGGGTATAACTTTTTAAATTTTAAATATTGGCTCTTTGCAGACATGCTAAAGTTTCTAATAACCCTTTGTTGAGAAGCCACATAAGCCTTTTGAGTAACAAGCCTTACAAAACGTTCCATTTTCGGAACTTTAGCAAACATCAATTGTAAACTATCATAAGAAAACTGGATTACTTCAGTATTTTCTATGCATTGAACATTAAAATTAGCAGGAGATTGTGTTATAAAGCTACCAAAATCCGAAGCCCACCAATTTTCAATAGCAAAAGTAACTATATGTTCTTGTCCATCAGAATCAATATGGAATGTTTTAGCACAACCACTAACTACAAAACTTTCATTTCTACATACATCACCTTGCTGAACTATAAACTGCCCTTTTAAGTACTTTCTATATTTTGTATAGTCAGTTATAATATCAATTTCATCTTGGGTTAAGCTAATGTGTTTACTAATATATTCGATAAGAGGATTGCTGTCCATGATAAATGATACTTAGGTTTAGTTTTTATATGAATGTAAAATGAGTTTATAAGAAAAACATAGTATTTACACATAAGTACAAACAAATATAAAATAATATAATGACACACTTTATTGAATAGTCCCTTGTATGGCAAACGTTATATCTTACATGGTAATTGTTATTTGTTGAATGGAAAACATTATATCTCACAAGGCAATTGTTATATGTTGCATGGAAAACATTATATCTCACAAGGCAATTGTTATATGTTGTATGACAAACGTTATATCTTACATGGTGATTGTTATATGTTGTATGACAAACGTTATATCTTACATTGTGATTGTTATATGTTGTATGGCAAACGTTATATCTTACATAGTAATTGTTATATGTTGCATGGTAAACGTTATATCCCGCAAGGCAATTGCTAAACCTTACAAGAAAATATCTATTTATAAAAAGAATATTCGTAAATGGAGTATTGGAGTAAAATGTTTAAAAGTAATGTTTTTAGTTTTCAAGTATTAAACATTTACTAACGTATCAACACACTTCTACATTACTATCATTAACCTCACCCCAATGACTAGCAGCCAAAAGCTAATTAACAATCAAAAAAATACATGACCATCTAATCAAAACGTTGTACCTTTGTAGCGGTATGAGGATTAGACGACTTTCAGATTGGTTACCTACTACAAACAAGGAGGTAAAATTAAGAGGATGGGATGAATTAGATGTAATTCTATTCAGTGGTGATGCCTATGTAGACCATCCAGCATTTGGTCCAGCGGTAATTGGACGTATATTAGAAAGTTACGGATTACGAGTAGCTATTGTACCACAACCTAGTGTACATGATAACTTACAAGACTTTACCAAACTAGGAACACCACGTTTATTCTTTGGAATAACCGCAGGTTGTATGGACTCTATGGTAAGTAACTATACCGCCAGTAAAAAAAGAAGAGATAAAGACGCCTATACACCTAACGGAGATAAAGGTTTCAGACCAGATTATGCAACAACTGTATATACCAAGATTTTAAAAGAAAAATTTCCAGACGTACCTGTTTTAATAGGAGGGATAGAAGCTTCATTACGTAGAGTAACTCATTATGATTATTGGTCTAATCAATTAATGCCTTCTATACTAGAAAGTTCAGGAGCGGATATGTTGGTCTATGGAATGGGAGAGCAACCTTTAAGAGAAGTAGTAGAATTACTACAAAAAGGTGTACCATTTTCAAGCCTAAAAACCATCAAGCAAACCGCTGTTTTATTAGAAGAAGGTGAGAAAGTACCTAAGAATAAAAATTGGGAAGATGTAGAAATTGCTTCACATGAAGTTTGTTTAAAAGATAAAAAAGCATATGCATCTAACTTCAAAGTTATAGAGCAAGAATCAAATAAATTATACGCACGTAGAATATTTCAAAAGGTAAAAGCAAAAAAGTTAATGATTAATCCGCCATACCCAACCATGACGGAAAAAGAAATCGACGGCTCTTTTGACTTGCCTTACACAAGAATGCCGCACCCAAAGTATAACAAACGCGGACCAATACCAGCGTATGAAATGATAAAGTTCTCAGTGAATATTCACAGAGGATGTTTTGGAGGATGTAGTTTTTGTACTATTTCAGCTCACCAAGGAAAGTTTATTGCCAGTAGAAGTCAAGAATCTGTATTAAAAGAAGTAGATGAGTTGACTAAGATGGACGACTTTAAAGGGTATTTATCTGATATTGGAGGACCATCGGCTAATATGTATCAAATGAAAGGAAAGGTTCAGTCCATTTGTGATAAATGTGTTGCACCTTCTTGTATATCACCAGTAATTTGTAGTAATTTAGATACCTCACACAAACCATTAACCGATTTATACAAGGCGGTAGATAAACATCCAAAAGTAAAAAAATCCTTTATAGGAAGTGGAATAAGGCACGATATGTTAGTGCCAGAATTCAACAAAAATGCCGATCCTAAAGAACTAGATGCTTATACAGAAGAAGTGATGACTAATCATGTATCTGGACGATTAAAAGTAGCACCAGAGCATACTTCTGATCCAGTGTTGAAGTTAATGAGGAAACCGTCGTTTACGTATTTCCATAAGTTTAAAGATAGGTTTGATCGTATTAATAAAAAGAGAAAGTTAAATCTACAGTTAATACCATACTTTATATCTAGTCATCCTGCTTGTGAGCCAGAAGATATGGCAAACCTAGCTGCGGAAACTAAAGATATGGGATTCCAGTTAGAACAAGTACAAGACTTTACACCAACACCTATGACGGTGGCAACGGTAATTTATTATAGTGGTTATCATCCATATACGTTAAAAGAGGTAAAAACACCAAAAACAAAACAAGAAAAGTTAGATCAACACAAGTTTTTCTTCTGGTATAAAAAAGAAAATAGAAAGTGGATTAAAGACACCTTAACAAAAGTAGGGCGTAATGATTTACTGAATAAGTTATTACCCTCGGATAGCTCATGGAGAAAGAATAAACCTCAGAAAACAAAAAATACTTTTGATGATGCGGTTACCTTTAAACCCAAATCTAGAAAGTCTAGAAATAATAAAACTAAGGGAGGTTTTAAGAAAAAAAGAAGATAATTCGTATCTTAACCACTAGAATAAGATAATTAATTAAGTGAAACATTGCATCATTATCATATTAACTTTACTATTAGTTGCGCCACCAATGCAAGCGCATTATGATGTAGTAGTATATGAAGATGTAGAACACCACTTTGATGTAGACGAAGCTCATGAAGATATTCACCACCAGAATGATTCTCATGAAGAAAAAAGTAAAGAACATCATCATCACTGTACGGTAATTACCTTTTCCTCAGATTTTATAGCTACCGTATATAACTTTCAATTAATTCCTTTGATTGAAGTAAGAGAGGAAATTAATTTTTACCAAAATAAATATTCCAATTCGTTTTTAAACGAAATATTCCAACCACCTAAATTTTAATTTATTACTACAAATTTTATACTCTTAATAAGAGAGTTATGTTGTATTTTTAATAGAACATAATATGTAATGCTACATAGTTAACTATGTAATATTATATACAGTTTGTAGCTTCAATTGTGGCTTTTTAGTGACTTGTTTGAATAGAAATTATACGAAATTGTTATTCGTAAATCATATTAATACATTTTTCGGTTAATTATTTAGTGTTCTAAAGCTTAGTATATGTTTTAGAAATCAGATTAAGTCTAGTCGAAATCTGATTATACGCGAAGTTTAAATCTAAAAATAGCATGAATGAATAATTAAGTTAGAGAATAACATTCTTTATCAAGATCATGTAATTTAATGAAGAGTTAACACAATAAAAAAATATCAAGAATAATTAATTGAATAACTATAAGGCAATAGAATTATTCTTTATTCTAATAGTTTCATTTAAACGAAAATTTAACTCATAAGAGCTACTATCACAGACCGTTTAAAAAAACATAATAAATTAAAATAAATAGAATGTTAGATAACATTATAAAACAATCAATAAAAAACAAATTGCTTGTAGGGGTGTTTATAGCAGCTTTAATAGGTTGGGGTATATACTCATTACAACAATTACCTATAGATGCTGTTCCAGATATAACTAATAATCAGGTACAAATAATTACATCAGCACCTTCACAATCCGCTCAAGATATAGAACGTTTAGTAACGTTTCCAATAGAAATAACAATGTCAAGTATTCCAAATATAGAAGAAGTACGCTCTTTTTCAAGGTTTGGATTAAGTGTAGTAACAGTAGTATTTAAAGACAACGTAGATATTTACTGGGCTAGGCAGCAAATAAGTGAGCGATTAACCGAAGCTAAGAACCAAATACCTATAGGAATAGGTACACCAGAAATGGCACCAGTAACAACAGGATTGGGAGAGATTTATCAATATACATTATATGCTAAAAAAGGCTATGAAGAGCAATACCCGCCAATGGAGTTAAGATCAATACAAGATTGGATTGTAAGACGTCAATTACTAGGTTTAAATGGAGTAGCAGATGTAAGTAGTTTTGGAGGATTTTTAAAACAATATGAAGTTGCTATACAACCAGAAAGATTGCAAAGCTTAAAAATAAACATTACTGAAGTTTTTGAAGCATTAGCAAAAAACAATCAGAATACAGGAGGTGCTTATATAGATAAGAACCCCAAAGCATATTTTATAAGGAGTGAAGGCTTAATAAAAACAAAAGAAGATATCCGTAACATTGTTATAAAAAACACTACAAACGGAACACCTATTTTAGTAAAAGATATAGGAGAAGTAAGATTTGGTCATGCTGTACGCTATGGAGCAATGACAAGAAATGGAGAAGGAGAAGTAGTTGGTGCTATTGTAATGATGTTAAAAGGAGCAAACTCTTCAAAAGTTATAAAAAATGTAAAGAAAAGAATAGCTCAAATAGAAAAAAGTTTACCAGAAGGAGTAGCAATTCGTCCATTCTTAGATAGAACGAAGTTAGTGAACAAAGCAATAAAAACAGTAACAACAAACTTAATAGAAGGAGCTTTAATTGTAATTTTTATACTCGTTTTATTATTAGGAAACTTAAGAGCAGGTCTTATAGTAGCGTCTGTAATCCCTTTAGCAATGCTCTTTGCCATAAGTTTAATGAATGTATTTGGAGTATCAGGAAACTTAATGAGTTTAGGGGCTATAGATTTTGGGATTATTGTAGATGGTTCCGTAATTATTGTAGAAGCAACCTTACACTATTTAGGCTTAAAAGCATCAGGAACTCAACTAACACAAGAACAAATGGATGAAGAAGTGTATCAATCTGCATCTAAAATTAGAACCAGTGCAGCTTTTGGAGAAATCATTATCCTAATAGTATACTTACCAATCTTAGCACTAGTAGGAATAGAAGGAAAAATGTTTAAACCTATGGCAATAACAGTAAGTTTTGCTATTCTAGGAGCATTCTTATTATCACTCACTTATGTACCAATGATGAGTGCTTTGTTTTTAAATAAAAAAATAAAACATGAACACACTTTTTCTGATAAAGTCATTGAAGGAATACAAAAAATATATGCACCAACCTTAGATTTTGTATTAAAATACAAATTAAAAGTAGTGGGTGCTTCAGTATTATTTTTTATTGCAAGTATTTTCATATTCACTAAAATGGGATCAGAGTTTATTCCATCCCTAGATGAAGGAGATTTAGCAGTACAAACGGTAGTTTCTACAGGAAGCTCATTGTCTTATTCAGTTGATGTTTCCAATAAAGCATCTAAATTATTAATAGAAAGATTTCCGGATGAAGTTGAACAAATAGTAAGTAGAATTGGCTCCTCAGAGATTCCAACAGATCCAATGCCTATTGAGGCCACTGATATGATTATCATATTAAAAAATAAAAATGAATGGGTGAAAGCTGATAATAAAAATGAGTTGACACATAAAATGGAACATTTATTACAAGATAATATGTTAGGAGTGTCTTTTGGTTTTCAACAACCAATTCAAATGCGATTTAATGAGTTAATGACGGGAGCAAGGCAAGATGTAGTATTAAAAGTATATGGAGAAGACCTTGATAAATTAGTCGGTTATGCTAATCAATTAAGTCTGATAATACCAGAGGTAGAAGGAGCAAAAGATTTGTACGTTGAAAAAATAACAGGATTAAAACAAATTGTAATTAAATATAATCGAAGTCAGTTAGCCTATTACGGATTAAATATTTCAGAGGTAAATATGGCAATAAACGCAGCTTTTGCAGGGCAAAGCGCAGGTTTGGTATATGAAGGTGAAAAACAATTTGATTTGGTAGTTAGGTTGGCTAAAAGGAATAGAGAAAGTATTGAAGACCTTCGTAAACTATACATTACAACATCTAAAGGGGTACAGGTGCCTTTAGTAAATTTAGCGGAGGTAAAATTTGAAACAGGACCTAACCAAATTCAAAGAGATGATGCAAAAAGGAGAATAACAGTAGGTTTCAATATAAGAGAAAGAGATGTAGCTAGTATTGTTACAGAATTAAAACAGAAAATAAATAAAAAAATAAAGTTTGATCCTGGGTATTATGTAACTTATGGAGGGACTTTTAAAAATTTAGAAGAGGCAAAGGAACGTTTATCTATAGCGGTACCAGTAGCTTTATTGTTAATATTCATCCTACTATATATAACATTCAAATCCGTAAAACAAAGTGTATTAATTTTTACAGCTATTCCTATGTCGGCTATTGGAGGAATAGTAGCTTTATGGTTAAGAGGCATGCCGTTTTCAATATCAGCAGGAATAGGGTTTATAGCCTTATTTGGTGTAGCGGTATTAAACGGTATAGTTCTAATAGCTGAGTTTAACAGATTACGGAAAGAAGGAATGTCTGATTTAATTGCTATAATAAAAAAAGGAACCAATGTAAGGTTACGTCCAGTAATAATGACAGCAGCAGTAGCTTCTCTAGGTTTTTTGCCAATGGCATTGTCAACATCCGCAGGTGCTGAGGTACAAAAACCTTTGGCAACTGTAGTTATTGGAGGTTTAATTTCTGCAACTATATTAACGTTATTAATTTTACCTGTTTTGTACGCGTTATTAGAACCTATAAAATTTAAGAACATTAAGAGTACAAAACATTTAATGTTTTTATTTTTATTAATAAGTGTTGGTATGGGGCAAGCTCAAGAAGTACCTCGTAAAATGTCGGAAGAACAAGTAATAAATCTATCATTGCAAAAATCTGTTCTTTTCAAAAAAGCAAAATTGAATATAGAAAAAAACAAGGCAGAAATAGGAAAATCTATTGAGTTAGCTCCATTAAATTTTCAATATCAAAAAGTAGGGATTTCACAAGGAATAGAAGAAACAGAGTGGAGTATTAATCAGAATTTTGGTTCAATACTTACACATATAGAAAAACGAAAAGCAGCAAAAATTAAGAATCAATTAGCAAATGCTTCTATTCGTATGTCTAAAAAAGAAACCATTAGAAATGTTTCAAATTTGTATCAGGAATGGAATTATTTGTATGGTTTGTTAAGTCTGATGAATGAACAACAAGAAAACACTATTAAAACAAATAAAATAGCAAAAGAATTATACAAAACAGGTGAAATTGGAGGTTTAGAAAGTGATGTAACAACATTGCAGGTTTTAGGTGTACAATCTCAAAAAACTAAAGTTTATAAAGAGTTTATAGAGGTAGAGAATAAATTAAAACAATTACTTCAAATAAATTATGCAATTGAACCAACTTTAAAGTTTACAAAAAAGAAAAGTATTCCTAAGTTTCAAGCTATACTTTCTGAGGCGTTTTCAAGTTTATTAGAAAGTAAAAAAAAAATAACTGAACAAAACGTAGCCGTAGCTAAATCAATTTATTTTCCAGAGTTAAAAGCAGGACTTGTAAATAGAAAAACAGGAATATCCAATAGTTTTAATGGTTTTAATGTAGGGGTTACTTTACCTATTTCTTTTTGGTCTAATAGCGCTAAAATTAAACAACAAAAATTAATTCAAGAAGAGGTCGTTTACGAAAATCAAGCTACAAGTATTGCTTTAAAAAATCATTTGAAAAGTTTAAAGGATCAATTAAAATACCTTGATAATGAACTTTTGAATATACAAGAAACTGTATCGGTGGCTAATAAGTTCATAATTAAATTGCAACTAGCTTATAAGTTAGGAGAAATAGATGCTTTTCAATATACTCAAAGCTTCAATGCTTATTTTCAAGTAATGCAAAACTATTTGTCATTAATTAATAATTATAATCAAACCGTAATAGCATACGAGTTTTATACAAAAGACTAATACCATGAAAAAATATATAACAATAATAATAGCAACTTTTTTAACCAGTTGTGGGTTAAAAAATGATCATTCTAATCATGATCATCGAGAAGATATTGTAAAACAAAAAAGTATTCACAAAGAAAGTAAAGATAATAATCATAAAGAAGTAAAAATTAGTTTAAAAAAAGAACAATTAGCATCTGCAGAAATAAAAGTTGGGAAGTTGGAAAAGAAAAAAATAAGGAGAAGAATAGAGGTAACAGGTACAATTGAAGCACCTCCACAAAATAAAGCGACAATATATGCACCAATGGAGGCTTTTGTGTATCAAACAGATTTATTACCTGGAGATGAAGTTAAAAAGGGGCAAACTGTGGCTATTTTACAACATCCTAATTTTATTAAGTTACAGTATTCTTATTTAGAGGCAGTAAACAATAGAAATGTAGCGAAAGCAGATTATGAAAGAAAGAAACTTTTACTAGAGAAAGATATTACTTCAAAAAAATCGTACTTAGCTTCAGAAGGAACTTATAAATCATTACAAAACTTAGTTGATAGTTATGCTTCACAACTTAAAATGGCTAGTATTATGCCTAGAACTGTTATAGAAAGAGGTATTCAGGAGTACATACATATAAAATCGCCAATAGAAGGGTATGTAGTTGAGAACAATTTAAATAAGGGTAAATTTTTGGCAGCCAATTCTGAAATGATGGAAATTATAGATAATGATCATATTCATGCTGAATTAAATGTTTTTGGAACTGACATTGCTAAAATTAAAAAAGGAGATGATTTTGTATTTAAACCATCTGGGTTAGATATAGAGTATGATGGATATATTAAGTTGATAAGTCAGAAAGTGAATGAGAGTACAAAAACAGTAAATGTACATGGACATTTTGAAGATCCTGAACATAAATTAAAATCTGGAATGTTTATTAATGCTGAAATTTTTTTAGAAGGAAAAGAAGTATATGCAGTGCCAGAAGAAGCTATAATATCTAATGATGGTACTAATTTTGTTTTTGTAACTAATAAAGAACTAGAGTTTGAACCAATGGAAGTTGTTTTAGGAAAAGCGGATAATGGATTTGTAGAAATAGTATCAATTAAGGATAGTAATTTTACAAAGCAAATAGTGACTAAAGGAGCACATTTTTTAAAAGGAAGGTTGCTACAAATGATAGGAGGAATGGACGGCCACGCACATTAAAAATAATTATCCTCTTATTATGAATACTTATCATGATAAGGGGAAATTGATGCATCTTTTTTATAATTTAAAAGTCAATTAATCAAAACTAAAAATGGGGCATCATCACAAACATTGTCAGCATCACAATACTACAAAAAATTTAGCAACTGCATTTTTTCTAAATTTAGGTTTCACAATCATCGAATTTATTGGTGGTTTTTTTACTAACAGCTTGGCTATCATGTCAGATGCTTTGCATGATCTAGGTGATAGTTTAAGCTTAGGTTTGGCTTGGTATTTTGAAAAAAAATCATCTAAAAATCCAACTAAAAAATATTCGTTTGGATTTAAAAGGTTATCCATATTAGGAGCTCTAATTAACTCGGTTGTGCTTATTATAGGATCAGTCTTTATTATTACAGAAGCAATGCCTAGACTTACAAATCCCCAATTGACAAATGCTAAAGGAATGATGTGGTTGGCAATTTTAGGAATAGTAGTTAACGGAGTAGCTGTTTTAAAATTAAAAGGAGGATCTAGTATTAATGAAAAAGTTGTTTCTCTACATTTATTAGAAGATGTTTTAGGTTGGGCTGCGGTTTTAATCGCTAGTATTATTATGCAATTCTGGGAAATACCAATTTTAGACCCAATTTTATCAGTGCTTATTGCAGTATTTATATTGGTTAATGTATATAGAAATATAAAAGAGAGCATCCAAATTATACTGCAAGGAGCTCCAGAGGGAATATCAATAAAAGAAATCGAGGAAGAATTAATAAAAACTGAGGGAATTAATAGCGTACATGATACTAGAATATGGACTATGGATGGAGAATATCATGTTTTTACGATACACTTAGTTTTAGAGGATAACAAAAATATAGAAGAGCTTCACCCCCTTAAAAAACAATTAAAGAACAAATTGAACACATTGTTTCAGTTGGAGCATATAACTTTAGAGTTTGAGTATTTAGATGAAGAGTGTCCTTATAAGAACAATAATTAGTGAATTTAGTTGTACATTTGAGTAATAAAAAACATAAAAATGTCAAGAAATCAAATAGGGATAAACTTCCCAAAAGGAGGAGCATTATTAATACCAGTAGTGGTGGTGTTATTAATATTCATAGCTAAATCAACAGAAACCATTGGGCCAGGTGAGGCTGGAGTATTGTTTGAGCGTTTTGGCGATGGGATTAATACAGAAAAAACATACGGAGAAGGGTTTCATGTGGTGGCACCATGGAATGAAATGATTGTACAAAAAGTACGTCAACAATCTATTTCAGATCAAATGAATGTACTTTCCGTTAATGGACTTGAAGTCAGAGTTGATGGAACAGTATGGTTTAAACCTGAATATAAAAATTTAGGAAACTTAATTAAAACTAAAGGGACTAATTATATTTCAGATATTTTAGATCCAGCCATTAATGCAGCAGCAAGAAGTGTAGTTGGTCGTTACACACCAGAACAACTATATTCAAGTAAAAGAGATGTAATTGAACAAGAAATTTTAGAAGAAGCTCAAGAAGAATTAAAGAATCAATATATTGTAGTGGAAAGAGTGTTAGTTGAAGATGTGCAATTACCAAATACAATTAGAGATGCCATTGAGAGAAAACTAAAACAAGAACAAGAGTCTTTAGAATATCAGTTTAGAATAGAAAAAGCCCAAAAAGAAGCAGAACGTCAAAGAATAGAAGCGAAAGGTAAGGCAGATGCGAATAAGATTTTAAGTGCGTCATTAACTGATAAAATATTACAAGATAAAGGTATTGAAGCTACCAATAAATTAGCAGAATCTAGCAATAGCAAAGTAGTTATTATTGGATCAGGTAAAAGTGGAATGCCAATTATTTTAGGAAATCAATAATTGAATAAACTAATAGAATATAGAAAGAGAGTTTTTACAGACTCTCTTTTTTAGTTTGTATCCATTCTTTTCGTAAGTCAGATGATAATTTTCCAGAACCATCATGTTTCCATCCTGGAGGTTTTATCAAATATTTAAAGCGATTAAAGAGGTTTGTTTTTGTGGAGAAGAAATCAGAAAACATCGCTATCCATTCATGAAAAGCTACTTTAATTGGGTTGTAAGTATCTATATTTTTAACGAGACCATAAATAGGTTTTTCTTTTTCTGGTTCAAAGGTACCAAATAGTTTGTCCCAAATAATAAAAATACCCGCATGATTCCTATCTAAGTATTGTGGATTAGTAGCATGATGTACTCTATGATGACTAGGCGTATTAAAAATAGCCTCAAACCATTTAGGCAATTTATCAATTAATTCAGTATGAATCCAGTACTGATATAATAAACTAATACTCATTTGCATTAAAATCATAATAGGATGGAAGCCTAAAAAAGCTAGAGGAGCCCAAAAAATAAAAGTATAAAAACTACCAGACCAAGTTTGACGTAGGGCAGTTGCTAAATTATATTTTTTAGAAGAGTGGTGTACCACATGGCTAGCCCAAAACAACCTACTTTCATGTGCAATTCTGTGATTCCAATAATAAATAAAATCTTCCGCAAATACTAAAATCAACCAAGCCCACCATTCAAAAGGAATGGTAAAAAGTTTAAATTGATATAAAAACAAAAAGAAAGTAAAAGTAATTCCCTTAGTAAAAAGCCCTATAAAAACATTCCCTAAGCCCATGCTAATAGAGGTTATAGCATCTTTATATTCATAATCATCCATTTTAACCTTTACAGTTAAAATTACTTCAATAATAACAGTAATTATAAAAAAAGGAATTGCATAATGTATAAGGTTAGGTAAGTCAGGTACTTGCATAGAAGTTATAATTTTAGAAGGTAAACAAACTTACCGAAAATAAACAGTAAAATAAAATAGAGAATAGTTAGAATAACTAGCTAAATTTTGTATATTTGCAGGCTTAAAAATAAATTTATTAATTATGAACCGTTACGAGACTGTTTTCATTTTGAATCCCGTTTTATCTGAAGGTCAGATAAAGGAAACAGTGCAAAAGTTTGAAGACTATTTGACTTCAAAGGGTGCAGAAATGACTCACAAAGAAAATTGGGGCTTAAAGAAATTAGCTTACCCAATTGAAAAGAAAAAAAGTGGATTTTACCACTTGTTAGAATTTAAAGCTTCAGGAGATGTTATTGCTCCGTTTGAATTAGAGTTCAGACGTGATGATAGCATTATGCGTTATTTAACTGTAAAGTTAGATAAGCATGCCGCAGCTTGGGCTGACAAGAGAAAAGATCGTGTTAAATCTAAATCTGCAAAAAAATAATCTATGGCGTCAATAGATCAACAAGCAAAAGGAAATAAGCAAGGAGAAGTACGTTACTTAACTCCGCTTGATATTGAAACTAAAAAAGAAGCTAAGTACTGTCGTTTTAAGAAAAGCGGAATCAAGTACATCGATTATAAAGATCCAGACTTCTTAATGTATTTAGTAAACGAACAAGGTAAAATTTTACCAAGACGTTTAACAGGAACATCATTAAAATATCAACGTAAAGTTGCACAAGCTATTAAAAGAGCTCGTCATTTAGCTTTAATGCCATACGTTGGAGATATGTTAAAATAATAAAGAAGTAGAAACATGGAATTGATATTAAAACAAGACGTAGAAAACTTAGGTTTTAAAGACGATATCGTAACTGTTAAGAATGGTTATGGACGTAACTACCTAATACCTCAAGGATATGCAGTTTTAGCTACTTCTTCAGCTAAAAAAGTATTAGCAGAAAACTTAAAGCAACGTGCTTTTAAAGAAGCTAAATTAGTAGAAGATGCTAACAAGTTAGCTGAAGCTATTAAGGGTTACGAAATCAAGATTGCTTCTAAAGTAGGTTCAGGAGATAAATTATTCGGATCAGTAAACAATGCAGATGTTGCAGAAGCTTTAGCTAAAGCAGGAACTGAAGTAGAGAAGAAGTTTATCAAAGTTACTGGAGGTAACGTAAAGAGATTAGGAAAATACAATGCTGCTGTTCGTTTACACAGAACTGTAGTAGCAGATATCGTATTTGAAGTTGTTGCTGAAAAGTAATCAAGTTTCAAATCCTATAAAATAAAAAACCGCAATTTTGCGGTTTTTTTGTTTTATATCTAATTGAGTCTCAAGAAACGCGTAAAAAACTATTTAAATACTTCTTCGTCTGTCTTACTACGATTAAATATCCCCTTCTGCTTCTAAACGGATGATTTTTTGAACGCTGTTACGCAACAAATAGTTTTTAATAATGGTTTTGGCTAACTGTTTGTTCTCTATTTTAGTTAACATAGATTTTAAAATAGGTAGTTGATTTTGTTGAAAAGCCAAATTGGTAAATGTATAACCAAGTACTTCATTATTTTCAATCAAAATAACGCTATTTTCTTCAGGAACTCTTCCTTTGTCGTTAATTATAAAATGATCACTATTAAATGTCTTATTATTATTTTTACGCTTTCTAATGATGTTGTATTTAGGTTTAATACTATCCAGATCTAAATGGTACTTTAGCCTTGTTAAGAGTGTATTTCCTGTTTCTTCATAGGTAACGTCAGAAACACGTTTTAATATTTTCTGAGCTTTGGTAGTTTTCTTTAAAAACTGTTTATTTACTTCAAGTTTAATATTGTTTCCTCTGCCTATAAATATAATATTACCTTCTTCGTTATGAATATAGAACACACCTTGAGATTCAGGTAACTTATCTAGTATTTTGATAATACGTTGTTTCTCATGACGATTGTCGAAGTATTTAACAGAGTCAGAAATAATTTGTTTATCAGTATCCTTATCTAATAATAATTTAAAAAGCTTCACAGTAGCCAAAGCATCTCCATTAGCTCTATGTCTGTCAGTAACAGGAATTCCTAAAAATCGACAAAGTTTGCCTAAACTGTATGAAGGAGCATTGTCTATTAATTTTTTACTTAAAGTAACTGTGCAAATGGTGTTTTTTTTATAATCATAACCTAGTCTATCAAATTCAGTACGTAAAATTCGATAATCAAAACTAGCATTGTGTGCTATTAAAATACAGTCCTGAGTAATTTCAATAATACGTTTGGCTATTTCAAAAAACTTAGGTGCATTTCTTAACATTTTATTATTTATACCAGTTAATTTTACCACAAAGTCTTGAATATCTCTTTCTGGATTAATTAAACTGATAAATTGGTCAACTATTTGATGACCATCATATTTATAGATGGCTATTTCAGTAATGCCTTCTTCGTTATATTTACCACCTGTGGTTTCAATGTCTAAAATTGCGTACAATTTTTCCTTTTTTAAAGCTAGTTAATGTAAATCTAAGCAATATAATTCCTAACACCAAATATTGAACTACCTATTCTAACCATATTACTTCCTTTTTCAATGGCTAATTGGTAATCACCACTCATTCCCATGGAAAGTGTGGTTAAGTTTGGAAATACTTTTTTTTGTTGTTGATAAAATTTATTAAGTGAAGAAAATTCTTCAGAAAGTTGCTCTTGGTTGTCAGTAAATGTAGCCATTCCCATAAAACCAACAATAGTAATGTTCTCTAATTCTTTTAAAATATCAGAATTTAAAATTTCAGTAATCTCACCAAAAGATAAACCAAATTTAGTGTCTTCCTTTGCAATTTTAGCTTGCAGTAAGCATTTAATAACTCTATTATGCTTTTTGGCTTGTTTATTTATTTCTACTAATGTTTTTAAGCTGTCAACACCATGAATTAAACTTACAAAGTGTGCCATATATTTTACTTTATTTCTTTGTAAATGACCAATCATATGCCATTCAATATCTTTAGGTAAAACATCATATTTACTGGCCATTTCTTGAATTTTATTTTCACCAAAAACTCGCTGACCAGCATCATAAGCTTCTTGAATATCACTAACTGGTTTTGTCTTTGATACAGCTACTAACGTAACATCAGTAGATAATTGGCTCTTTATAGTATGTAAGTTGTTTTTTATCATGTTTAGCTATTACCTTAAATTAAAGTTCATATATAGTTATGGCACTTCTTAATTTGGGTTCAATATAAGTAGTTTTTGGAGGCATTAAAAGTCCTGCATCTACAATTTCTTTTAATTCTTTTATATTCGTAGGAAGCATCCCAAACGAAACTTTAAAAGTACCTTCATCAACTTTTGTTTTTAGTTCTAAACCACCTGATTTATCTTGAGAATAAATAATTTTTTTACTATTTCTAATGTTATGTATACCTAAAATAGGTTTTAGTACAGTTTGGTATAAAATCTGTGCGTCTAATTTACTTAAAGAGTCGGTAAATTCATATACTGATTTTCTTAGAGCTAAGGAATAAAAGTTACCATCTAAGTACATGGAGAAATGATGTTTTTCTTTAGGTTTATATAGTTCTAGACCTTTATTCTCTATTTTAAAAATAGTATCTAATTCAATCAAAAACTCATCAACAGAAAGCCCATTTAAATCTTTTATAAATCGATTAAATTCATAAATGCAAAGTTGGCTTTCAGGTAATAAATAACTCATAAAGAAATTATACGGTTCATTTCCAGTATGCTTATTATTTTGCTCAGCTAAATTCTCAGCAAGCATGCAAGAGGAAGTAGAGCGGTGGTGTCCATCCGCTATATAAAGCGTTTTTACCTTTTGAAAAGCGTTTGTAATGGTATTGATATCATTTATATCATCTACAACCCATAAGAAGTGTAAGTCTTTATCGGTAGTTGTAAATTCATATTCAGCTCTTTGCTGTTGGTATTTTATAATTACTGTTTCAATAATATCATTATCTGGATAGGTAAGAAGCACAGGTTCTGCGTTAAATCCTGTGTTTTTTAAATATTCCTCAAATAATAATTCACGTTCTCGTAAAGTACCCTCATGTTTTTTAATCACATTGTTATGGTAATCTTTAACAGAAGCAGCGGCTATAATACCACAAAAAGTTTCATTGGGAGTTATCTTTTTATAAATATAAAACCCAGGTAGATTGTCCTGAGTAAAATATCCATCTTCTTTAAACTCTAAATAGCGATTGTGAACCAATTTAAAGCGTTGTGCCCCAGAAATATCATTTTTATGATATTTGTACCCGGGATTAATAACGTGCAAAAAGGTAAAAGGATTAAAGTCTAATTTAGCATTTAAGTTTTCTGTAGAATATATTTCATAAGACTTAGAAGATACTAATGCTACTTTATCTCTTGTAGCTCTAACAGCTTTAAATGGTTTTACTATTGCCATATGTTATTCAGAAAGTAATTCTATAATTTGTTTAGCTAAGTCTACGTCTATCTTTTGTTTAGCTTCAATAGTAGAAGGAGCAATACGTGGAGTAAAAGATAACTCAGGATTCATTAATAATTGAATTTCTGGAGTTGGTTCATTTTCAAATACATCTAAACCAACATATTTAACCTTACCTGTTTCAATAGCTTTTACAATAGCTACTTCGTCTATAGCACCACCATAACAAGTATTTACAATTCCAACACCGTCTTTCATTACTTTTAATTGTTCATTTCCTATTACATATCCTTCTTGTTGAGGTAAATGCAAACTAACAAAATCAGCACTAGATAACACTTCTTTAAAAGGTTCTGTTTCTACCTGAATGTCTATAAATTGATCGTTGTGGAAAGCTACGGAAATATTTCTTTCTTCTGTGTAATCACCAGAAAAAACAACTTTCATTCCAATACCTAATGCAATTCTAGCTACTTCATTAGCAGAAGGTTCATTACCAATAATTCCTAACGTTTTTCCACGCAGTTCTATACCTTGAGAAAATTGTTTTTGCATGCTGTTAAAACGAATATCTCCTTCTAAAGGCATATCTCTGTTTGCTTGGTGTAAATAACGAACCATACCAAAAAGGTGGGCAAATACTAGCTCAGCAATAGCATTGGCAGTTGCATCAGTAGTATTGATAACATGTACACCGTTTTCTTTAGCAAAATCTGCATCAATGTTATCCATGTCAGGATTACCACATCCTATTAATTTAATACTAGGACAAACTTCAATAAGTTCTTGACGAACTTGTGTGTTGTTTTTCACAAGTATAGCGTCTATATGCTCTTCATTAATGAAGTTTTCTAATTGTTCCTGAGCAACTTTAGTAGTTACTACTTCAAAACCATTTTTTTCAAGAGTTTCTTTGGCATTGTTAGAAATTCCATCGTTCGCTAATATCTTCATCTTCTAGTTAATTACTTTTCTATATGTTGTTGAGAATTAATTAGTTCTCTTTTATAAATATTTTTTGTTTTAAGCCTTTCTTTCCAATTCTTGCATTACATCTACTAATGCTTGTACACTGTACAAAGGTAATGCATTATACATACTTGCTCTATAGCCCCCAACACTTCTATGACCGTTTAATCCGTTAATGTTAGCTTCTTTCCATAACGAATCAAATTTATTGGTTAAATCTGGGTTGGTTAACTTAAAAGTAGCATTCATAAAGCTTCTATCTTCTGTAGCCACATTTCCTTGAAAAAGAGGGTTTCGATCTATTTCCTTGTATAATAAACTGGCCTTTTGCTCATTTACTTTTTCAATAAAAGAAATTCCGCCTAAGTTTTTTAACCAATCTAATGTAAGCATAGATACATACACAGCAAAAACAGAAGGCGTATTAAACATACTATCTTTATCAATATGTACCTGATAGTTTAACATAGATGGAATGGCACGTTCTACATTACCTAAAATAGCTTCTTTAACAACAATCAGTGTAGTTCCTGCTGGCCCCATATTTTTTTGAGCTCCAGCATAAATCAAATCGAACTTAGAAAAATCTAGTTGACGAGAAAATATATCTGAACTCATATCACAAATTAAAGGAACAGAAATTTCTGGAAAACTTTTCATTTGTGTACCGTAAATGGTATTATTACTAGTACAATGAAAATAATCCACATCTGTTGGCACTGCATACTCTTTAGGAATGTAGTTGAAGTTTTTATCTTCAGAAGAGGCTACTTCAATTAATTCACCAAATAGTTTAGCTTCTTTAATCGCTTTACTACTCCAAGTTCCCGTGTTTAAGTAGGCTGCTTTTTTGTTTAATAGATTATAAGCAGTCATTAAAAACTGTGAGCTGGCTCCTCCTTGTAAAAATAAAGCCTTGTAGCCTTTATTTTCCAGGCCTAATAACTCAAGTGCTAAACTTCTGGCTTTCTCAATAACATCAACAAAAGGTTTACTTCTATGTGATATTTCAATTAATGATAAATTATCATTATTAAAATTTATAACAGCTTCAGAAGCTTTTTGTAATACGCTTTCAGGTAAAATACAAGGGCCTGCGCTAAAATTATGTTTTTTCATTAGTACTGTTTGTTAGTTTGTGTTGTGTATACTGTTTGTTATAAATTAGCTAAAAAAGCTAAGGTATTTACACCATCAGCATAATCCCATAATTGTGGTTGTTGGGTTTGACCAAAAGTAATTTCTTCATCAAGAAAATCTTTAGCAACAATACATTGTATTTGTTCTTTGTCTTGGTGTAATTTTATCTTTAAATCATCTGTATTGTCATAGTATTCATAGAAAACAGAAGCGATAGGAGAAGCGTAACTAGCATCTTCTTTAATCATTAAAAAACCATTTTCTAAAATATCAAATTCGCTCATTAAGTATACCGCTTTGTTATAGTCGTAGTTATTAGCGTATTTAGCATTGTTAATTATTTGATGCCTATTATACATTCCTTTAAAAAAAGAATCGAAATTATAATTTCTAGGAACAAATAATTTAGAAACAGAACGACATCCTAAGCCAAAATAACGAAATACATCTTCACTTAAATACTCAAAGTCTTGTTCAGTTTCATTACCTGTTAATATAGCTACTGAATTTCTGTTTTTACGTATAATACTAGGTTTGTCTTTAAAATAATATTCAAAATACCTAGCTGTATTATTACTTCCTGTAGCAATTACTGCATCAAATCCTGAAAGCTTTTCACTAGTAAAAGTTATTTTACCTTTTAATTCTGGGGTAACATACTCTAAATACTTGGCTAAAAAAGGCAATAAATGTTGGTCGTTAGAAGATTGTTTTACAATTACTGAATGTCCAGCAATTAGTACCGACAAAAAATCATGAAACCCAACTAAAGGAATATTCCCAGCCATAATAATAGCCACATTTTTAGCAGTGTTATTTCCTAACTTCTCCTTAGCTATCCATTGATTTATGTTTTCAGAAGTTAAAGCTTTTGCCCAATTTTCTGTTGCAAATAATAAATTCTCTTTAGTAAACCAACTGTTGTTTTCTTCTGCTATTTTTAGTTGATGTTTAAAGCCATCAAAAAATAATTCATTAAAAGCTATATTTTCTTTTTGTTCAATTCCTTTTCTTGAAAACTGACTCAAAAAGTTACCTAATTGTAAAAAAGCGTCTATTCTACCTTTTATGCTATCCATTTATATTGGTTCTAAATTAAATTGGAACTATTTTTGCGAGAGCAAAGTTACAAAACTGAAATATTAATTATGGCAATTATAATAACAGATGAATGTATAAATTGTGGCGCTTGTGAACCAGAGTGCCCAAATACAGCAATATATGAAGGAGCTGATGATTGGAAGTATGCAGATGGTACCGATTTGGAAGGTGATATTGTGTTGCCTGATGGAAAAAAGGCCAATGCAGAAGAGGAACAAGAGCCTATTTCAGATGAAATATATTACATTGTGGCAGATAAGTGTACAGAATGTAAAGGTTTTCATGAAGAACCACAATGTGCGGCAGTATGTCCAGTAGATTGTTGTGTTCCTGATGAAGATAATGTAGAAACAGAAGAAGCATTATTAGCTAAGCAACGTTTTATGCATAACGATTAATCGCAAGGGCGATAGCCAAGGGTTTAATTCCTCGATGTCTTACATCGTATATTAAAAAATAATATTTTCGGCTAGATACCACTATGCTTGCATTGAGGTAGTTCATTTACTTCTGAAAATAATAACATAAAAGTCTTGAGAAATTTCTCAAGACTTTTTTTATGGGGTTATAAATGTATTTTGTTGATTTTGATGAGAATAATGGAGTTCATTTAAAAAGAGGTTACCTTTCTTATATAGGGGAAAGAACCTTTTTTAATAGTTTTGATTTTTAATGTAATTTTAGAGTGTTTTTTCGACAGAAGAGTCATAAACTAGTTTAAAAATGAAACAAATAATGTTACTATGTGCCCTAACCATAATGTTAGTGGCATGTAATCAAAAGAAAAAAAAGGAAACTAAGAAAGCAGCGGTTAATTATCCTGAGAGTTTAGCTAAAGTTATTGAAAAACATGGAGGTATTAAAAGTTGGAAAGCAGCAAAAACATTATCCTATAAAATAAACGCAGAAGAGCACACGGTTGATTTATCTTCTAGAAAAACGGTTATTAATACAAATACGTATGCTTTAGGTTATGATGGAAAGGATGTGTGGTTACATCAACAAGATTCTACAGCCTTTAAAGGCAATCCTGAATTTTATTACAACTTATATTTTTATTTCTATGCTATGCCATTTGTATTGGCTGATGATGGAATTATTTATGAAGATATGAAACCTTTAGAGTTTGAAGGTGTGCGTTATCCTGGAATTAAAATTTCATATAAAGCGAATGTTGGAACATCTCCTGACGATAATTATTTTATATTTTACCATCCTAAAACCTACCAAATGACTTGGTTGGGCTATACAGTAACTTATTTTTCTAAGAAGCCATCTGAGAAGTTTAATATTATTCGTTATCATGATTGGGAAAATGTTAACGGTTTGTTATTGCCAAAAGCTATATCTTGGTACAAGAAAGACGAGAAAGGCAATCCATTAGAACCAGCAAAAGAACCAATACAATTTGAAGATGCATTGGTAAGTCAAGCGGCTTTAGCGGATAGCTTTTTTGAAAAACCCAAACAATAAAACTTATATGAGCCTTCAAAAATACCAATGGAAACGAGAATATATGCTCGTTTTAGTAGCAAATCTAGTGTACATAATCCTATTTTATTTCATCACTCACACATTTACAAAATAATATATGCAAAGTATCGATTGGATTGTGTTATCCGTAACCTTAGCATTTATTGTAGTATACGGAGCATGGAAAACTAGAGGAAGTCAAAACGTTGAAGAATACATAAAAGGAGGTAATGAAACCAAGTGGTGGACCATTGGTTTGTCAGTAATGGCAACGCAAGCAAGTGCCATCACTTTTTTGTCTACACCTGGGCAAGCTTTCCATAGTGGAATGGGCTTTGTACAGTTCTATTTTGGATTGCCAATTGCTATGGTAATTATCTGTTTGGTATTTATTCCTATTTATCATAAGCTAAATGTGTATACCGCTTACGAGTATTTAGAAGGACGGTTTGATAAAAAAACCCGAACCCTTACCGCTATTTTGTTTTTAGTGCAACGTGGTTTAGCAGCAGGAATTACCATTTTTGCTCCTGCAATTATTCTATCGGCAGTATTAGGTTGGGACTTAATTACACTAAACGTACTTATTGGGGTATTGGTAATTATTTATACAGTATCTGGCGGAACCAAAGCAGTAAGTGTAACGCAAAAACAACAAATGGCAGTAATTTTTGCCGGAATGTTTATTGCATTTTATTTAATACTACAATACTTACCTGATGGAATTACCTTTACTAAAGCTTTAGAAATAGCTGGAGCAAGTGATAAAATGCAAGTATTGGATTTTTCTTGGGATTTGAATAACCGTTATACGGTTTGGACTGGAATTTTAGGAGGAACTTTTTTAATGCTTTCTTATTTTGGTACCGACCAAAGTCAGGTACAACGATACTTGTCGGGGAAATCAGCAAGAGAAAGTCAATTAGGGCTTATTTTTAATGGGTTACTTAAAGTACCTATGCAGTTTTTTATTCTGTTAGTAGGAGTCATGGTGTTTGTGTTTTATCAATTTAACAGTTCACCATTAAACTTTAATCCCAAAGCACAAGAAGCGGTATTAAACTCAGCATATGCAGCAGAATATCAAGAGTTAACTGCAAAGCATAAAAAGATTGAAGCAACTAAAAAAACATTATTGTTTGAGGAGTTAACAGCTGCAAAAAAAGAACAGCTACAAACGTTAAATGAGCAGGATAAAGCGTTAAAAAAGCAAGCAAAAGTCATTATTGCAAAAGCAAATGCAGATGTAGAAACGAATGATAAAGATTATGTATTCATTCAATTTATACTAAATAACCTACCAAAAGGTTTAATTGGTTTATTATTAGCAGTTATATTATCGGCAGCTATGTCATCAACGGCATCAGAGTTAAATGCTTTGGCATCAACTACCGCTATAGATTTGTATAAACGAAATGTGACTAAAGAATATTCAGAAGCCCATTACGTAAAAATGTCTAAATGGTTTACTTTAGGTTGGGGAGTTTTAGCTATTCTAGTAGCCTGTGTTGCCAATTTATTTGATAACCTAATACAGTTAGTAAATATTATAGGTTCTATATTTTACGGAAATGTTTTAGGTATTTTTTTACTGGCGTTCTTTTTTAAGTTTGTAAAAGGAAACGCGGTATTTATAGCCGCTATTATAACGCAACTTATTATTATAGGAGTTTGGTATGTAGATTGGCTTCCGTATTTATGGTTAAATGCTTTAGGTTGTATTATTGTTATGACAATAGCATTAGTGTTGCAAAAAGTAAACTTTGATCAGGTCACTACATAGCAATAAGTAATAGTTTCGATTAAAAAAGCGAATCTCATTAATAGGTTTTTATTGTTGTCTTACAGCAATAAAAACCTATTGTTTTTCATAGATACTTCAGTTTTACAAAAGCTTGCTGCACTAGTGCATGGCGTTTCCTCAACACAACAAAAGCTTGCCGCACTAGTGCATGGCGTTTCCTCAACGCAACGAAAGCTTGTCGCACTAGTGTATAACGTTCCTCAACACGACAAAAGCTTGTTACACTAGTGTATGGTGTTTCCTCAATGCAACGAAAGCTTGTCGCACTAGTGTATGGTGTATCCTTAACGCCACGAAAGCTTGCCGCACTAGTGTATAACGTTTCCTCAATGTAACAAAAGCTTGCTGCACTAGTGTATAGCGTTTCCTCAACATGATGAAGCCTATTACACAATTTTTCGGTTAATTATTTCGTGTTTTAAACTTGATATGTGTTCTATATGTCAGATTGAGCGCAGTCGAAATCTAATTAAATATGAAATTTAAATCTAACAAATTGTATTAGTCTTTAATTATGCTTCGTTGCTCTTCCTTATTAGTTATCGGTGATAGTCCTCATTATGCTTCGTTGCTCTTCCTTGTTAGTTATCGTTGATAGTCCTCACTATGCTTCGTTGCTCTTCTTTATTAGTTATTGTTGATAGTCCTCATTATATTTCGTTGCTCTTTCTTGATTGGTTATAAAAAGGTATCATAGCTTTTGATCGCAACAATAAAAAAGGTCTAAAAAGTAATAACTCTTCAGACCTTTTGTTCTTGAATTTGGTAATTGTATAGAAAAAAATTAGTTTTTGTTTTCTAACCTATCTAAACGTTTTTGAATTTCTAACAATTGTTTATTAATTGTTTTTAACTGCTTGTTTTCTTTTTGTAAAGTAGTTAATTTCTTTTCTTGTTGAATAGTATATAAAGTAAGCTCTTCTATTTTTTGTAAAAGCTTGGCATCCATATTTCCTAAAAAGAAACCATCTTTCTCTACTTCTTTCGCACTTGGTATATTCTTTAAATGTCCTTTAGTTTGAATATGGTTTTCTACTTCTGTTAGACTAGGCAAGTTATAGGTGCTTTCAAAAACAAAATCTGGCCAGTTTTCATGCTTGGCAATTTTTACTTCCTCAGCAGCTATTCTTCCTTTTACGCCTAGTTCAAGTCCTTTGGTGTCTGGAGTTCCAATACCGACATTACCTTTTACTATTAAATCATTTTTAGATGGGGAAGCATAATTGAAGTTTTCAGCAATTAATAAACCTCCAGCCTTAATTCCAGAAGCTGATTTATATCTAGGAGAGTTCATGATGTATAAAAACCTGTTGGTCTCAATATTTTCCTTACCTGTGAATAAAGAAGGGTTTGAAGCATTGTCTAAAATCATATTACCATTTATGTGTAGTTTTTCAATTGGAGCAGAAGTTCCTGTACCAATCCCTACATTACCACCAAGAGGGTTTAAAGCAAGTGGATATGCTGCTGTATCATATTTAGCAGCTTTATGTCTTGTTTGAATCCAACTACCACCGTTTAGTCTAGAACTAGCACCTATAGCTAATTCTGTATTGTAACCTAGTACAGTTATAGCTCCAGTCTTGTTTCCAGAAAGTCCAGGTTAAGAGTGTTTAGCTATTACTAGTTTTCCTTCTGTAGGGTTATTAGTTCCAATACCAATATTACCATTGTTTTCAACAGTGAATTTAACATTTGTATTGGGTTTAGTAGTTCCACTAGATAGTCTTAGTATAGGTTTGGTTTCGTCAGTAGATGCTTGATTTATATAAACAGCAGCACCACCACCATCACGTATAAAATGGTTATAATCAGTATTCGTGTCTGGGTTTTTGTACGTTTGCGCATTCACACCAATTGCTATTCCAACCATAGCAATTACTAAAAGTTTTGATTTCATAATTATTTTTGTTATACTTTTCAGCTGGCAAACTTAGTAAGAATAAAGAGAATTAGTACTATACAAATGAATAATTTACCAACAATAAGGATACGAAAAGCAAAGCATACAGATTTAGAAATCTTGCTAGATTTTGAACAAGAAATAATAAAGGCAGAACGACCATACGGAATTAGTTTAAAAGAAGAAAAAATATCCTATTACGATATTGCGGCTATGATAGACGCCGAAGAAGTAGAAGTTTTAGTAGCTGTAGACAGAGAGGAGCTAGTAGGAAGCGGTTATGTAAGGGTTCAAGAAAATAAACCGTATTTAAAATACCCAACACATGCCTTTTTAGGATTTATGTATGTAAAACCAAGCCATAGAGGAAAAGGAGTAAATAAATTGATTGTTGAAACTTTGCTAGCTTGGGCAAAAACAAAAGGGCTGGTAGAGGTGAAATTGGATGTATATGCAGGAAATTTACCAGCTATAAGAGCTTATGAAAAAGCTGGTTTTGAAGGCTATTTATTAAACATGCGTACTACTATTTAAATATAGTGTGATGGTTTAAAGTTTAATTCTTTGATAGTATATAATTATAAATTTAAAAATAAAAAGTGTCCAATAAAATACTGTTTTCTAATAGTCTTTTATTGGACATTTTAAGTCTAAATAATAAAATTTTAACGTTTTATGATAGAGGCCGTTTGTACATTGTGATTGTCAAAAACAACTTTAAATACATAAGTGCCTGAATTTTGATTCTGTAAATTCATAGTTTGATATTTATCTTTGGTAATAGTCCCTGTTTTTATAATTTGACCTAATATATTACTTATTGTGTAATAGCCACCTTGTAGTTGCGTGTTTATGAAAGTAAAATCATTATTTATAGGATTGGGAAATACTAAGTCGTTTCCAATATTAAAATTTAGTGTTTTTTTATCCCTCATAGTTCTATTGGTATTTCCGTTTACATAAAACGTTCTGCTTACACCAGAATAGGGATTTATTTTACCAGTCCAACCGTTTTTCCAATGTCCTTCATGCACTATTCGGTAATAACCACTTGCTATTTGTTGTGGAATTTTCCATTGTATGGTTATTTTAGAATTGGCAATACCGCTTCTTTTCCATATAAATTTGGTATTGGTATCACGATCTTCATATTTTGTAACCCAATTGCTCCCTTGTTTTTTCTGAACTTTTAAATACGTACCGTTTGTTTTAGGATTGTTATTAGGGTGTGCGCCCCAAAACATGACTTCTACAGTTTGGTTAGTATTGTAAGAGTTATTCGCATTTTTACAAATACTACCAAAAGATTTAAAAATAGGTTTATCATCAAAAAGAATAGGAGCAGTTTTATCTAAGCCAATATAATTTTTTTTAGGAGGAGTAGACGCTGAGTGTGGCCATGGATTGGCGGTTGGATCTGCTAAAACAGTAGCTAATCTATCAAACTCTTGTTGGTAAGCGGCCAATGTCCAAGGGCCAAAATGTGTACTCGCACCTTCGTATTGCTGAGAAGCATATTCTTCTCTAGTGGTAACATAACCAGCATAAGCATCTGAATAACCAGCAAAAACTAAATGTGTTATTCCTGTAGCTATATGAGAAGCTACTGTTGCTTTAACTCTTCTTCCAGACATTACAGTAAATTCTGCTGGAGCAGCTAAAATACCTAATTGACCTATTTTAAAAAGACTCGTAGGTAGTATTTTGGGAGTTCTGGGGTTGTTAGTATTGGCTCCAATATTAAAAAGAATATCAATAGGTTTCTCTAAGTGACATTGTGCGTTACTAGATCCAGAAGTTGGATTACTTCTAGTTTTTCCTTCACGTCCAATACCGCTTCTGCCATCTTCTGCACCCGCTCTAAAAGAAAGTCCTAAAGCTGCTTTACAAGTACTACGCCAATGACCATCAGTAAATTTAGGTGCAATGCTTAAGTTGGAATAATCACTGTACCTACTTACAGCTTTTACAGATCCAACTAATTGTTCACTAGCATTGTTGTATAGTTCTAAAGCTTTTTCAAATTGACGGTTTCCTATAATCTCACTACTTTCTTCTTCGTTATTTCCAGGACCAGTAGCATCTGAATATAAATCATTAGGAGAAGGTTGGTTGAGGTTAGGAGACATGTCACCAGCATTGGTATTGGCAAATGCAGCTACAAAAGTGGTAGTTCCTTTTCCGTAAGAGGATTGTTGTAATCGTTCAAATTTTAAGGAAGCATATCCTTTATTGTCTCCACTACAGTATTTATATTTTTTAGAAAGATTAGTAGGGTGTACGCCAAACCAAGAAATCATTCCAATAGGTGTGTCACCTTGAATTAATTTTAAAACAGTCATTTCTTCATCAATACTAGGAAACTCATGAGCATCTTTGTTTAGGTTGTAAGCAACTAAAGATCTGTTGATACTAGCATTGGTTAGTGTGCCTTTATTATAATAAATTCTACCTGGAGCGAGACTATTATGAGCTTGTTGAATGGCATTTACAATTCCATTTACAAGGATGTTAAAGTTGGTTTTATAAAACCCGCCAGAGGAAGTATTGTATAGTTCATAATGAGAATAACCTCCAGGCGAAACATGTGTGTGTGTAGCACTGATAATGACATTGGTATCGGTGTAAAGGGTTCCATATTGCCCTTGTAGTTTTTCCAAAACAGCTAGATTTACCGATTGAAAAGTAGCTCCTTTGTCAATACTAACAAAAACAACCGAATTTCCATCAGGCTCTTTTATGATGTAAGCTCTAGCGTATTGCCGATCTTTAATTCCTGCATTAGAGAAGAAAGGATTTCCATATCCAAAAAAATTACTCTGAGCAATTTGTCCAGTGATGTCGGAAATACCTACACCAATATCATAGTTGTTGGTTTGTGCAGTTGTGTAGAAGGTTTGGAAATAGAAGAACAGGCTCATAAGCATGAGCTTTGGTTGAAGGGTTTTAAAGTTCATTAGTTTAGTGATTTTCGTTATTATCACTAATTTAGGAATTTATATTTTTTGTGTTAAAAAATCACTATAAGTTGTGTTTATTGTTTGATAATTTTAATTTATTGTAAAAAAAAGAAGGTCTGCTTTTTAGCAGACCTTCTTAATATGGTTAAAATAGCTATGAAATATTATTTCATTTTAGCTAAAAACTCTTTATTCATTTTAATATAATCAGCATTACCTCTTTTTTCAGCACCTGCTAAAGAAGCTTTAGCAGCTTTGATAGCACCTTTTTTATCTCCAGCTTTAGCAAGGATTAAAGATTGCTGACGTAAATACCAAAAACGAGGCTCATCTTTAGTCATATCAACAGCTTTGTTAATCCATTCTTTAGCTTTGTTAATGTCTTTACCTTCTTGTAAATAATATACAGCAGATGAATAGTAGTCACTTGGTTGTGGACCGTTCATTACTTTTTTAATACTAGCTTCAACACCTTTATCTGTAGGAGTATTGAATTTAACACCTACATAAGCGTTTTCCCATAAAATACCTAAAACAGCAGAGCTATTAGTAATATCATCAATAGTCATCGTGTAAGTTTCTATCTTCATAGGCATTTGCTGTACTTTAGCAGTAGTACTTAAAGTTACTTTTTTAGCATCCCATTCTCTTGGAGTTCCCCAATTGTTTGTGTCTGCATAAAAAATTACTTCCCAAGAGCTTTTATTTGGCTTTGTAAATATAGCATATGATCCTTTTTTTAATTCTTTTCCATCAATAGTAACATTATCACTAAAAGTAATAGTAGTGTTTTTGTTGGCACCAGTTCTCCATAGTTTTCCATAAGGCACTAAATCACCAAAAATAGTTCTTCCTTTCATTCCTGGTCTTGAGTACTCAACAGTAACATCTGTTAAACCTACTTTTTGCTCTAATTTGGAAGCAGGACTTGGAGCTGGAGTTTCTACTTGGGCATTGATATTTGCTGTTAATGCAACAACAAACAAACTTAAAAGTATTTTTTTCATGATAAGTTAGGGTTTGTTTTTAATTAGTTTGCTAAAATTACAACGAAAAAGAAGGACAAATGTTAACAAAAACTTAAAATAGCGAAATGTATCTTTGTTGCCAATGAAAAAATATATTGGAGAAATTATAGGAACGTTTTCACTTATTTTTTGTGGAACTGGGGCAATGACTGTTAATGAAGTAACAGGAGGTGCAGATTTAACGCATATTGGTGTAGCAATTACTTGGGGTTTAATAGTAATGGCAATGATTTACGCTTTTGGAGAAACGTCTGGAGCACATTTTAATCCTGCGGTAACTATAGCTTTTGCCTATGCAAAAAAGTTTGCTTGGAAAGAGGTGCCTAAATACATTATAGCTCAATTAATAGGCGCTTTACTTGCTAGTGTAATGTTGTGGGTTATTTTTCCTGAAGCGGAATATTATGGAGCTACCATTCCTTCTTTAGATGCCTGGCGGGCATTTTTATTAGAATTATTACTAACTTTTTTCTTAATGGTTACTATTATTAATGTTTCTACAGGGAGTAAAGAAGTAGGTGTAATGGCAGGAATAGCTATCGGTGGTGTTGTTTTACTGGAAGCAATGTTTGCAGGTCCCATGACCAAAGCTTCTATGAATCCAACTAGGTCAATTGCACCAGCTATCATTTCAGGGCATTATGAACATTTATGGTTGTATATTTTTGCACCAATTTTAGGAGCTTTATTAGCAGTAGTTTCCTGCAAATTAGTAAAAGATGATAATTGTTGTGATGGAGATTGTTAGTGTTATATATTGTAATTAATAAGTAAAACTCAATAAACTTTATCATAAATTTGTGTCTAATAATTTGCTAACTTTTGAAATTGTGAAGCATGAATTTTACAAATCTATTTTTGTTTTTCTTTGGAGCTATAGGAGTATTTAATAGTTTGTTGATAAGCCTTTATTTTCTAATTTTTAAAAACAAACAATTACCTAATTTATTATTTGGGTTTTTCCTATTGTTTTTAACAGAAAGAGCATTTAGATCATTAATTTATTATTACTCATCTACTTTATCAAACCCTTATACGCAAACAGATCCGTTGTCTTTTTTATTTGTAGGACCTTTTTTATTTTTTTATGTTTTAGCCGTTTTAAATAAAGCAAAAAAAATACTTCGCCTGTGGAAACCAACAGTTTTTATTTTTTTAATAATTGCTATTCTTTTAGGAGTGTACTTTCCATTTTTAGAGGATCCAATTTTTTGGAAAACATATATTTTAAAAGCTATCAACCTGCAATGGTTATGCTTTATCTTAGGAGCGCTGTTAGTACTTTTTATAGAGATTAAAAAAGAGGGGGTGCAAAAGAAAAAGACAGGAATAACTAAACTATGGTTAGTAGCCTTATTAATAAGTGTTTTAATATTGTGGAATATTTACTTTTTTATAAGTTATAGCTATTTTATTGTTGGTTCTATTGTTTTTTCAATGTTGTTTTATACGGGATTTCTTTTTTTTATTTTTAGAAAAAAGGAGAAGCGAGAAATATTTTTTAAACAAGAGAAGTACAAAACTTCTAAAATAATAGCGATAGAATCAAATGAAATGTTGGCAAAATTACAGTTATTAATGACTACAGAAAAGCTGTATAAAAATTCATCACTGAAACTAGAAGATGTAGCTTTAAAGTTAGGTGTAAGTAAACATCAATTATCACAAGTGTTAAATGAATATACTGGAAAAAACTTTACGCAATATATTAATGCGTATAGAATTGAAGAAGCAAAAGTGTTGATTGTAGAGAATGATAAATTTACTTTAGAAGCTATAGGAAAAGAAGCGGGATTCAATTCTAAAACAACTTTTTATAATGCATTTAAAAAGATTGAAGGGGTAACTCCTGCAGTATATAAAAAGCAACATAAACGTTCAGATTTATAAAAGTGTACACTTTTGAAGTTTTAAAATGTTGATTTTAAAATGCTAATTGTGTTCTTTGAAAAAAAACAAAAAAATAAAATCAAAGAATTTATGAAGTATTTATCCAGCTTATTATTGATTGTAAATTTAATTTTTGGCTGTGTTTATGGACAAAAAAAGGTAGTTGAAGTCAAAGAAAAAAAATCCATAACTAAGGTTCTAAAAAAGATGCCTAATGCATCTATTCAAGAAACAATAACTTACTATTATAAACTAAAAAAAGAAGCTTTTAACTCATATAATTTTGATGATGAAAATGAGTTGAACACATTAGGGTATGAGTATTTAAATAGAGGGGAAGTAAAAGAAGCTATAGAAATATTTAAAGTGTTGATTAGTGAGTTTCCTAAAGCTTTTAATCCGTATGATAGTCTAGGAGAGGCATATTTTAATGATAAAAACTACGAACTATCTATAAAAAACTATGAAAAATCATTAGTGTTGAATCCTGAGAATTGGGGAGCAGAACGACAGATTTTTAAAGCACAACAAAAAATTAAAGAAAAACCAACTTTCAGACAGGTGTTTACAAAAGAACAGTATTTAGAAGATATTGATGAACTTGCTAAAAGAATTGAGAAAACGCATCCAAATCCATTTGAATTCACATCAAAAAAAGCATTTTATGAGCTTGTAGAAAATCAAAAGAGTAACATAAAAGATAAAATGACTTATGGTCAATTTATTTGGCAATTGAGCCCTATTATAGCAAGCATAGGTTGTGAACATTCTCATTTTGATGTTTTCAATCAAGAAGATAGAATGTTACCTGTGAATTTAAGATTTCCTATAGAGGCAGAGTTGGTTAATGGGGAATTATTGGTTGTAAAGGCGCATAAAAGTAAGGTAAAGCTAGGCGCAAATATTAAGGCAATTAATGGTGTTTCTATTGATGTAATAACATCAGATATATTTAAACATATTGCATCAAATGGACACAGCTTGTCACTTAAAAATAGAGTTTTTAGTGCGTACATAACTTCTTATATACCTTATTATTTTGATTTTCCTACTTCTTATGAAGTTATGTTTGATGATAATAGAAAAATGCAGTTGGAGATGTTAAAAGAGTTTGAATATGAATTAAAAAAGAAACAACTCAAGTTTGAAATTGTAGAGGAAAAAAATATAGCTAAACTAAAAATACCTACATTTAATTATTACGGTGGAGAGCGATTAAGAAACTATAAAAAGTTTATTGATGAAAGTTTTAAGAAATTAAAGAAACAAAAAATAACCAACTTAATAATAGATATTAGAGGTAATGGAGGAGGATGTTCTTGTGCGGCTATACATTTATTACAATACATTGCTAAGGAACCATTTTACTATTTTGCCAAAAATTCACCGTTACCGGGAGATAAAAACGAAGCGGATATCAAACAATTAAAAGATAATAAGTTTTCAGGAAGTATATACATGATAATAAATGGTTTTAATACTTCAACAAGTGGTCATTTTTTATCATTAATTAAACAAAATAAGATAGCGACTTTAATAGGAGAAGAGTCTGGAGCAAGTTATTATGCCAATGGGAAAGTAAAAGGGTTTTTAGGAACTAATACAGGAGTAGCTTATTGGATTTCTAGAGCTGTTTACACAACTCCGGCTAAAGATTTTCCAAGGAATAAGGGAATAATACCAGAGCATATTATTTATAAAACGGAGTATGATATTGTGAATAAAAATGATGCAGAATTGGAATATACTTTAAGGTTAATACAGGATTTGGAAGGACAAAATAACATTAAGAAATAATGAAGAGGTTACTATTAATAATACTATCAATATACTTGTGTTTCGGATGCAAGCAAAAACAATCAGATAAAAATAATTCCAAAGAATCAATAGCTAAAGTGTTAGGAACTATGCCTAATGCAAGTATTCAAGAAGTAATAGCATATTATTATAAACTTAAAAATGAAGTTCCTTCTATTTATAATTTTGAGGATGAAAATGAATTGAATACTTTAGGTTATCAATACTTAAATAATGGAAAAGTAAAAGAAGCTATAGAAATTTTTAAATTATTAGTTAGCGAATTCCCAGAAGCTTCTAATCCGTATGATAGTTTGGGAGAAGCCTATCTTGCTGATGGAAATAAAGAAAAAGCTGTTAAAAACTATGAAAAATCATTGGCTTTAAATCCTAAAAATATAAATGCAGAAGACTATATCAATAGAATTAAGTATGGAGATTATGATACTTCCAGATTTTATAAAGTATATCCAAATCATCAATACTTAGAAGATTTGAACGAGTTGGGAAAAAGGCTAACAGAAGTACATCCAAATGTGTTTAAGTTTATTTCTGAAAAAGAATTCTGGCAAAAATTAGAAGAAAAGAAGAAGTTAATAACTGAAGAAACTACTTTTAGTCAATTTATTTGGTATTGTAGTGAAATTATAGCTAATATCAATTGCAGTCATACTTCATTAGGATATTTTTACCAAGAAAGAACAATGCTACCCATTGATCTACGATTTCCTCTAGAGGTTAGATTGATAAAAGATAGACTTTATGTGGTAAATCCTTTGATGAATAAAAATGTATTGAAACCTGCTGATGAAATTATAGCTATAAATGGTTTTACTATAAATGAACTAAAGGCTAAAGTATATCCAAATATTTCTTCTCAAGGAAAAATAGAAACGTATAAAAAGAACTTTCTGAATGCGCATTCAACTTCAATTATACCTTACGCATTCAACTTTCCAAAGTCTTATACAGTAACATTAAAAAAGCAACAAAAGAAAGTAGTTTTAAAAAAATTATCTAGTTATAAAAGTAAATTAGGTGTTTTACCAAAATATTTGGCAAAGAAACCATTGGATTTAAAATATATAAATGATAAAACAGCAGTTTTAACTATTAGAACTTTTGCTTATTATGGAAACAAGTTTAAAGAATTTAAACAATTTACTGATAAGATTTTTAATGAATTGAAAGATAAAAATATACAAAACTTAATTATTGATGTAAGAAAAAACGGAGGAGGATCGTCAGATGCAGGAAGGTATTTGTTGAGGTATTTAGCTAAAGAACCATTTGTCTATTATTCTAAAGCCCAGTTTAATGAAAAGTTAGAGGAAGTTAGCCCTTTAGAGAATTCGTTTAAAGAAAATCTATATTTCATGATGGATGGAAACGGAGGATCAACTACAGGGCATTTTATGTCGTTAATAAAGCATCTAAAATTAGGAACATTAGTAGGAGAGGAGTTGGGATCAAATCAGTTTTGTACTGGAGGACAAAAACGTTTGAGGTTGCCAAACACAGGGATTCAATATGCCGTGGCAAGAAATACGTATCAAACTACAGCAACTAGTTTACCTATTGATAGAGGTGTTTTTCCAGATGTAGTAATAACTCAAGGAATACAAGAGTATTTAAAAGAACAAGATACTATGCTAAAGTATATTTTAGAGGAAATCAAGTTGAGAGAATAGGGATTACTTGTAAAACTTGAGAAGTAATAACTTAAACTAAGAAGAGGAACGCTTATAAAGTTCCTCTTTTAGTTATTGATATTTCTTTTTTCTTATATAATTAAATCCAAAACCAAATAAAGTTAGTAATAAAAGTGGTATTCCAATATTAAGTAATTGCCAATACCCTTTTTCATTATAAGCTCTTTGTTTATCTAAAAGCGGAATGTTTATCGTTTTATTTCGTAGTTGAATAATGCCTGTGTCGTCTAATAAATAGTCAATGGCATTTATTAAAAACTCTTTATTACCATAATATGCTCCAGTCCATTTGTCTTTGGCTAAATCATAAGGTTTTCCTTTTAAAATTTGATTTTTAGCAATGTCACCATCGGCTATTACAATCATTTTAGTATCAACTTTGTCAGAAGTAAAATCTTCATTTTTAAACGGTTTTATTCGGTTTTTATAGGCGGAAGAAAAGGTGCCTTCTAATAAAACAGCTAATAGTTGAGGCCCAGCAGTATATTCATCTTGTTTAGGTTCTTTAGCAATACTACTCAGTTCAATAAAATTAGGCGTTCCAATTTTTTTGGAGAGTATAGAAGATATAAATAAAGGAGTTTTTTTAATAGTTCCTTTTAACGTATCAATTTGTGTGGTAAACTGAAAACGAGTGGGGGCTACATTTTTAGTAATAGGATGTTGTGGATTTCCATTTGCTAAAGGATGATAAAACCAATTTAGATGTTGAAACTGAGCTTGGTTTCCAACATTTCCGGTGGCTAAAGGAATTTTAGCACTGTACAAATCTTTTACAAGTTTATTATTTATTCTTACTTGATAGCTAAATAACAAATCTGTTAAGTTTAAATCTCTAGGAAACGCCATCATTTTACCTTCATTGTACAAGCTATCCGTATCCGCATAATTAGTGTCTACCATCCATAAACTTCTACCACCTTTATTAATGTATTGATCTAGCACTAACTTTTCACTTTCCGTAAAACGTTCAGTAGGCTTTGCAATAATAGCTAAATCGTATTTAGTTAAATCGTTTAATGTTTTTTGTGGTGCATTTTCAACACTATCTAAGGTGAACTTAGCTAAACGATAATTGTTTCGTAATGAAGTTAACAGACTGTATAAATGAATATCTTCAAGCTGACCATTACCAGTAAGAATAGCTATTTTAGGTTTTTGTTGTTTAGTAATTAAATTTAAAGCATTAGCAAAAGAATATTCTAACTTTTCAATAGCGTTTTGTAATTGCGCTTCTTGTGTTTTTAAAGCAGAATCTGGTAATAAAGAAACAAGTTCTCTTTTATTGTTGTAATTAATTTCTGCCCAAGGAAAAATAATAGCTTCAGATAATTTACCATCTTCTTCAACGGTTAGCTGACTAGGAAGCATTCCTTTTTTAATGAGTTTCTCTCTGTATTTGTCGGGGTTAATAAATCGGAAACGGATATTGCTGTTTTGCGCTTGTAGTTCCTCTAAAAACTGTCTAGTTTCTATTTGTAAGCGTTTAAATTCAGAAGGAAAACTACCTTCTAAGTACACATTTATAAATAAGGTATTATCTATTTTATCAATTAAATGATTACTAACCTTGGATAGTGTATATCGTTTATCTTTAGTTAAATCAAAACGTTTATAAATATTATTTCCTACGTAATTGATGATTACCAAACCAACAAAAATGAGTACTATTTGTTTAATTTTTTTAGTCATTGTTTACTTGTTGTTTAGTGATGAATAAGAAAAAGAAACTAGCACTTACAAAATAAATAACATCACGACTGTCAATAACACCACGACGAATACTTTTAAAATGTTCATTAATTCCAAATTGTTGAATTGTATAACCAGTATTTCCCATGGCATTACCTATAGCTTCTATACCATAAAACAGTAAAAATGTAATAAAAACACTTATTATAAAAGCAACAATCTGATTTTTAGATAAAGTAGAGCTAAATAACCCAATAGCTACATACGTTGACGCTAAAAAAAGCAAACCTAAGTACGAGCCAATAATACTACCACCATCAAAATTGCCAACAGAATTCCCTAAGTCATTAATAGTATAAACATAGATAAGTGTTGGTATTAAGGCCATAACAACTAAAAGTAAACAAGCAAAAAACTTACCTAACACAATTTGCCAATCGGTTAAAGGTTTTGTTTTTAAAATCTCTATAGTTCCGTTACTAAACTCATCCGCAAAACTACGCATAGTAATTGCTGGAATAAGAAATAAAAATAACCAAGGAGTTAAGTAAAAAAAACTATTCAAATCGGCAAACCCTGCATTTAAAATATTAAGGTTGTCTTTAAAAACCCATAAATACAATCCGTTAATTAATAAAAAAATACCAATAACTAAGTAAGCTATGGGCGAAGCAAAAAATGCGTTGAATTCTTTTTTTAGTACTGCTAACATTAAGTAATATCTATTTAGTTGTTAGTGATGTCTATAATTTTACCAAAGGTATTTATTCTTTTTCGTATTTTAAATTCATGTGAATCACAAGCATGTTTTATAACAAATACATAAAAAACATAACTCATAACTCATAACTAATCTAAAGAAACCATTTTATCTACACTCCATGCCATTGGTTTGTCATTAAAAAGAACTTTAGTTTTAGCCCAAACCCCTTTAAATAAATCAGAGTTTCTATAATTCTCTAAATCCTGTTCTGTATCCCAATAACTATAGGTAAAAAATATATTCGAATTTTCTTTGTCTCTATACAATTCTAATAAACGACAACCTGGTGCGTTTCGTATAAACACTTTTTTTTCATTGAAATTACTTAAGAACTCCTCAACTTTTTCTGGCTGGAAACTTAACTTAACAATGCGTACAAACATAATTATTGATTTGCAGGAATAAACTCTGGTTTAATAATATCTTCAAACTCTATAGTAATGGTATCTCTATATTGGAGACCTAATAAAGTAGAAGCTCCACCAACCGTATTTAAATTGCTTCTGTAAATGGCAATCTCTAAAAAGTCAGCAGAATTAAAAATAGCCAATTTATCACCATCATATTGTCTCTTTTCTTCAGGTATGCTATAATCTACTATTTCATTATACTTATCAAAAACTTTGGTAAATTGGTATCTACTTGCCGAAATCACAAAATTTCTACCTTTCCCAATTGAAGAGAATAATTTTTTAGAAATGTTAGTAATGGCATTTCCATAATTATCAATATAAATAACACCACCTTTAATAATGGTTTGTTGTTGGTTAATTTTAGGTTGAATTTCAATTAACTTTTTATAATCAGTAATTTCTTTTCCAATAACACTTAAACTACCTCCTCTAGCTATGTGTGAAGCTACTTTTACAAATACATCTAAAACAGGAAAACTACTATTAATATGATTATGAATATTAATCTCTACTATTTTAGTTGGGTTAATTTCTGAAGCAACCATAGAAATTAATCCGTTGTCTGGACAAATAAAAAACTGATTGTCCAGTTCTATAGCAATGTGTTTGTTGTCAGGACTTAATTCAGAGTCAACTCCAATAATATGAATAGTTCTCTCAGGGAAACTCTTATATGCATTTTTTAGAATGTAAGCCGTTTCTGTAATATTAAACGGAGATATTAGATGGGTAATGTCAACTATAGTAGCCGTTGGTAATTCAGAATATATAGCACCTTTTACAGCTCCTACAAAAGGATCTTTCATTCCAAAATCTGTAGTTAAGGTGATAATAGCCATTAATTTAGGTGCCTGTTAATTATTTTGTGAAAAATTATACTGAAAATAATGACAAAACTAAGTAATTCATTAAAAATAATCGTTACTTTTAGAGGAATAAAATTAAAACATATAGCATTTGAACGAGAGAATTATTGAATTAACAGAAATCAATCCGAATGATTTTTTTGGTGCACAGAATAGTACTATCTCATTATTAAAAACATACTTCCCAAAAATTAAAATAGTTGCTAGAGGAAATAAGCTTAAGATTTACGGAGAACCTGATATTTTAGACGAATTTGAAAAGCGTTTAGGGATGCTTATTAAATACTTTAATAGGTATAATAGATTAGATGAAAATAGTATAGAGCGTATTTTAACCTCTACAGGTAAGGAAGAAGAGATTAGAAAAGCTGGAGGAAATAGCGATGTGCTAGTTCACGGCGTAAGCGGAAAATTAATTAAGCCAGAAACCGAGAATCAGCGTAAGATGGTTAAATTAATGATGAAGAATGATATGCTTTTTGCTGTGGGACCAGCTGGAACAGGAAAAACATATACAGCAGTAGCCTTAGCGGTAAAAGCACTAAAAGAGAAAGAAGTGCGTAGAATTATTTTAACTAGACCAGCAGTAGAATCGGGTGAAAATTTAGGTTTTTTACCAGGAGATTTAAAAGAGAAGTTAGATCCCTATATGCAACCCTTATACGATGCGTTAAGAGATATGATACCGCATGAAAAGCTTCAAGCTTATATAGAAAACGGAACCATTCAAATAGCACCTTTAGCATTTATGCGTGGTAGAACATTAGATAATGCTTTTGTAATATTAGATGAAGCACAAAATACAACACATGCCCAAATGAAAATGTTTTTAACACGTATGGGACGTAGTGCTAAGTTTATTATAACAGGAGATCCAGGGCAAATCGATTTACCACGTAAGCAAGTATCAGGACTAAAAGAATCTTTATTAGCTTTAAAAGATATTGAAGGTATAGGTCAAGTGTATTTAGATGATAAAGATGTAATCCGTCATAAATTAGTAAAACGCATTATTAAAGCTTATAAAAGCATAGAGACAGAATAATATACTTTATAAAAAAGATACTGTTTTTATATTTTTTATAAAATATAGAAGCGACAGAAACCTGATAAATTCATAGTGGAATTTATCAGGTTTTTTTCTTGTGAGTAAATTTAAATAAGGAATGGTATTAGACTACTATTTTGGTGTTGTAGTATTAATAAGCTAATCACACAAACTGTTTAATATTCCACAAATAAATAGTTAACGTTTAATTCATGTTTTTTTTATGTATTTGTTTGGGTTGATGAATAACTTTATAAGTTGTAGTTAGAAACTAAAAACCATTTAAAACAAAAATCAATTAAACTAAACTAAAAATGAAAAAAACAAACTACTATAAGTACATATGGCTATTTGTAATACTATTGATGTTAGGATGCCAAAAAGAAAATGATGTCGTTATAGAACAAGAAATAATAGAAAATAGTGACATACAAAATGCGACAGATTTTGAAAATGACGTTTTTGTAGACGGAGTTAACCAAACTTTTCTGGAAGAAACTGGAATGACAGTTGAAGAACTAGAAAAAATGGTAGCTGAAGAAGTTGAGCAAGAAAAAGCAAAATTTGAGCAAGAGTTAGAAAAGCAGGCTAAAATTTTTACTTTAAATAATGATGCAGCCAAAGGTGGTTTTACCTATGATAAAAATGAATTAGCAGGAGCTATAGGATACTTATTATGGGATATTAAACAAAATGCAAAGAAATACTTTGCAGCTAGTATTAGCTCACAATCAAATAATCTTACTTTAAAATTAGGCTTATCTGAGCAATTACTTAAAAATGCGGTAGCTAAATTTCCTGCTTTAAGAAAGCATAGTAACAAACAAAAAGTTGATTTGTATGGGTTTTCATTAGAATCTATAACTACTAGTGGAGGAACTAATGTAATAATCAAGTTTAAAGGAAATGCTAGGTATAGACACTATATTAAATTTTTTGGAAAATATAGAAGAGTACTAGATAGAACAGGAAGTGCTCATGTAGAGTTGCCATTACACTTTAATACTGCTGTAAATAAAATTGAAGCGGGAACATTAAAGGTTTCTAAAATTAAAATTAAAAATAAATTTATAGATATTGTTTTTCTTTTTAAAAGCACAATTATTAAACTTATCATTAACAAATTTGTAGTGATTAAGAAAAATATTGATATGGATATTTCTTACAACTTTATATCTAAAGTTTATGTGAATTTTGATGCTATTTATAAAAGTAGTGGTAAAATCTTTTTCCAATTTAAAATTAAGAACCCTACAGTTGTGAATACAATAAAGGATTTACTAAAACTCGTAGGAATAATACTATAATAAAAACATAAATCGTTTTACTTTTTAGCTACAACTCTTAGTCAGTTTGATGTTTTTTTCAAACTGACTTTTTTTATTTAATAGAATATTTTTAGACGAGAAATAAAGAATTACTTCAAAAAAGAAAAACAATTTTTAATCATAACTAAAAACTCTAAATTTGCACACTACAACACAACAAATAAAATAATGAATACAATTAACGAAACTAACTTCCAGTTTCCTAAGCAAAAGCAAGTTTATAAAGGTAAAGTAAGAGAGGTTTATAATATAGATGATGAATTACTAGTAATGATAGCTTCTGATAGACTGTCTGCTTTTGATGTTATTTTACCAAGGCAAATTCCTTTTAAAGGGCAAATATTGAATCAAATAGCAACAAAGATGATGAACGATACGGCAGATATTGTTCCAAACTGGTTGCTAGACACTCCAGATGAAAATGTAGCGGTAGGCCATTTATGTGAACCATTTAAAGTGGAAATGGTAATTCGTGGGTATTTATCTGGTCATGCGGCACGTGAATATAAAGCAGGAAAAAGAGTGCTTTGTGGTGTTGAAATGGCAGAAGGAATGAAAGAAAATGATAAGTTTCCAACTCCAATTATAACCCCATCTACCAAAGCGGATAATGGTGAACATGATGAAGATATTTCTAGAGAAGATATTCTAGCCAAAGGAATTGTTTCAGAAGAAGATTATATTGTGTTAGAAGATTATACACGTAAGTTATTTGAAAGAGGTACAGAAATAGCAAAAAAACGAGGGCTTATTTTAGTAGATACTAAATACGAATTTGGAAAAACTAAAGAAGGTAAAATTGTTTTAATAGATGAAATTCATACACCAGACTCTTCACGTTATTTTTATGAAGAAGGATATGTAGAACGTCAAGATAAAGGAGAGAAACAAAAGCAATTATCTAAAGAGTTTGTGCGTCAATGGTTGATAGAGAATGGATTTCAAGGAAAAGAAGGGCAACAAATTCCAGAAATGTCTGATGAGAAAATAGAAGAAATCTCTAATAGGTATATAGAACTATACGAGCAAATAACAGGAGAAACTTTTGTGAAAGCTAATACTGAGAATGTCTTAGAACGTATAGAAAGTAATGTAACCAACTTTTTGAATGGAAGATAAAAAAAGTATTCGTCCAGTTTTAAATCTTTCTTCAAACAATGAAAATGAGAGTTTTCAGAATGTAACCTTACGTCCTATATTAAAATTACAGCATGATATAATTGTAAGAGTATTCAGTAGAATATCAATAAAACAAAAAGTAGATATTCATAATTTTTCAAATGATAGGTTTACTGATTATATTAAAAAAGTAGTATTTAAAAATATAGGATTAAGAAATCAATTATTAGGAGTTGTAATTGGTCAATTTACAAATGAAGAATACATCTCTTATGAAAAGAATACTTCAGAGTTTCACAAAAGAATCATACAAATGATTCAAAAAAGATTACTGGATAGTATTGAAGAAATAAAAGATATTAATATAGCACAAAAGAGCAATCTGAAATAGATTGCTTTTTTTATGACTTATTTTTAGAAATATGTGATAAGAATCAATTTCTAATAATCCTACACCTATTTTTATGGGGTAAGATTTAAAAAGGAGGTTAAACATAACTCCATGTGTAAGTTTTTAATATCAGGTTTTTAGTGGTTGATATGCTATTAGTGTTATAATTAAAACTCTGTTAAAATAGTATTAGAAAGAAATGTGGCTAGGTTATTTTTTGTAACTTACAAAAGACGAAACAAAACTAACAAGAAATGCCAACATATAATTTAAAAATCAATGGAGAGTTGGTAACAATCTCTGCTGATTCAGATACTCCTTTACTTTGGATTTTACGTGACGAATTAAATATGGTAGGAACTAAATTTGGCTGTGGTATAGCACAATGCGGAGCCTGTACAGTTCATATAGATGGAAAAGCCATGAGAAGCTGTCAATTACAGGTGTCCATGTTAGAAAAAGAAGAGATTACTACTATTGAAGGATTATCCAAAGAAGGAAATCACCCATTACAACAAGCTTGGAAAGAAGTAGATGTGCCTCAGTGTGGATATTGCCAAGCAGGACAAATAATGACAGCAGCTTCCTTTTTAAAAGAAAACCCTAAACCAACTACAGAAGAAATACGTGAGGCAATGCATGGTAATTTATGTAGATGTGCTTCTTATAATAGAATAGAAAAAGCAGTAGCTATAGCAGCTGATAAAATGTCATAAAACAACTAATCATGAGTACAAAAGAAATGTTAAGTTTCAGTAGAAGAAACTTTTTAAAAACAACTGCTTTAGCAGGAGGAGGATTGTTAGTTGGGTTTAACTTATTTACAGCTTGCAAACCTAATGTAGCACCTTCAATAGATGTTGAAAACTTAAATTTTAATGATTTTAATGCATTTATAAAAATAGCCGATAATGGGTATGTAACCATTTATTCACCCAATCCAGAAATAGGTCAAGGTGTAAAAACTGCAATGCCCATGATTATAGCAGAAGAATTAGATGTAGACTGGGATAAGGTACATGTAGTACAAGCCAAGTACAATAAAAAAGAATATACTCGTCAGGTAGCAGGAGGAAGCCAATCTATTAGACATGGATGGGATGCACTTCGTCAAACAGGAGCTACTACCAAGCAAATGTTAATCAATGCAGCAGCTGTAAAATGGGGAGTAGAAGCAAACTCTTGTAAAGCATCTAAAGGGATTATTACCAATGCAAAAGGTGAAACCTTAGGGTATGGAGAAGTAGTAAAAGAAGCTGCTTTGTTGGAAGTTCCAGAAAAGGTAACTTTAAAGAAACCTTCAGAGTACTCCATTATAGGAAAAGATGCCATAAATGTTGATGTAGACAAAATAGTAACAGGTAAACCATTATTTGGATTAGATTATGTTGCAGAAGGAATGCAATACGCATCTGTATTACGTCCACCAGCATTTGGACAAAAATTAGAAAGTTATACAGATGTTGAGACTAAGAAAGTAAATGGTGTAACACAAGTATTACAATTTGGAGATAAAGTGGCAGTATTAGCAACCAATACTTGGGCAGCTATGAAAGGAAAAAAAGCCTTAAAAGCTGTTTGGAAAGATGAAGAAAAACTAGAAAGTACAGAAGATCATAACAAAATTCTAAATAATATTCTTGGAGGGAATGACTTTAAAAATAGGCGAGAAGACGGCAATGTAAAAAAGGCATTTTCTGAGGCTGATAAAGTAATTGAAAAAACATATCACTCTCCTTTTTTGCCTCATAACTGTTTAGAACCAATGAATTTTTATGCTAACGTAACCAAAGAGAAAGTTCATTTAGTAGGCCCTATCCAAACACCACAATGGACGGCAGGAAGAATAGCGCAATTATTAAATAGAAAAGAAGAAGAAATTGAATTGGAAATGACAAGAATGGGCGGTGGTTTTGGAAGACGTTTGTATGGTGATTTTGCACTAGAAGCTGCTGAGATTTCTAATGTAGCAAAACAACCCGTAAAAGTTGTGTTTTCTAGAGAAGATGATATGACTGATGGAATTTATAGACCCGCTATTAAATACCGAATAGCCGCTTCTATAAAAGATAATAAAATAACAGGATACCATTTAAAAGAAGCAGCTATAAACGGAAATATGTACGGAGCCATTCCACATTTTTTTCCTGCAGGTTGTATTCCTAATTATAAAGTATCAACACAAAACTATCAGAGTACTATAACAACAGGAGCTTGGCGAGCACCTTATACAAATTTTTTAGCCTATGCAGAACAAAGTTTTTTTGATGAGTTAGCAGAAGAGTTAGGTAAAGATCCAGTACAGTTGAGAATAGAGCTATTGCAAAACGTAAAAGGAACTAAAGATGAAAATATCCAATATTCTGGACAACGAATGGAAAATACCATAAAACTAGCTGCTGAAAAAGGTGGATGGGGAAAAGCTGAAAAGGATGTTTATCAAGGATTCTCTGCGTATTATAGTCATAATACTCATGTAGCTGAGTTGGCTGAAGTGGTATTGAAAGATGGATTGCCAGTAGTAACGAAAGTGGTGGCTGCTGTAGATTGTGGTATTGTTATAAATCCAACAGGAGCTATTAACCAAATACAAGGAGGCGTTATAGATGGTATTGGACATGCTTTGTATGGCGATTTTACTTTTAAAGATGGAAAACCTTCTCATAAAAACTTTGATACGTACCGTTTAATTAGAATGAATGAAACACCAAAAGTAGAAGTACATTTTGTAGAAAATGAATTATCTCCTACAGGTTTAGGCGAGCCAGGTTTACCACCAGCAGGAGGTGCTGTGGCTAATGCAATCCATAAAGCTTTAGGTAAGCGCTTGTACAAACAACCATTTATAAAGGAATTACAAGCAAAACAAGGAGAAATTCTAGGGTAGGATAATATAAATAAATAATAAACTAAAAAAGACGCTTTTTGAGCGTCTTTTTTAGTTGTTGTAATTAAGTTTTCGAAATATAAAACATTAAAGACTTAATAAGGTTGTTAAATTGATAATTATTCAACAAAAAACTTAAAAATCGTTTTTTTATTGCATTTATTTTGATGATTTGCTAAAATGATGGTTTTTTGTAATTAAAATCTTTGTTTTACTTATAAAAATGTAAATTAAAGGTTAAATTTGAGAACCAATTAACAACAACAATAAACATAACAATGAAAATACAAAAGGTACTGGTAGCAAACAGGGGAGAAATTGCTATTAGAGTTTTTAGAGCATGTGTAGAAATAGGTATCAAAACGGTAGGAATTTACACCTATGAAGATCGTTATTCTTTACACCGTTATAAAGCAGATGAATGCTACCAAATAGGAGAAGACAATGAACCTTTAAAGCCCTATTTAGATATTGATGCTATTATAAAAGTAGCTAAAGAGAATCATGTAGATGCAATTCATCCAGGGTATGGTTTTTTATCTGAAAATGCTGAATTTGCAAAAAAGTGTGAAGAAAACGGAATTATTTTCATTGGCCCCAAAGTATCAGTATTAAAAGCGTTAGGAGATAAAATTACAGCAAAAGAAGTTGCGGTAGCAAACAATGTTCCTATTATTCAAAGTAACAAAGAAGATTTAACTACTATTAATATAGCAATTAAAGAAGCAGAAGGCATTGGGTATCCTGTAATGTTAAAAGCAGCTTCTGGTGGTGGTGGTAGAGGAATGCGTGTAATACGAAATGAGAATGAGTTAAGGAAAGGATATACAGAAGCTAAAAGAGAGGCTTTAAATGCATTTGGAGACGATACCGTTTTTTTAGAAAAATACGTTGAAAACCCTAAGCATATTGAAATTCAAATAGTCGCAGATGCTCACGGTAATATGGTGCATTTATTTGAAAGAGATTGTTCTGTACAACGTCGTTATCAAAAGGTTATAGAAATAGCACCTTCTATAGGTTTACATGAAAATATTAAGAATGATCTATACAAATATGCTACCTCAATTTGTAAAGCTGTAGATTATAATAATATTGGTACGGTTGAGTTTTTGGTAGATGAAGATAATTCTATCTATTTTATAGAAGTAAATCCACGTATTCAAGTAGAGCATACGGTTACAGAAATGATAACCAATATTGACTTAGTAAAAACACAATTGTTTATAGCTGGAGGTTATAAATTAGGAGATACGCAAATAAAAATACCAAATCAAGAATCTGTAAAAATAACAGGACATGCCTTACAGTGTAGGGTAACAACAGAAGACCCAGCAAATGATTTTAAACCAGATTACGGAACAGTAACTACATACAGAAGTGCTTCAGGTTTTGGGATTCGATTAGATGCAGGAAGTATTTATCAAGGTGTGAAAATATCGCCATTCTTTGATTCAATGTTGGTGAAAGTTTCTGCTATCAGTAGAACCTTTGATGGTGCTTGTAGAAAAATGTTAAGAGCCTTGGCAGAATTTAGAGTTAGAGGTGTAAATACGAATATCGCTTTCCTTGAAAATATTCTAGAACATCAAACTTTTAGAGAAGGAAAAGTAACGGTAAACTTTATTAAAAATGAGCCTAAACTTTTTGAGTTTAAAGAAACGAAGAACAGAGCCAATAAATTAATTAATTTCTTAGGAGAAGTTATAGTTAATGGGAATCCAGATGTTAAAAAAACAATAGAAGGACACCAGTTTGCAAAACCAAAAGTTCCTAAATTTCCTAAGTTAGAAAAACATCCAAAAGGAACTAAAGACCTTTTAACAGAATTAGGGCCAGAGAAGTTTGCAGAATGGCTGAAGAATGAAAAGAAAATTCATTTTACGGATACAACGATGAGAGATGCTCATCAAAGTTTATTAGCTACTCGTATGCGTACAACAGATATGCTAAAAGTAGCAGAAGGATATGCTAAAAATCATCCTGAAATTTTCAGTATGGAGGTATGGGGAGGCGCTACTTTTGATGTGTGTTTACGATTTTTACAAGAAAATCCTTGGGAACGTTTGGCGTTGTTACGTGAGGCGATGCCTAATGTATTATTGCAAATGTTGATTAGAGGGTCTAATGGTGTAGGTTATACAGCATATCCAGATAACTTAATTGAAAAGTTTGTAGAGAAATCATGGGAAACAGGAGTAGATGTATTTAGGATATTTGATTCCTTAAACTGGATGAAATCTATTGAGCCATGTATTAAACACGTACGTAATAAAACCAAAGGTTTAGCTGAGGCGTCTATTTGTTATACCGGAGACATTTTAAATCCATCCAAAACAAAATACGATTTAAAATATTATTTACAGTTAGCAAAAGACATAGAAAATGCTGGAGCACATATTTTAGGAGTAAAAGATATGGCTGGTTTATTAAAGCCGCAAGCTGCTTATGAATTAATAAGTGCTTTAAAGTCAGAAATAAACATTCCTGTTCATTTACATACTCACGATACATCATCAATACAGCCAGCCACTTATTTGAAAGCCATAGAAGCTGGCGTAGATGTTGTAGATGTAGCTTTAGGTGGATTATCTGGATTAACATCGCAACCAAACTTCAATTCCATGGTTGAAATGTTACGATTTAATGAAAGAGAGCATAAGTTTAACACGGAAAAATTAGCAGAGTATTCTAACTATTGGGAAGCAGTAAGAACCTATTATTATCCTTTTGAATCTGGATTGAAATCTGGAACAGGAGAAGTATATGAGCATGAAATCCCAGGGGGACAATATTCAAACTTAAAAGGGCAAGCCATTGCTTTAGGGTTAGAAGATAAGTTTACAGCCGTAACTAAAATGTATGGTGAAGTAAACAAAATGTTTGGAGACATTGTTAAAGTAACGCCAAGCTCTAAAGTAGTAGGAGATATGGCGCAATATATGATTAGTAATGATTTAACAGTGGAAGATGTAATGGAAAGAGGCGAAACCATTTCATTTCCACAATCAGTAATCAGTTTTTTTAGAGGCGACTTAGGGCAACCGGTTGGAGGTTTCCCAGAAAAATTACAAAAAATTATATTAAAGAACGAAGAACCTTACACAGATAGACCCAATGCACATTTAGCCCCAATAGATTTTGAAAAAGAATTCAAAGCGTTTAAACAACAGTTTAAAAAAGGAATGGGAAGAGGTTTAGAAATAACAGACTTCTTATCGTATAAATTATATCCAAAAGTATTTACGGAAGCTTATAACAATCATCTTAAATATGGTAATGTAATGAGTATTCCTACTAAAAACTTCTTTTTTGGAATGGAAGTAGGAGAGGAAATAATGATAGATATTGAATCAGGAAAAAGAGTATTAATATCATTAATACAAAAAACAGAACCAGATGAGAATGGGTTTGCTAATGTATTTTTTAAAATTAATGGTCAAATGAGAAATGTCTTGATAAAAGATACTTCTATAAAAGTTGACAAAATAGAAAATAAGAAAGCAGACAGTAATGATACTAAACAGATAGGAGCACCATTGCAAGGATTGTTATCAACAGTACTTATTAAAAAAGGAGAAGAGGTAAAAGAAAATCAACCACTATTTATTATTGAAGCCATGAAAATGGAAACAACAGTAACAGCTGTTTCTTCAGGAGTAATAGATAATGTACAATTAGAAGCAGGAACCTTGGTTGATGCTAATGATTTGGTATTGGAACTCGTGTAGTTGTTGGGTAACAAGTTTTGATATGCTCTTAAAAAAGATTACTTTCGCAACGTATTAAAAACAAAAAGTAAAAATGGTTAAAGATTTATTTGAAAGAATTAAAGGAGATAAAGGACCTTTAGGAAAATGGGCAGATAAGGCAGAAGGATATTATGTCTTCCCAAAACTAGAAGGGCCAATATCAAACCGTATGTCTTTCAATGGAAAAAAAGTAATTACTTGGAGTATTAATGACTATTTAGGGTTGGCAAATCATCCTGAAGTGTTAAAAGTAGATGGAGAATCTGCTGCGGAAGACGGAATGGCGTACCCTATGGGAGCACGCATGATGTCTGGACATACAAAATATCATGAACAATTAGAACAAGAATGCGCTGAATTTGTAGGTAAAGAAGCCTCTTATTTAGTGAATTTTGGATATCAAGGTATGGTATCAGCTATTGATGCCTTGGTGTCAAAAGACGATATTATTGTATATGATATGGATACACATGCATGTATTATTGATGGAGTTCGTTTACATGCAGGTAAAAGATTTGTGTACCGCCATAATGATATTGAAAGTTGTGAGAAGAATTTAATGCGTGCTACTAAAATGGCAGAGAAAACTGGAGGAGGAATTTTACTAGTTTCTGAAGGAGTTTTTGGAATGCGTGGAGAGCAAGGTCGTTTAGCAGAAATCGTAGCATTAAAAGAAAAATATAACTTCCGTTTATTAGTTGATGATGCTCACGGATTTGGAACACTAGGTGAAGGTGGTAGAGGAACTGGTTTTGAACAAGGAGTACAAGATGGTATTGATGTGTATTTTGCTACGTTTGCAAAATCTATGGCAGGAATCGGAGCATTCTTTGCTGGAGATAAAGATGTAGTTCAATATTTACAATACAATATGCGTTCTCAAATGTTTGCAAAGTCATTACCAATGCCAATGGTTAAAGGGGCTTTAAAACGTTTAGATATGATACGTACCATGCCTGAGTTAAAAGACAGGTTATGGGACATTACCAACGCTTTACAATCTGGATTACGTGAAGCAGGCTTTGATTTAGGAACTACTGCTACCTGTATTACTCCTGTGTATTTAAAAGGAGAAATTCCTGAAGCTATGGCTATGGTTCATGATTTAAGAGAAAATCACGGAGTATTTTGTTCAATTGTAGTATATCCAGTAATTCCAAAAGGATTAATTATTTTACGATTAATACCTACGGCACGTCATACTATTGAAGATGTAAAAGAAACTATTGAAGCTTTCTCAGCAATTAGAGAAAAATTAGAAAATGGAACGTATAAAAAAGTAGCTGAAGCTATTATGGCTGAATAAATCACTTTTTTAAACAAATAAAAGCACACTGAAAAATATATTTTCAGTGTGTTTTGTTTTTATTGCAGGCCTTAAATTAATAAGTATATTTGCTTATATAATTATGCAGAAGAATATAAATATACAGAATAAGAAAGCTCGTTTTGAATACGAGATATTAGATAAATATACAGCAGGAATTCAACTTACTGGAACGGAAATAAAATCTATCCGTCAAAGTAAAGCAAGAATAACTGAAAGTTTTTGTGAGTTTAATGACAGAGGAGAGTTGTTTGTGGTAAATATGTACATAGAAGAATATGCTTTTGGAAACCACTATAACCATAAACCAAAAAGTGAAAGACGTTTATTGTTAAACAAACGAGAGCTTAAAAAGTTAGTTAGAGAGGTTGAGGTAAAAGGAAATACAATTGTTCCTTTAAGACTTTTTATAAATGAAAATGGTTGGGCAAAATTAGATATTGCGTTAGCTAAAGGAAAGAAAACGCATGATAAGCGTCAAACTATGAAAGATAGAGATAATAAAAGAGATTTGGCTAGGATTAAAAAGAATTTTAATTAATGTATAGGCACTTTTTTAATATAGTAAAATGGAAAGCATTGCTATATTTGGTGTTTATTCAATTCTTATTTAAAATCTTTTTTTTATCAGGTTATGGATTTAATACCCGTCTTTCCTTTTCTAATCTTTTATTACTTTCCATCACTACAGTTACGCTTTTAGCGTCAGGTAGTTTAACCAATTACTTTGTAAGAAAAAAAAACACTAAAAAATACACATTTTCTCCTTTAGTAGCCAGAAATTTAGCTGTCTTTTTAGGAGTAGTTGCCATTGTATTTAGCTTTTTACTAGCTTTTTGTATTGAAAAACCCTACTACGGATTTATAGGAGTTGTTAATCTGATGATTATAACAATTTACTCTGTATATGTTGTCAAGAAAACGATTTTCACAAATATTATAAACTCATTTATTAAAGCATTTAGTGTATTAATTGTTTGGTGGTGTGATGTACCTATAAAGCTAACAGAAAGCCAATGGGATTTGTTTTTTAAGTTGCAATTAATTACTATTTTTTATATATCATTATCATTTATAGGTAGTATTATAAGAGATACTGTACAGGACATTGTAAATATTAACCAAGACTATATACGTAAACATCAAACAATACCAATTTTACTAGGAAGAAAAAGAACTAAGGCAATGTTACTAATGATTTCTATAATTACAAGCATCATTGTATTGGGCTTTGCTATTTCTTTTGTAGAAAGTAAATTCATTTTATTAACCATATTATTTTTAGGAGTTTTTCCTGAACTATATTTCATTTATTATTTAATGATAGCTGCTAGTGATAAAGATTATAAGTTATTATTTAAAAGAATAAATATGGTATATGCTTTAGGAATTATAAGTATTCCAATTATAGCCTATTATTTTAAATATGTTATCCAATAAATTAGCTAATTATAAAATTACTTTAGCATCAGCTTCACCAAGAAGGCAACAATTATTAAGAGACTTAGATATAGATTTTACTATCCAATTAAAGGAGGTAGAAGAAATTTATCCTGATAATTTAACGTCCTATCAAATTACAGACTATTTATCGAAATTGAAATCTGTACCATTTAAGGAAAATATAGGAGACAATGAGTTAGTGATAACTTCTGATACAATTGTTTGGGTAAATGAGGAAGCATTAGGAAAACCTAAGACGTATGAAGAAGCTTACATAATGTTAACTAAGCTATCTAATAAAACACATGAAGTAATTACATCTATATGTATTACAGGAAAAGAGTATCAAAAAGTAGTACATGATATTGTAAAAGTTAGGTTTAAAAAGTTAGATAAAGAAGAAATAGAATACTATATAAATACTTATAAACCATATGATAAAGCAGGAGCCTATGGGATTCAAGAATGGATTGGAAAAATAGGAATTAATAAGATAGAAGGAAGCTATTTTACTGTAATGGGATTGCCTATTCATAAACTATACAAAGAATTAAAGAATTTATAACTTAAATCTCTTATAAAAGATTATTTTTGAACCGTATTTCACAACACAAACTAATGAAAAAATATACATATACTGAGAAAAAAGACACCCGTTCTGGGTTTGGAGATGGTTTAACCGAATTAGGAAAAACAAATCCAGATGTAGTTGCCTTATGTGCAGATTTAACAGGATCATTAAAAATGAATGATTTTGCAAAAAATCATCCAGAGCGATTTTACCAAGTAGGTATTGCAGAGGCAAATATGATGGGAATTGCTGCAGGACTTACCATTGGAGGTAAAATACCATTTACAGGTACTTTTGCAAACTTTTCAACAGGTCGTGTGTACGATCAAATTCGCCAATCAATAGCGTATTCTGATAAGAATGTAAAAATTTGTGCATCTCATGCAGGTTTAACATTAGGAGAAGATGGAGCAACACATCAAATACTAGAGGATGTTGGATTGATGAAGATGTTACCTGGAATGACTGTAATTAATACGTGTGATTATAGTCAAACAAAAGCAGCTACAATTGCAATAGCTGAGCATGAAGGACCTGTGTATTTACGTTTTGGACGTCCAAAAGTACCAGTATTCATGACAGATCAACCTTTTGAAATAGGAAAAGCAGTTCAACTTACTGAAGGAACAGATGTTACTATTGTAGCTACTGGACACTTAGTTTGGGAATCATTACAAGCAGCTGAAAAGTTAGAAGAAAAAGGAATTTCTGCTGAGGTAATAAATATCCATACTATAAAACCATTAGATGAAGAAGCTATTTTAAAATCAGTAGCAAAAACAGGTTGTATTGTAACTGCTGAAGAGCATAATAAATATGGAGGTTTAGGAGAAAGTGTAGCACGTTGTTTAGCTACCAATAATCCTACTCCACAAGAATTTGTTGCTGTAAATGATAGTTTTGGAGAATCTGCTACGCCAGCTGAATTAATGGCTAAGTATGAGATTAATGATGAAGCTGTTGTTAAAGCAGTAGAAAAGGTGTTAAAAAGAAAATAATAATTTTTTTAAACCGTTTTAATAGCAATAACTAAAAAATTATAATAATGAAAAAAGTAGTATTCTTAATCGTTTTTGTTTTAGGAGCGGTTCAGTTTTCACAATCGCAAATTGATTTCGGTATTAAAGGAGGTATCAACTACAATTCAGACTCTTTTGGAGAAGTAAAAGCAGATGTCTTTTCTGGAGCAAAGAGTAAAACAGGTTTTCATGCAGGTGTTTGGACACGATTTAAAATACCAGTAATTGGATTATATGTTCGCCCTGAATTAGTATATACATCATTAAAAACATCAAGTGATGTTGCTGCTTACGATTTTCAAAAAATAGATATTCCTGTATTATTAGGGAAGAAGTTTTTAAAGGTAGCACATGTTTTTGTAGGGCCGTCATTTCAATATTTAATTGATGGAGATTTAAGTATCAATACTTTAAAAAGTATAAAAACAGAAGCCAATGGTTTAACAGTTGGACTTCAACTAGGAGCAGGTGTTGAGATAGGTAAGTTTGGTTTAGATGTTAGATGGGAAAGAGCTTTTTCTGATATAAGTTCTACTCTAGTAACTGAGTTAGCTAATGTTAATTTTGATACAAGAATTAATCAAATTATAATTGGAGCATCATTTAAGTTTTAAAACTTAAAATTCAATAAAAAAATTAAAGCCTGAGTTGAAAAACTCAGGCTTTAATTTTTTTAGATATGTCTCGTCCTGAAATAGCGTTACACAATTATGTAACATTATGAATGACAATATTTACCGCAAACGTACACAGAAAGATTATACTATGAGTTTTAAACTTTCGGTTGTATCGGAAGTAGAAAAAGGCGAACTAACTTACAAACAGGCTCAACTTAAATATGGGATTCAAGGTCGTAGCACTGTTTTAGTATGGTTAAGAAAATATGGTAACTTTGATTGGGATCATCAAACACCATCTACTATGCCAAAATCGCCAGAACAAAAACTATTAGAGTTAGAACAAAAATTACGTCAATTAGAAAAGCAAAATAATCGTTTAAAAGCTCAAGCAGCAGCAGTAGAGAAGAAAGCGATACTATTTGATATGATGATTGATTTAGCTGAGAAAGAGTATAAGATTCCTATCAGAAAAAACTCCAAAACCGAGTAATTGATATGTTTGTTTTACAAAAGAAAGAAAGTATTTCTTCCACCTGTAAATTACTCGGGTTTAGTAGGCAGGTGTATTATCGAGCTAATTATAGAGTTACCAAAGCTCACACCATAGCCAATAAGGTTGTTGAGTTGGTTAAGGATGTAAGAATGGAACAGCCAAGAATTGGAACAAGAAAACTGTATTATATTCTTTCAGAAGAATTAGGCAGTTTAGGTGTAGGAAGGGATCGATTATTTGATATTTTACGAGCTAATAAACTATTGATAAAACGACAAAAAAGTTACCATATTACAACCAACTCACATCATCGTTTTAGAAAACATGCTAATCTTATTGAAACTTTGGAAGTAAATCGACCAGAACAAGTATGGGTAGCAGATATTACTTATTTAGGGAGCCGTAAAAAACCTATGTATTTATCATTAATTACAGATGCATATTCTAAGAAAATTGTGGGATACCATTTGGATAAAACTTTAGCGGTGAACTCAACTGTAAAAGCCTTGGTCATGGCTATAAAAAACAGAGTATATCCAGAGAAGGAACTTATCCATCATTCAGATAGAGGGATACAGTACTGTAGTAACATCTATCAAGATATTTTGTCAAAACAAAAGCTTAAATGCAGTATGACAGAATCATATGATCCATATCAAAATGCCATAGCTGAAAGGGTTAATGGAATCTTGAAACAAGAGTTCTTTACCAATACTACAAATCTAGATATTAAGATAATGGAGAAAATAGTAAAACAATCAATAACTATTTATAACTCTAAAAGACCGCATTGGTCATGTCATTTTAAAACTCCTGACCAAGCACATCAACAAAACATTATGAAAATAAAATCATATCGAAAAAAAACATCATCTAAAGCTATAACTTTAGATGATGTTTAATATATTTAATCAATAAATAACTGTAACGGTTATTTAGGACTAGTCAATATAATCTTGTTAGAATACCAATTCTTTAATACGTTGTTTAATGGTTTGCTTAATGTCTTTAGGATAACTTCTTTTACCATGAAAAACATCAGCCATAGCTTCACTAAAGCGTTGTCCGTACTTTTTAAGTAAAATATTACGAACGGTTTTTTGCTCATAAAACCATTTTGAAAGCCATAAACCAGTTTTTACCTCAGGTAATAAGCCTTCTTCTATTTTTTCTATATATAATTGCGCAGCAAGCGTTTTATCTTGATTACTCTCAATAATAGCTTCAGCAGCTAGCTTACCACTGTAAATAGCATTAGAAATACCTTCTGCTGTAACTGGATCAGCAAAGCCAGCAGCATCACCAATTAAAAAGACATTGTTTTTTACAAAGCCATCTGTACGTGGCGCTACAGGTATTTGAAAACCATGTTGAGTAGCATTTATAACGTTAGTAATACCTAAAGTTTCCAAATATTCTTTATAGAATTGTTTAAGATTTATTTTAGTCCTTCTTGCAGAAGCAACTCCAATAGATAAATGTTTCTTTTTTGGAAAACTCCAAGCATACCCATAAGGGATAGCATCAATATCAAAACGGACTTCTTTAGACAAACGCTCAAAATCTTCATCAGATACTTCTACTTCGTATTCTAAAGCAGGGATTAATTTACGAGTATCTTCTTTCCATCCCGCTAGTTTAGCAGTAGGACTTAAAGCGCCATCGGCAGCAATAACAAAGTCAGCAGTAAAATTACCTTGACTGGTTTCAATAGTAATATAAGAATCTGAAAAGTCTAATCCTGTTAGTTTATGATTTTCTAAAAGAGTAGCGCCAAATTCTTTTGCCTTTTGAGTTATAAGATTATCGAAAGAATCACGCATAATCATAGAAATAGTAGGTTCCTCTCTATGTGTTTGAAAGTGTAACTTATCACCTAAATAAATGTCTACTGTGTGAAACTCTTTTTCAACAACATCATCAATTTCAAAAGGTAAGTTTTTTCGACCTCTAAAAACAAAACCGCCACCACAAGTTTTATAACGTGGTAGTGTTTCCTTTTCTATAATTACAGTAGAGATTCCTTTTTTAGCTAAATGAAAGGCAGTAGAAGCTCCTGAAGGTCCACTACCAATAACGGCAACATTAAAGTGTTTCATTAATTATAGTTTGATTGGCTGGTAAAAATACAGTTTTTAAAATAAAAAAAGAAGCTTACCAATTTAAACGGCTCATGATAGGGTAGTGGTCGGAAAGTTTAACATCGTTATAGGTTTTAAACTGATTAATAGTAGCTCCATTATCTGTTAAAATAAAGTCAATACGCATAGGGTAAATATATCTGAAACTTTTACCTAACCCTAAACCACGCTCAATAAAAGCGTCTTTTTTATTCTCAGTTAATTTTCTATATACCCATGAGTAAGAAGTATTATTAAAGTCGCCACACATAATTTTTTTTCCTTTCCAACTATACTCATGTTGCATAATAAGTTCAGTTTGTCCAACTTGTTTTTTAAAGCCGTTACGCAAACGTTTAAATAATCGTTCTGAACTTTCTTCGCCAAAATTTTCTTTATTGGTGTTTAATTTTAAAGATTCTAAATGAACATTATAAACTCTAATAGTATCTTCATTTTTGGCTATATCTACAAAAATAGTATTGTTAGCACTGTTTTTAAAGTTTAAAGAACCAGAGTTAACAATGGGATATTTTGAATAAATAGCTAAACCAAATTTATTATGATTGGTTTTGGTTTTTATGTATTTGTATGGTAATTTGATATCTAATAAATCTGAATGGTAAAACTCTTGCAAAGCAACAATGTCCGGAGATTTAGTATTGATAAATTCATATATCTTTTGTTCAGTAGTTACATCCTCATTCCATTTATAATGATTGAATAATCGGACATTGTAACTCATTACTTTTAAATCATTAGTAAGTACTACTTCTTTGTTTGAAAACTTTAAAAGAGGAGGTGCTACAAACCATCCAATCAGTAAAATAAGCGCCGAAAGCAAGGCGTTTTTATGTAGTTTAATCAACCAATAAATGAGAAAACCTAAGTTAGTTAATACCAAAAAAGGAACAAACAAACTAAAAACAGTAAGTGCAGGAATTGTTTTTGGAGAAATATAAGGTAATAAATATGACAATAGTAGCGCAGTAGCTAATAATGAATTTATAAACAATAAAAGTGTATTTATAATGGAGTTTTTTCTCATCTAATTCTTACCTTGTTTAAACAAAAACTCTTTTTCTTCTTTAGTAAGAGTTTCGTACCCTGATTTGCTTATTTTGTCTAAAATAGTATCAATTTCTTGTTGCGTTTTTGACTTTGATCTACTTGAATATGAGGGTTTATTACCTGATTTATAAACAGTTTTTAGTGGGGTGTCTTTTTGTTTTTTGATTGATTTCTTAAAAAAATCTGTAATAGAGCTAAATATAGTTATTTCCTTGTTATTGGCATAATTAATATACACAAAACCAAATAAGGAACCTCCTAAATGAGCTAAATGCCCTCCAGCATTACCCGCAGGAATTTGTATAATATCCAAAGCAACCCAAATAGCTCCTAGCACCCATAATTTAATAAAACCAATTAGAGGTATTTTAACTTGGTATTCTGGAATATAGCTAGCAATACCAATAAATATGGCAGAAACACCAGCAGAAGCACCTAATAGAATACTGTTTTTAGAAACGTTAGCAAAAACAGGAAAAAAGTTATAGCTAACCATAAAAATAAGACCTCCTAAAACGGTACCTAATATGTAAAAGTTAAGTAATTGTTTTGATGTGAAATATTGTTTAAATAAATTTCCTATGAAAAAAAGAGCTATTAAATTTAATAATAAATGAATAAAACTTGTATGTAAAAAACCATACGTAACAATAGTCCATGGTTTTGTTACAAAGTCATCAGTATTTGAAGGGAATGCAAACCATTTTACAATGAAGTTACTATCCGCTTTAAATAAAAAAGTAAAAGTATTTAAAATAAAAACTAAAATAAATACAGCTAGATTAGCATAAATTAGTTTTTCAACAATACCAGCGTGTTTAAATTTATATTTTAAATTGTTAATAAAATCAGTCATTTCGAGGTTTTATTAAACTTTGCAACCAAGTGTAGGCAACAAACATTATAATAGGTACTAAAATAGAAATATTTAAACTAAAAATAAGGTTAAATATTCCTATGGCAAAAATAATAAGACCATAAAGAAAACCTATGTTTTTTATGGAGATACTACTTTTTTGTATTGAATGTGTAATTGGAATAATGGATGAAAAAGTAGCTATTACAAAAAACAATAGATGTGGTGTATTAAAATAGTAATACACAAAGATACTTAGTATAGCTATGGAGAATAAAAGAATAAAAGAGTAAGCCGCATTCTTATCTTTATTATTTAAAAGGTATTTGCTATAGGTATCACTAAGTAATATAGCGTTAGAAACTGGAGTAATAATCCAAGATCCTAAAACAAAAGAAAAGTACAGAAGAGCTATAATAGGTATCATAAAAGAAAAGCCAAATTCACTACTAAGTTTAGTAGAGAATCTATACAATAAGTATAGAGAAATAAAAATACCCCATTGGTATTTTGAACTTTTCTTTTCCATCCAAAAAGAATATTTTAGAAAAGAACGATATACTATATTTTTAGCTTTAATGGCTTCTAGCATTCCTTCTTTAGCATATTCATTATTGGGGTCTTTTTGAAGTGCTTCTTGAAAATGAACTTTAGCGACTTTATAATTTCCTAATTCAAGGTTTGTCCATCCAGCATTTGCACGAGTAAAATAGTCTTCTGGGTTGTCTTGTAAGGTGTTTTGTAAAGTTTCAAAAGCATCTTCTTTCCTTTGTAATTTAGTTAAAGCTTTTGTTCTTGTATTTAGGCAAAGTGTATTTTTAGCATCAATACTTAAGCCTTGATTAGCCGTATTTAAAGCCTTAGTATATTCTTTTTTTTGTATAAGAATTAAGGATTTGTATCCAAAATAAGTTGCTTCATAAGAGTCTAAAGAGATAGCAGAATTTATATATTCATAAGCTTTATCTATATTGTCAATAGATAAATAATAAATAGATAAAAGATAATGTGCTTCATCGCTGTCAGGATATTGACCAATAAGAGCAATAGCTATTTGTTTTAAATTATCGAATTCATCTAAATTGTGAAAACATAATGCTAAATAATATTGAGCATAAAAATCATTAGGCGTTTCAGTTAATGAATCTTTAAGATATTTAGATGCTTCTTTATAACGATTTAGGTTGAATAATTGTACGCCTTTTTCGTAATAAGGGTTCATAGCTTTTATTTTTTAATTTTTAAGTAAGAAAGAATGTCGTCATATAATCCTGAATCATTTGAGTATAAAGCATAATTCTTGGCAGAATTAAACCATTCTTTAGTACTAGCTTTGTGTTTTTTTATAGCTTTAGTTAAACTAGTCATAGATAAAGGTTCAAGCTTTCCAGTTTCAAAAGATTTTTCTAATTTCTCTTCTATGGCAATATCTATAACAGCTTGCATATCAGCTCCTGAAAATTCTTTGGTAAGTTTAGAAAGTTTTTCAAAATTAATTCCTTCAATAGGCTTGTCTTTTAAAAGTATTTCAAAAATTTCCTGTCTTGCTTTTTCATCAGGAGGAGAAACAAAAATAATTCTATCAAACCTGCCAGGTCTTCTAAAAGCTGGGTCTAAGTACCAAGGATTGTTAGTTGCTGCTAAAATTAAAATACCATCATTATTGGAGTCAAGCCCATCAAGTTCAGCAAGAAACTGATTAATAACCGTTCTACTACCGCTTTTACTAATGTCACTTCTATTAGCCCCTAAAGCATCTATTTCATCAATAAATAAAACACAAGGTTTATTACTTCTAGCATTTTCAAATATTTCATGAAGATTACGTTCGCTACTACCAATCCACATGTCTAATATATCATTTATACCAACATTGATAAAGTGTGCATTTATTTCGCCAGCTGTAGCACGAGCAATATGAGTTTTACCACACCCAGGAGGCCCGTAAAGTAATATACCTCCTCCAGTTTTTTTACCATAGGCTTTATATAGCTCAGGGTGCTTCAGTGGTTGTATTATTTTTAAGGAAATTTCTTTTTTTACCTCTTCCATACCACCAATATTCTGAAAGTTTATAGAGGGTTTTTCAATAGATTGAAATCCGTCTTCATCAATTTCGTTAACTATATTAGTATGATTGGCACGTAAGTGTTTGTCTATATCCTCGTTATTATAATGAGGGTTAATTTCTAAAATAGATTTATACACTTCTTGAGCTTCATAAAGCTCATTTAGTTTTATAAGTGTTTTACAATGTAATTCAAGTAAATCGATATTTTCTGAACTATAAGGTAGTATGTCTTCTATAATAACCTGAGCAGCTTGATATTTTTTAGAAGAAAAGTAAACACTTGCTAAGGCTTCTTTTGCCTTTACATTTTTATCATCAATTCTTAAAATATACAGGTATTCCTCTTCTGCATTCTCTAAATCCAAAATAGCTTCGTAACATTTACCTAGCCTTAACCTTAAAGGTAGGTTATTGGGTGAAAGTTTTAAAGCTTCTTTTAGGTCTTGTATTAGTTCTTTATACATAATAATTGAATGTTATTTTTTCCAGTTTTTAGCAATGATAAACCCTATAATAGCACCTCCAACATGCGCAAATCTAGCAATATTATCCCCTGGTAAGCTATAAGTACCTACAATTAAATCGGAGACAAATAATGAAATAACAAATACTTTATTAGCTATAGGAAAAGGTATTGGGAATATAACCATTTTATTATTTGGAAAATAAACGGCCAATGCGGCTAAAATACCAAAAACAGCTCCAGAGGCACCTACCATAGTTTTAAGAAATATAGTGCCAATTTTATTAAATTCTAATTGAGTTATTGCGGATATAAATCTTGGATCACTAGTTTTTCCAGCGTCTAAAATATTGATGATTTCACTACTATTTAACCCTGCGTTTTTTAAATTTTGAAAAACACCATTAAACTGAAAATAATCGATACCAGTATATAGCAATGCAGCACCAATACCAGCAGATATATATATAAATAAAAAACGTTTAGAACCTAAAACGTTTTCAACGGCACTACCAAACATCCATAAAGTAAGCATGTTGAATATTAGATGTCCGTAACTTCCATGCATGAACATGTAAGTGAAGTATTGCCAAATACCATAGTGCTTATTTTTTATAAAATGTAAATCAAAAAAATTTGATAAATCCATTTTTAAAAGCTGTGGAGCAATAAACATTATTGTATTAATAATGATTAGGTGCTTTATAGTCTCGGTGAGTCTTGGTATATGTATCATAGGTTATAACAGTTACTCTAAATAGAGTAAAAACAACGTTAAAAATAATTAATCTTTTTGTTGATTAAATTATTTATTTGTTAAAAATAGCATCAATTTCTTGTATTGTCAATGTTTTAAATGTTGGTTTTCCAAAAGGAGAAATTGATGGTTCCTTGCATGAAAATAAATCATTAACTAAATTTTCTTGCTCTTTTATTGATAATATAGTGCCTGTTTTTATAGCTAGTGACTTAGCAAAAGATTTAGCCATGACATCAAAATGACTAAAACTAGCGTCAGGAACTTCTAGCTTAATATCGTCTAAAAGTTGTTCTAATATCAAAGTAATTTGACTTTCCGTGATAGAGGTAGGAATTCCACCTATAACCACGCTTTCCTTAGTGAATTCACTAAACATAAACCCTGCACTTTCTAAGTCAGATTTAATACTATATATCATTTCAATATCAGAAGAAGGAAAAGAAATACTAACAGGAAATAATAATTGCTGACTACTAGCTTCTTTTACAGTAATGTTTTCTAAAAACTCTTCGTATAAAATACGTTGATGTGCTAAAGATTGGTGAATAAGTACAACACCAGATTTAATAGAACTAAGCAAGTATTTTTTTTGAATTTGAAAAGTTTTCCCAGTTTCAGTTTCTTGTGTATTTTCAAAGAGTTGTTCTTGAGGCGAACTTTCTATAGGTTCTAAATTGGTATATAAAGCTTCCCAACTACTAGTATCCTTTTTAAAATCTGATTGATAACTTGTTTTAGATGGGCTAGTATTTCTTCCAAAATTAGAATTTATAGAAGAAGTAGTTTCTTTAGGGGGTGATGTTTCGAAACTTTCTGTTTTAAAAGGATTAAAATTAGGGTCTACTGTAATTGGAGGTACAGAAGGCGTTCCTTTTTTACTATAATCATAAGGAGTGTCTAAGTTAGCATCTCTATCAAAATCTAAAACAGGAGCAACGCTATATTGTCCCAAGCTGTGCTTTACAGTAGCTCTTAAAATAGCATACAGCGCTTTTTCGTTATCAAATTTTATTTCTGTTTTTGTAGGATGGATATTAATATCTATGCTATTAGGAGGTACATCTAAATACAAAAAGTATGAAGGGTGAACACCTGTTTCTAATAACCCTTCAAAAGCATTTACTACTGCGTGATTTAAATAAGAACTTTTTATAAAACGATTGTTTACAAAAAAGAATTGTTCTCCACGTTTTTTCTTTGCAAATTCTGGTTTAGCTACAAAACCAGTAACGGTTATAATATCTGTTTGTTCATCAATAGGGACTAACTTTTCATTAGTCTTCGACCCAAAAATAGAAACAATCCGTTTACGTAGGTTACTTTTTTTTAAATGATAAACTTCATTATTATTATGATGCAAAAGAAAAGCAATATCTGGATGTGCCAAAGCTACTCTTTGAAATTCATCTACAATATGACGCGTTTCAATAGTATCTGATTTTAAAAAATTTCTACGAGCAGGAATGTTGTAAAATAAATTTTTAACAGCTAAGCTGGTACCTTTAGCTGTAGCAATAGCATCTTGAGAAATAACCTTACTTCCTTCAATTTTAATTTGAGTGCCTAAATCTTGATTTTCTTGCTTAGTTTTCAATTCAACATGTGCAATAGCGGCAATAGAAGCCAAGGCTTCTCCACGAAATCCTTTGGTGTTTAGGTTAAATAAGTCTTGAGCATCCTTTATTTTAGAAGTGGCATGGCGTTCAAAAGATAAACGAGCATCTGTATTACTCATGCCTTTTCCATCATCAATTACTTGAATAAGTGTTTTTCCAGCATCTTTTAAAAGTAGCTTAATGGAGGTTGCACCAGCGTCAATAGCATTTTCTAATAATTCTTTAACTACAGATGCAGGGCGTTGTACCACTTCACCAGCAGCAATTTGATTGGCTACATGATCGGGTAATAATTGTATAATATCAGACATTAATTATTGCTAGGTAAAAAAATTGAAAGGTCAAAATCAATAATATATAAGAAGATTAAAACAAGAATAACTATTATAATTAGAATAGTTTTGTTAAAACCACCATATTCTGAGCTTTTAAACTCATCAATAGCAGCACTAAACCTCCCTTTTAAACCTTTGTTTTTTCCTACAGTATTTCTATACTCATCAAACTTGTGTTTAAACTCATAAGGATTACCGTCTCCTTTGTAGTATCTAGGTTTATAGTCAAATTTCTTATTTTCTCTTTTAATAAATCCCATATATGATTTGTTGTTTTTTCTATATAAAATACCACTTCAAGGTAAAATATGATAGTAAAAACCAAATTTACTGAATTATAAAAAGGTGGTCAAACAATGTTGATAAAATCAAGTAGTAAGATAGAGAGAGTTTTTTTGTTTTACAATTTCTTGCTGTATCTTACATGGTGGTTCTGTAGGCTTATAGTTAACAGTTAAACTACATTAGATAAACAGGGAGTAAACTAAAAAGTCAAAACATGTAGTATTTATGTTTTGACTTTTTTAATATTTTTAGGCTAGATATCCTGTATGCTTGTATCGGAACAGTTTACTTAGATTAAAAACCTAAAGAGCTAGATTTTCTCTCTTGATTTTTAATAGCAGCCATTTTTATAGCAGCTATAGCACATTCAATACCTTTATTACCTAGTTTTCCGCCAGATCTTTCTATTGATTGTTGTTTGGTGTTATCTGTGAGTACACAAAATATTACTGGAACATCATATTTTATGTTTAAATCTACAATGCCTTGAGTAACCCCTTCACAAACAAAATCAAAATGTTTTGTTTCTCCTTGAATAACATTACCAATAGCTATAATTGCATCTAGTTTTTGTGTTTCAATCATTTTTTTACATCCGTAAACCAGTTCAAAACTACCAGGAACATCCCAAGAAATAATATTATCTTTTTCAGCACCACAATCTAATAGAGCTTCAATAGCTCCTTTATGTAAGTTTCCAGTTATTTCAGGATTCCATTCTGAAACAACAATCCCAAATCGAAAAGACTTCGCATTTGGGATTGTAGCTTTATCATAATGTGATAAATTTGTTGTTGCCATATATTTTATGATACCTAAATTGTAGGTAACTAATTATTGTGCATATTTAGCACTGTTAATATACTTTTCAATGTCTCTCCCTTGATCAGTTTCAGGGTACTTTTGTTTTATTGTTGAAAATAAATTTTCAGCTTTACTATAGTCTTTTAATTCCATAGCTATCTGAGCAGCTTTAAATAAAAATAAAGGAGACGTAAACTCATTATCCTTCTGATTTGCTGCCTTTTGATAGTAGTCTAAAGCTTCTTCAGGCTGGTTAATATCAGCAAAAGCATCACCAATAGCACCTAAAGCGGTAGGACCTAATAACTCATCATCAGACTTAAAGCTACTTAAATATTCAATAGCTTCTTCGTATTTCTTCATTTTTAAATAAGAAATACCAGCATAGTAATTAGCTAAATTCCCAGCTTTAGTTCCACTAAATGATTTTGCAATGTCAACAAAACCATACTTACCCTCACCACCTTCTAGACCTAAATTGTATAACGAATCTGCAGCTTGTCCTGTAGAAGTTGCCGCTTTGTCAAAAAATGTTCTAGGGTAAGCTAATTCATTAGAAGCATTTACTTCTGATGGTTCAGCTATAAACTTATTATAAGCTAAGTAAACCAAAATTAAAGCAGCAACTCCAACTAAACCATAGAATAATGGTTTGCTATTCTTTTCAATCCATTCTTCAGATTTATTAGCTACTTCGTCTAGGCTTTCAAACGTCTTAGCTACATCACTTTGTGATTCGTCAAACGTTTCTTCAATTACTTCCTCTACAACCTTTTCTTTCTTAGGTTTGTAACCTCTTTTCTTGTATGTTGCCATAATTGCTTTAAAATTAGTGCCGACAAAAATAGTTTTTTTAATTGGATTTTAAAAACTGATTTTTCGTAAATTTTCAATAATTTGCGTTCCCTTTTTAGAAACACCTTTTTACATGTATTTGCAGAAAATATCATTAGTCAACTTTAAAAACATAGAAAGTGAAACATTTTCTTTTGAAAAAAAGATAAATTGTTTTGTAGGTGATAATGGAGTCGGTAAAACTAATGTACTAGATGCTATTTATTATTTGTCGTTCGCAAAAAGTTATTTTAACCCTGTGGCGGGGCAAAACATAAAGCATGGAGAAGGCTTTTTTATGATTGAAGGAGAGTATCTATTAAATGAAAGACTTGAAAAAATAGTGTGCTCTTTGAAAAAAGGACAAAAAAAAGTACTAAAAAGAAATGGTAAAGCATATGATAAATTTTCCGATCATATAGGGCAATTACCTTTGGTAATTATTTCTCCAGCTGATAGAGATTTAATAGTGGAAGGAAGTGATACAAGACGAAAATTTATTGATGGGGTTATTTCTCAGCAAGACAAAAATTACCTACAAAACTTAATTTCTTACAATAAAATTTTAGCACAACGTAATGCGTTATTAAAATTCTTTGCAGCTAATAGAACTTTTGATGCACTGAATTTAAAGGTGTATGATGAGCAGTTAATGGAGTACGGAACAAAAATTTATTATAAAAGAAAGTTGTTTTTAGAGGATTTTGTGCCTATCTTTAATAGTAAGCATGAAATTATATCTGGGGCTAAAGAAAAAGTAAATCTTTTGTACAAGAGTCAGTTACATGATAAAAGTTTAGAGGAATTATTTGCTCAGAATCTTGAAAAAGATAAAATGTTACAATATACTTCAGTAGGAGTACATAAAGATGATTTAGGTTTTGAAATTGGAGAATTTCCAATTAAAAAGTTTGGCTCGCAAGGGCAACAAAAATCGTATTTAATTGCGTTGAAGTTAGCGCAGTTTGAGTTTATAAAAAAACAAGCAAATATTACACCAATATTATTATTGGATGATGTTTTTGATAAGTTAGATGAACAGAGAGTAGCTCAAATAATAGAGTTGGTGAATAATGATGAGTTTGGACAAATATTTATTACAGATACACATGCTGATAGAACAGAGAATGCAATAAGTAAAAGTAATAAAGAATATCAGTTATTTAGATTGGAGTAATTGTATGTTGTTGAGATTTAAAATTATAATAAAAAAAGAGAGGATAATACTTTAGAGATGGCAAAAAGAGAGAATGATAGTTTTTCTATAAAAGATTTAATGGGGTCTTTTATAAAAGAGAATAATTTAAAAAAAGGATTTGAAAAAATTCATATTGAAGAAGCTTGGGTTAAGTTAATGGGAACTGGTGTAGCTTCATATACAGATGAAGTTAAGTTGCAAAATGGAACTTTATTTGTTCGTTTAAAATCCTCAGTTTTAAGAGAAGAATTGAGTTACGGAAAAGATAAAATTATCAAAATGTTGAATGAAGAAATGAAAGAAGAGGTAATAAAAAGATTAATGTTAGTCTAGCCTAAACTTTATAATAATATAATAAAACAAAAAACTCACCTTATTTAAGGTGAGTTTTTACATATGTATATAATGTTTTTACTTAAAACATTTCTCTTCCTGAAAAATGGAAAGCACCTTCAATAGCGGCATTTTCGTCAGAATCTGAACCATGAACTGCATTTTCACCTATTGAAGTAGCATATAGTTTACGGATAGTTCCTTCAGCAGCTTCAGCAGGGTTTGTAGCACCAATTAAAGTTCTAAAATCTTCAACAGCATTGTCCTTCTCTAAAATAGCAGCAACAATTGGTCCGCGTGTCATAAACTCAACTAATTCTCCAAAAAATGGACGCTCGCTATGAATAGCATAAAAAGTTTCAGCATCACGCTTAGTCATTTGAGTTTTTTTCATTGCTACAATTCTAAAACCTGCAGCATTAATTTTTTCTAAAATTGCACCAGTATGTCCGTTTTCAACTGCATCTGGTTTTATCATTGTAAAAGTTCTATTTGTTGCCATTTTACTAAATCTTCTATTATTTTTTAATCGGCGCAAAAATACGTTTTTTAATGTTATGAACAAGTTAAGGTTGAAATCATGTTGTTGTTTAAGGGTAATGTGTTTGTTATGTGGTGTTTGTGTGTTTTTTTGCTTTGCGGTAATTTATTCAATTTACCATTAAGATTTAAAGAAGTAAACAAAAATAAAAGGTCAAAAGATTAATAAAACATTAATTTGTATCTTCGCCACTTATGATTTTAAAGCAGTTTAAAGAACTCAAAGAATTTTTATCACAACCTCAAAATGTGGTAATAATTGGACATAGAAACCCTGATGGAGATGCTATTGGTTCTACATTAGGATTAAAACATTATTTAGAAAAAAAAGGACACCATGCACAAGTATTGGTGCCAAATGAATATCCTGATTTTTTACATTGGATTCCTGGTTCTGAAACTGTTTATCGTTTTGACCGTCAGAACAATCAATGCGTTAAAGCTCTAAGAAGGTCGACGATTATTTTTCTATTAGATTTTAATGCGTTGCATAGGGTAGGAACTGATATGCAAAATACCTTAGAAAAATATACAAACGATTTTGCATTGATAGATCATCATCAGCAACCTGATGAGTTTAAATATATGTACTCAGATACTTCAATGTCATCAACCTGTCAAATGGTCTATAATTTTATAGAAATGATGGAGGATGTTGATATGATAGATAAAAATATAGCTACTTGTTTGTATACAGGAATAATGACTGATACTGGTTCATTTAGATTTAGGGCAACTACAAGTACAACACATAGAATTATAGCAGATTTAATAGATAAAGGAGCTGAGAATGATAAAATTCATAGTAATGTTAATGATGCAAATACTTATTCAAGATTGCAACTGTTAGGGCAAGCATTAACAAATCTAAAGGTTCTTCCAGATTATAAAACAGCATACATCACTATTTCCGAAGAGGAAAAGAAAAAGTATGATTATGAGAAAGGAGATACTGAGGGTATTGTTAATTATGCACTTTCCTTAAAAGGAATTAATTTTGGAGTTATTTTTATAGAAGATGAAGAACAAGGAATTATAAAAATATCTTTCCGTTCTAAAGGTAAATTTTCAGTGAATCAGTTTGCTCGTAATTATTTTAATGGAGGAGGTCACGATAACGCAGCTGGAGGTAAAAGTGAGTTAAGTATGGAGGATACTATAAATAAATTTATAACGTTATTACCAAATTATAAAGAAATATTAGAAACATCTTATGAAGTATAAATATGTTTTTTTAGCAATAGTAATTTCTTTTTTTTACGGATGTAAGGAACCATTAGCTAGACGACCAAAAAAGCATGGTAAGCAGAACTTCTATAGAGAAGTTATAAAGAAAAATAAAAAATTAAACGACTTGCAGAAGAAACGTATTGAAAAATGGATAAAAGAAGATACTATACATCAATACCAATCAACAACTAAAGGTTTTTGGTTTTATTATAACACAAAGGATACGTTAAATAACCCAAAGCCTAAAATAGATGACATTGTACAGTTAGAGTATAATGTGCGTAGTCTCAATGGAGATATAATTTATGAAAACAGACAAAGAAGTTATAAGGTTGATAAACAAGATTTCATACCAGCGCTTCAAGATGGAATAAAGTTGATGAAGAAAGGAGAAACCATTACATTTGTCATTCCATCATATAGAGCTTATGGAGTAACAGGTGATGGTAATAAAATAGGAATACATCAACCTATTCAAAGTACAGTAAAACTAATAGACATTAAAACAAATAAATAAAAATGAAATTAACCAGGATTTTAGCGATAACTGCGGTAGGATTGTCAATTGTAGCTTGTAAACAAGAACAATTTAAAACAAAAAGTTCATTAACTTCAGAAATTGATTCTGTGAGTTATGCTATAGGTTTAGATATGGCAAATAAAATTAAGATGAACTTTGAAGAAATGGATCAAAATTTATTTGTACAAGGATTCAAAAATGGAATGGATTCTACTAATTTACTAGTAGAGAGTAAAGATGTAAATAATATCTTACGTAAGTTCTTTCAAAAAAAGCAGGAAGAAAGAATGAAAAAAATGCAAGAAGAGCAAGTTAAAAAAGCTGAAGAAGAATTTGGAGATTATAAGAAAGAAAACGAAAAGTTTTTAGCAGATAATAAAGGTAAAGAAGGAGTAAAAACTACAGCAAGTGGTTTACAGTATGTTGTTCTAAAAGAAGGTAATGGAGAAAGTCCTAAAGCTGATGAAAGAGTTAAAGTTCATTACCATGGAACATTAATTGATGGAACTGTATTTGATAGTTCTGTTGATAGAAAACAACCAATGGAGTTTGGTGTAGGTCAAGTAATCAAAGGGTGGACTGAAGGATTACAATTAATGAAGCCAGGAGCAAAATATAAGTTCTTTATACCACAAGAATTAGCATATGGAGCAACACCTAGACCAGGTGGTAAAATTAAGCCATTCTCTGCTTTAGTTTTTGAAGTAGAGTTATTAGAAATTGTGTTAGGACACGGTCACTCTAAGGGTGACGGGCATGGTCATTAAAAAATAAAAACAAGTATAAGGCATCAATTTAGAAATTGGTGCCTTTCATTTTTTAAGACAAACTAAAATGAGAGTAATAAAAATATTAATTGTATTAGTAGCAATAACATTTTCAGCTTGTAAAGCTGCAAAATACCCCAACTTAGATAATGGTTTGTATGCAGATATTCAAACAAACAGAGGAGATATTTTGGTTAAACTGCATGAGAAAGAAGTTCCAATGACAGTAGCGAATTTTGTTTCTTTGGTAGAAGGAAGCAATCCTAAAATGACAGACTCATTAAAAGGAAAGCCTTATTTTGATGGAACAAAATTTCATAGAGTTATTAAAGATTTTATGATACAAGGAGGCGACATAACTGGTACTGGTCGAGGGAATGCAGGCTATAAATTTGGAGATGAGTTTCCAATGAATGAAGAAGGAAAGTTGATATATAAACATGATAAATCCGGAGTATTGTCAATGGCAAATTCAGGAAAGAATACAAATTCTAGTCAGTTTTTTATAACACATAAAGCAACTCCGTGGTTAGATGGAAGACATTCTGTTTTTGGTCAAGTAAAAATTGGGCAAAAAGTGGTAGATACCATCCAACAAAATGATTTTATTAATAAGGTAGAAATTATTAGAGTAGGTAAGGATGCAAAAGATTTTAATGCTCCTAGTGTTTTTGAAAAGGAGTTAGCTAATGAAGTTAAAAGAGAAGAAGAGCGTAAAAGAAAAATTGAAGAAAGAAAACAACAGTTTTTGAAAGAAAAAGGTATTGATAAGGCTGTTACTACAGCTTCCAAATTAAAAATACTACGTTTAAAAGAAGGAAAAGGTAAAAAAGTGAATTCAGCAATTCCTACAACTGTACATTATACATTATACCTAACTGATGGTAAAAAGATAGATTCAAGTATTGATAAAGGACAGCCTTTTGTTTTTACAATTGACAAAATGGGATTAATAGCAGGTTGGAAAGAAGGAGTAAAAACAATGAGAGAAGGTGATAAATCAAGATTTTTTATACCCCATTATTTAGGATATGGAGATAAAGGTTTAGGGCCTATACCACCAAAAGCAGATTTAGTTTTTGAAGTTGAAGTTTTAAAAGTAGGGAAATAAATTGCTAGAAAACGTTTTACAAAAAGATAGAGAGCTATTAATAGCGTTAAATAATTTAGGAAGTGAGTCCTTTGATTATTTCTGGTTAACAATAACCAATCAATTTACTTGGATACCACTTTTTGCAACAGTTTTGTTTTTTGTGTTTAAAAAGTTAGGATTAAAAAAAGGGATATTTACTTTACTTTTTATAGTTGTGTTAGTTGCTTTTTCAGATCAGTTAACAAATTTCATGAAAAATACAACAGAAAGACTAAGGCCATGTAATACCGAAGAATTAAGAGGTTATTTAAGGCAGTTTTCTTATAAGCCTGGTGGATATAGTTTTTGGTCAGGACATGCGTCATTGTCAACAACATTTAGTGTTTTTATAATATTAATTTTTTATAGGAGTTCTAAATACATATTATTGTTAACTGTTTTTCCAATACTTTTTGGATATAGTAGAATCTATTTAGGAGTACACTATCCATCAGATGTATTAACAGGATATATATCAGGAATTCTTATTGGTTTTATTTTTTATTTTTTATACAAAGAACTATACAAGGCTGTTTTTAAAGAAGTTTATACATAAATAATCAATATAATAATTAAAAATATTAGGAGGCACTTTATTGAAAGTACCTCCTTTTTTTTATTTTATACTTAAAATATACTATCTTGCATTTATTATGCACGCATAATAAATAACAAAAACTATCAAATTATGACAAAGTATAAACATATTTTTGAACCCTTAGATTTAGGTTTTACTACTTTAAAGAATAGAATCTTAATGGGATCAATGCATACAGGTCTAGAAGAAGAAAAGAATGGAATGGAAAAAATAGCAACATATTATGCAGAAAGAGCAAAAGGAGGAGTTGGATTGATAGTTACTGGAGGAATAGCGCCAAGTATTCAAGGATGGACAGCACCTTTTTCTTCAAGAATGAGCACAAAAAAACATGCTAAGAAACATAAAATAATAACAGAAGCAGTACATAAAGAAGGAGGTAAAATCTGTATGCAAATTCTTCATACTGGTCGTTATGGTTATCATCCACTTAATGTAGCTCCTTCACCAATAAAATCACCAATAACTCCTTTTAAACCTTTTGAGCTAAAAACATCAGGAATACGAAGAACAATTAAAGATTTTGTTAATTCTGCATCATTAGCAAAAGAAGCTGGATATGATGGTGTAGAAATAATGGGGTCAGAAGGATATTTAATTAATCAATTTATAGCAAAAAGAACGAACAAGAGAGTGGATACTTGGGGAGGAAGCTATGAAAATAGAATTAAGTTACCTATTGAATTGGTAAAACAAACTAGAGAAGCAGTTGGAAAAGATTTTATAATTATATATAGGCTTTCAATGCTTGATTTAGTAGAGCAAGGAAGTACTTGGAACGAAGTTGTTCAGTTAGGGAAGGAAATAGAAAAAGCAGGAGCAACTATTATTAATACTGGAATAGGTTGGCATGAATCTAGAATACCAACAATAGCTACATCCGTACCTAGAGCAGCATTTACATGGGTAACGCAAAAGATGAAAGAAGAAGTTTCTATACCTTTAGTTACTTCAAATAGGATTAATATGCCTGATGTAGCTGAAAGGATATTAGAAGAAGGACATGCAGATATGATTTCTATGGCAAGACCTTTTTTAGCAGATCCAGAGTGGGTAAATAAAGCTAAAGAAGAAAGAGAAGATGAAATCAATACATGTATTGCCTGCAATCAAGCGTGTTTAGATCATGTATTCGAAAAGAAAATAGCTAGTTGTTTAGTGAACCCAAGAGCTTGTCATGAAACAGAATTAAATTACACACAAACTAACTTAGTAAAAAGAATAGCTGTAGTAGGAGCAGGCCCAGCAGGATTAGCAGCGGCAACTGTAGCAGCTCAAAGAGGGCACGAGGTAACACTCTATGATTCAGCATCTGAAATAGGTGGGCAATTTAATATAGCAAAACAAATTCCAGGAAAAGAAGAGTTTTATGAAACAATTAGATATTTTAGAAAACAAATAGAAATCCATAAAGTAAATTTAGAATTAAATAGAAGAGTTAATGCTGAAGATTTAGCAAAAGATAATTTTGATGAAGTTATTTTGGCTACAGGTATAACACCAAGAAAACCTAGGATAGAAGGAATAGATCATCAAAAAGTTTTAAACTATATAGATGTTTTAAAACATAAAAAAGAAGTAGGGAAAAGGGTTGCAGTAATTGGAGCAGGAGGTATTGGTTTTGATGTATCTGAATATTTGTCTCATGAAGGAGAAAGTACTAGTCAGAACATTGATGCGTGGTTACAAGAGTGGGGAATAGATAAAAAAATGGAAGCTAGAAGTGGGATTGAAGGAGTAATTCCAAAATTTCATCCATCACCAAGAGAAATTTTTATGTTTAAAAGAAGTAAAGGTAAATTTGGAGGAAATTTAGGTAAAACAACTGGTTGGATACACAGAGCTAACTTAAAAAAGAAAAATGTTCAATTTATTAATGAAGTACAATACCAAAAAGTAGATGATAAAGGAATACATTATATACAAAATGAAGAAGAAAAAGTTTTAGAAGTAGACAATGTAATAATATGTGCAGGGCAATTACCTTTTAAAGAACTGTACGAACCGTTAAAAGCTAAAGGAGTAAATGTACATTTAATTGGAGGAGCTGACGTAGCAGCAGAATTAGATGCTAAAAGAGCTATTAACCAGGGTAGTAGGTTAGCTGCTGAACTCTAATAAATAAAAAATAAATATAAAAAAAGAACTCTAAAACTATTAGAGTTCTTTTTTTATGGATATATAATTAATTGAAAACCTAAAAAAATACCGATATTTGTGGCTGTACTTATAAAGATATAATAGTATGGCAATGAATAAAAATACAGTTCTTGGATGGGCTACTTTAATAATGGTGTTAATGGGGGTTTTATTAGTAGCTTTAGCGGTATTCAAATATGATGAAATAGCAGGTTATGGTTTTGGAGCCGTTGGTTTAGGCTTTTTTGCCAACGCTTGGGTATTTAATGCGTTAAAAGGTAGAGTATAAAAAGAATTACAATAAAGACTAAAAAATGAGTGACGATAAAAAAATAATCTTCTCTATGAATAAGGTTTCTAAAACCTATCAAAGTACAGGGAAGCAAGTTCTAAAAGATATTTATTTAAGTTTCTTTTATGGAGCAAAAATAGGAATCTTAGGTTTAAACGGTTCTGGTAAATCAACATTATTAAAAATAATAGCCGGAGTAGAAAAGAACTATCATGGAGATGTTGTGTTTTCCCCAGGTTATAAAGTAGGTTATCTAGAACAAGAACCACAATTAGATGAAGAAAAAACAGTACTAGAAATAGTAAAAGAAGGAGTTGCAGATGTTGTTGCTGTTTTGGATGAATATAATAAAATAAATGACATGTTTGGCTTGGAAGAAGTTTATTCTGATGCAGATAAAATGCAGAAGCTAATGGATAGACAAGCAGAACTACAAGATAAAATTGATGCATCTAACGCTTGGGAGTTAGATACAAAGCTAGAAATAGCAATGGATGCGTTAAGAACACCTGATCCTGATAAGAAAATAGGAGTTCTTTCTGGGGGAGAAAGAAGAAGAGTAGCTTTGTGTCGTTTATTATTACAAGAACCTGAAATTTTATTACTAGATGAGCCTACAAACCATTTAGATGCAGAATCTGTTCATTGGTTAGAACATCATTTAGCACAATATAAAGGAACTGTAATTGCAGTTACGCATGATAGATACTTTTTAGATAATGTAGCTGGGTGGATTTTAGAGTTGGATAGAGGAGAAGGAATACCATGGAAAGGGAATTATTCGTCTTGGTTAGATCAAAAGTCGAAACGTTTAGCACAGGAAAGTAAAACAGCTAGTAAACGCCAAAAAACATTAGAACGAGAGCTAGAATGGGTAAGACAAGGAGCTAAAGGACGCCAAACCAAACAAAAGGCTCGTTTAAAAAATTACGATAAACTATTAAATCAAGATCAAAAACAAGCTGAAGAAAAATTAGAGATATTTATTCCTAATGGACCACGACTTGGAACTAATGTTATTGAAGCTACTGGAGTTTCAAAGGCTTATGGAGAGAAGTTGTTATATGAAAATTTAGAGTTTAATCTTCCTCAAGCAGGAATTGTAGGTATTATTGGACCTAATGGAGCAGGGAAAACTACAATTTTTAGAATGATAATGGGAGAAGAAAATCCAGATGGAGGTACTTTTTCTGTAGGAGAAACAGCTAAAATAGCCTACGTTGATCAATCACATGCTAATATTGATCCTAATAAATCGATATGGGAAAATTTTTCTGAAGGTCAAGACTTAGTAATGATGGGAGGGAAGCAAGTTAATTCAAGAGCGTACCTTAGTCGTTTCAATTTTTCAGGTAATGAGCAGAATAAAAAAGTATCAACTTTATCTGGAGGAGAACGAAACAGATTACATTTAGCAATGACCTTAAAAGAAGAAGGTAACGTGCTACTATTAGACGAGCCAACAAATGATTTAGATGTAAATACATTACGTGCATTAGAAGAAGGTTTAGAAAATTTTGCAGGTTGTGCGGTAGTAATATCACATGATAGATGGTTTTTAGATAGGATATGTACCCATATTTTAGCTTTTGAAGGAGATAGTCAGGTTTATTTCTTTGAAGGATCTTTCTCGGAATACGAAGAAAATAAGAAAAAACGATTAGGGGGTGACGTTATGCCTAAAAGAATTAAGTACAAAAAACTAATTAGATAGTATAGAATAAATCCATACATAATGATATTGTAAAGCAAGCTCTTTTGGGCTTGTTTTTTTATTTAGTTTACACTGTAAAATAATTTCCTAGAAAAAAAATAGTGTTTAACCTATTGTTAAATAGGTTTTTGAGTTTTGGTGTTTGGGTTTTAAATAAAAAAGATTGATAAAAGGCTTGTGGGGATTAAAAAGGGTTGTATATTTGCAGCCGCTAACGGAGAAATGTAGTTTACAAAGTTAGTAAGTTCATTGAAGATTTGGTAAGATATAGAGTTAAGAAAAGATTAAAAAATAGTTTAAATTTTATTTGTTTAATTGAAATTAATCTCAGTATCTTTGCAGTCCGAATTTAAAGGGACGTTCATTAAAATATTGTGTTTTATAGCGAATGAAAAAAAACTTCAAAAAAGTTTTGTTGGAGTTAAAAAAAGTTATTAGTTTTGCATCCGCTTTTGGAGGCAACACGATCTAAGAAATTTTGGAAAGATTTTGAAGAAAAATCAACTAGTTCGATTCTAGTGTTTCTACAAGAAGTTAATTGAGATTTTGATTGAGATATGTCAAATATTAAGATTAACAAAGTTCATTGAAAATATTGAAATTGACAGCGTAATTTAAGAGTAGAATTACCACAGATTATTTAAGTGATTAAATAATTTTAAAAAATTCTTTTGAAACTTTTACATTGGATAATATTAAAGATTATACAATGAAGAGTTTGATCCTGGCTCAGGATGAACGCTAGCGGCAGGCTTAACACATGCAAGTCGAGGGGTAACAGAGGTAGCTTGCTACTTGCTGACGACCGGCGAACGGGTGCGTAACGCGTATAGAATCTGCCTTGTACAGGAGGATAGCCTTTAGAAATGAAGATTAATACTCCATAATATTGATTAGTTGCATGATTAATTAATTAAAGATTTATCGGTACAAGATGACTATGCGTCCTATTAGCTAGATGGTAAGGTAACGGCTTACCATGGCAACGATAGGTAGGGGGTCTGAGAGGATTATCCCCCACACTGGTACTGAGACACGGACCAGACTCCTACGGGAGGCAGCAGTGAGGAATATTGGTCAATGGAGGCAACTCTGAACCAGCCATGCCGCGTGCAGGAAGACTGCCCTATGGGTTGTAAACTGCTTTTATATGGGAAGAAACCGTTCTACGTGTAGAACCTTGACGGTACCATAAGAATAAGCACCGGCTAACTCCGTGCCAGCAGCCGCGGTAATACGGAGGGTGCAAGCGTTATCCGGAATCATTGGGTTTAAAGGGTCGCAGGCGGTCAATTAAGTCAGAGGTGAAATCCTACAGCTTAACTGTAGAACTGCCTTTGATACTGGTTGACTTGAGTTATACGGAAGTAGATAGAATGTGTAGTGTAGCGGTGAAATGCATAGATATTACACAGAATACCGATTGCGAAGGCAGTCTACTATGTATATACTGACGCTCATGGACGAAAGCGTGGGGAGCGAACAGGATTAGATACCCTGGTAGTCCACGCCGTAAACGATGGACACTAGTTGTTGGGATTTATTTCAGTGACTAAGCGAAAGTGATAAGTGTCCCACCTGGGGAGTACGATCGCAAGATTGAAACTCAAAGGAATTGACGGGGGCCCACAAGCGGTGGAGCATGTGGTTTAATTCGATGATACGCGAGGAACCTTACCAGGGCTTAAATGTAGAGTGACAGGGTTAGAGATAGCTTTTTCTTCGGACACTTTACAAGGTGCTGCATGGTTGTCGTCAGCTCGTGCCGTGAGGTGTCAGGTTAAGTCCTATAACGAGCGCAACCCCTATCGTTAGTTGCTAGCAGGTAAAGCTGAGGACTCTAGCGAGACTGCCGGTGCAAACCGTGAGGAAGGTGGGGATGACGTCAAATCATCACGGCCCTTACGTCCTGGGCTACACACGTGCTACAATGGTATGGACAATGAGCAGCCACATTGCGAAATGGAGCGAATCTATAAACCATATCACAGTTCGGATCGGAGTCTGCAACTCGACTCCGTGAAGCTGGAATCGCTAGTAATCGGATATCAGCCATGATCCGGTGAATACGTTCCCGGCCTTGTACACACCGCCCGTCAAGCCATGGAAGCTGGGGGTGCCTGAAGTCGGTTACCGCAAGGAGCTGCCTAGGGTAAAACTGGTAACTAGGGCTAAGTCGTAACAAGGTAGCCGTACCGGAAGGTGCGGCTGGAACACCTCCTTTCTAGAGAAAAGATGTGAAGTTACAAAGAAGGTATATTTTACTCTTTAGCTGTTAATTTTAAAACAAGAGACTAAGATCTAAGATTAGTATAGAGTATTTAGGTGTTAGTATTGAGGGGGAAAACTCAATACTCAGAACTAATAGCTCATTACTGAAAAAAAACAGTCTTGTAGCTCAGCTGGTTAGAGCGCTACACTGATAATGTAGAGGTCGGCAGTTCGAGCCTGCCCAAGACTACTATAGTAAAAATAAAAAAGAGCTTAGTTTCAAAAGGAAATTCTAGAAGCGGGTTATGTTGAGCATTTTGATAAACTCATAACTCAACACTAAAACCTCATAACTAGAAACAATGGGGGATTAGCTCAGCTGGCTAGAGCGCTTGCCTTGCACGCAAGAGGTCATCGGTTCGACTCCGATATTCTCCACAGATAAATGTAACAATTAATCAAATTAGTAAGTGTAACAATTATAGAATTGAAACATTGATGAATTAAGACATTGATACATTAAACAAGTTCATTGACATATTGGTAAAATGATATCGTAAAGAATCAAGATAGAGCGTTAGATAGTATCTAACGAAATATTTTTATAAAAATATAAAGAATTATAAAGAGCTCGTTATAGTATTTAATATGCTATAGCAAAAAGTACAATAAGCTAAATAAGGGCGTATGGCGGATGCCTAGGCTTTCAGAGGCGAAGAAGGACGTGATAAGCTGCGATAAGTTACGGGGAGTGGCACATACATATTGATCCGTAAATTTCCGAATGGGGCAACCCACTATATTGAAGATATAGTACCCGCAAGGGGGCAAACGTGGTGAACTGAAACATCTAAGTAACCATAGGAAGAGAAAACAATAGTGATTCCGTTAGTAGTGGCGAGCGAACGCGGATTAGCCCAAACCAATATTGTTACGGCAATATTGGGGTTGTAGGGCTGCGACATTAGAATCTAAGTTAACTAGAAGTGTTTGGAAAGACACACCAAAGAGAGTGATAGTCTCGTATAGGTAAGCGAAGAGGATATAGCAGTACCCTGAGTAGTGCGGGACACGTGTAATCCTGTATGAATCTGCCGGGACCATCCGGTAAGGCTAAATACTCCTGAAAGACCGATAGTGAACTAGTACCGTGAGGGAAAGGTGAAAAGAACCCTAAGAAAGGGAGTGAAAGAGAACCTGAAACCGTACGCCTACAAGCGGTCGAAGCCCATTAACAATGGGTGACGGCGTGCCTTTTGCATAATGAGCCTACGAGTTACTGTTGCTAGCAAGGTTAAGAATTTAAGGTTCGGAGCCGAAGCGAAAGCGAGTCTGAATAGGGCGCATATAGTTAGTAGTAGTAGACGCGAAACCGAGTGATCTACCCATGGGCAGGTTGAAGCTGTGGTAACACACAGTGGAGGACCGAACCAGTTGACGTTGAAAAGTCTTTGGATGACCTGTGGGTAGGGGTGAAAGGCCAATCAAACTCGGAAATAGCTCGTACTCCCCGAAATGCATTTAGGTGCAGCGTTGAATAAAAGTTTTATAGAGGTAGAGCTACTGATTGGATGCGGGGGCTTCACCGCCTACCAATTCCTGACAAACTCCGAATGCTATAAAATGTTTTTCAGCAGTGAGGGCATGGGTGCTAAGGTCCATGTCCGAGAGGGAAAGAACCCAGACCATCAGCTAAGGTCCCCAAATATATGTTAAGTTGAAAAAACGAGGTGAAACTGCTTAGACAGCTAGGATGTTGGCTTGGAAGCAGCCATTCATTTAAAGAGTGCGTAACAGCTCACTAGTCGAGCGGTTTTGCATGGATAATAATCGGGCATAAACATATTACCGAAGCTATGGACTTTAAAAGTGGTAGGGGAGCATTCTATTTGCGCTGAAGGTGAACTGTGAGGTTTGCTGGAGCGGATAGAAAAGAAAATGTAGGCATAAGTAACGATAAAGGGGGCGAGAAACCCCCTCACCGAAAGACTAAGGTTTCCTCAGCGATGCTAATCAGCTGAGGGTTAGTCGGGACCTAAGGCGAATCCGAAGGGAGTAGTCGATGGACAACAGGTTAATATTCCTGTACTTCTTATAATTGCGATGGGGTGACGGAGTAATGAACCCGCCGCGAGCTGACGGAATAGCTCGTTGAAACATGTAGGTATTAGGACTGTAGGCAAATCCGCAGACCTAGCTGAACTGTGATAGTACCACAACTCTTCGGACGCGTGGATAGTGCGGCTAAGGGCTTCCAAGAAAAACCTCTAAGCTTCA